>NZ_CP059833.1:2010445-2680594 GCF_014117265.1 Corynebacterium hindlerae | reverse complement strand
ACCTCGGGTGTGTTTCCAGACGTGCTCATCGACGCCGCCGATGACGCCGTCGAGGTGGTGCGGGTCGTCGTAGACGAGCTGGCGGCAGGCATCGAGTGCGACCTGGTTGACCAGGTCCCAGCCGATACCGAGTACTTTGGCGGTGGCAGACACACTCATCCGGTCAATGGCGAGGCGCTGGAGGATTCAGCGGGTGGCAGCGCTGGGTCGGCGTTGGCGTCCTCCGCGCAGGCCAGGGATGCCTGGAAGATCTTCCTAGAGCAGAAGGGCTCTGTGCACAGAAAGCGGGGGACGCGGACGTCCAGGCGGGTGGGGAACCCGACGACGGGAAGATCAACGAGCCGGCGCAGGGTGTGATCCCTCAGCTTCCCGGGGTGCCCGCAGTCCGGGCAGGTGTGGTTCACGGCCACCGGGGTGGCGTCGATGATGGTGATGTTTCCGGCGTCGGCGGCTCCGGTGATCGTGAGGCCGATTTCTGCGGTGCGGCAGATGGTGTCGGCGACGAGGTTGCCAGTAGTAGGCTGCACAGTAGGGTCCTGGTTCGGTTGGATGGAAGCTTCGCAACTCTCATCTTGTACCGGCCAGGACCCCTATATGTTGTGCCACCCCGAACCCCACCCCATGGTCAGCTACGCACTCTGAAACCGGAAGAGCCGGCAAACCTCACCCGCCACGCGGAACCGTCGGCGTCGCAAAGCGGCCTGACCTCTGGGGCCGACGCCGCATCACCTTCCACCTCACCGACGCCGAATGGGCCCACATCCGCGAACAATCCCGCCCCTTCATCGGGAAAAAACGCGACACCCACACCTTCGGACAAGCCCTCGACATCTGGCTCAAACAAAAACTCCTCTCCCCATCGGCAAACACCACCCCCACCTACAAACCCGTCCTCCTCATCCCCGTCGACCGCTCCCTCATCTGGGACCGCGGCTACCTGGTCACCGCCGACGGCGCCCGTATCACACCCGAGGAAGCCCTCAAAGGCCAACTCGATAACACCGGCTGGGTTCTCCAAACCGCCCTCGACGCCGACGGCGTCGCCCACGCCACCGCAGTAGCCCCCATCCAAGACACCCGCTGCTCCACCGGCGCACACCGCATGATCGCCAACCTGGAAACCCTCATCTGCTCCTGGCCCGGCTGCCACCGCCCCGCCGCCGAATGCCAATCCCACCACATCGACGCCTGGTCCCGAGGCGGAGAAACATCCTGGGAAAACCTCACCCCGCTATGCCCAACACACAACGGCATGAACGATGACGACCCCGACAACGAAAACCACGGACGAATAGTCCGAGGCAACGGCGGCTACCCCGGACATCAACGAAGAAAAGGTGACCCCATCCGCTACTCCGGAAACGACCTCCTCACCTCCGGTTGGCGCGGACTCACATACGACTACTACGCCACAAGACACTCCCCACCGCAGCCATAAAAAAACTCCGAGCGCAGTGTATCGCCCTCCAGGGCAATACACTCGCTTCGCCGTGCTTGAATTCTGGACATTCGACACGTCCAGGGAAACGAGAATCTCCGCCTGACCGGTAGGTGGAGAGCGAATAAACTCCCCCTCCCATCGGCAACTTGGCGGAGGAAACCCGTTTCGGTATGCATCGGACCTCGCCTCCCTTTAGTCTTCTGTGCATACACCTGAAACGGCTTCCCGGGAGTTCGTTGGTCTCTTCGTATTCGAAAGGGGTCAATCGTCGGGTAAAGGCCTTTTGCCCGTCCCTGGCCACGTACCGACCAGCTTTTCAAGCATGACGAATCCTTTCCACGAATGCATCGACCTGCAGCTGCAGCTCTTCCAGCGTTCCATTGTTGTCGATGAGTACATCGGCGGCCGCGTTACGCTGATCATCGGAAATTTGCGCACTCATCCGTTTCCTTGCGTCGTCAGCTGTAAGACCACGTCCGATGAGGCGTTGCACGCGGGTTTCGGGGTCAACGGTGACAACGACGACGAGGTCCATGTTTTTATGGAGGCCGAGGTCGACGAGGAGGGGCATGTCGTAAACAACGTCTCCGGGAGCTTGCGCGATGCGTCGGTCGGTTTCTTCCCGAATTCTTGGGTGCATGATCGCGTTGAGCCGTGCAGTTGCCGATGGGGAGGCGAAGGCGATCTCGGCGAGTTTGGGCCGGTTGAGTCGCTGGCCGTCGATGATGTCGGGGCCGAAGGCGTCGATGAGGGCGGCGAGGGCGGGTTCTCCGGGTTCGACGATGTCGCGGGCGATTTGGTCTGCGTCGATGATGGTGAAGCCGCGGTGGCGGAGCATGGTGGCTACTGTTGATTTTCCGGAGCCGATGCCTCCGGTGAGTCCGATGAGCATGTGTTTAGTGTACGCAAAAGGCCCGCCTCTCGATGGGGGCGGGCCTTGGGGTCTAGTTAGTGACTAGTTGCCGGCGAGCTTTTCGCGAAGTGCTGCGAGCTGTTCGTCGGATGCGAGGGAACCTGCGGACTCTTCTGCTGGTGCTGCAGCCTCGGCGGAGGATGCTTCGGAAGAGTAGTTTGCTGGTGCGGATGCTGCAGCTTCAGCTGCAGCGGCACGGTTCTTCTCGATTTGTGCGGTGTGGAGCTGGTGGCGACGCTCGGACTCTGCGTAGCGAGCTTCCCACTCTGCGCGCTGCTCTTCGAAGCCTTCGAGCCATTCGTTGGTCTCTGGGTCGAAGCCTTCTGGGAAGATGTAGTTGCCCTGCTCGTCGTAGGAGTCGGCCATGCCGTACTTGGATGGGTCGAACTCTTCGGTGTAGTCCTCGTCGGCCTGCTTGAGGGAGAGGGAGATGCGACGGCGCTCGAGGTCGATGTCAATGACCTTGACCATTGCTTCGTCGCCAACAGAGACGACCTGGTCGGGGACCTCGACGTGGCGCTCAGCCAGCTCGGAGATGTGGACGAGGCCCTCGATGCCTTCTTCGACGCGGACGAATGCGCCGAATGGGACGAGCTTGGTGACCTTACCAGGCACGATCTGGCCCACAGCGTGGGTGCGTGCGAAGACGCGCCATGGGTCTTCCTGGGTTGCCTTCAGGGACAGGGAGACGCGCTCGCGCTCAAGCACAACGTCGATGACTTCGACGGTGACTTCGTCGCCAACGGCAACAACCTCGGATGGGTGGTCGATGTGCTTCCAGGACAGCTCGGAAACGTGGACGAGGCCGTCTACGCCGCCGAGATCGACGAATGCGCCGAAGTTGACGATGGAGGAAACAACGCCCTTGCGGACCTGGCCCTTCTGCAGCTGTGCGAGGAACTCGGAGCGGACCTCGGACTGGGTCTGCTCGAGCCATGCGCGGCGGGAGAGGACCACGTTGTTGCGGTGCTTGTCCAGCTCGATGATCTTAGCTTCGATCTGCTGGCCGATGTATGGGTCGAGGTCGCGGACGCGACGCATTTCGACGAGGGATGCTGGCAGGAAGCCACGCAGACCGATGTCCAGGATCAGGCCGCCCTTGACAACCTCGATGACGGTACCGGTGACTGGCTCGTCCTTCTCCTTGAGCTCTTCGATGGCGCCCCAAGCACGCTCGTACTGTGCGCGCTTCTTGGACAGGATCAGACGGCCCTCCTTGTCCTCCTTGGTGAGGACGAGTGCATCGATCTGGTCGCCGACCTGCACGACCTCGTCTGGGTCAACGTCGTGCTTGATGGACAGCTCGCGGGATGGGATGACACCTTCGGTCTTGTATCCGATATCGAGCAGTACCTCGTCGTGATCGACCTTGACGACGGTACCTTCAACAATGTCGCCGTCGTTGAAGTACTTGATGGTGGCGTCGATCGCTGCGAGGAAATCCTCAGCGGTGCCGATGTCGTTGATGGCTACCTGAGGAACGTTGTGGTTGGGCATGTGTTAATAGCTCCGAAAGCTTATAGGAAATCGAAAATGGACAGGGATTTGCGGGTCTGAAGTGCAAGAACGCGGGTATGACACTTTCCTATAGAGTATCCACCGCGCGCCCGTGCAGACACGCTTCACAAACAATAGTCCCTTTTACCTGCAGAATCAAATAGAAAGTGGCGTATGTCTTCAGAATTTTCGACAGCGAACCGCGCCTGGTGGGATCAGGATGCACACAACTATCACGAGTCACACAAAAACTATCTTTCGTCCTTCTATTGGTGTCCCGAGATGTTGCACGAAAAGGACGCACGGCTGCTTGGCGACGTCCGAAACAAACGAGTCCTAGAAATTGGCTGTGGCTCGGCCTCCTGTACGCGATGGCTCGAAGGTCATGCCCACCTGGCGGTTGGGTTTGATTTGTCGATGGGGATGCTTCGGCACGGGTCGGGAAACCTCGTCCAGGCCAACGCCCTGGAGATGCCGTTTGCCGATGGAGCTTTTGATGTGGCGTTCTCGGCGTTCGGGGCGATTCCGTTCGTGGAATCTTCGGTGGATGTGTTGCGGGAGGCTGTGCGCGTCGTGAAGCCTGGCGGTCGTTTTGTAATGTCTATCAATCATCCGATGCGGTGGATTTTTGCCGATGATCCGGAGAGCTTTGAGGTGCAGTTTAGCTATTTTGACCGGTCGGGCTATGTCGAGGTGGCGGGCGGTGAGGTGACGTATGCGGAGCAGCATCGGACGATGGGCGATCGGATTCGGGAGTTATTACAGGTGGGGTTTGTTCTCGATGATGTGATTGAGCCGGAGTGGCCGGAAGGGCTGACGGAGAATTGGGGCCAGTGGTCACCGATGAGGGGGAAGATGTTTCCGGGCACTGTGATTTTTGTCTCACACAAACCTTATTTATTTTGATAACAGCTTCCATTATCATTCTAGGATTAGGTTAGTATGCCCTTATTTCAACTAACCGAAGTTATCTCTTCAGAAAGGTAAAAATGAAGCGTCCATTGCTGCTCATCCCAGCACTGGCTCTGACTCTGACGTCGTGTGGCGACCCAGGCCAGAGCGAAGCCTCCGGCGAGTTCCCCGAGCGCCTGGTCCTCGCGGACCGTGCAGCCGCCAAGAAATATCACCCGGCATCCGGATTCGGCCAAACTGGCGTGAGCCCGGTCTACGACGGCTTGCTGCGCCCGAAGGCCGGCTCCCCGGACACCATCCCGGAGTTTGAACCCGCGCTCGCAGCCGAGATGCCGACGCACAACGCCGATGCCACCGAATGGACGGTGAAGCTCAAGACGGGCATCAAATTCTCCGACGGCTCCGACTTCGATTCCGCCGATGTGAAGGCCTCCTACGACGTGGCACGCGACCTCAAGGCCGGTTCCGAGGTGGTCGCCCGCTACAACATGATCGATGAGGTGCAAACCCCGGACGAGCACACCGTGGTGTTCCGGCTGAAGTACCCGCTGGCGGAGATGCATTCCCGCCTGGCGTACGCGATCACCCCATCGGAAAAGACGAACGACAGTGTCCCGGTGGCCGATTCGGAGCTCAACACCCACCCCGTGGGCACCGGGCCGTACGTCTTTGTCTCGCACAAGGCCGATGAAACTGTCCTCAAGGCTAATGAGAACTACTGGGGCGGCACTCCCCCGGTTCGTGAGCTGGTGATCACCACCGCTGCCGATGATACAGCCCGTGCGCAGCGCGTCGTCGCTGGTGAGGTTGACGGTGCGGCAATCCCACCGGCCCAGGCGGCCAGCGTGAAGAACGCCAAGAACCTGAACATCGACGTCGCTCACACCGCGGACTGGCGCGGCATTTCCTTCCCGAAGGTGCCGGAACTAGCGGACCCGAAGGTGCGCCAGGCTCTGAACTACGGCGTCGATAGGCAGGCGCTTATCGACGGCACCCTCTCCGGTTACGGTGTCTCCATCGATACCCTGCTCTCCAAACTCTACGGCGACGCCCACAACCCTCAGGTGGGATTCAAGTACGACACCGCGAAGGCTGAGCAGCTTCTCGATGAGGCGGGCTGGGTCAAGGGCGCCGATGGGATGCGACAGAAGGACGGCAAGCCGTTCCACATCGACCTGTTCTACGCCGGAAACGACACCACCCGGCGCGACATCGCGGTGGAGTTCGCTTCGCAGATGAAGAAACTGGGCCTGGAGTTTGAACTCAAGTCGGGGACCTGGGATGAGATTGCCCCGCAGCTGAGCAAGGCTGCCGCGGTGCTGGGCGGCGGTTCTGCCCCATATGATCCGACGGTGATGGTGTACGAGTATCTGCACACCCGTACGGAGGCCACGAGCAAGTACGCCAACCCGGGTGATTACGGTTCTGCGGAGCTGGATGCCTTGCTGGATGAGGCTCGCAGTGAGGTAGATACCGATAAGCGCAATGAGTTGTGGAAGAAAGCGCAGGAGCTGTACTTCGACAATCCTTCCGCACTGGTGCTGCTGAATCTGGATCACATTTACGTGTCCAAGCCGAACGGTTACCAGAAGCCGGGCGTGATTATTGAGCCACACATCCACGATGCGACGTGGGGTCCGTGGTGGCGGATGTCGGAGTGGTCTAAGTAGCTTATGCTGACACATCGCGATAATGTGCGCAGCCTGCCGAAGATGATCGGCACCCGCTTGGTGATTACTGCTTTCACCACGTTCGGGGTGACGTTCGCGATTTTCGGTTTGGCTGCGGTGTCGCCGTTTGACCCGTTGGCCCATCACTTAGGTTCCGACTACGGCAGTTATACCGATGCGGAGCTGGCGGAGATCGCGGCGTCGCTTGGTATGGATCGGCCGTGGTGGGGGCAGTGGCTGTATTGGTGGCAGCACTTGCTGCAGGGTGATTTGGGCTGGTCCCGGATTTATCACAAGCCGGTGGCGGATGTGATTGTGGAGCGCCTGCCGTGGACGCTGTTGCTATCTGCGGTGGGGCTGGCGATCCTGATGCTGCTGGCTGTGGTGCTGGGGATTCTTTCTGCTCGTCATCCGCACGGGCTGGTGGATCGCTGTGTCACGGCGGTGGGTGTGTTTATCGCTGCGACGCCGTCGTATGTGTATGCGCTGGGCACGGTGCTGTTCTTCGGCTTGTTGCTGCATGCCATCCCGATCGGTGGGGCTGCCCCGATCGGGCGGGAGCCGTCGCTGGCGAATGTGGGACCGTATCTGATTGCGCCGGCGTGTGTGTTGGCGATCTCGCAGCTGTCCTGGCCGTTGCTGGCGATGCAGCAGGCGGCGCGTGATGCTTCGGCATCAGAGGCGGTGCGTACCGCCCGGTTGCGGGGGCTGAGCCAGCGGAAGATTCTGCTGCGCCACATCTTGCCGATGTCCCTCATGCCGTTGGTGACGCTGATCGGTGCGCGCCTGAGTGAGCTGGTGGTGGGGGCGCTCATCGTGGAGACGGTGTTTTCCTGGCCGGGCCTGGCTTTCGCCACGGTCGAGTCCGCGATTGCAGTGGATTTTCCGCTCCTGGCGTTCATCACGGCGGCGACAACCGTGGTGGTGATGTTGGGGTCGCTGGCTAGTGACATTGCCTACGTTTTGATTGATCCGAGGGTGACCGATGTTTAAACCACGCTTAGGTGCCAGCTTGTTTGTGCTGGTGTTGTTGTATGCACTGTTGGTTCCGGCGTTGCTGGATCAAGGCTCCCCGAGTTTCGCCACAGCCCTGCAGGCCCCGAGTGGCGAACACTGGTGGGGCACGGACCATTTCGGTTTTGACCTGTTCGTGCGTACCGCGCAGGCGCTGCGGGTGTCGCTGCTGATCGGCCTTATTTCCGCGTTGTTGGCTACCGCGCTGGGCGTGGTGGTGGGCCTGAGCGCGGCGACGTTGGGTGGTTGGGTGGACCGCGTGATCATGCGGCTTACCGACGCCATCAACTCGATCCCGCACATGATTTTGTCCGTGGTGATCGTCGCCCTGTTTCAGGGATCGATTCCGGCGCTGATCATTTCCATCGGTATCACGCACTGGGCGCCTGTGGCCCGTATTATCCGTTCCACGGTGCTGTCCGTGCGCGCCTCCGATTTCGTCGATGCCTCTTATGGGGCCGGGGCCCGGCCCCGCTGGATCCTGCGCCGCCACTACTTCCCCGCGGCTCTGAGCCAAGCGGTCGTCGCGATCACCATGCTCATGCCCCACGCGGTGTGGCACGAATCAGCGCTTAGTTTCCTGGGCCTGGGTATCCAGCCCAATGAGCCGTCGCTCGGCACGCTGATGGATCTGGCGCGCGAGGACATCATGAAAGGTGCCTGGTGGTCCCTGGTGTTCCCCGGCATTGTGTTGCTGTTGACCACGATCTCCGCGATGTCATTGATGCGCAAGAAAGACACCACAGCGCGAGACTGTGACGCCGACCTTGCCGTTGCTGCTGAGGTTCCCGACACCGGAGTCGCTGGGCTCACGGTCACCGCTGACGATGGCACCACGTTGGTGCATGACGCCACCCTAGAGCTCACCCCCGGTCAGGTCCATGGCCTCGTCGGCGCATCCGGTTCAGGAAAAAGCACGCTGGGGCGCGCACTGCTTGGTGCGATCCCACCAGGGTGCAGCGTTACCGGCACAATCAGCGTGGCGGGGGAACGCTTGACCGAATGTGAGTCGGCAGCGGCAACGCGGAAACCCGGGGCGTCGTTAAGCGCCCTGCGTGGCTCAAACGTCAGCTTCGTCCCACAGTCCGCCGCGACGTCGTTTACCCCGGTGCGCCGCATCGGCCCGCAACTCGCCGAGCTGAGCACCGGCATGCACACGGTGCCGGAGCTGCTGGAGCTGGTGCACCTGACCCCGGACATCGCCGACTACTTCCCCCACCAGCTCTCCGGTGGCATGATGCAGCGCGTCGCCATCGCCGGCGCCCTCGCAGGAGATCCCCAGGTGATCGTTGCCGATGAGCCGACCAGCGCGCTCGACCCCGACCTCACCCTGGAGATCCTCGCCCTGCTGCGGGAGATCGCGGACAGCGGCACCACGGTGCTGCTCATCACCCACGACATCGAGGACCTCATCGACGCCGGCATCTGCCACCACATCTCCGTCATGCACCACGGTGAGATCGTCGAACACGGCCCGCACGTGCTGGACAATCCCACCCACCCCTACACCAAGGCGCTGCTCGCGGCCCTACCAAGCGGTGGGCTGCGCCTGACAAAGGAGTTCGTCAGTGGCTAGTCTCACCGCGCACAACATCAGCATCCGCTTCGGCACCAAATCTGTCTTAGAAGACGTGACGCTATCGATCGCGCCGGGCGAGATCGTCGGCCTCATCGGCGCCTCGGGGTCCGGGAAAACCACGCTGGGCCGTATTCTCACCGGTCGCTACCAGCCCACCGCAGGTCACGTCACCATCGACGATGTGCCATTGAAACGCCGGGATCCGCGGATCGCCACGATCCACCAATCGCCCCGCGCCGCCACCAACCCCGGCTGGACGCTTACCGAGATCATTCGGGAACCCCTGGACATTTCGGGTGGTAGCGCGGACATCGTGCAGCTTGCGCAGGAGTGTTTCCTCTCCCCCGAGCTGCTCGAGCGCACCCCGGAGCACGTCAGTGACGGGCAGCTGCAGCGCGCCTGCATCGCCCGGGCGTTCGCGCAGCAGCCGCGCTATCTGGTGTGCGACGAGCCAACCTCGGCTCTGGATCCCATTGCCACGGCGGGCGTGATTCAGTTGCTCACCAAGCGCGCCGAAGCTGGCAGTGGCGTGCTGCTCATCTCGCACGACCACCGCCTGCTCGCCGCGTGCGCGCACCGGATTGTGCGCATCGACGAGCTCTAGTGCGCCGCTAGGTCCCAGTTTTCCCCGGAGCCTGCGGACACTTCCAGCGGCACGGACAGGGAGATGGCGCCGTCCATCTCCCGCTCCACGATGGCCTTGACTTCTTCCAGCTCGCCGGGGGCGATCTCCAGCACGAGTTCGTCGTGCACCTGCAGCAACATGCGGGACTTCATGCCCTTCAGCGCGGCGTCGACGCGGATCATCGCCACCTTAATAATGTCCGCAGCGGTGCCCTGGATCGGGGCGTTGAGGGCGGCGCGCTCCGCGTTTTCTCGGGCCACACGGTTATCGGACATGAGTTCCGGCAGGTAGCGGCGGCGCCCGAACAGCGTGGACGTGTAGCCGTCCTTGCGGGCCTGCTCCACCACCTTGGACAGGTAGTCGCGCACCCCGCCGAAGCGCTGGAAGTAAGCCTCCATGATTTTCTTCGCCTCGCCAGGGGTGATGTCAAGCTGCCCGGCCAGTCCGAACGCAGACAGGCCATAGACCAGGCCGTAAGACATGGCTTTCACGCGGCGGCGCAGCTCCGGGGTGACCTCGGAAACCGGCACGTCGAACACGCGAGAGCCCACGTAATTGTGCAGGTCTTCACCCTTTTGGTAGGCGTCGATCAGTCCGGGGTCGCCAGACAGGTGCGCCATGACGCGCATCTCGATCTGTGAGTAGTCGGCCGTGAGCAGGCACTCGTACCCTTTGCCCACGGTGAACGCCGCGCGGATGCGACGCCCCGCCGGGGTCCGCACCGGAATGTTCTGCAGGTTCGGTTCCGTAGAAGACAGTCGGCCTGTCGACGCGACCGTCTGGTTGAACGTGGTGTGGATCCGCCCGTCGGAGGCGACGGACTTGATCAGCCCATCCAGGGTGGTTTTCATCTTCTGGTATTCGCGGTGGGCCAGCAGGTGATCCAGGAATGGGTGCGGATGGTTGACCGCCAGTGCTTCGATTTCTTTGGCTGCCGTGGAGTATCCCGTCTTCGTTTTCTTGGTTTTCGGCATGCCCAGGGTCTCAAACAGCACCACTTGCAGCTGCTTCGGGGAGGACAGGTTCAGGTTCGGGTCGCCCGCCAATTCCCGGGCGGCGGCTTCCTCATCGGCGACCATTTCCACGAAGGTGTCGCGCTGCTCTTCCAGGGCCGCCACCGACACGGCGATGCCGGTGGCTTCCATGCGCGCCAGGATGCTCAGCAGTGGCAGCTCGAGGGATTGGTACAGCTCGTAGCCCTCGATTTTCTGTAGTTCCTTGGTGAGCTCTTCCGCTAGTTCCCACACCGCTGCGGCGTGGTCGGCGAGCTCTGTGTTGTCGGACAGCAGCGAAAGCTGATCTGTGTCCGCAGCCAGCTGTTTCTTCAGGTGGCGCTGGTAGACGTCCGCGAGGGAGTAGGTGCGCTGTCCGGGGCGCACCAGGTAGGCGGCCAGGGCGGTATCGTGCGCGATACCGTCTAGTTCGTAGCCTTGATCGGTGAGGGCATGCCAGGCGGCTTTCGCGTCGTGGAAGAACTTGGGCTCCTCGGATTTCAGCCACTTGGCGAGCGCCGCGGAGTCCTCCTCATCGAGCTCCGCGAGGTCCACGAGGAGTGCGTGGCGGTCGGCGTCGACAAGCGCCAGCTGCTGCCCCTGCAGCGCCACAGCGAGCGGCCCGCGTGGCAGCCACTCCCGCACCGCCTGCTTATCGACGACCAGTTCCGTAACTTCTTGTGGCGCGTCGGTGACCTCGGCGTTGATTACTGAAAGGATGCGCTCGCGCAGGTTGGTGCCGAATTCGAGTTCGTCAAAGGTGGTAGCAATCTCAGTGATGTCCGCGGGCTGGAACGCTAGCTGGTCGGGGCTGACGGGCAGCTCAAGGTCCTTCACCATCTCCGTGAGGGTGCGGTTCATTTTCACCTGGTCGAGGCGCTCCCGGAAATTGTTACCCGCCACACCCTTGATCTCATCCGCGTGTTCCACCAAGTTATCGATGGTGTGGTACTGCTGGATCCACTTCGCAGCCGTCTTCTCCCCCACCTTCGGCACCCCCGGCAGATTATCGGAGGAGTCACCGCGCAGCGCCGCAAACTCCGGATACTGCTTCGGCGTCAGGCCATACTTTTCTTCCACCGCCGCCGGGGTGAAACGATGCAGGGTGGATACGCCCCGCATCGGGTACAGCACCGTGGTGGTGTCATTGACCAGCTGGAAGGAATCGCGGTCACCCGTGACGATGAACGTCTCGAAGCCGAGAGGCTTCGCCGCCGTGGCGAGCGTAGCGATGATGTCATCCGCCTCGTAATTTTCCTTGCGGATCGTGGTGATACCCAGCTTGTTCAACGCGTCCTCGATGAGCTCCACCTGGCCCCGAAACTCCTCCGGAGCAGCCTCCCGCTGCGCCTTATACTCGGGGAACAGCTCGGTGCGGAACGTATTGCGGCCCACATCGAACGCGACGGCGATGTGATCGGGTTTTTCCTCACTCAGCAGGTTCGCGAGCATCGACAAAAAGCCATACACAGCGTTCGTATGCTGCCCACCCGAAGTGGAAAAATTCTCCGCCGGAAGCGCATAAAACGCGCGGAACGCCATCGAGTGCCCATCGATCAACATCAACTTCATGGCACCCAAGTCTAGGCGATTTTATTTCCGTACCGGCCATGGGCTAATATTTTGTTTCACGCCCCTGTATCCCAATTGGCAGAGGAAACGGATTCAAAACCCGTGCAGTGTGAGTTCGAGTCTCACCAGGGGCACCAAAGAGCCAGCTCAGAGCATGTTTTCATTTTCTGAGCTGGCATATTTTTGTTAAAAGTGTCCAAATATTAGGGTTAAGTAGGGGTTAAGTAGCTAAATGTGTGTCTGGTCGGCGTGTCGCTCCCCAGAGGTTTATGTGGCTATATGATGGAGCCCTTTTGTATCCCGTTGCTGTGCTAGTGCTCAATGTACGAGGTTGAGCTTTGAAGGTGGTAGAGAGCACAACAACGGCGAAGGGCCGGTTGGTAGAGGGTTCGAGAGGAAGTGGCATAAAAGGGGTCGAGGTTGTTTTCTCCTCGAACTCTCTACCACCTGTTTTAGATAGCGGTAACGTCCTGCGCGGTGGTGTATCTGTCTTTCGCTTCTGTAGGAAGTTTAGAGGTTGGGGTCTAATATGGTCTGTCTCTGGGATGGCTGCTGGTCGTGACCACGGTAAACGACTGGTCAGCGAGGAGAAATCCCGCAAGCACGTCGCTCGTCTCAGCAACCGGCTCGTACTTTCCATCTTCGGACTGCTTAAGAGGCGTACCGGCTGGGATAAACCCATCCTTGAACCCGCTAACCTTCTTGCCATCGATGGTGACGGTTCGCGCCACGTCAGTGCCGTGGGCAGAGCCGAGCCAAAGCTGACTACCAGAACCGAACTTTTCGGTCTTCATGCCAAACTGCATAGCAATCTAATCCTTTCTATGTGTTGGTGTTTTAGAGTTTCTTTGCGCGTTCGATAATGTCGTCACGCACGGGGGATGATGCCGCCCCACGGCCCTGCGCAGGATTCACGCCAAGTCCTTTCGGACTCGTATCTGGTGCCGCTGGTCGTTTCGCCAGCGCCTCAGCCTGCTTAGCCATCGTTTCGGCATCCCCATGAAGAAACAGCTCCGCATCATCAGCACTAAGCCCATGCTGGGTCGCGATTCGCAGCCGGGTAGCTTCAGCCTCAATAGCACGCTTTTCAGCGCGCTCCTTCTCGAGCAGGTCGGTGAGCTTTTGCAGCTCAGTTTTACCAGCATCTTCGATCTCTTGGAGTTTCTTCGCGGCAGCAAGATTCGCCTTGGCCTTTTGTTCCCATTCTCGGGAGTGGGCTTTCATGGCCTCATACTTGGACTTATAGTCGGTTTCCTTGCCGGCACCAGTTGGTGTTTTCTCCTCCACCGTGGAACCTTGATTGGTGGTTTCCTCGGCAGGTGTTGGTGCTGAGCCGTCTGGGCCTTCAATGAACCGTAGCCACGGGTAATTATTCTTCATGGGGTTCTCCTTTTTCAGGGTTGTTTTTCATCCGCCCTTTCCGGGCATGGCAAAACCCCAACCCAGGAGGTATGTCCTGAATTGGGGTTTTGGGTGCGTCCGCCAGGACTCGAACCTGGATTTCCTACCTGTTAGGCGGCGCTAATTATCTTCATCAACTCGGTCATACAGCTGTTGTCTGGCCATGTCGAGCATGCCCAGTGCTGTCACAAACGCTGGTTCGCCTTCGATGTCCACCTCAGTGGTGAGCTCCCCGGAATCTTCTGCAACAAGGCTAACAATGATCCGATGAAGTTTCACTGCAGCAACCTCCACCCAAACCAAATTACTTAGAAGCGCTATTTTGATTCATCAATACCGCACCGATCAATCGCACTTCGAAGTGCACGGTCGACGCCAAACCAATCACTATTAAAATCCCGAAGCTTAGGGACATAGTTTCGGACAATTCCCACCACGCTTCGAGGAACTGGTGACTGAATTGCGTTGAGCGCCCACGCTAAGGCTCCTGCCGGATAGCCTCCATCTTCATACTCTTCAACAACTCCCTGGCGGTCCGTGGCGCTGAGTAGAGGAAGAACCTTGGGAGCTACCGCGTCGAACACTTCATATTCGATTTCATTGTCCGGAAGCAGAAAATTATCGATGTGCGTTACTTTTTCCGGAATTGTGTTGTCTAATGCCACGCAATGCCCCCTCCCCTCTTCACTACAGATGTACCTCTACCAGGGGATTTTAGCGGGTATCCGTAAACATGTACAGCTTTTCCTTCAAAGATCGTGTATTTCATCCTGATCTTCACACCATCGACTACCCCATCCACGACTCTAACGTTCCCCTTGACAGAGACCAGTCCAGTTTGGAGGACCTTCACACACGCATCCAAAATCTGCTGATCAGACCAAGACATCGGGAACCGAGTCTTTCCAACCCTTACCGATTGAGATGTGTGCCCGGACCTCTTGTCTAAAACTAACGGTTTCTCTGGTGAACGGTCTGACCTCCACCCATACAAGATATGCCCAGCTAGTTTGTCCAGTGCTGGCAACGGCTCACGCTTGCCGTCCACCACACGTGTCGCATCGCCTTGGTACTTAGGCATCTTCAACCCCGGAATCTCTGGAAATTTCACCGCCTCCATCGCAGCAAGCCTGCGATCCTCAATATAGGTGGCCCACTTTTGAAAGTCCGTACCTTCAGAACCAGCCCGCATCGCCTGACCCCAGGCTTTCTCCAACTCCCTATTGATCTTCGGTAAATCAGACCCATCACGTTTAACCTCAATCCCAAGGCAACGACAATTATCGTGATAGCGCTTCATCGCCTTGATACCTACACTGTGCTTACGGTTTTCACGATGCGCATGAGCTGTAAGCACTGTTTGCTTTGAATAAACTGCGCCACGGGAAGCAAGCATCAGACAAAATGCACATGCCCCAGGCTCAGGAACCCGAGCATACGCGGTACCTGCTTTTACGACGCCCATCTCCACCGTCGTCCGAGCTGGTTCCGTCACTAAACGCTGCACAACCCCCATTAACTTAGCCTTCGCCACCTGTCGGGCTTCTGGATCCTCTGAATACTCTTTCAACCACATCGCATACCTGTACGACGCTTGAGCTTGTTCGAACCCAACAGGATCGGCAATCTCGGGATACTCCAGTTTGGCTAAGGACTCATCAAGAGACCTCGACAGAAACAAGTAATCAGCCGCCGAATACGCCGCCTGCTCACCATATTTACGAACGATCTCAAGGAAAGGCTGCGCCAACAGTCGTCGTTGATCGACATACGTTAAATGCGCTGTTTGATCCCACCACGAAAGCAGCTCTCGCTGAGCAAGCATCCGAAGAGCATCCAAGGCAAACGCGTACTGCTGTTGAATTTGACGATGCTCGTTCACCTAATCGCCCCTCCTTCCTAGAACGCCCCTGGGATAAAAGAGTCAACACCTGCATTCGGATCAGCTAGTGCCGGCTGATCAACATTGCCAACAGCAGCAGATAAGCCCTGGATAACCTTGGAAGCGCGCTGCGATGCCAGCTCCCTACGCAGCACCTGCTTCTCCGCATCCGTCACCCCCAGCCTGTCCCAAATAACCTCAGAACCAGCAGGGAAAATACCCGCCTGCACCGCCTTAACCATCGCATCCATCGTCGCTGCCTGAGCTGTCATGATTCTTGTTGACGGTGAAACCCTCAACGACAAGGATGTGTGATTATGCCGAAGGCTTATCCAAAAGAATTTCAACAGCAGTGCGTGGATGCGGTTCTCGTGTTGGGCAAGACACGCGAGGAAGTCGCTGCCGAGTACGGGATCTCCTCCTCAGCTCTGGGCCGGTGGGTGGCCAAAGCCAAAGGCACCCAAGGCACCGGCCGCGGCTCTCACCTGCGCAAAGCAGACCCCAACTCCCAAGACCCAGCTGAAATGACCAAACGAATCCGGGAGCTGGAGCTTGAAAACGAGTTCTTAAAAAAAGTCAGCGCCTTCTTTGCCAAGGAGCAGTAGAAGACGACTTCTTCCGCGTCATCTACCACTTCGACAAAGAAGGCACGACCAAGCCCAGATACTCGGTCACCATGATGGCACGCGTCCTTAACGTCAGCAGAGCCGGCTACTACGCCTGGAAGAAACGCCACCACACCCCTGTGGCTGCATCTTCTCCCAGGGGGCGCAGGCTTGCCATCAGTGCCCGCGTCACAGAGCTTTTCACGACCAAGCACAAAGGGTTTGCCGGTGCTCGCACCATTTTTGCTGACCTGGTCGCTGAAGGTATTGACACCACGTTGTACGCGGTGCGCACCATCATGGCGCAGAACAATTTAGTCACGAAGTACCGACGCAAGAAGGTACGCACCACCATTGCGGATCCTGACGCTGACCTGCGCAAAGACTACCTGCGGCGGATGTTTTATCCCCCAGTGCCCACCACGGTCTTGTGCGGAGATATTACGTACCTGCGCACCCGTGAAGGCTGGATGTACCTGGCCACAGTCATGGATCTGGGCACCCGGATGGTGGTGGGCTGGTCGATGGCCGATTCCATGCGCTCGAAGCTTGTGGTGGATGCCTTGACCATGGCCCATGATCGAGGCTTCGTTGCTGGTGATGCGATATTCCACTCGGATAGAGGCAGTCAGTACACCTCAAAGGTGTTCGCTGACTGCGCCGAAGAACTCGACGTTCGCTTGTCTGTCGGCTCTGTTGGCGTGTGCTGGGACAATGCGGTGGCGGAATCCTTCTTTTCCACGCTGAAACTTCACCTGCTGCATGAGCGCAAACAATTCGATTCCAAGCAGCACGCCCGCCTAGAGACACTGTCGTGGATTGAGACGTATTACAACCGACAGCGCCGCCAAAGTGCGACCGGCCTCATTCCCGCTGAGGCGATGGCCGATTTCCTGACCCCCAGCCCCGAATTACTCCCCGAGGCCCTTGCAGCCTAACCAAAACAAACGGGTCTAACCGTCAACAAAACTTGACACAGCCCAGGTGTTGAGGGCAGCGTGCAGGATTGCGCATTCGATGATGCTCCCCGAGCGGTGACGTAATGCGCCGAGTATCCAACCGACTACATACTGTATGGGCAGAATCGGCCATAGCCGGGCATCAATGGTGAGCAGTAAGAGGTGCGGAAGGAGGAAGATCGCAGCTTGGATAGAGTTTCCTACCCAAAACCCCAGCCGTCACAGGAGCATTCCGCCGAGGAATCCGCGGAAGAAAATCTCCTCGCCCACCGCTCTCAGGATGACCGCCAGGCTGATTCCTTGCGCAATCACCACTCCTGGCGCACTGAGGTCGGCTGAGGTTACTAGTCGGGTTCCGACATATCCCAGCCCCAGCAGTATGGGGAAGAGAGCGACTGCGAAGCCTGCGGTGCGCCAGCTCCCCCATTGCCAGCCCACGTTCGCCCCTGCGCGCCGCGTTCCGAGCGGTCTGCGCCTGACCAGCACATAGCTGAGCGAGGGAATGAGAAACAACAGAAATTCAACCATGATTATCCCTACGGCAAATCGTAGCAATCCCAGTCCCACTGGGAAACACGTTCCGGCAAAACAAATCCCTACGCCTATCCTCAGCAAACATGCTGGTCAGATTTTTGATAAGCGTAGGGATTTGTCACGCGCCCTGTTTGCCAGTGAAGTTGTGACCCTCCTACAGAGAGGATCATCAATGTCTAACGAGCTTGCCCCTACTGTTCGGGTCAAACCACATCGGGTGTTTACCCCGGAGGAAAAGAAGTGGTTGGTAGCTAACTACTACCTGCAAAAGCATGGCACCAAAGGCGCGTTTTTGAAACGGCACAACGTCTCCGGCGCTGCGATTGTGAAATGGCGGGATCAAATGATTGCCGGGAATGTCGACATGGACCTTTCGCCACGCCAGACTGTAGTTATGAGCACCAGCGAGGCTAAAGAGATCAAACGACTACTTGAGGAAAACGCACGCCTGCGTAAAGCCAACGAAGCATTGCGTAAGCGGGCCCACGCCAACCAAGAGGCGGCTGAAGCGTTGGGAAAAGCTATCGCCACCTTGCACAACCTTTCCGAGGACTAAAGCGAGGTGGCCGACAACTCACCGACGAACAGAAAAAGGCCCATGCTGACTTTGTTTCCTGTGATACCCAGCTCGTGCATGACTTGGTTGCAGCGGGCCTGACCTTGAAAGAGGCGTTTCGTCTGTCAGGATGCGCGAAAACGGTGTGGCGCTACCGCCATCACCGGCGGCCGGCGCCACCGCGGTGTGCCCGCCGCCCGGATCCCCGCGCACTAACAGCAGAGGAAACGAAGCAGATTGTGGACCTTCTCGCCAAAGGCAAAGCCAAGGACTTGTCGGTGTACCGGATCTTCCATGACCATCTAGATGGGCCGGATCCACTTATTGGATCGATGCGCACGTTCTACCGGGTCAACACCGAGTACTTCGCGCAGCCAACGTGCGCACGCCGGGCCGCAGCCCCGAAGGCAATGCCCGTTGTGTCAGCAACTGCCCCTGGCCAGGTGCTGTGTTGGGATGTCACCTGGCTGCCCCAGTCCTACTTCAACAAGGGATTGTTCCTGTACACCGTGTTGGACCTGTATTCCCGCAAGATCGTGGCCTGGACCATCCAACACGTGCAAGAAACATCGCTAGCAAAGCAGCTGATCGCGAAGGCTATTGCCACTATCGGTGCCACCGGTAATCGGGTGCAGGTTGTGCACAGCGACAACGGGTCGATCATGACCAGCAATACGATGAAGAAACTGCTCAGTGCTTCTGGTGTGGAGATGTCGCTGATCCGCCCCGGGGTTTCTAACGACAATCCACACGAGGAGTCATCGCACCGCACGATCAAGCATCACCGCTGGGCCAAGGAAATCTACCCCACGATCGAGATGGCGGTGGAGACGATTGGCAAGATCATCAACGAGTACAACCACCGTGACCGGCATCGGGGACTAGCTGGGTTTACGCCCCAGCAGGTCTTTGATGGTAGTTGGCGCCAGATCCTCGACCATCGGGTTGCAAAATCCGCGGCGTATTACCGTAAAAACCCGGGACGCAGGCCCAGGCGGTACGGGCTAAGGCCCCCACCATCAATCGTTGGGATTAACATCGGAAAACAACAACCAACTACACTGGAAACCAGGCACCTAGCACAGCTAGAAAACCACGCCTGAAACCCAACCAGGGTCACAACTAACTGGCGGGCGCGGCGCGAATCGCTATCGCATTACTTCCGGCGCATCACCAACAGCGCGACAGCTACGAGGACGATCACACCTAGCACTGCCGCGCCACCGATGGCGAGTTGGCCCAAGCTCATCCCGGTTTTCTCCACTGGCTCGGCGGACACGGCAGGCTCGTCAGAAGCGCTTGACGGCGCGGCCGCTGAACTCGTGGCGGCACTGGCTGGCTTGTCCAGTGGCTTGGGCCCGGGCACGAGCTTCGGGCGCCATTCCGGCCCATCAGCCGACTTGCCGACGACATCGAACGCAATCTCGAACGGCTGGTCAACACCCTTATCTTTGTCTGAGGAGGAGTTGTACATCGATATGCCTATGAAGTAATCGCCGGCCATGGTTTGCTTTTCACCTCCTGCGTTGGCAGTCCGGTTGTGGTACTGGATCGCGCGGTCGAGGGTGGCGGTGGATGGTTTGACGTCTTCCTTCTTCCACGCACTAGCGTCAAAGCTTTCGATGTCGGCACGGATGGGTGAGTAGATTGTGGCGCCGTAGTGTTCAGTTTCGTTGCGTTTGGATTCGCTTGGTTTCAGGGTCACCACCGGTCGTTGGCCCCAGTTCACGGGGATGCGGTAGAACTTGTATTCTCCTGGCACGAGGGAGTCTGAGTAGGCGCCTGGGGTGACTGGGGTGGCGTCGTTAAAGCCTGTGCCGCCAGTGATTGGCTGAACATCCTTGAAGGGCAGGTCTGCTGGGTTTGGCTTTGCCCCTGTGTCGCCTGCCGGGAACTTTTGGGCCTGGTCCTTAGGGACGATGGGTTCGAAAGAGACCTGGATTTCGACGGAGACTTCCCCGCCACCGGGCTTGGTGGTGTGGATGTCGTAGCCGAGGTACCACTGGTCCATGTCGCAGTCGGTGGCGCCTTCTCCCCTGATGACGGCTGCTTCCGGCTCTGGAGGAGAGTACGCGTCCGAATGGGTTTGTCCGAGATCGATGAACAATTTGTCCCCGTCACAGTCTTTTCAATTGGACGTGTTCCCGATGTCTTCCAACCAGTAGTTGAGGTCGCCGTCGGTGTCGGAAGTACCGGTTTTGTCGCGGTCTGGGATGCCGGTGATCGAGACGTAGGCGTCGTGTCCCTTCGGCACGGCTACCCGGATGTAGCGTAGTTTGCCGTCTTTCTCAGCGTTGGGGAGGACGCGGGTCTGGTAAAGCCCTTCGCCAAGCCATTTGGCGCCATCGATGGTGTCGGCAAACTCGAAGTCGGTTCCGGCGGTCTGGTAGGTCACTGCAGCGCGTTTAGCTAAAAAATCCAGGCTTTCAGTGAGCTCAGCGGCGTCGCGCGCTTCGCGGTACTGCCCGCCGGAGGCCTGGGCGATACACTGCAATTCCGCGCGGGCGGCCTCATCGATCTGGAAGCCGACGGTGTGGATCGTCAGGCCGACGCCTTGCTTGGCCAGATCTTTAGCCACGGTACACACCTCGGGTGGCGCGCAGGAATCGATGCCGTCGGAGACGAGAATGATGGATCGCTCCCCGGTAGCAGGCAGTTCTTTTGCTGCCTTGAGCAGCGAGTTCGCCATCGGGGTGTAGCCCTTAGCTTTCAACCCATCGATCCCAGAGTGGAACGCTTTCCGGTCTAGCGCTCCCACTGGCACCAGGGTTTCGATGTCCTGGCAGCCCTTTTCCTTGTTCTCGGGGGCGTTTGATTCCTTCGCGCCGTAGGCCATGAATCCCACGTTGGCGGTCTCCGGCAGGGAGTCCACCAGCGCGTGGGCTGCTTCCTTGGCAGAGTCCATTCTGGTGCGGGAGCCATCGGGGGCTTCCATGGATCCGGATGCATCCATGATGAGCATGGTGGAATTCGTGGGCTCTTGGGCCTGGGCTATCGGCAATGGCAGCAGCATAAGCGCCACTGCCAGCAAAAAGGATCTCAACATCTCTACTCCAATGCGGTCGCAGGTAATAACCGCACCTTAATACAGAGTTGTGATAGCCGCCACAGGAAAGAGCTATAGACCGTAGAAGTCCCACAGGGCACGTGCCCAGGGATGATCGGATCCGAGGATAAATTGCACGGCGCTCCATTGGGGGTGCCCAAAGCGTTGCCACCAAGTATCACGTTCGGCATAAGGCACCGGTGCCACATGTTGTGCAGCCCCCAGTTCCTTGGTGATAACGGCGTGCATGTCGGATTCGAGCCAGTCGTCGGCCCGCGCGCCGTCGATGCGCACCACACTGTCGCGACTCTCACCTGTGTATGCGGTGTGGTTGCGCGACATGGCGGAGGCGTACCTGAGCTCTCGGTTGGTGGTGAGGTAAACGTTGATCAACCTGTCTACCGCAGCGTCCCCGGTAAAAGATTGGTCCGGGATGTCCACGCCGAGCGCGGTGCCGAGCAGTTCGTGTCCGAACAGTGTGATGGCGGCAGCTTGCTCAGGGCTCAAACCCGGTGTGCCAGCAGCTCGCGCGAAGATCTGCTCGGCTTCCTGGAAGCGCCCGAAGGTCACGGCGTCAAGCAACTGGGCACCGTGCGGGCCGAGGGCTCGGTGGAGGGAGCCGTCGATAAGCATGCTGCGCAGGGTCGCGGGGTGTCCGTCGTAGCCGTCGGCGGGGTCGGCGTTTGCCCGGGCTGCGGCACCCGCAAGCAAGCCGCCAGGCATTACAGTGCAGGCAGGGTCATCGCCGGCGCAGATGTGCCGCACCTTGCCGGGCAGGTTGCTGAAGGCGCCGTTGGGGCGTGCACCGGCAAGACCCACCGTCCCTGGCGCGGGGGACGACGCACTGGTTCGCACCAACACCGCCCCATCAGCGGTCATAGTGCCGGAGGTCCCCGTGTCGGTCATGCCGTCCTGGTCCAGTACCCGTGCCCGCCCCGGATCCGCAACGAGGTACGCCGCCAGCAGCCGGTCGGGGCCGATGGGGGCCTGACGGGAGGAAATCAGCTGGGCTACGTCCCCGGTGATGTCGGCCCCTTGGGAGAATCCGACCAGTATCCACTTCGTATTCGGGCACGCCGGGGCCATCTCAGAAAGCCGACCGACCACGCGTTCCACGCCGATCTGCTGCGACTTCCCATATGGCAGAACCACGGTGTCCTTGTTCGGCCCGACGGTCCCCGCCACGCCTGCGCTCGCGGGATAGGGAGTCTGCCACGCACTCACGTTGCCGAAACGCTCAACCACGTGGGCCACGAAGTTAGTCCCCACCCCGAAGCTGACGATGTTCGCAGGGTCGTCGTACACCGAGGCCGCCCCTGTCCCGGCCGTAGCGATGATTTCCACGTCAGCGCAGGTCTGGGGCTCGGCCGCATGCGCAACCGGGGCAGTGACAAAGAACAATACGGCCGCTAACAACCGACGCATGGTGCCACCTTTCAAGGCTATGTATCTGACTGAAATCATAGCCCGTGCGCTGAGTTTGCTCACCCCACCCCCACCTGCATATATTACTAGTAACTGCAAATTATTCAGAAGGTTACTACTATGCGACGATTCCTTACGTTGTGCGCCGCGGCCGTGCTCACCTGCACACTCACCGCGTGCGTCACCAACGAGGAAACCGGGAACCCCGAGGGCTGGCAAGAAATAAAGCCAGCCGCGGTGCCTGAGATCCAGGCGATGGTTCCGGAGAATATTCGACAACGAGGCACGATTTCCATCGGCACCAACCCGCCGTTCGCCCCGATGGAGTTCAAGGACTCACATGGCACCATCATCGGCATCGATGTCGATTTGGCGCGCGCCGCTGCCGCGGTGATGGGGCTTGAGCTTATCGTGCAGGAACAGGATTTCAGCCTGATTCTGCCGTCGATTAGCGCTGGCACCGTCGACTTTGGCGCCTCGGGGTTCACCGACAGCGAAGAGCGGCGGAAGAACTATGACTTTGTCAATTACCTCAGCGCCGGCCTCCAGTGGGCGCAACAAACCGGCAAGCCCGTCGACCCAGACAACGCTTGTGGCTTGACTGTGGCCGTGCAGAAAGGCACTGTGTCCGAATCCGACGACGTCGCAGTCCGCTCCGAAGAGTGTGTGAACCAGGGCAAGGCTCCGATCAAGATGCTCTCCTACGAGACTTCCGACCAGGCCTTTACCGCCCTGGTGCTCGGTCGAGCTGACGCCGTGTCTGCGGACTCTCCGATCACCGCTTACGCTATTGCGCGTGCGGACGGCAAGATCGAGAAATCTGGGAATATCTTCGACGCCGCCGACTACGGTTGGCCGGTGCCGAAGGGCTCCGAACTGGCCCCGGCCCTCGAAGCGGCACTGCAACACCTCATCGACACCGGTGACTACGCCGAAACCCTCAAACCGTGGGGCGTCACCGAAGGCCTCAAACCCCAAGCGACCATCAACGGCGAATAGAAGGACACCATGACTCAATCAGAAACCATCCAGGCGAAACCGCTTCGCCACCCGGGCCGCATGGTCGCCGCCACCATCCTGCTGGCGCTCGCCGTGCTGTTCGTCATTAGCGCCGCGCGTAACGACGCCTACGGCTGGGATACCTACTTCCAGTACCTCTTCGATACCCGCATCGCCACCGCCGCCCTGCACACTCTCGCCATCACCGTGTTGGCCATGCTCATCGGCGTGCTTTTGGGCGCATTACTCGCCGTCCTTCGCATGTCCCCGAACCCCGTGTTGCGGGGCGTGTCCTGGGTCTACCTGTGGATTTTCCGCGGCACTCCGGTGTACGTCCAGCTGGTGTTCTGGGGTCTGATCGGCGCGATCTACTCCAGCGTGAACCTCGGTTTCACCGAAATCAGCCTCGAGTCCGCCTTTAGGAACGCGTTCCTCCTCGCGGTGCTGGGCCTGGGTCTGAACGAAGGCGCCTACATGGCCGAAATCGTCCGCGCCGGCATCCAAGCGGTGCCAGAAGGCCAGGTCGAAGCGTCCAAGGCGCTGGGTATGAGCTGGTGGCAGACGATGCGTCGCACGGTACTGCCACAGGCCATGCGCATCATCGTCCCGCCAACCGGCAACGAGTTCATCTCCCTGCTCAAGACCACGTCCCTGGTCATCGCCATCCCCTACGCCGGTGAACTGTACGGCCGCGCAATGGACATCTCGAACGCCCTCTTCGAGCCGGTCCCTATGCTGCTCGTCGCCGCCACCTGGTACCTCGCCATCACCTCCCTGCTCATGGTCATCCAGACTTACGTGGAGAAGTACTACGACCGCGGCGCCCGCCGCCAGCTCACCGCCCGCCAACTAGCCGCGCTTGCCGACGCCGAAGGTCGACTCCCAGGCAACGTCGAAATCACCGAGGAGAAGTAATGTCGGAACTGATGATTCATGCCCAGCGCATCCAAAAGAAATTCGGCCAACTGCATGTCCTCAAAGGCATCGACCTGCAAGTACCGCGCGGCTCCGTGACCTGCCTCATCGGCCCATCCGGCTCCGGCAAGTCCACCATCCTGCGGTGCGTGAACCACCTGGAAAAGATCACCGCCGGCCGCCTGTACGTCGACGGTGAGCTCATCGGCTACCACGAAAAAGACGGCGTCCTCTACGAGATCTCCGAAAAGGAAGCCGCCAAGCAGCGCCAAGACATCGGCATGGTGTTCCAGCAGTTCAACCTGTTCCCACACCGCACCGTGATCGAGAACATCATCGAAGCCCCGATCCTGGTCAAGGGCGTTCCGGAGTCCGAAGCCCGCTCGCTGGCCATGTCTTTGCTGAAACAAGTTGGCCTCGAGCACAAAGCCGACGCCTACCCAGTCCAGCTCTCCGGCGGCCAGCAACAACGCGTCGCCATCGCACGCGCCGTGGCCATGAAGCCAAAGCTCATGCTCTTCGACGAGCCAACCTCTGCCCTCGACCCAGAACTCGTCGGCGAAGTTCTGCGTGTGATGCGCGAGCTGGCGGATGAGGGCATGACCATGCTCGTCGTCACGCACGAGATGGGCTTTGCCCGCGAGGTCGCGGATCAGATTGTCTTTATGGATGGCGGCGTCGTGGTGGAGTCCGGCACCCCTGCCGAAGTACTGGACAACCCGAAGCACGAGCGCACGCAGGCATTCTTGTCGAGCTTGTTGTAGTGATCAGAACCGGAATTTAGCGTACGGATGGGATTTTCTGTGCTTAAATGATCCCATCCGTACGCTCGATTTCCGGGGTCCCCTCCTCCCAGCAAAACTCGACATCTGGAATTCGAGTCTCGGTGAATAAAACTGTCGCACACCTGCTACTTAGCCCATTCCACTCCCAGTCTCGAATTCCAGGTCTCGAACTTTAGCTGCTACAGCGCCAGCAACCCCCGCACCAGCGCTGAGAAACCACCGGCGGAGGCCAGGAACAGCGCAAGCTTGTGGGCCACTGGCCGCGCGATCACTTGAGCTAGTCGCGTGCCGATAAAAATCCCGATAAACATGCCGAGGATTCCCACTGGCCAGACTTGCCATGGGGTGTCCCCGAGCCCGCCGGCTCCCATGAGTATTTTGATGAAAAAAGAGGTTGCTCCGGAGATCGCAAAGAGTGGTTGCAGGGTGGCGGAAAAGGAGCGGTGCTCCCATTTCGCGGCTTGCGCATAGACGGTGATCACTGGCCCCGCGACGGCGGCCAGGGTATTCGTAAAGCCTCCGACTACACCAGTGACCAGCAGCGGCAGTCGCCCGCGTGGTTCCGGCATGCGCCCTTTGAGTACCGACACGATGAACAAAGCGACCAGGATCAGGCTGCCGAAAATGATCAGGAGCAGCGCGTTTGATACTGATTTGATAAGCAAGGCGCCTGCCACTGACCCCACCACGAACACGGAGCCGATCCACCAGCACCTGCGCCAGTCAATGTGTTCGCGGACGGTGTAGGCAGTCATGGTGGCGTTGATCATGGCAAGTACATTCACCACCATGACGCCTTGAACAGGCCCCATCGCGATCGCCAGAATCGGGGCCGCAATGAGTCCCAGCCCCATGCCGGCGACTCGTTGCAGTCCGGAGCCTAACGCAACAATGCACAGAATGAGAATGAGGAGTGCCACAAATTAACCCCGCATTTTCTCCAGGAGCGCTGCGACAACGACCTCAGGAAGCAGCCCTTCCAGCGATCCGCCATACTTAGCCACCTCTTTGCACAAGGTCGAAGAGATGTACCCGAGCTCCGGGTCGGTCATGAGGAAGTTGGTTTCCACTCCGGAGAGGCGCTTGTTCATTTGCGCCATCGGTAGCTCGTATTCATAGTCGAGTGAGGAGCGCAGTCCCTTGACCAGGGCCGGGATGTCGTGCGCGGTGGTGTAGTCCACGAGCAGTCCGGACCAGGAATCGACGGTGACGTTGGGTAGGTGGGACACTACGGATTCGATGAGCGCCACCCGTTCGGACGCCGTGAACATGCCTTGCTTGTTCGGGTTGTAAGTGACCAGCACAACTACTTCGTCATACAGCGCCGCGCTGCGCTCAAAAATGTTGAGGTGGCCGAGGGTCACAGGGTCAAAAGAACCAGGGCAGGCTACTCGCACACTAACTCCTTGTGGAAGACGGCCATATCCATGCGGGCAATGCCGTAGGTGCGCTTCTTGAGCTTCTGGGTCGTCGGCACGAACCACTTCGGCCACGCCGTTTCCGGCGAGTCTACATGGCGTTCCACCACCACCGCGGCCCCATCGGCCAGGCATGGCGTCAGCGCGTGCAGCATTTCGACCACTGCGTCGTCGGCAAGCTCGTAGGGCGGGTCGATAAGCACCATGTCGAAGTAGTCGCGGGGCGCGCCGGCCAGATAGACGGACGTTTTCGCCTCCACCACGTCCACGCGCGGGTGCTTCACGACGCTCGCGTTAAACCGCATCACCTCGCACGCCTGCGGGGAGTTGTCCACCAGCACCACGTGCTCCGCGCCACGGGACGCCGCTTCCAACCCGAGGGCGCCCGAACCGGCAAACAGGTCAAGGACGTTAGAATCCTCGAATCCAAAGCGCACCTGGAGCGAAGAAAACAGCCCTTCACGGGCTCGATCGGACGTCGGGCGGGTGCCCTCTGGCGGGACCTTGATCTTACGGCCACGGGCTTCGCCGGAAATGATGCGGTTCATAGCTCTCCGACCTCCAGCAGCACGTCTCCACCGGTGACGTCAGCAAAATCCTCGAAAGCAAACGGGCCCACTACCCCTGGCCCCGGCGCGACGACGGGCGCCTCGAGTTTGACGGTTTCGACCATGGCGAGGGTGTCTCCTGTGGCGACGGTGGCGCCAGGTTCGACGACATAGCGCACTATTCCTGCGAAGGGGGCACAGATTTTCATGCGTCTAGTCTAACTCTTGTCCAAAAAGTCTTGACCCTCGATCCCGGTCACGAGTTTTTCGGCTAATGTCCGATTCCTGGCCACCATGGCGGTGGCGTCCGTGGTGGCCCGTTCGATGATGGGGCGGTCGTGAATGAGGCTGAGGAGTTTCATGCTTCTGCGGGTGCCGGATTGGGCGGTGCCGAGGACGTCGCCTTCTTGGCGGGTGCGCAGGTCGAGTTCGGCGAGTTCGAAGCCGTCGGTGGTGGCGGCGACAGCTGTGAGGCGTTCGTAGGAAGCGGATTCGGGTGGCATGTCGGTGTGCAGCAGGCACAGCGATTTGTGGGATCCTCGTCCGACGCGGCCGCGGAGTTGGTGGAGCTGCGACACACCGAAGTTGTGGGCCTGCCGGATGTACATGACGGTGGCGTTGGGCACGTTGATGCCGACTTCGATGACGGTGGTGGCGACGAGGATGTCGATCCCTCCGGCGGCGAAGTCTGCCATGACGTGGTCTTTTTCTTCGCCGCTCATCCTCCCGTGCAGCATGGCCACGGATAGCTCCGGATACACTCCCCGGACCACTTCCAGGGTTTCCAGTACCCCGCCTTCGCCTTCGATGCGCGGGCACACCACGAACGCTTGCCGTCCTGCCGCGACTTCTTCCCGGATCCGCTCCCAGGCGCGCGCCACCCAGTCGGGTTTGAATTCGGGGACCACGGAAGTTTGGATTTCTTGCCTGCCCTGCGGGAGTTCTTTGAGGGTGGAGGTGGCGAGGTCCGCGAAGAAGGTCATGGCCACGGTGCGTGGGATGGGCGTGGCGGTCATGACGAGCAAGTGCGGGGTGATATCGCCCCTCCCCTTACCGCGCAGGCGGTCGCGTTGCTCCACGCCGAAGCGGTGCTGCTCATCGACGACCACGAGCCCCAAATCGAAGAATTCGACGGTGTCCTGGATAAGTGCGTGCGTGCCAACGATGATGTCGGCTTGCCCGGAGACAATGTCGAGCAGCGCTTGTTTTTTCTGTTTGACGGGCATAGATCCGGTGAGGGCGACCACGGAGGTGGGCAGTCCGGCGTCGGTAAGCGTGGCGGTGAGGCTGCGGGCATGTTGCACGGCGAGTACTTCGGTGGGGGCAAGCAGCGCGCATTGGCGGCCTGCATCGATGGCTTGGAGCATGGCGATGAGGGCGACGATGGTTTTTCCGGAGCCGACTTCGCCTTGAAGGAGGCGCTGCATCGGGGTTTCCTGGGCGAGGTCGCCGGTAATGTCTGCGACCACCGCGGTTTGCCCGGCGGTGAGGGGGAACGGCAGCCGTGCCATGAAGTCGGCCCGAACTCCAGTGTCGGTTGCTGCGCACGCGGGTGCGTTTTGGGCCTCGGTGTCGGCGCGGCGTAGCGCCAGGACCAAGGCGAGCCCGAGAGCTTCGCTGTATTTCAGCCTGTCGATGAAAGGTTGTGGCCCGCGTTCGTCTGGGAAGTGCGCACCGCGCAGGGCGTCATCGAAGCTGACGAGGAAATCCGGAAACTCATCGAGGGGCTCTGGGATGGGTGGTGTCTGGGCGAGGACGTGTCGCACGGCGCCCATCATGCCCCACGCGGTGTAGCCCTTTTTCGCGGGGTAGATCGGGATGTACTCGAGGGTGGCCAGGAGTGCTTCGAGTTCTTCGGTGGAGGCGAAGGCGGAGAGGTCTTTGAGTTTACCGGTAGCTTTGCGGGGTTTCTCCCCTGGCTGTGGCAGCACCACAAAATCGGGGTGGGAGATTTCGATGTTGCCGCGGAAGTATTTCACTTTGCCAGACACCATGACGTTCACGCCCTGGCGGAGCTGTTTTTCGGCGAGCCAGGAGTTAAAGAAAGTGGCTTCAACTTCACCGAGGCCGTAGTAAATGCGCACCTTGGTGAGCTTCTTTCCACTGCGGGTGCGGATGGTTCCGCCCGAGACCACCGTGCCGATGAGCGTGACTTGGTCGCCTTCCTCAGCATTGTCAATGGAAACGGCGCTGCCGTGGTGCGAGTAGGCGCGCGGGAAGTGCGTGAGGAGTTCATAGGCGGTGGTGTAGCCGAACGCTTTGGTAATTTTGGCTGCCTCTTTCGCGGGCAGCAGGTCTGCCAGGGCGCGTTCGTCAGACCAGCCGAGCATTATTCCACGCCAATCTCGGCAAGCTTGTCAATGCCGTCCGCCGGGTACACCATGATTTCCACGTTGCTGCGGGTGCCGAGCGACGCACGCAGCTTCTCGACGTCCAATTCCCGCGCCGCCTCATTCGTCACCAGGAGCGTGACCAGCTCTCCCCCGCCCTGCAGCAGCCGCAATACTGTTTTCTCCGTGGCATCTTGGACATCGTCGGCCACCAGCACGGTGTCCGCGCCAGAGGTGACCAGGACATCCCCGCGGGAGCAGGCCCCTGCTTGGGTGAGTCGTGCCTTGTCGGCGCGGGTGAGCACGGCCGTGCGCATGGAACCGGCTGCTTCCGCCATGGCGTAGGTGTCCACGGCCAGCGGTTGGCCAGGATCGTGCACCGCCAGCGCCGCAATCCCGGAAACGAGCCGGGCGGTAGGCAGGATGTGCATGGCGGCGTCGATGGCGTGGCTGGCCAGTTCCGCGTTCACCAGCTCGCCGTATTCCAGCATGCCGTTCGGCAGCAGGATCACCTCGTCCACCGCGGCAGAGCGGACCTTGGCCACGATGTCAGACACAATGTCTCCGGCGCCCCGGGTGATCACCGTCGCCCCGGATTCGGAGTACAGCTGGGCGATCGGCCCAGCAGGGGCGATCGCGAGCACTAGCCGGTTGATCTTCGGGGCTTGCTCCACTCCGGGCAGCACTTCAATGCGCAGGTCAGTGATGGTGCCGCGCTGGTAGGACTGCTCAATGACACTACCGGCCACCGCGCTGTGAATGTGTACCTGGCCGCTCGTTTCGGAGTCGCGGGCGATGAGCAGACTGTTGCCCAACGGCGTGAGCGTTGCCGTGAGCTCATCCAGGTCAGCGTCCGAAATATAGAACATCACTTCCAGCTCGGCCGGGATGCTGTGGTGACCGTGGGCAATGGTGTGGGTGCTTGAGTTCCAATCGGTACCCCCGATTTCGTCGGCCAGGGCGTCGAGAAGCAGCACAAAGCCTTTCCCGCCGGCATCGACGACGCCCGCCTCCCGCAACGCCTCCAGCTGCGACGGCGTTTTCTTCAGCGCCACCCGGGCCGCACTGACCGCGGTGCCCACGATCGCTTCGAGGGAGCTATCGGCAGCATCGTTGACCGCGGCGACAGTGGCGCGCAGCACGGTCACCACCGTGCCATCCACCGGGTCCACAATCGCCCGCAGCACCATATCCAGTGCCACGTTCAGCGCCTCCCGGACCGCCTCACCATCCAGCTCGCCACTGGCAGCAGCCGTGGCGATGCCCCGAAGCACCTGGCTGATTACCACACCTGAATTTCCCCGGGCGCCCCGCACCGCACCGGCAGCGAGCGCCGCAGCTACCTGTGCAACATCCGCCTGCGCTTGCTCCGAGAGCCGCTGCGCCTCAGCCAGCGCGGACTCCATCGTGTGCGTCATATTCGAGCCGGTATCGGCGTCGGGAACTGGGAACACATTGAGCGCATTGATCTCTTCACAGCGCTGTGACAGCAATGCCACAGCTCGGCTTGCCCAATTAATCAAGCCGTGCCCATCAAGTCGTGCTACCCCAGACATAGTTGTTTAGTTTACAACTCCCACTGCACCGGCTCAGCGCCTAGTGCAACTAGTTGTTCATTAACGCGCGAAAACGGCCGGGAGCCAAAGAAACCCCTGCGCGCTGATAGCGGCGACGGGTGCGCAGACGCGATGATGGGGGTATCCCCAAGAAACCGCGTCGCGGACTGGGCATCGCGCCCCCATAGCACCGCCACCAGCGGGGTACCCCGGGCCACGAGCGCCTCAATCACATGCTGGGTGATCGGTTCCCACCCCAAACCACGATGCGACCCCGGTTGCCCCGGCGCGACAGTGAGCACTCGGTTAAGCAGCATCACTCCCTGCTCAGCCCAGGCGGAAAGATCCCCGTGCTGTGGAACTGGGATGCCGAGGTCTGCGTTGAGCTCCGCGTAAATATTGTTCAAGCTACGTGGCAGTGGGCGCACGTCGCGGGCCACGGAGAAGGACAGCCCCATCGCGTGGCCGGGGGTCGGGTACGGATCCTGGCCCAGGATGAGCACCTTCACGTCCTCAAACGGGGTGCGGAAAGCACGGAAGACGTCGGCTTCCGGGGGCAGAAAATTCTGGCCCACTTTCTGGCGCATCGCCACGCAGTCGGCCTTGATGTCCGCGAATACTGGTTCCCACGATGGATGCATTAGAAGCTCACCCACCCGGAGGTTACGGCTGGAGTTTCACCGCCGAGGAGGACGCCGTGGGAGCTGGCCTTGAGTACCCGGCCGATGGGCCGGAAACCGCTGGGCACCGCGCGGGCAGTGGTGGCGAGCAGGGTGTGGTCTTCCCCACCGCCGAGGATCCAGGTCCATGGGTCAACGCCGAGGAGCTCACCGGCCTGTGTTTGCAGTTCATCTGGTGCAATAGCAACAGGGTCAAGGTCGATGGTGACGCGGGATCGGCCGGCGATGGTTCCTAGATCCGCGACCAGCCCGTCTGAGTTGTCCGTCATGCAGGTTGCGCCGGTGGCGCGGGCGATCACGCCACGTCCAGGGAGCAAGCTGGGGCTGACGAATGCGTGCACGAGGGGCATGAGTTCCTCGGGTACTGCCTCGCGTCCGTATTCGCTGAGCAATGCCAGCCCGGCGGCCGAGTATCCGATGCGGCCTGCTGCCACCAACTGTTGCCCGGGCCGGGCCCGATCCAGGGTCAGTGGTGCTGCGGAGCCACCGAGGGACCCGATCGCTGTGACGGACAGGGTGAGAATGTCACCACTGGTGATGTCGCCGCCCACCAGTTCTGCGTTGTAAAACGCCACCTGGGTTTCCACACCGCGGGCGATGCCTTCTACGGTGTCGATCGGAGTGCTTTCCGGGGCAGAGAGCCCGAGTACCGCTGCGACAGGGCGGGCGCCCATCGCTTCAATGTCTGCGAAGTTCTGCAAGATCGCCCGCTTGCCGATTTCTTCCGGCGTGGACCAGTCCTGCCGGAAGTGTCGCCCTTCCACCAGCATGTCGGTGGTAACCACGGTGCGGGAGTTGGGCGCCGGTTGCCCCAGGACCGCGGCGTCATCGCCATTGCGGGACGACGGCGCAACCGCCACGATTCGGGCGATGGTTTCGCGCTCCCCAATATCGCCGATGGTCTGCTGGGGGTGTTTCATGTGGCTCCTTCACTTCACTGGCTAAGCTGGGTATTTATGACCGAGCCTGCAGCTTCCCAACTTAATAGAACACCTCTTTATATCGCACTTGGATTGGCCGTCGTGTTGGCCGTCGGTGTCCTGGTCGGGGCAAAGCTAGTGTATTCCACCGCAGCGAACCAGCCGGTGAGTATGACCGCGTTGGATTCCCCCGACGCCGATTCTGCTGAGTGTCGGGCGTTGTTGGACAATCTTCCGAAGAAGGTGCTGGGGCATGGTCGCGCTGAGTTGGCGGAGCCTGCCCCGGCGGGCGCCGCGGCCTGGGCGTCCAACTCCCTGGACCGGGTCACTTTGCGCTGTGGTGTGACGCTGCCGCTGCAATACACCGAGCTGTCGACGCTGACGGAGGATGCCGGCACCAAGTGGCTGCAGATTATCGACGCCACCCCAGGATCGACAATGCAGACCTGGTACTCGGTGGACACCTTCCCAGTGGTGGCGGTGACCATGGATTCCACTGCCGCCAAGCGGGCGGATACCCCAGTGGCGGACCTGTCGGATGCGATGGCGCAGCTAAAGAAGACTGATTCCGCACCGAACCCGATCCCATTGACGCAGCTCGCGGCCCCGCACGCCGCCGACCCGCAGTGCCGGGCCCTGCTGCCGGCGCTCCCCCAGGATCTGGCGGACGGCTACACCCGGGCTGCCCTGCCAGAGGACTACCCGGGCCTGCTCGCCTGGGTCAAACCAGGGCACGAACCAATTGTGGTGCGGTGCGGTGTAGCGGACCCGGCAGGTTACCAGGCTGGCGCGCAGCTGAACCAGGTGGATGAGATCCCATGGTTTGAGGACACGCTGCTTGCCAATGGCACCACCGCGGGAACATATTTTGCCCTCGGCCGGGATGTGAACGTGGCGATGTCCATGCCGAGCAGCGCCGGAAACGCCGCGATCACCTCTGTGAGCAAGGCAATCGCGGCGAACACCACGGCGCGTTAGCGCACCCGCACCAAGGCCCGCTGGATCAAGGTATCCAGTAGGTCCGGGTAGGCGATGCCGGAGGCCGCAAACATCTGCGGATACATGGAAATTGGGGTAAAGCCCGGCATGGTGTTGATTTCGTTGAGCACCGGCCCCTTGTCGGTGATGAAGAAGTCAACGCGCGCCAGCCCGTCGCAGTTCATCGCTTTGAATGTTTCAATCGCAAGTGATTGCACCAACTCCAGCTGCGCCGGTGGCAAGGCAGCCGGGATGTCGGCGGTGACCACGTCGTCAAGGTATTTGGTGTCGAAGCCGTAGAAACCTTCGTCGGAATCCGCGGTACCGCGCAGCTGCGCCGGGTACGAGGCCACCAGAGTGCCGTCTGGGTGCTGGAGCACACCGCATTCCACTTCAGAACCCACGACCTCCGCCTCCACGATGACCTTGCCGTCGTGTTCGAAGGCAAGCGCCACGGCAGCAGGCAGACCCTCCCACTGGGTGACCCGGGAAATACCAATGGAGGAGCCTCCGCGAGCAGGTTTCACGAACACAGGCAGGCCGAGGAGCTGCTGTTCGGCGTCGGTAAGCTCTGTGCGCCCCCGCAGGATCACCTCCCGCCCCACCGGCAGACCTTCGGCCGCCATCAGTTTCTTGGTGTATTCCTTGTCCATGCCACCGGCGGAGCTGAGTACGCCCGGGCCAACGAACGGGATGCCGGAGAGCTCGAACATGCCTTGGATCGTGCCGTCTTCACCATAGCGGCCGTGCAGAACGGGGAAGATGACGTCTGCGGTGGCGTAGAGTGAGCCGTCGTCGAAGCGGAGCTGCCCCTTCGTACCTGGCTCCACGGAGAGGCTGATGCGCCGGGTGAGTTCAACGCTAGGCAGGGTGCGGTCGTGTTTCACCAGCTTGCTAGGGTCGGTTTCACCGACGGTCCACTGGCCGTCTTGGGTGATGCCGACCGGGATGACCTCGTACTTTTCCTGGTCGATGTGGCTCATGATGGCTCCTGCGGACACACAGGAGACGGAGTGCTCGGAGCTACGGCCTCCGTAAACGACTGCTACTTTAATAAGATTGTTGGGCACGGGTACATGGTACCCGGGTTAGTTCACTTCCGATTTCTTTGACCTGCCCATGAGTGCCGAAATCATGTCGTCCACGCCCATACCTTCATGGCAGACAGCGAACACCGCGCGGGTAATCGGCATGTCCACCCCCTGCTGCTGCGCCAGGGCCGCCACCGCTTGGGACGCGATGACGCCCTCCGCGACCTGACCGTTCGTTGCCGCCCGGGCGATCTCCAGGGTCTGGCCCCGCCCCAGGCGTTCACCGAAGGTGCGGTTACGCGACAGGGAGGACGAACAGGTGGCAACTAGGTCACCGAGTCCCGCCAGCCCGGAGAAGGTGCGGGGGTCGGCGCCAAGTGACGCCCCGAGCCGGGTAATCTCCGCCAGCCCGCGGGTAATGAGGGTGGCCAGCGTGTTTTCCCCTAGCCCTTTACCCACGGCCATGCCACAAGCCAGGGCGATGACGTTTTTACAGGCGCCCCCGATTTCACAGCCAATCACGTCGTGGTTGGTGTAGGGCCGAAAGTAGGGCGCCGACGCTGCCGCCTGCACTAGCTTCGCCCGGTTTTCGTCCTCACAGGCGATCACGGTGGCGGCGGGCTGCTCCAGTGCCACCTCTCGCGCCAAGTTCGGTCCGGAAAGCACCGCGACCCGCCCCCGATCCGCGCCAGTGACCTGGGCAATCAGCTCAGACATACGCAGGTTGGTCTCCCGTTCCACGCCTTTGGCCAGGGACAGCAAGGTGGCGTCCGTGGGGATCAGGTCCCGCCACTTTTCCAAATTGCTGCGCAGGCTTTGCGACGGCACCGCCAGCACCACAATGTCCGCGCCGTCCAGGGCGACAGCAGCGTCGGCGGTCGCACTTATCGACGGCGGCAGCTGCAACGACGGCAGATAGTCAGCATTTTCCCGGGTGATTTGGATCCGATGCGCCTGCTCTTCGCGCCGCGCCCATAAGTGAACCGTGTTCCCGGCGTCGGCAAACACCTTCGCAATGGTGGTGCCCCACGAACCCGCCCCCATCACTGCGACGTTAACCACGGCTTCACTTCCCTCGTGTTTTAATAGTGACTAATACCGTCCTTCATCTTAGTTAAGGAAGAGATCATGTCGAAGAATCCTGCGAAGAACCGCCACGAAAACGACAAGGATGTGGACAATGATCTCGCTGTGACCGGCCGTTTTCAGCGGATCGCGTCCAACCCGGCCAAGGAGTTCAAGCGCTCCACCCTAGCTGCCGGGGCCGTGTTGTGGCGTGGCGACGTCACGGATCTGGACTCCATCGAGGTCGCCGTGATTCACCGCCCGCATTACGACGACTGGTCACTTGCCAAGGGCAAAGTGGACCCAGGCGAGTCCCTGCCTGTGACGGCGTACCGCGAGATCAAGGAAGAAACCGGGTTTGAGGTGCGGCTCGGCAAGCTGCTCGGCAAGGTCACGTACCCGGTGCTCGATCGCACCAAGGTGGTGTACTACTGGACCGGCGAGGTGCTCGGTGGCGAGTTTATCCCCAACGATGAGGTGGATGAGATCCGCTGGGTGAGCATCGCCGAGGCTAAAGAGTTGCTCTCATACGAGGTCGACCGCACTGTGCTCACCAAGGCGGAGAAGCGGTTCCGACTCCCCGCTACCACTCGGATTTTGTATGTCCGCCACGCCAAAGCCCATGATCGCCAGACCTGGGCTGGCAATGACGATCTTCGGCCGCTGGATAAGAAGGGGCGTCGGCAAGCGGAAATGCTCGCCCCGATGCTGCTGCCGTTCGGGCCCACCGAGGTGTACTCCGCAGTACCTGACCGCTGCCAGTCCACGGCGGCCCCCATCGCGGACGAGCTGGGGGTGCCGGTGGTCGTCGACCCGCTGCTCGGGGATGATGCCTGGATCAGCGAGATGGCCAATGCGCAGCGTCGCTTTGAGGACCTGATTGCCGAGGGCGGCACCAAGGTCGTGGTGGCCCAGGGCACGATCATTCCCGACATGATTGCAGCCCTTTCTGCGAAGGGACGCCTCCCGCTGGAAGAGATCCCGTGCAAAAAGGGCTCGGTGTGGGTGCTCTCCTTCAACAATGGGGAGCTCACGGGCGCCGACTACTTGGCCAGCGCCCTCCCGGTTAAATAGTTGCCGGTTTGAAGGAAGGGCGCTTCGCCTCAAAGGCGGAGATCTCGTCCTCGCCGCGCAGGGTGAGGCTGATGTCATCTAGGCCTTCCATGAGGCGCCAACGGGTGTAGTCGTCGATGTCGAACGGCACGACAACGTCGCCTGCGGTGATGGTGCGGTTTTCCAGGTTCACTTCGAGCTCTAGGCCTGGCTGTGCCTCCATCACCTTCCACAGCAGCTCCACGTCTTCCTGGGAGCACTGGGCTGCCAGCAAGCCGGCCTTGCCCGAGTTGCCACGGAAGATGTCAGCGAAGCGGGAGGAGATAACCACGCGGAAACCGTAATCCATCAGGGCCCACACGGCGTGCTCACGGGAGGAGCCTGTGCCGAAGTCGGGACCCGCGACCAGGACGGAACCTGATTTGTAGGCGTCCTGGTTCAGGATGAAGTCGGGGTTTTTGCGCCAGGAGGCAAAGAGACCATCGTCGAAGCCGGAGCGGGTGACACGCTTGAGGAAGACCGCTGGGATGATCTGGTCGGTGTCGACATTGGAGGCCTTCAGTGGAACGCCAACGCCGGTGTGAGTGGTGAACTTTTCCATGATGACTCTCCTTTAGATGTCGGCTGGGCTGGCCAGGTGGCCGGCGACGGCAGTTGCGGCAGCAACGGCTGGGGACACGAGGTGGGTGCGGCCACCGACGCCCTGGCGCCCCTCAAAGTTGCGGTTGGAGGTGGATGCGGAGCGCTCCCCCGGCGCGAGCTGGTCCGGGTTCATGCCAAGGCACATGGAGCAGCCCGGCGCACGGAATTCGGCGCCGAAGTCGGTGAAGATCTTGTCCAAGCCTTCTGCGATAGCTTGTTCGCGGACCCGCGCGGAACCTGGGACGACCAGCATCCGGGTGTCCGGGGAGATGGTGCGACCGCGGACGATGTCGGCGGCGGTGCGTAGATCCTCCAGGCGGCCGTTGGTGCAGGAACCGACGAAAACGGTGTCGATCTTGATCTCCCGCAGTGGCTGTCCAGGGGTCAGCCCCATGTAGTCGATCGCCTTTTCGGCGGCGGCGCGCTCGGAGTCCTCGGCGATGTCTTCTGGGTTCGGGACGGCGGCCCCCAGTGGCGCGCCCTGGCCAGGGTTGGTGCCCCAGGTGACAAATGGGGTGAGGGCGGAGCCGTCGATCTCGACGACGGTGTCGAACTCGGCATCGTCATCGGTGCGCAGGGAGTTCCAGTACGCCACAGCCTTGTCCCAGTCCTCGCCTTGTGGGGCGTGGGGGCGGTCTTTGAGGAAGTCGTAGGTGACCTGGTCTGGGGCGATCATACCGGCGCGGGCGCCTGCCTCGATGGACATGTTGCAGATGGTCATGCGGGCTTCCATCGACAGCTTCTCGATCGCTTCGCCGCGGTATTCGATGATGTGTCCCTGGCCGCCGCCGGTACCAATCTGGGCGATGATCGCGAGGATCAGGTCTTTGGCGGATACGCCGTCGGCAAGCTCGCCTGAGACGTTGACGGCCATGGTCTTGAACGGCTTGAGCGGCAGCGTTTGTGTGGCCAGCACGTGCTCCACTTCGGAGGTGCCGATGCCCATGGCGATGGAGCCGAAGGCACCGTGGGTGGAGGTGTGGGAGTCACCGCAGACGACGGTCATACCGGGCTGCGTCAGGCCAAGCTGCGGGCCGACGACGTGCACGATGCCCTGTTCGATGTCCCCCATCGGGTGCAGGCGGATGCCGAACTCTTCGGCGTTTTTCCGCAAGGTTTCCACCTGTGTGCGGGAAATCATGTCCTTAATTTCGGAGATCGCGCCGGTTTCCACCCCTGTTGTGGGGACGTTGTGGTCCTCGGTGGCGATGGTCAGATCCGGGCGGCGCACCTTGCGTCCGGCAAGCCGCAGGCCGTCGAAGGCTTGGGGCGAGGTGACTTCGTGGATAAGGTGGAGATCGATGTAGATTAGATCTGGCGAGCCGTTCTCGCCTTTTGTGACGACATGGTCGTTCCACACCTTTTCTGCCAGGGTTAATCCCTTACCCATGAGAGCCTCCTCCTTAGATATTGAATTCCATATATTGAGATGTTAGTATCATAACATGGAACACGATAGCACAGGTGACATCACAAGCGGAATCAAAGTACTGGATCGCTCCGTACTGATCCTGCAGGCCGTCGCCGATGGTCCTCGCTCCCTAGCCCAACTCTGCGAAGACACCGGGCTGCCACGGGCAACCACGCACCGCCTCGCGACGGCCCTCGAGGCCCACGAATTCCTCTCCCGCACCGATGACGGTCGCTGGCGCATCGGCCCCGGCCTCGTCTCCTTGAGCTCCGGGCACGGCGACCTCCTCATCGAAACCGCCACCCCGCTCATGCACCAGATTATGGAACTGACCGGCGAATCCGTGCAGCTCTACCGCATCTCCGGCAACACCCGCCTCTGCGTCGCCACCGTGGAGCCCACCTCGGGGCTCCACAACTCCGTGCCCGTCGGCTCCCGCCTCTCCCTCACCGCAGGCTCGGCCGCCCGGGTGTTCGCCGCTTTCGGCAGTGACGAGGTCCGCGCACGCGTGCTTAACGACGCCGCATTCACCGCATCAGATCTCACAGAGGTACGCGAAAACGGGTGGGCTGTGTCCTTCTCCGAACGCGAAGCCGGACTCGCCTCCGTCTCCGTCCCCGTCTTCGGCCCCGGCAACACCATTATCGCCGCCCTGTCCATCTCCGGACTTGATGCCCGCTTCCCCCGCGACGCAGGTGAAAAATGGGGAGCGCTGCTCATCGAAGCAGCCAATCAGCTAGCCTCTTAAGGCATGAGGCAGGTTCCAGATCCCGTCCAGACGCTCGTCGACAAGGCGCAGCGTATCGTCGCCTTCACCGGCGCTGGCATGAGCGCCGAATCTGGGCTGGAAACCTACCGTGACGCCGAAACCGGCCTGTGGGAAAACGTTGACCCCACCGCCATGGCCAGCATCGACGCCTGGGCCCGCAACCCAGACCCCATGTGGCGCTGGTACTTAGAGCGCGCCCGCCGCGCCTCCGAGGCTAAGCCCAACGCCGGCCACCGCGCCCTGGCGTCCTTTCCGGTGATCACACAAAACATCGACAACCTGCACGAACGTGGCGGATCCCAAGAGGTCATCCACCTTCATGGCAGCCTCTTCGACTACCGCTGCACCATCTGCTCCCGCCCCTTTCGCGGTGAGCTCACCCACACCCCACCGGCTTGCCCACTATGCGGGAATCTCATCAGGCCCGGCGTGGTGTGGTTCGGAGAGATGCTCCCTACTAAAGAATGGGCCCGCGCCGAAGAACTCATTCAAGAATGCGACCTGCTGATCGTCGTCGGCACCTCCGGGATCGTGCAACCAGCAGCCTCGCTCCCCCTCCTCGCACGCAACGTGCTGGAAATCTCGCCAGACGAGACCAACCTGACGCCCATTGCTAGCTACTCCTGGCGCACCACAGCAGCGCAAGGGTTGCCACTGCTGTTTTAGTCTTTTGGGGTTTTTGCTTGGGGGTTAACCCGAGAAACCCAGGGGGGCCAAGGACCTGCTTCACCTGATTCACCTGCGAGACCCGGGAAACGCTTCCCGGGTTTCACGCAACAAAAGAGGCTTACCCCCCTTAAGCCACTAAAAAGCCTAAGCAAAAAGCAGCCAGCGTAAAACCCAGCTGACTGCTTTCTTAAAGTGAGTACCCCGTACGGGATTTGAACCCGTGTTACCGGCGTGAGAGGCCGGCGTCCTAGGCCGCTAGACGAACGGGGCTTGTTCGCTTGTTCGTAACGGACTAGGCAATAGTAAACGTCCCCACCCTTTTACAACAAATCTGCAGGTTAAACACATTTTTGTTTGGACCCCAGCATGGAAATGCCCCGCCTTGTCGGGCGGGGTTTCCTTTCGATAACGCATTGGCCTGTCGTTGAACTTCGTTCACAACTTAGGTCGGCGTCGGGGTGGAAGTTTCGTTTGCCCCTCTTGCTGGCGGGGACAACGTCCACTGTATCTCTGTAGGGAAAAGGTGCCGAGTGTGCGCTCAACGAGCCGTTGATGCGGACGATCTGCTCATGCACTTTCCTTCTGGTAGCTCCACCTTCGCGCATTTCTGACGCATTCTCGAAGGATTGGATTATGGCTGTGCACGCTTTACAGAAGGTGCGACGGCAGTGCGTCGGATGTCTTTCGCCTCTACCATTCACTCTCCTATCTATGTTGGGTGCTCTTGCTATACAACGTTGTATACCAGCAGCATATGCCCCTTTTAACGCTATGGGAAGGGTTTGTGAAAAGTTGCATTTCCCAGTGGTTATGACCAGTTTTTCACTCTTTTTCCATTCCGCAGACAGCGGGCAACTCACCCGTCAGAATATTTCAGGCGTGGCTTAACGATGCCATCCCCAGATATCCTGGCGCCCATGAGAGCACCCCTTGGTTTAGTTTTAGTTGGCTTGCTTGCTGGCTGCGCCAGTAACCCAGAGCCTGCGTCGTCCCCTGCCCCTTCACCATCTGCCGTCACCTCGACAGCTACCGCTACGCAAACAGTTTCGGTGACTGTGACACCGTCCGCCCCCTCGGCGCCGGCTACGTCCGCGTCTTCAGCTCCCCCTGTGGCTGCTGCTCGGAACCCGTCCGGGCTTACGCCCGCCCACGAGCAGCTGCATGCCGAGTTATCGAATGGCGCCGTACCGGGAGGCACGGTTCACGTCAATGGCGTTGCCTCTAGTTTGTGCACTCAGGGCGACGGTTACGGGCTAAGAATGGTGTCTGTGGGCCCAAATACTTCCTGCGATTTCGGGCTTAATGTGATGGGCGCGCTAGCAAGCGGCCTCAACTCGAGGTACGACAACGTTAAGGATGCATTGAAACCCACCGTAGAGGTGCGCAGCCCCGTTACCGACCAGATGTACACCATGAAATGTTCGCTCGATGAGAGCAGCATCATCACATGCTCTGGCGGTAACAACGCTGTCGTGTACCTGTACTAGCGCGCAGCCACACCTGGTTTGCTAGGCAGCAGGGCACGATCCCCTAGCAGGGATACGATCGCCGGCACCATGAGTGGCCGGATGATGAACGTATCGATCAAAATTCCGAGCATCATGGCCATGCCGAACTGATACAGTTCGCGGATTGGTTGTGTCATGAGGACAGCGAAAGTCGCAGCAAGAATTAGACCTGCCGAAGAGACAACACCGCCCGTTGTAATGATGGCCCTTCGCATCGCTTCCACCATCGTTTTGTCGTGCAGTTCTTCCCGCAGTCGAGCCATCACAAAAATGGTGTAGTCCACGCCGAGAGCGGTGAGGAACACCAGCACGTACACGGGAACGAAGCTGCCGTATCCTGTGTCGCCTTGAACGTTAAGAGCGATGAATGCAACAAGTCCCAACGTTGCTGCGAAGGACAGGGCCAGGGTCGCAATCAGGTACAACGGCGCAAGCCAGGAACGTAGGAGTACGGCCAAAATGAGTCCGATGATCACGAAAATGAGTGGCACGAGCAGCAAGAAGTCGGCAGTGACCTCGTCCGCACTATCGCGGGCAATTGCTGTTTCACCTGAGCTTTCGACATCATATTGAGGCCCGGCAATCTCTTTTGCAGTATCGGTGGCACGATTCAGCAGATCGAATGCTTCGACCTCGTAGGGGTCTTCTTTGAGAACGATATCTACCCTAGCTACCGAGCCATCCTCAGAGACATCCTGGCGGGGGCTAAACGATGCGCGGCGCACGGCGTCGTCAAGCTGCTGTGGGAGTTTCTCGGCAACGGCGGCGGCCGCATCCCCTGCGTTCTGTCCGGTGATAACGAGGGTGGACGGCGCTATTTCACCTTTACCGAAATCCTGCGCGATGACCTTTTGGCCAGCCGCGGAGTCGGTAGCAACGCGAAAACCGGACATGAGGTTGTAGGAAACCGCGTAGTTCATCAAACCGCAGCTCAGGACAATCATCAGGGCAACCGAGCCAGCAAGCACCGCCTTGGGCTTGTGGGAAGTTAGGTCCGCAACCTTGGTCCAAATCTTGGAGTCATGACCAAGTTCCGGCTTGGTTGGCCATAGGGCCGCACGCCCCGCGAGCACCATCAGGGCTGGCAGCAAGGTCAGAGAGGCGATCATTGCTGCGATCACCCCGAGCGCAAGATATGGGCCGAATCCGCGCAGCGCAGGAGATTGAGTCGCGAGCAGCGCCAACATGGCAGCCACGATAGTGCCAACGCTGGAAAGTAGTACGGGCAGGACGCGACGCATTGCCTGCACCATCGCAGCTCCCCCCTCGCTGGTATCGCGCAGCTGCTCTCGCCAACGGGCAGTGATAATCAACGCGTAATCCGTACCAACGCCGAAAAGCAAAACTGTCATGATTGATGCGGTTTGGCTTGAAATCTCAATGAGCCCAGCGTCAGCTGCTAGCGCTCCGGTGGTCTGCGCCAAACGCATTGCCATCCCCACCGCAAACAGTGGCAGCAGCGCCATGAGTGGCGCGCGGTACACCGCTAACAGAATCACAAGAACCAGCAGCACCGTAGCCAGCAGTAGCACCTTGTCGCCGCCGGCAAACACATTGACAGTATCGGTGACGATTCCCACTGGTCCAGTGACGTGCACTGGTGACTCATCGCTGGTGAGATCTACCCCGTCGAACGCTTCACTTAGCTGCGCGCGGAGCGTTTTAATATCGTCACGATACTCAGTAGTAGTTGGGTCGCCCGTCACAGGCACGATCACCAAGTGAGTGTCACCGTCGGCGCTGACTGCCTCCTGAGGGTTGGCTGGGACGCAGTTGGGTCCCGGGCGCTGACATGCAGCGCTAATCGACGGCCCGAAGCGGGAAGCCTCATCCCGCACCGAATCGATGGTGGCCAGGGCCTTGGCCACGTTTTCATCCCCGCCCCGGACCGTAAGGATCGCGGGAACCGCATCCGAGTCCGGGAAGTTTTCTTCTATGACCTGTTCAGCCTTAGTGGACGGTGCACTAGGGCCTGCGTCATTGTTACCTGGGGTTAGGACATCATCCAAGGTGGGCGCTGTAATCGTCAACGCTCCGATCAGTACTATCCATCCGATCACGGTTAACAGTGCACGTCTACGCGTGCCATACAGCGCCTCAAACATTCGTTTCCTTTGTTCAACGGTGCGACGCGGTGTCGCACTGAGGCTAGTATACCCTTACACCACTAGTCCAAACACAGGTACAGCGAGTGCGTAAACCACAATGGTGGTCAGGAACACCGCGATGATGTTCAACCAGATACCGCCCTTGACCATGTCGCCGATCTTGACGTAGCCGGAACCGAAGGCAATCGCGTTCGGTGGAGTGGCCACTGGAAGCATGAATGCACAGGTAGCAGCGAGCGCTACCGGGATGGTGAGCAGCAGCACGTTGACGTCGCCACCTTTTTCGGTCAGGCCGATACCCACAGCTACACCACCCATGATTGGGAGAAAGGCCGCTGCGGTAGCAGTGTTCGACGTGAACTCCGTCAAGATAAGCACCAGCGCCGCAACGCAAGCGATGATCAGAACCGTTGGCAGCACGGCCAGGCCAGAAGCCAGCTCACCGATCCACAGGGAAAGACCCGAGCTGGAGAACATCTTCGACAGCGCCAGGCCACCACCGAACAGCAGCAGCACGTCCCACGGCAAGGTGTTAGCCGTGGTCCAGTCCATCAAGCGTTCACCGGTTTTCGCGTTCGCAGGGATAAGGAACAGCATGATAGCTGCGGTCATACCGATCGCGGAATCGGACAGCAGCAGGTTCGAACCGGTCAGCTTCAGGATGAATGGAACGAAAATCCAGGACAACGCTGCAAGAAGGAACACGCCTCCCACCATTTTCTCCTGCGCGGTAATGGCGCCCATTCCAACCAGTTCACGCTGGATGACCTCGCGACCACCCGGAATGTCGTTCATCTCTGGCTTGAATACCGTCACCAGCGCGAACCATGCGATCGCCATGAAGACCACTGCCAGTGGCACACCGACTAGCATCCATTTGCCGAAGCCAATGTGAATGTCATGGTTTTCTGCCATGTAAGCGACCAGCAGCGCATTTGGAGGAGTACCGATGATCGTGCCCAGGGAACCGATCGACGCGGAGTACGCAATGCCCAGCATCAGCGCGGTAGCGAAGTTCTTTTGTTCCTTGAAACCGCCGACGATGTCCGCGGTGAGCGCCAACACGGACATACCGATCGGCAGCATCACCACGGCGGTTGCGGTGTTAGACACCCACATGGACAAAAAGCCTGTTGCGATCATGAAGCCGGCGATCAGCTGCTTCGGTTTCGTTCCAACCGCCAGCACCACCACCAGTGCGAGCCGACGGTGCAGATTCCATTTCTGCATGCCCAGGGCAAGGATGAATCCAGACATGAACAGGAAGATGGTTGGTGAGGCGTATGGTCCAGAAACCTTACCGAACTCCTCCACCTGCAACACTGGGAAAATCACCAGGGGTACCAGAGCCGTTGCGGCGAGCGGAATAGCTTCCGTCATCCACCACGCACCCATCAGCACAGCCGCGGCGGCGGTAATACGCATGGCCTGCAAGTCAGCGGTAGCCTCAGCGTCAGAATTCAGCACAATTTCCGCCGCGTTGCTGGGGAAAATGAAGTACACCAGCAATGCCAAAATGACGCCACCGATTAACCCTGCTCGTTGACGTGGCCACTCTTTGGCTGTTTGCTCAGGACTATCGGTAGTCAGCTCCGCGAGCGACTCCGCGTGCACGTCCGAAGACACCTTCTCACTCCTTCCTATAGGCTGCATCTACGAAAAACACAGCTTCCTGCTATCCAACTGTTACCTTAATCTAGACACCCCACCACTAATGAATTAGGCCGCCAAATACACACTTCGCCCTACCCCGCTGCAAATCGTGTAAACCGTTACGTGGTGCGAGAACATACTGTTGGCTTCTAAAAAATCACGAGGTGAGACAAGGAAACCAGTATTTGCGGGAAGTGTTGGAACCCCATGTTTCCCCCAACCAATAACCGCTTTCTCTCACCACCCCTGTTGCCCGCAACCGGGGGTTTGCAGAAAGAAAAGTGTCCGATCCCCACATCTTCCCTACGGGCGTAAGGTTGAAGGTATGAAACGGCTGACGATTATTCTCCTGGCGGCGGCGTTGTCTGCGTGTAGTCAGAGCGAGCCGGCACCTGATCCTCAGCGCGCCAGCGAACCGACGACCACCTCCGCTAGCGCACCTGCGTCACCGGCTACCGTGGTCACCACTGTCACTGAGGTGTCCCAGGAGACGCACATTGCAATGGCCTCCACCCCTCCCCCGGCGTCCTCCACTGAGGAGATCATGGAACAGCTCCGGAAGAACCCGGGCGTCGGCGCACCCATCACAATCAACGGTCAAAAGTCCACGATCTGCATCTATGGCGACGGTTTCGCCCTCAAAATGGTTGCGGCGGGCGAGAATACGAGCTGCGAGTTTGCAAAGGCAGTCTTTCGTGCCCAAACAGACGGTTTGAATCCCACCGGGCAGAATGTGCGCGACTACCTGCAATCATCGGTAGATGTGATGAGCCCGGTGACCAATCAGAGTTACACCATGCACTGCTCAACGGCACCGAATAAACTCATCACCTGCTTGGGAGGCAACAACGCCACGGTGTTCATGATCTAGGGTAAACGTCTAGATTCCATGATCAAGCAAAGCCAGGGCTTTAGGTGCTTAACCCTGCTCAATGCTCCACCATGGTGGCTAGGAACCGGCGCCCCTACGTTCAGGAAGAACGACATCACCAGTCACCACAACAGTTGGTAGAGAACGGTTGGTAGAGAGTTCAAATGGAAAACAACCTAATTTTAGATTTGACGCCACTTCCTCTCGAATTCTCCACCAAGCGTTCTCTACCAACCGGCCCCGATACCCCCCTCATGCGCTGAGATGGCACACCGGGAACACCATCCTGGCCAGCTACAACGCACCATCGAGAAACAACAATGATCTGCTTTCACAGCTAAGAAACCAAGTCAGGACATACACATCGGCGGGCCGTATAAGAAATGTGTGTCTGAATTCCACAGTAAAGCCAGGTCAGGGCATGTAAACAGGTGCTGTATATTGTTTCGGGCCTTGTAAACCCACAAATCTTGTTCAATACCGCCAGTGATACCGCACCTGTGCTAGCAGGTGCGGTTACCTAACTCCGGTGACCCAAAAACCGACCCGATGCCCCGTCTGCCTGGGACAAAGCAAAAACAACGGCATCACCAACACCAAAGCTGATCTCACACACGCGGCGAACTTTTCGGGCCTTCCATGCTTGTGCTGTCGGCTCAACCGCAATGACCGATGCTGCAAGCTCGTTGGGTATCTCCCGAAGGAGTCTGAACCGCAGGTTCGCACCCTTGTGCTGCTTAACTCCGCAAAACCCGGGAAGCGTTCCCCGGGTTTCGGTGATTTTTTAGGCTTCACACCTGCTATTTCACTGTGTTGGGCCCGAGATCCGGGGAATGCTTCCCGGGGTTTAGTAAGAAACTTCAGGGGGCCGTGATCAAAGCCCCCAGAAGTGAAGTAACAACCGACAACACGCCGACCAGACACACATTGTGTCCCTTAACCCAAAATTCCCGCTCCACAAGAGTGAAGCGGGAATTGTTTGTACCCCGTACGGGATTTGAACCCGTGTTACCGGCGTGAGAGGCCGGCGTCCTAGGCCGCTAGACGAACGGGGCTTAGGTGATAACACCAGCTGGCCTACCAGGACTCGAACCTAGAATGAGGGTACCAGAAACCCTTGTGTTGCCAATTACACCATAGGCCAATGTTTTCCAGCACTTGCTGTGCTGTGCAACGAGGAATACTATAACCACAAGCGTGCGACCTGTACAAATCCGCAGGTCACACGCTTTGTTGTTGTGGTTATTCTGCGTTGTAAGGGGTCTGTTCCAGGCACTTACGGAGGCGGAACAGGGTGGATTCCTTGCCCAGCAGTTCCGTGGATTCGAACAGCGGTGGGGATACGGCTGCGCCGGAGATGGCGACGCGGAGCGCGCCGTAGGCCTTGCGTGGCTTGAGTTCCAGGTCCTCGATGAGTGCCTTGGACAGGGCAGCTTCGATCGAAGCCGTATCAAAGGTCTCCAGCTCCGTAAGCACGGAAATGGCCACCTGGAGTGGCTGCACCGCGTCCTCTTTCAGGTTCTTGCGGGCAGACTTCTCGTCCAGCTCCAAGTCGGCGTCCGCAGTGAACAGGAATTTGACCAGGTCCCAGCCCTCGGAGAGGGTCTTGATGCGGGTCTGGGTCAGCGATGCCAGGAAGGCGAATTTCTCCGCGTCATAGGAAGCTGGGAAGGAGGTGTACTCCTCCAGGTAGGCACGGAATCGTGAAGCAAAATCCTCAGGAGACAGCAGGCGGATGTGGTCGGCGTTGATGGCGAGCAGCTTCTTTTCGTCGAAGCGGGCTGGGTTGGACAGCACTTCCTTGATGTCGAAGTTCTCCACCAGCTGCTGTACCGTGAAGATGTCTTCATCGCCGGCGAGGGACCAACCCAGCAGTGCCAGGTAGTTCAGCATGCCTTCTGGGATGATGCCGGCGTCGCGGTGGTTGAACAGATTGGACTGTGGGTCACGCTTGGACAGCTTCTTGTTGCCCTCCCCCATCACGAATGGCAGGTGGCCGAACTCCGGAGTAAAGGACGCCACACCGATCCGCTGCAGCGCCTCGTAAAGGGCAAGCTGGCGCGGGGTCGACGGCAGCAGGTCCTCACCGCGCAGGACGTGGGTAATACCCATGAGGGCATCGTCGACAGGGTTGACCAGCGTATACAGCGGTGCACCGTTGGAGCGGGCCACCACATAGTCCGGCTGGGTGGAGCCCTTGAAGGTGATCTCGCCACGGACGAGGTCGGTCCAGGTCCAGTCCTTGTCAGGCATGCGCAGGCGCCAGACTGGCTCGCGGCCCTCGGCCTTGAACGCTTCGATCTGCTCTTCGGTCAAGTCGCGGTCGTAGTTGTCGTATCCCAGTTTCGGATCCCGACCAGCTGCCTTGTGGCGTTCCTCCACCTCGGCTGCCGTTGAGTACGCGGGATAAACCTCACCGGCGTCGATAAGCTTGCGCAACACGTCGGCGTAGATGTCCATGCGCTGCGACTGGCGGTATGGTTCGTGCGGGCCGCCCTTGACGACGCCTTCGTCCCAATCCATGCCCAGCCAGGTGAGCGAGTCGATGATGGCCTGGTAGCTTTCCTCACTATCGCGTGCGGCGTCGGTGTCCTCAATACGGAAGATGAGCTTGCCGCCGGTGTGGCGGGCGTATGCCCAGTTGAACAGGGCGGTGCGCACCATGCCGACGTGCGGGGTACCAGTTGGGGATGGGCAGAAACGAACGCGTGTAGTCATGCTGGATAGTATAGAGCCTATGCGTCCGACCACTGCACCCGACTTCCTGCTTTCCCGCGCACATGGATCTGTACGCACCCAAGGATCGGTGCAAAGCTACACGGACCCGCGGGAGGCTGTTGCCGCGCTCAAGGCCGGTGAGCATGACATGGTGGTGGGCGCACTCCCCTTTTTGCGCGATGCCCCGGCGGCGCTGACGGTGCCAGAAAAGATCATCCGTGAGGACGGCCCCCTGGAGCCGCACGCTTACTACCGGGTGGGCCCCGGTTCTGAGCTGTCCGCGCAGGTGGCGGGCTTTGATCCGTCCCCTGGGGAGCATGAGGAGCGCGTCGCGGCGGCGGTGGGGACCCTGTCGCACACCCCGCTGGAGAAGGTGGTGCTCGCGCGCGCCGTGGACATCGACTTTGATTGCCCGGTAGATCCCCGCCTGGTGGCGGCGCGACTCATCGACAACTCCAGTCACTGCGACGGGTTCATCGCCGATCTGGGCCCCGTCGGCCGCGGCTTCCTGGTCGGCAGCTCCCCGGAGGTGCTGATTAAGCTGCAGGGTTCCACCGTCACGGCCTACCCGCTCGCCGGTTCTGCGCCGCGTAACGACGACCCGGTCCGCGATCACCTAGCCGGCGCTGACCTGCAGGCCAGCGCCAAAGACCTCGCGGAACACCGCTTTGTGGTCGAGCATCTGCTTCGGGCGCTGGAGCCAGTGTGTTCTTCCCTTTCTGCGCCATCCGTTCCAGAGTTAACCAAAACCGACGAGATGTGGCATTTGGCTACGCCGATCGTCGGCACGCTTTCTAAAGAGATGAACGCGCTGGAACTGGCCCTTTTGGTTCACCCCACCCCCGCAATCTGCGGCACCCCGGTCGATGCCGCCGAGGCGCTCATTGAGGCGGTGGAAACCCCGCGCGGTTTCTATGCCGGGGCTGTCGGCTGGTGCGACCGATCCGGCGACGGCGAATACATGGTGGCTATTCGCTGCGCGGAAGTGGCTCCCGACGGGCTCACTGCCCGGGCGTGGGCTGGTGGCGGGATCGTCTCCTCGTCAGATCCTGCCGCTGAGCTTGCGGAAACGGATGCGAAGCTACGCACCATCCTGCGCGCACTGGGCCTTTAGGACGAGATCATCCTTGTGATGCTTACCGTGGCCTTCACTCACGTGGCGTGCTTTCTTCTCCACGCTGATCTCCCAGTCTTCGCCAAGTAGCTCGCGCGCATTGTGCGGCATGAGGTAGTCCTCCGGCGCTTGGTGCTCCGGGAACTCGTGATGGAGCAGGACCAACGTCCCGCCCGGGTTCAAGGAGGCCTTGAGCTTCTCGCCCGCATCCTTGGCCAGCGGCACATAGCAGGCAACCACGAGGTCGAAGGTTCCGAGGTCTAGCTCCTCAAAAGTTCCCACATGCAAGGAGGCCTCGGGGCATGCCTTCCCCGCGCGCTGGACCGCGGTCGGGGAGGGATCAATTCCGGTCACCTGCCAGCCCTGTTCGTGCAGCCATGCGAGGTCGGCGCCTTCGCCGCAGCCGATATCCAGGGCAGTGCCGGGTTCCCAGCCGGTGACCGTGGCTACCAGGTTTTCGTTGGGATTGCCGGACCAGACCTGTTCTTTGGATGCGTAAAGCTCTTCAAAGTGTTGACTCATGACCTAACAATAGCTGGTGTGTCAGGTCACGAGCCTTGGGGATGGAACGTCGATAAGCCCGGCGCTATTGGGCGCAGCCTATATCGAAGCTTTCCTGCTGCTCGGAATACTTTGGCTTTTGCTCCCCGTACGTGACGCTGAGCTTGTTGTACACATCCAGGTTGTAGCCGCAGTTTCGCTTCTCGCTGACGGTGACAGTAACTGGGTACTGTTTCTGCTCAGCCTCGGCGCAGCTCGGGTCGCAATCATTGACCCATGCGTTGCCTCGTCCCTGGGCTTCTGGGGCGTTCCAGTTGTCCCAAGTGAGGTCGGTGAGCAGGTAATTGCCGTCGGCGCAGGCGAGGCTGACGCTCTCTGGCGCTCCCTGCTCAACAATGTTCACGCAACCCAGCAACCCTGCTGCCTGGACAGTGGTGGTTAACCCAGGGGCGATGAGGTTCTTCACTTCAATGAGCCGCCCGGAGGCTGGGAGCAAAGACATCTCCAGGCCATCTCCCTTGCGCTCAATGGTGACCACTTCATCGTTGGACAGCGCTTCCGTGGCCGGCTTCTTCGCCACCTTGTTGCCGGGCAATTCAGCGAGCATCCGGTAGAAGGCTTGCGTGGCCTCGGCATTGACGCCAGGCAGCATGAGGAATTCCAGGATGCCTCGCGCGGTGTCGTCGCCGTAGTGCTCGGCAACAATCTGCGCCAGTTTCCCGTTATCACCCGCAGCGATGTTCGCTTCCGCCACCATAGTGAGCGGTTCGCCATTGTGCGACTGCAACTGCTGTGCAAAAGTGCTCAGCTCGTTGCTGATAGGTCCCGGACTCGTTGCTACCTCGACCCGCAGCACGTTCGATGCATCGATTTTCATCGAGGTAGTCACCTCACCGCTGTTGTCTGCGTCCACGCGGCGCTGGAATTGTTGCCCGGCGATTCCTACCTCGGCCAAATCTGGGGCGCTCGCTGCGGCTTCGCTGGCCTGGAGGAGTACTTCCTGCGCATCGGCGGGCTGCGGGCTCAGCATTGGAACGGCCACGACGCTAGCCAGGACGAGCGCCGAGGCTGCGACAAGCACCGGCCACAGCCTCTTTACTCTTCGCGACGCCACATTCTCTGAAGCCTCGTCGCCGAGGATTTTCTTAAGGGTCTGTTCTTGGACCTGCTGTTGCTCGCTGGTGAGTTCTTCGTCTGGGACTGGATTGTGTTGACGCAGCAGTTTCAGGGCTCGGTGCTGCGCCAAATCATCGTTGGAAGTCATGATTGGGACCTACTGCTCTTTTCGTTGTTTATGGTGTTGCTCTGTCAATGCCTCGTTTAATGTCTTAGTGAGTCGGGCGCGAGCCCGGTGCAGCCGAACACGTGCCGCACCTGCTGATACCCCCAGCACTGCGCCAAGGTCAGCGCCCTCTAAGTCTTCCCACGCACTTAGTAACAGGATCTCGCGATCCTTTTCGTGCATGGTTTTCAGTGCCGCGGCAATGTCAAGGGCCTGATCTACCGCGTCGTTTTTGTCTGCGTGCTGCACAACATTATGTTCCAACGCCTGCATGGCTTCTTGGTCGTGGCCTCGGCTGCGATAGAACTCCAGCACCACATTGCGGGAGATTCCGTACAGCCAGGCCAACGGGGTTTTAGCTCGCCACAGGTCGCTGCGCTTTCGCCACGCCCTGGTAAACACTTCAGCAGTGAGATCTGGGGCAGTGCCTTCGTCGGTACGGCGACGCATATACGTCAGCACCTTCGGATACGTCTCGCGGTAAATCCTGGTGAAACGCGCAGCGTCTGATAACTCTTCTGAATTCACGTAACCCTAACTGTCTTACTTGAACTCTTCCAGGAGAGCTTCGCTACCGGATCCGTGTACATTCCTCTCCTCGATTCGGACCGTGCTTTCCGCTCCCGACGAGTCACACGTCACCGTCACATAGTGTGGATCATTTGGATCGGACGGTTGAACATCTGCTGGCAGTTCCAAGGTGCCGAGCAGGTTCGGCGAATCAGCTGCCGGATGCATGTCGCCGGACACACCAAAAGAGCTGGTGAACTTAGCTCCCGTATCCCCTTCCAGGCACGGAGAGATGACCGAGAGCTCAGCGAGAGGTGCAATGACACCATGCACCGCAAGCTCCACGGCTGGGGCAACTTTCTCCTCTTGCATAGTGCTGTCTGCTTCGGCTGGCTTCTGCCCACACGCGGACAATGCACACACTGCCACCAGAGCAGCGCCTACTCCTGCTACCTTCTTGCTGGACATTGCAAACATGACGACCTTCTTTCTTAAGGACTCGTACTTTCGCTGCCATTAAGGTTGTGAGCCTGCGAAGACTTTTGTTACAGCTTGTTTCCCTTTTCGGTCTCCATGTTGCTTGCAATTTTTTCAGGCGCGCAATTGCCTGGGTGCTGGAATTGATTGCAGGAGCGTTGACCCCGACATTACGCCCCCGAGGTAGCCCTAAAAATCCCCCCACCAGCCCGAACTTCGGGAGAGTAATGTCGGGGCGAAGATTAAGCAGCCATCACCCCGCCCCAATACCGTGACAGCTGAGGCAAATGAGACGGTTGCGGCTCCTGTGGCGCAAAAACGCCTCCCTAACCCCCGCCCCCTAGCCGCACATGTGAGAAGGCGAAACACAAAAGGCCTTCTCAAATAAAACCTATGCCCGCTCGACTGGGTTCCCCAGCTTGCCGATACCCGGTACTTCGATCTCGATGAAGTCACCAGGGAACATTTCCTTGGTGCCAGCCGGAGAACCGGTGGTGACAACATCGCCTGGCAGCAGCGTCATGGAGGCGGTGATCATCTCCAGGATTTCGCCAAAGGTTTTGATCATCTGGTTGGAGTTGGAGTCCTGTGGCGTGGTGGTCTCGCCGTTTTGCGTCAGGTGCGCCTTGATGGAGATGTTGTCGAACTCGAACTTGGACAGGTCGGTTTCGATCCAGGGGCCCATCGGTGCGAAGGTGTCGATGCCCTTGGCGCGTGCCCACTGGCCGTCGGCGAACTGCAGGTCGCGGGAGGAGACGTCGTTGAGGATGGTGAAGCCGAGCACGTAGTCCTGCCAGTCTTCTGCCTTGACGTTCTTGCACGGTCGGTTAATCACCATAGCCACTTCGCCCTCGAACTCGACCTTGGTGGCAAAGTCAGGGATCTTGATGGCATTGCCAGGGCCGATGACTGCGGTGGATGGCTTGATGAAGATGGTGGGAGGCAGGGACTCTGCACTCTTTTTGAACACCTCGGCTACATGGTCTGCGTAGTTACGGCCCAGTGCCACAATTTTGCCTGGCAGCATTGGGGCGAGCAGGCGAACCTCTGAGAGGGGCCACTCTTTGCCGGTATAAGTTGGGGCCTCAAATGGGTGGCCCGCAATTTGCTTGGCAGTGGTTCCTTCGTCATCAATGACACAAAAGGTCATTCCTTCTGGGGTGGCAATTCGTCCAATACGCATAGGTGAATCATACACATCTCATGGCTGCAGGTTGCTTAAGCTACCTAAGGAATATTTCTTTATAAGACATAGATACAGTTCCGCGCAGGCCAGGGCGTCGGTAAGTGCGTTGTGCGAACGGTAGTTGGGGAGCTCGTACCGGGCTCGGATGCGCGGAAGTCGCAGGTCCTCGCCGCGTGGGTAGGTTCCCATGCGTTCCATATGGCGGCGTTCGAGTGCGAAGGTATCCACGATGTCGGGCTTAAAGGAACGTCCTAGTGCATGGCGGAGGAAGTCTCGTTCGATGCTGGCGTAGTGCGCGAGCATCACTCGCTCCCCCAGCGCCTCCTGAAACACCGGGAGTGCCTCAGACAGGGGGACCCCGGCGGCGAGGGCGTCGTCGGTAAGCCCGTGGATACTCACGCTGGAGCTGACGTCAGCGGTGTCGGAGATGACGAAGTAACCGGCCCCGGAGAGGTCGATGACGTCGCCGTTGACGGGCACCCAACCGATGGACAGAATTTTGTCGCGTCCGGGTTTAAGTCCCGTGGTTTCGATGTCCACGGCGAGGAGCTGCAGGTCCGCCACTGCGGGGTTTGGCTTGAACAGTCTCATATGCTGCGCACCGGGAATTTCGTGGTCAACGCGGTCTGAATGGACTTGATCACCTGGAAGGCGTCGCGCAGATGCTCGCGGTCAAGCTTTCCGAGCGAGCTTGGGTCAACATGGTAACTCGCTTTCTGCCCGGAGCGGATTTGATCCGCCTGCCAACGCAGGGACATGGTGAAGAGGAACTCGTAGGCGTCGATAAGGTCGCTTGCCCCCTGCTGGGAAACCGCCTTCCCGGCGGCCGCGTGCAGCCGGTCGATCGTACCCACCTCAGGCGCGCCGGAAGCCAGCGCAAACAGTCGGCCCATCTGGACCACCGCCGCAATCCCACCCTTTTTCACATCGAGTGTGTGTGCATACTCCCCCGAGCGGTCCAGCACGAAGCCGCGGAAAAATCCCAGGGGTGGTTCCCGGCGCGCGGCGAGGGCGGCCAGGTGCGCGTGCATACGGCCAGCTCCCTGTGCCATCTCGACGGCAGCTGCATGGACTTCTTCCGCCAGTTCCAGCGAACCGTAAATTCCTCGGAAGTCGAAGAAGGTTTGGGCGTGCAGCAGGGCGTCGGGCTCGGGCGCGGTGATCCAGGTGCGGAATTTTGCCACCCATTCGGTCACCGTCATGCGCCATTGCGGGTTCATTGCCATCATGTCCCCTGGGCACAGCGCCTGGCCTGCTTTGTCCAGGCCGGTGCACACGAACTGGCTCAGCTGCTCAAAGTAGGCGCCGTGTTCGGCTTCGTTGTAGGAGTCGGACAGGACGAGGCAGTTGTCTTGGTCGGAGGCGAGTCCCATGCCGCGGCGCCCCTGCGAGCCGACCACAACGAAGCAGTAGGGTACGGGGGCGGGGCCGAATTTTTCCTCGCCGAGCTGCAGCAGCCTGCGTGCCAGGGCGTCGGCGGCGACGGTGAGCAGCGCGGTCACTTCCTCAGCGGATGCTCCGCGTTCGATGAAGCGCACCGCCACGTCAGCGGCATTGGAATAGACTTCCCCGAGCTCTTCGGGGGTGTTCCTGCGGGACAGGTCGGCGGTGAGGTAGATCGGGTCATGGCGCAGCAGCCGCATAATGTCGGCGGAGGCGACGATACCGACGAGCACGCCACTATCGACGACCGGTAAGTGGTGAATCCCCCGCTCTGCCATCATCAGCATGGCCTCAAAGGCGAGTGTTTCCGGGGTGGCGGTGATGGGATCCGGAGTCATGATCGCTTCTACTGGGCGCTGAATATCCCCACCGGTTGCCACGAGTTTGCGCAGGTCGCGATCGGTGATGATGCCTTCCAGGTGGGCTCCCGGCGCGATGAGGAGCGAGGATACGTTTTTCTGCTGCATGAGTGCAGCTGCTTCCTGGATGGTGGAGCCGGGGGCGATCTGGGCTGGTTCGGGGATCATGAATTCGCCGAGTTTGGTGCGGAGCACGTCGGCGCTGGAGCTGTCGCGGAGCTGGTTCGCCGCTGCGCGGATACGCGCACTTTGGGTGGCGTAGTGGCTGCGGAACAGGGGGTGCGTTTCGGCGACTTCCAGGAAGGGTTCGCGGGGCAAGCGCAGCAGCAGACTGTCTTCCACGGCGATCATCGTGTAGAGCGAGTCTGAGTCCTCGGGCAAGGTGGAGTATCCGAAGGAACGCCCTGCTTCACGACGGTCCAGCAGCACCCCATCCGCGTCCAGCACGTCGATCGCGCCGGAGCGGATCACGTACATGAAGTGGTTTTTCTCCCCCGCGTTGAAGATGACGTCGCCCCGGCGTGCGTAGGTCATGTCCATGCGCGCCGGGAGCGAGGCCAGGGTGGCTTCGTCGAGTTCGGAGAAGGGAGCGAAAGAGCTCAGGAAATTCTGGATTTCCTCCAGTTCAACAGTCATGCCATGAGATTAAACGCTGGCGGCGATCCTGTCTCCGATTTCGGAAGTTTTTACTTCGGTGCGGGTAACCACGTCGGCTTCCACTGCCTTCTCGATGCGCTCGGCGTTCTCAACGTCGCCCAGGTGGCGCAGCATGAGTGCGGCAGACAGGATCGCTGCGGATGGGTCGGCGATGCCCTGGCCGGCGATGTCTGGCGCGGAGCCGTGAACTGGTTCGAACATGGATGGGTAGGTGCGGGTGGCGTCGATGTTTCCGGAGGCTGCGAGGCCAATGCCGCCGGTGACGGCGCCGGCGAGGTCGGTGAGGATGTCACCGAAGAGGTTGTCGGTGACGATGACGTCGTAGCGCTGCGGGTCTGTCACCATGTAGATGGTGGCGGCGTCGATGTGGTTGTATTCCACCGTGACTTCTGGGTATTCGGTGGCCACCTCGGCCACGGTGCGTTCCCACAGCCCACCGGCGTTGACCAGCACGTTGGTCTTATGCACGAGGGTCAGGTGCTTGCGGCGGGACATGGCGCGCTCGAACGCGTCGCGCACCACGCGCTCCACGCCGTAGCGGGTGTTTTGGGATACCTCGGACGCGACCTCGTGTGGCGTGCCGACGCGCAGGTTACCGCCGTTACCGCAGTACAGCCCTTCGGTGCCTTCGCGGACGACGACGAAGTCAATCTCACCGGGGTTTGCCAGCGGGCTTGTCGACGTCGGGTACAGCTTTGCCGGGCGCAAATTCACGTGGTGGTCCAGCTGAAAACGCAGCTGCAGCAGCAGGCCACGCTCCAGCACTCCCGGGGGAACCTCGCCTGGTGCGCCGATGGCACCCAGCAAGATGGCGTCGTGTTCTTTCAAGGAATCCAGGTCGGCGTCGGTAAGCAGCTCGCCGTTTTTCAGGTAGCGGCGCGCGCCGAGGTCATATTCGGTGACCTCGATGTCATCGCGAACGGCGCGCAGCACCTTCAGGGCTTCGGCGGTGACCTCTGGGCCGATACCGTCGCCACCAATAACAGCAAGTTTCAACATCTGGGATTCCTTTCTCACTTCACGGGATAGAAGTGAGTGTAGCACGAATCAACCCAACATGGCAGCTACTTCCCTATCCGTCAGAACCGCCTGCTCAAACGACTCCCGCACCGCATCACGATCAAAGCCCACACCAATCAGCACGATCTCCGACCCAGGAGTTTGCTCCACCTGCGCCCACAGCGCGGCCGGACGGATCTCCAGATTCGGCCCCGCCTGCTGCCACGACTGCACCACGGTCACATCATTGTCGATCCAGCAAAAGCCCTTGGAGCGCACCAAACCACGCGAAGAACGCAGCGCCTTGAGCAAACGATCCTTATTAAACGGGCGATCGCTGCGGAACACGAAGGAGGAAATGCCATACTCCTCCGTCTCCGGGGTGTGCGGGGTAGCCATCTCCTCCGCAAACCCCTCATAGGTGCGGGCGGTTGCCTCGTTGTAGAGCCGGGAATCCAGCACCAGTTCCAAGTCCACCTCACCATGAGAGACGCGGACAATCTTCGCCCGCGGGTTCATAGCCCGCACCGTCTGGATCACCTTTTCGGTCTCAGTTTCCCCAGCAATATCAGACTTGGTAATCAAAATGAGGTCGGCAAACTCCACCTGGTCCACCAGCAAGTCGGACACCGTGCGCATATCGTCCTCGGTGGCGGCGCGGTCGGCGTCGGCAAGCTTTTCGCCCTTGCGGAGCATCGGAAGGAAGGAGGAAGCATCGACCAAGGTCACCATGGAGTCAATCGCCGCGATGTCTCCCAAACGGAAACCATCCTCGAAGGTCCAGTCGAAGGTGGCAGCGACCGGCATCGGCTCGGAAATACCCGTCGACTCGATGACCACGTGGTCATACTTGCCCGTCTTAGCAAGCTCAGTCACCGATTCAATGAGGTCCTCGCGCAGCGTGCAGCAAATGCAACCGTTGGACAGCTCCACGAAGCGATCCTCGCCGCGCGTGAGCTGGCCCTCCCCCTCCACGAGCGCTGCATCAATGTTGACCTCGGAGAAATCATTGACGATCACCGCAATCTTCCGCCCCTCGCGGTTCGCGAGGATATGATTCAGCAACGTCGTCTTACCTGCGCCAAGAAAGCCACTCAAAACAGTAACGGGAATTGTTTTCATGAGTGGTAATGGTAAAGGTTTCTAGCAACTGGGGCAAATGCTGTTATCTGGTTTGGCTGAGGCTCCAGCTGCCAGAGCCGGAGCCTTGTTGGGTTATTTATGCGTTGCCCCCGACATTACCCTCCCGAAGTTCGGGCTCGTGGACGCATTTTTGGAGCAACCTCGGGGGCGTAATGTCGGGGTCAAGCTTCCAGCGGGACGAAACGGCAGCCACAACACCTGACATGCCCGATTCCGAGATCCCCGGGAAGCAAAACTCGGATCTCGGAAGAAAAACATTCAAATAGCAAATTTGCAGCCTGAAAAGTTACCGAAACCCGGGTTATGCTTCCCGGGTTTTGCCCAAAAGAGGCCCCTAAAACAGGCCCCAAAAGGGGCCACAAACCCAGTAAAAGCTGTACAGCCTAGTCCAGGTCGAGCTGGAACTTGCGTGCCCCTCCCAGAGACTCGCCGATTTCCTCGAACAGCTCTTCTGGGACTTCCTGGTTTACCCGCAGCACGAGGATCGCGCCGTTGGATTCCTGGTCCAGGGACATGGCGGCGGCTTCCACGTTGATGTTTTGTCCGCCCAGCAGGGTGCCAACTTTACCCAGTGCGCCTGGGGCGTCTGGGTAGAACAGGAACAGGTTGTGGCCCGTAGCCCGCATGTCGATGCCACGACCGTTGATGCGGACAATCTTTTCCTGACGATCCAGGCCGGTGAGCGCGCCCACCACAGAAACCTTCGCTCCGTCTGGGGTAAAGGCACGGACCACCACGGAGGAGCGGTGGGTTGCGGATTCGGATGCCGTCTTGACCTTCAGCTCGACGCCGCGCTGCTCAGCGAGCTGTGGGGCGTTCACGAAGGTGACCGGCTGGTCGGTCTGGCCAGAGAACAGGCCGCGCAGCGCGGCAAGTCCGAGGACCTCGACGTTCTCGGAGGACAGTTCGCCGCGGGCTTCAACCTCAATGGAAACTGGCTTGCCATCGGCCAGGTGGCCCACGACCGATCCCAGCTTGCGGGTGAGTTCCATCCACAGGGAAACTTCTTCGCCGACTCGGCCACCAGAGACGTTCACGGCGTCAGCCACGAACTCGCCAGCCAGCGCCTTGAGGACGGATGCTGCGACGTCGGTACCAGCGCGGTCCTGCGCTTCGACGGTGGAGGCGCCGAGGTGCGGGGTGACCACAACTTCTGGGCGGCCGTACAGCGGGGAGTCGGTGCATGGTTCGGTCTCGAAGACGTCAAAACCTGCGCCGCGGATGTGGCCGGATTCGATGGCGTCGGCAAGCGCCTGCTCGTCGACGAGGCCGCCGCGGGCGGCGTTGATGATGATCTGCCCCTTCTTTGCCTTGGACAGCAGCTCGGCGTCGAACATGCCGGCGGTTTCCTTGGTCTTTGGCAGGTGGATGGTAACGAAGTCAGCGCGAGACATCAGATCCTCCAGCTCAGTCAGCTCGACACCGAGCTGCGCTGCGCGGGCAGGGTTGGCGTAAGGGTCGTACGCGATGATGGTGGTCTCGAAGGCAGCCAGGCGCTGGGCAAACAGCTGGCCGATGTGACCGAAACCGACAATGCCGATGGTCTTGCCGTAAATCTCCACGCCCTTGAAGGAAGAGCGCTTCCACTCGCCCTCACGCAGCGAAGCGTCTGCCAGTGGGATTTGGCGCGCGGTGGACAGCAGCAAAGAGATAGCGTGCTCACATGCGGAGTGGATGTTGGAGGTTGGTGCGTTGCACACCATCACGCCACGCTCGGTAGCGGACTGGATGTCAACGTTGTCCAAGCCCACGCCCGCACGGCCGACGATTTTCAAGTTAGGTGCAGCGGCGAGCACCTCGGCGTCAACGGTGGTAGCGGAGCGCACCAGCAGGGCGTCTGCCTCTGGTACAGCAGCGAGGAGTTCGGCCCGGTTTGGACCATCTACCCAGCGAACTTCAACAGCATCTCCGAGCGCGTCAACGGTGGACTGCGCAAGCTTGTCGGCGATAAGAACTACAGGACGGTCATTCGAGGCCACGGATACATCTCCTGATGATGGAATTTGCCACGACACGCAGGCACGACCGCGTCGGCGTGAGGTGGGTTGGCACCGGCACACATTGGCGACAACTGGTTGAATAGTTTAGCCATAGATGCCCGAAACCAACCCGTCGCCCCACGAAAACAGGGGTAGCTTTATACACTCCGCTGCATAACTACTGGTAGGTGATGAGCCGCGGTTGCGGCTGAATCCCCATCGTCTGCTCTGGGGTGAGCATCGGGGTGTCTTCATCGTGGAAGTTCTTCCACGCCAGCAAAATCCGCGGGTCAAGGCCCTGCCGCACCATATCCCAGGTGGCCAGCTTGTCCCCTAGCGTGCCATGCCCGTCAGCGTGCAGCACCAGGGCGATGTCGTCGTGGAATTCCAGGGTTTCCCGCCCCCGGATCATCTGCTCCTGGAATTGATGCAGCACCACCGCTTTCTGAGGCAGTTGGCGGGCACGGGTAAACTCCGCGAGCCACCCCGTGACGTCATTGATCTCTGAGGCCTCCACGTGCCCCACTTCCTGCGCCGGCAGCTGCCCCGGCTGCAGCTTCCATTCCGGATCTAATGCCAGCCCGACATTCGGGCGCGCCAACAACTCCTCGTAGCGCTTCGCCTGGTCCAGCAGCGATGCCCGCCCCGGCTGCAGATCAATGATCGCGTAGCCACCGATCGCGGTGATCGCGTCAATATAAGGAACCAGCTCCTCCGGGGCAGACTCGTTGGAAAAGTCGCCGTCGGGGCCGGGGCTTGCCGACGCCACCGTCGCGATGATCTCCATCGCGGGGATTACTGGCTCTGCGGAAAACTGTTGGTACTGCTCTGCGCGTCGTGAAGCTTCTGCGGCTGCGTCGGCGGGCGACATCTCCCCCAGCACCCCCAGCGCCGGCCCGCTCGGGTGTCCGTACAAGGCGACCATGCGCCGCTCGTTGATTTTTGGAGCGGGCGCGGCTGGTGTGGTGACAGCGGTGGTGGTCGGCTCTGGGGCCGGGGCTTGAGTTGCCGAACTACAGGCCGCCGCGAGCCCGGCGGCGAACAGGACGGGAATCAGTTTCGTAGCAGCGATCGCTTGCATCCTTTCGTCGGTTCGTTACCGACAATAGTGCACAAACGGGTACACCCGCCGGGCCACAGCGGGCGAGGCGGGTGTTTTCTCAGGAATGGATTAGACCAGTGGTTCCTTAACCCAAGACATCAGCTTGCGCAGGTTAGCGCCGGTTTCCTCGATTGGGTGCGCAGCGATCTCAGCGCGCAGGCCCTCGAGTTCCTTGTTGCCGCCCTCAACGTTGGCAACCAGGCGCTTGGTGAAGGTGCCGTCCTGGATCTCCTTCAGGATGTCACGCATAGCCTGCTTAGACTCTTCACCGATGACGCGTGGGCCGGCGAGGTAGCCACCGAACTCAGCGGTGTCGGAGATGGAGTAGTTCATAGCGGTCAGGCCGCCCTCGAACATCAGGTCAACGATCAGCTTCATCTCGTGCAGGCACTCGAAGTAAGCCATCTCTGGCTCGTAGCCTGCCTCGACCAGGATGTCGAAGCCAGCCTTGATGAGTTCCTCAGCGCCACCGCACAGCACGGCCTGCTCACCGAACAGGTCGGTCTCGGTCTCGTCCTTGAAGGTGGTCTCGATGATGCCCGCACGGCCACCGCCGATGGCGGAAGCGTAAGACAGGCACAGTGCCTTGCCCTCGCCCTTAGGATCCTGGTCGATGGCGACGAGGCAAGGAACACCCTTGCCGTCCTCAAACTGGCGGCGAACCAGGTGGCCTGGCCCCTTAGGAGCAACCATGCCGATAGTGACGTTTGCCGGTGGCTTGATCAGGTCGAAGTGGATGTTCAGGCCGTGGCCGAACAGCAGAGCGTCGCCATCGTTGAGGTTTGGCTCGATGTCGTTGGCGAAGATGGCAGCCTGGGAGGTGTCCGGAGCCAGCAGCATGATGACGTCAGCCCATGCCGCAGCCTCAGCATTGGACTTGACCTCAAATCCTGCCTCGCGAGCCTTCGCAGCGGACTTGGAGCCCTCGCGCAGGCCGATGCAGACCTCAACGCCGGAGTCGCGCAGGTTCTGAGCGTGAGCGTGGCCCTGGGAGCCGTAGCCGATGATGGCAACCTTTCGACCCTGGATCAGGGACAGGTCGCAGTTGTCGTCGTAAATCATCTCGATAGCCATGTGAATATACCTTTCTAGAAATTTCAGTTTTACAGCTTATTGGGAGCCATGGTCTTGGGACCACGATTCATCGCAATTTCACCCGAGTGCAGTAGCTCGCGGATACCGAACGGCTCCAGGACCTCGAGCAATGCACCGAGTTTACCGGGGGTACCTGTCGCCTCAATGACGAGGGATTCCGGCGCAACGTCCACGACGCGGGCGCGGAAAATGTTGGCAGCGTCCACCACGTGTGGGCGGGATTCGGTGTCAGCGCTCACCTTCACCAGCATCAATGCGCGGGCAACGGTGTTCTCTTCCTCCAAACGCACCACTTTGAGGACGGGGATGAGCTTGTTGAGCTGCTTCGTGATCTGCTCGACCGCTACATCATCGCCGTAGAACACTACGGTGATGCGGTTAATACCCTCGGTTTCCGTACGAGCCGAGGACATCGAGTACATGCTGAAACCACGGCGGGCGAACATACCCGAAATTCGGGAAATGATGCCGTCCTGATCCTGGACCAAAACGCTCAATGTATGGCGAGTACCAGTTGGCGCAATCATTACTGTTCCCTTTCAATCACTTCGGATACGTCTTGTGGACTATCGTCCTCAAACAGCGGCGCCAGCCCCTTGGCGTACTGGATGTCCGAGTTCGAGTGTCCGGCTGCGACCATCGGCCACACCTGAGCGTCCTCACCGACGATGAAGTCGATGACCACTGGGCGGTCGTTGATTTCGCGTGCCTTCTGGATCGTCGGCAGCACTTCTTCATCGCAGGTGACTCGGAATGCCGCGCAGCCCATCGCTTCGGCGAGCCCAACGAAGTCCGGCAGATAGTTGTCGCGGGCACCCAAGTTGGAGTGTGAGTGACGGCCGTCGTAGAACAGGGTCTGCCACTGGCGCACCATACCCAGATTGCCGTTGTTAATCAGCGCGATCTTGATGGGGAAGCCCTCTACTGCGCAGGTGACCAGCTCTTGGTTGGTCATCTGGAAGCAACCATCACCGTCAATAGCCCACACTTCTTTGTCCGGCATCGCCGCTTTGGCGCCCATGGCCGCTGGGATGGAGTATCCCATGGTGCCCAGGCCACCAGAGTTCAGCCAGGTGCGTGGCTTCTCCAAGTCGAGGAACTGGGCGGACCACATCTGGTGCTGGCCCACGCCGGCACAGTAGATGGCGTCGGGGCCGACTTCCTTGGACAAGGTGCTGATAACGAGCTGCGGCTCGACGATGTCTTCGCCCTGCTCCTCGTACCCACGAGGGAAACGAGTGACGAGATTATTGAGGTACGCCCACCACTGAGTCATCTCAGGCTTCGGCAGCTTGTTGGCCTGGTAGGCAGCCAGCAACGCGTCGAGGACCTCCGCGGCGTCACCGACGATAGGAACGGCGACTTCGCGGATCTTTCCAATCTCCGCCGGGTCAATGTCAGCGTGAATGACCTTGGCGCCCGGCGCGAAGCTATCCAGGCGTCCGGTGACGCGGTCGTCGAAACGCGCGCCGATGGTGATGAGCAGGTCAGCGCCCTGCATCGCGCCGACGGCGGGGACGGTGCCATGCATGCCCGGCATGCCCATGTGTTGTGGGTGAGAGTCTGGAAACGCGCCCAAGGCCATGAGGGTGGTGACCACTGGGATGCCGGTGTATTCGGCGAATGCGCGCAGTTGCTCGGAGGCGTCGGCTTTGATGACGCCGCCACCGATATAAAGGACAGGTCGCTGTGCTGCGGAGATCATCCGGACAGCTTCCTCGATCTGGCGGCCGTGTGGCGTGGTGACCGGACGGTAGCCAGGAAGATCCATCACAGGAGGCCAGGAGAAATCCATCATGCCTTCCTGGACGTTCTTTGGGACGTCCACCAGGATTGGGCCCGGGCGACCTGTCGACGCCAAGTGGAACGCTTCCGCGATGGCTGCCGGGATTTCCTGTGGGTCAGTAACCATGAAGTTGTGCTTGGTTACTGGGATGGTGATGCCACGGATGTCTGCTTCCTGGAATGCGTCGGTGCCCAGCAAGCTGGTTCCCACCTGGCCAGTGATGGCGATGATGGGGACTGAGTCCAACATGGCGTCGGCAAGCGGCGTGACCAGGTTGGTGGCGCCGGGTCCGGAGGTGGCGATGCACACGCCGACCTTGCCTGATGCTTGGGCGTACCCGGTGGCCGCGTGTCCTGCTCCCTGCTCGTGGCGGGTGAGCACGTGACGGACTTTGGTTGAGGAGTACAGCGGGTCATAAAGCGGAAGGACAGCGCCGCCTGGAATGCCAAACACCACGTCGGCACCCAGTTCTTCGAGGGAACGGACAATGGCCTGCGCTCCGGTCATTCGTTCCGGCGCTTGTGTTTTCACCCGCTGCGCCAGCGTCGCTGGCGACGGGGCCGAACCGGATTTCCCTGGCTCAGTCACGACTTGCTCCTTTTATGTATGTGGGTATTTAGTGTTCCTCCCCGACCCTGGTGTCCAGGGGTGGCGGTCCGTGGGGCCGGTGATTCACATGGCTAAATGGGGCTTAAATGTCAAAACCCTCGTCCAACACTGTGGTGGGTGTTGTCGAGGGCGCTTGACTGGGGACGACTTGTAGGCGTCGCTACGGCAAGCGCCGTGAACGTACGATTACAAGTCGAATAATGTGCATGCCTCGATACTACACATTCAGTCAGGTTTGGAAAGTCTTTTTTGGGAAAACCGTTCCATTCCCACCCCCGTTATTGTCTCACAGTTTGAAACGGTTGTCTCATTTTTGCCCCCACTAAAAAAGCAATACCCCACCGACCTGCGCAAATAGTATTTTTGCGCGCTCCCGCTTAACCCCGAATACCTCCTTTGGACTACACCATGCCTAGAATGACCCCTATGAGTTCTGAGTCCGCAATGGCGCCACAAGCACCCACGGCCACCACGTTCCACGCCGACCGCACCCACTTGATCGGCGCGGCCGTGATGGCCCTCATTTCCCTGCTGGTCATCGGAGCGAAGCCACTGTATCTCTTCTGGATCCTCGCACTCCCAGCCCTCTTCGCTTACTGGGTCATCAAATCCAAGACCGTCGTTGACGAAGCAGGAATCACGGCTCACTACGCCTTTAAAAAGCCACAGACCATGGCGTGGGGCGACTTCGCAGGCATCCGCTTCGCAGGAAGTGGTGCCTACGCACGGAACTCATCCGAACAAGAGTTTTCCCTCCCGGGCGTTACCTTTAACTCTTTGCCAAAGCTGAGCGTTGCCTCGCAGGGGCGCATTGTCGACGCCCTGACCGCGGGCCGCGACGCCGCCCACGACAAGGTGGTTGTGTACCACCGCGATGGCCGCCAGATCTTGAAGCGCAAAGACGAGGTCTAACTACCCGGGCACGGGGACGAACCGATATCGAAAAGAGCAATCACGGCATGATCCCTCTCCGTTCTAAAGTAACTACCGTTGGCCGCAACGCCGCAGGTGCCCGCGCCCTCTGGCGCGCCACCGGCATGGGCGACAATGACTTTGGCAAGCCGATCATCGCTATTGCCAATTCCTACACCCAGTTCGTCCCAGGCCACGTCCACCTGAAAAATGTGGGCGAGATCGTCGCCGAGGCCATTGAGGCTGCCGGTGGCGTGGCGAAAGAATTTCACACCATCGCTGTTGACGACGGCATCGCCATGGGCCACGGCGGCATGCTGTACTCTCTCCCGTCCCGCGAGATCATCGCCGATTCGGTGGAGTACATGGTGAACGCCCACACTGCCGACGCCCTCGTCTGCATCTCCAACTGCGACAAGATCACGCCGGGCATGCTCAATGCTGCGCTGCGGCTGAACATCCCAGTGGTCTTTGTCTCCGGCGGTCCGATGGAGGCCGGCAAGGCCGTGGTGGTGGACGGCGTGGCCCACGCCCCCACTGATCTAATTACGGCGATTTCCGCCTCGGCGAACGACGGCGTCGATGAGCAAGGCCTCACCGAAGTCGAGCGCTCCGCCTGCCCTACCTGCGGTTCCTGCTCCGGCATGTTCACGGCCAACTCCATGAACTGCCTGACGGAGGCCCTGGGCCTGTCCCTGCCGGGCAACGGTTCTACGTTGGCAACGCACGCCGCACGTCGCGCCCTGTTTGAGGAAGCTGGCCGGGCGATTGTGCAACTGGCCCAGCGCTACTACGGCGAAGGCGACGAGTCCGTCCTCCCGCGCAACATCGCGACTAAGAAAGCCTTCGAAAATGCGATGGCCCTGGACATGGCCATGGGCGGCTCCACCAACACTGTGCTCCACATCCTGGCCGCCGCCCAGGAGGGCGAGGTCGACTTTGACCTGGCGGACATCGACGCACTGTCCAAGAAGGTCGGCTGCCTGTCCAAGGTCTCCCCGAACTCCGACTATCACATGGAGGACGTGCACCGCGCTGGCGGTATCCCCGCCATCTTGGGTGAGCTGTACCGCGGCGGGCTATTGAACGAGGATGTCCACGCCGTCCACTCGGACTCTCTGGAGCAGTGGCTCACTGAGTGGGATATCCGTTCTGGAACCGCCTCAGACAAGGCTATCGACTTGTTCCATGCTGCTCCGGGCGGGGTCCGCACCACGGAGGCGTTCTCCACGGACAACCGCTGGGACTCGCTTGATACCGACGCCGAAACTGGCTGCATCCGCGACATCGAGCACGCCTACACCAAGGACGGTGGCCTGGCGGTGCTGCGTGGCAACATCGCCCCAGACGGCGCAATCATCAAGGCCGCCGGCATTGAGGAAGAGCTGTGGCACTTCAGCGGCCCCGCCCGCGTGGTGGAGTCCCAGGAAGAAGCGGTCTCCGTGATCCTGAATAAGACCATCCAGCCCGGCGAGGTGCTGGTCGTGCGCTATGAAGGCCCCTCCGGTGGTCCGGGCATGCAGGAGATGCTGCACCCCACCGCGTTCCTCAAGGGCGCCGGCCTGGGAAAGAAGTGCGCGCTGATTACCGACGGCCGGTTCTCCGGCGGATCCTCCGGGCTGTCCGTAGGCCACATCTCCCCTGAGGCCGCCCACGGTGGTGTCATCGGCCTCATCGAGGACGGGGACATCGTTACCATTGACGTTCACACCCGTGAGCTGTCCGTGGACGTGGCCGAGGATGAGCTGGAACGGCGTCGTGAAGCCATGCTTGCTTCCGAACGGCCGTGGCAGCCTCGAAACCGCGACCGGCAGGTCACCAAGGCGTTGCGCGCCTACGCGAAGCTGGCAACGTCGGCCGACAAGGGAGCTGTCCGCCGGGTGGACTAGACTAAGTCGTTATGACTTTGGCTCGCCCCACCACTATCAACCTGGAACTTTCTCCGAAAATTCTGTGGACGATATCTGTTACCGCCCTCGTCTCCGGTTTATGGCAGATTATCCACTTCTACCTGTTGTGGGATTACCACATCGATATGGAAGTGTATCGCGCCGGAGCGAGGGCGTTTTTGGATAACAGATCGCTCTATGCTGAGCCCTTCGAAGTAGCCGGCATTAGGCTGCCATTCATCTACCCGCCGTTCGGCGCGGCGATTTTGAGTCCCTTCGCACTGGTCAGCGGCAAAGTGGCAGCGGTGTCCGTGATTGTGCTGTCCGCGCTGCTGACCTACCTGTGCATCTTCGTTATTTCCCGGGCGCTGATCCGAAATAACCCGCTGCTATCCTTCACGTTCGCTTGCGTCATGTGGCCGCTTGCGCTGCTGTCGGAGCCGCATACGATGAACGCGAGCTACGGGCAGATCAACGTGCTGGTGTTGGCGCTGTGTGTGCTTGATCTGGTGCCCCGAAAGCGGTTCCTGCCTCAGGGCACGCTGATTGGCGTTGCTGCGGCGATTAAGCTTACCCCGGTGGCGCTGTGCCTGTTCTTCCTGCTCCGCAAGGATTTCAAGGCGATTTTCTGGGCCGGTTTCGCTGGCGTGTTTGTCACAGCTGTCACTGCCCTGTTCCGCTTCACCGCCACCAAAGAGTTCTACACCGACATGATCTTCAAGATGAACTCGACCAACGAGGCGGGCGTGAGCACGGCGTACATGACGAACCAGTCCATCAAGGGCATGCTGGCCCGTTGGGCGCCGTCGGAGGCAGCCGCGCAGCAGCATCAGACGCTCATCGACATCGCCTGGATCATCATCGTCCTCGTGGCGGTCATTGCCGCCTCGAAGCTAATGTTGCTGATGTTTGAACGCAACATGCTTGTCGACGCCGCCATGGTCAACGCAGGCCTCATGCTGATCATTTCCCCGATCTCTTGGTCCCACCACTGGGTGTGGATGCCGCTGTTTGCCATGGTGCTTATTCACCGCTGGCTGGCGACACCAAAAAATCCAGTGCTGCTTGGTATCTGCGCTGGTGCCACCTGGCTGTTTTGTTTGCAGATTAAGCCGCACTGGATTTTTGGTGATTTGCACGAGGAAATGTTTGGTTTCAGCGTGCTGCAGAAAATTATTTTGTCAGGCTACCTGTGGCTGATGCTGTTCATCCTGGTGAGCCTATTCATCGTGATGAAGCGGACGAAAGTTAATTCAGCGGATTAACCCCAGCTCCGAACCACCAGAGTGCTACGGCGCCCGCGATGCCGACGATCGCCCAGATCCAGGAGGAGGCCAACGGGCGCCTAGCCCAGCTGCGTGCCACGTCAAAGGACAGTTTGCCTGGCCCGGTGAACTGTAGACCAAGCGCAATCGCAGCGAGCAACGCCGAAAGGGTAAGGCTAGTTTCCGGGTAGAACACGTTAATGCCATCGGCTTGTGCCAGAGCGTGGACTGCCCCGAAGCCGGTGACGGCGGTAGCAATAGAGGCCGCGACCGGGGTCAGCAGGCCGAGGAGCAGGAAGACACCAGCGATGAGCTGCAGGGTTGGCACTGCAATAGCAAGGATTCCACCGAGGGCGTAGTCGCTGAATTGGCTTTGCAGTCCGGTGATTCCTGGGGCGCCACCTAATTCGAAGAAGGTTCGCAGGCCCATGAGCAGCAGCAGCGCACCGATGACCACGCGGATAATCATCAGACCGAAGTCGATGGTGCCACGGCGGGCATCGACCTCGTTTGTTACCGGGGTAGATTCAGCGGTTTCAGCAGGGGCCACGTAAGGATCGTCCGCTACGGAGTTGTTGCTAAATGGCGATCGGTACAGCGGTTTGTCCGTGGTGGGTGCATCGAAGGAGGCGGTGGGCTCTGGGTCGGAGCTGATCTTGTACAGGTTCTGTGTAGGTTCTGGAGTGGCCATTTTTGGCTCCGCTTCCTGTTCAGGTTTGGTCGCTGCGATATTTTGTGGAGCCGGCCGACCGTAGCGTTCGTAGAGCTTATCCGAGCCGGATTTTTTGTGTTCTGGTTGGTAGGTGGGCACGTCTGCGAGCCCGTCGAGGTCATCAAGGTTGGGTTGTTCGTTGTTAGCCATGGCACAAGCGTAAGTCAGCACTTTCGCTTTCGCAGCGACAAACACGGCACTTTTGATAACGACTTGCTTGCCTTTCCCTCCCACACCCCCTATTGTTGACATATCTACAGAATGGAGAGTGTGATTGACTATGACCGAGGTTTGGGCCGGGCCGCCGCAGAATGCGGCGAAGGAGGGCGAGTTCATCCGGGACACCAACTACATCACTGACCGCATTGTCAGTTCTGTCTCAGAGGTCACCGAACAGCCCGACGGCACCTTCCATTGGCCGGTGGAGGCGGGCCGGTATCGGCTCATGGCTGCTCGGGCGTGCCCGTGGGCACATCGCACGATCATTTCCCGTCGCCTGCTGGGCTTGGAGGATGTTATCTCGTTGAGTTTGGCGGCGCCTACTCACGACGTCCGCTCCTGGAATTATGACCTTGATCCGGGTGGTGTAGACCCGGTGCTGGGTATCCGGCGCCTCCAGGAGGCGTATTTCAATCGTTTCCCTGATTATCCGCGGGGTATTACTGTGCCAGCGATCGTCGATGTTGCTAGCAAGTCGGTGGTGACGAATGACTATCCTTCGATCACACTGGAATTCGCTACGGAGTGGACGGCGTTCCACCGTGCGGGCGCCCCGGACCTCTACCCGGTTCAGCTGCGCGATGAGATCGACGAGATCAACGCGCGGGTGTTTAAGGACGTCAACAACGGGGTATACCGCTGCGGGTTCGCCGCGAGCCAGGAGGCGTACGAGGCCGCCCACGAGCAGCTTTTCGACGCCCTGGATTGGCTCGAGGACCACCTCAGCACCCGACGATATTTGGTCGGGGGCCATATCACGGAAGCCGATATCCGCCTCTACCCCACGCTGATCCGTTTCGACGTCTGCTACTACTCGCACTTTAAGTGCAGCCGCAACCGGATCAAGGACATGCCCAACCTGTGGGGCTACCTGCGCGATCTGTACCAGACGCCGGGCTTCGGTGACACCACCGACCTGCAGCAGGTCAAGGAGCATTACTTCATTACGCACGCAGAGATTAATCCGACGCAGATCGTGCCGGTGGGTCCTGACATGTCGGATCTCATCTCACCACATGGTCGGGAGCGGCTCGGCGGCAGCCCGTTCGGGCCGGGCGCTACCCCGCCGACGAGCTAAAGCAGGTGCTCGTTGGCTGCAGCCACGACGGAGGTGGTGAGGCTGCCGAGCATGGACGATTGCAGACGCCAGTGTTGCCAATAGAGCGGGACGTCCACGACGGCGTCGTCAAGCAGCACCAGCTCGCCGGAATCGAGCAGCGGTTGACTTTGTAGGTCAGCGACGAAAGCCCAGCCGAGGCCGGCACGCACCGCTTCGAGGAAGGCCTCGGAGGATGGGATTTGGGAGATGCGCCGTTCCCGGGGGCGTTCCGGTAGGCGGCCGTGCCAGTCCATGTCTTGGAGTGCGTCGTGGGGCCCGTAGCGCAGGACGGGCATTTCTGCCCAGTCGATGGCGCCGCCCTTGAGGTAGTCGTCGCGCAGGCGGGGCGCTGCTACCGCGCGGTACCGCATGATGCCGAGTTCGCGGACGTCGCAGCCGGAAACGGGATTGGCTTCTGTGGTGACGGCGCCGAGACAGTCGCCGCGGCGAAGAAGGGAGAGGGAGTGTGCCTCGTCCTCGATGCGCACCTGGAGGGTGGCGTGTTTCCAGGTGGCAACGTCGGCGAAAACGTCGGGGAACCACGTTGCGAGGGAGTCTGCGTTGATGGCGACGGACAGTGGCACTCGGGCGATGCTCCGCTCGAGCGCGACGTCGGTTTCCGCTTGGAGGAGCGCCATGCGCCGGGCGGCTTGGGCGAGGATTTCTCCGGCGTCGGTGGCCGCGACGGGGCTGGTGCGGCGGATGAGGACGCGCCCCATGTCCGATTCGAGCGCTTTGATTCGTTGACTCACGGCGCTCGGGGTGATGTGAAGAGCCTCGGCAGCACCTTCAAAGCTGCCTTCGTCGAGGACAGCGAGCAGCGTCGTGAGGTGATTTTGGTTCATGAAGCAATTCTAACCCACCGTTATTGCTTTTTTACAAGCATTCGCGCAGATGAACTTTAGGTATATTTCTCACTTTTTCAGCTCGTTAATTTTGCTTCACATGACTTTTCGGTCACAATATAGGGCATGAGCGTAGTACTGAGTGGATTAGTGATCGGCCTTTCTCTCATTGTCGCTATCGGCCCCCAGAACGCCCTCATTATTAAGCAAGGGATGAAACGCGAACATGTCGGGGCGATCCTACTCGTCTGCATGCTTTCCGACATCCTCCTCATCCTCGGCGGCACCCTCGGCGTCGGCGTCCTCATCGAACGCGCCCCGCTCTTCCTCACTGTGCTCAAATGGTTCGGCGTGGTGTATCTCAGCTACTTCGCATTCACCTGCTTCAGAGACGCCACCCGCCAGCGTGACACCGAAGTCATCGCCGAAACAGCGCCGGAACAAGCAGCGTCCGCAGGCAGCTTCACGACGACCACCCTCAAAACCCGCGTCAAGGCGCAGGCGCGCACCTCATGGCACAAACCCGTGCTGACCGCGCTAGCTTTCACGTGGCTCAACCCAGCCGCCTACATTGACGCCCTAGTGATGCTCGGAGGCATCGCCAACCAACACGGCGACATCATGCGCTGGTACTTCGCCGCCGGCGCCCTCGCCGCCAGCGCCCTCTGGTTCCCCACCATCGGATTCCTGTCCATCAAGGGCGCCGCTATGCTCCAGCAGCCACGCATCTGGAGCATCGTTAACGTCGCGATCGGCTTCATCATGGTGTACATGGCCATCAAGGTGGCGATGTTTTAACCGCGCTGTTTAATGGGAGCCTGCGTGCCCGCGCGTTGGCCGCCTAGATTGCTGTGGGTTTGGCTGGGCCCCGACGTTACGCCCCCGACATTGCCCTGAAAATGTGGCCCTGCAACGTTGGCCCCGACATTACGCCCCCGAGGTTGCCCCAAAAACACCCCAATGAGCCCGAACTTCGGGAGGGTAATGTCGGGGAGAAGATAAAGCAGCCTTAACCGCGCCCCAACACCGAAAAGGCTGAGGCCAGTGAAACGGTTGGGAATGCTGTGGCGGCAAGGTTCACGGATCCGACATCACGGCCTGCGCGTTGGCCCCGACATTCGGGCCCTGCAACGTTGGCCCCGACATTACGCCCCCGAGGTTGCCCCAAAAACACCCCAATGAGCCCGAACTTCGGGAGGGTAATGTCGGGGGGCAAACGCATAACCACCCCAAGATCAGCAAATCCCGCCACCCGAGCAACGTCGTCGGATGGCGGGATGAAAACTGGAACCTTTGCAGTTAAAACCTTAGGAAGCAAACTTGCGGCGAACTACCACACCCGCTGCACTTACAACCAGCAGGAAGAGAACGGCAGCAAGTGCGCGTGCAGCGGTGTTGTTACCGGTTGCAGCCAAGACGCCTCGCTTGCCAGCGGCAACATCGCCCTTCTTTGGGTGACCTGCGGCAACTTCGCCGGCCTTGCCCTGGTTTCCGCCATGACCCGCGGCAACTTCGCCACCGACGCGGCCACCATTGCCACCGGTTTCCTTCTTCTCGGTGTTGGTGTTGGAGGAAGAACCGAGGTTTGCGCCCCCCTCAGAGGAGAGCATGCTACCGAAGGACAGGCCAGCCAGAGTCAGGCCAGTGATTCCTAGGATGGTGCGAACATTCAGACCACCGTCTTCGGAGGAACCTGCGGTCAGGTTCAGGCTCCGGTTGGTGTCGGTAGTGGTAGTGGTGTTGGTGGTGGTGCCAGAGGAACCGGTAACGGCGTTAATGTCGACGTTTGGCACGTCTACCTTTGGCACGGAGGAGCCCATGTTCCCGGCAGTGTTAGTGCCACCGGTGATGGTGCGTTCGATCTTACCGTCGGTGCGCACCTCGGTCTGTGGAGCAGAAGAACCAAGGTTCCCGGCAGCGTTGGTACCACCGGTGATGGTGCGTTCGATTTTCCCATCGGTGCGTACCTCGGTCTGAGGAGCGGTTGCTGGAGAAGAAAGAGCGTTGAGTGCGGCGTTGCCCGTTGCATTTGCGCCGGTCTGGCCTGCGAGCTCAGCGTCTGCGCGGGCCTTAAGTTCGACCAGCTTAAGTACATCGCCCTTTTCCAGGGCTTCACGGATCTCTGCCTGAAGCCCGCCAGAAAGTTTGTAGAACTGTGCCATGGAGCCGGCGATGGACTCAATGGAGTAACCAGAGCTCGTCGCGGTGGACTGTGCGCTGGCAGCTGGAACGAAAGTAAGAGACATCGCGCCTGCAAGTGCCAGAGCGGTTACAGAAGTAGCAAAACGCTTCATAACAATCCTTCTAAAAAAGAAATTACAAGTGTTGGTCATCACTGGCGTACCGAGTCGTCCCAGCCATGTGTGAACACGTGCTCACATACGACCATCATTCACCACTTAAGCCACTTTGGAAACTTAAACCTCGTTAGTCACAAATTTCACATTGACATCATTCGCACCAAAGCCCAGGTGAATGCCATAAAAATAGAAAATCCACCCACCCCATTTCGGGGGTAGGTGGACGTTATAGAAGCGCGGAGGCCGAAAACTAAGCCGGCGGTGGCGGTGGCGGTGGCAGCAACGGCGGCAGCGGTGGAAGCGGCGGCAGCGGTGGAAGCGGCGGCAGTTCAGGCGGTGGAGGCAGCACCGGCCCAGGTGGTGGTGGCGGTGGTGCCGGTGGTTCAGGCGCCGGCGCTGGTGCAGGAGCAGGGGCCGGCGCTGGCGGTGGCGGTGGCGGTGGCGGAGCGAGCGGAGCACGTGGCGCCTCAGATGTCGACGTCGTGGTAGGAGTCGGAGAAGGCGAAGGCGACGGCGATGAAGTAGGAGTCGGCGACGAAGTTGGGGTTGTGCTTGGGGCGGCCGGGGTGGTCGTCGACAAGCGTGCTGCTTCCTCTCCCCCAGCCACACCAACGAACTGCCACCCGACGACGGCGTTGCGCACCGAATCGGCGAGCGGATTGGCGGGCTGGATACAGCTGATGGTCAGCAGGCGACCGGGAGTGGCGTCGGTCCCCCAGATTTCATCTTGGTTAACCAACGTGTCCTTGTTGGGCGAGTGGAAGTCGGTGGCGCGGTAGACCAACCACTTGTCGCCGGACTCCGCGGTGCGGATGTAAAGCTTGGCGCCTTCACTAATGGTGTGTCGGTCATCTTTCCCGTCGTACAGATCATTGAAGACAGCTGGGACACCTGCGCCGGTGTGGCCCGCGATCACGACGAGGTCCTTGGAGTTGGTTCCAGGCAATTCGTAAGGCTTGTCCGGCGCGGTGTAGACGCACGCGTTGCTCATGGACTTGGGGTCAATCGCCCCGTTCTTCACCCGGCAAGATTCTTCATCGAAATTACCGCGGATGTTCACATCCGGAATGACCAGTTCGATAGGAGCGCTCGGGTTGATCGTTGGGAAATCCTGGGTCTGCACTACCCCGGTGGCGACCTCGTCCGGGATTACCACTTCCTTGGAGCAGGCCGTCACCGTTACCGCGGACGCACCGAGTGCCACCGCCACGAGAGCTTTGCGCATTTCGCCACCTTACGTTGAGTCTTCTGACGGGATATTAGCACCGCTTAACGACGCCCCGGTGCACAAACACGAATCCCCGCTCCCAAACTTGGGAACGGGGACTACTAACTACCTAGAAGATTATTAGGCAGACTTACGACGCAGGATGAAAGCAGCAGCGCCAGCAATGGTCAGTGCAAACATGATGGCAACAGGAGCCACAGAGTTAGCACCGGTCTGAGCGAGCATACCGCGCTTAGCAGGAGCCTGGGCAGCAGGAGCAGCAGGCTTCACGCCCTTCTCAGCACCTGGCTTAACACCCTTTTCTGGACCCTTTGGAGCCTCAGGAGCAGGAGCTGGCTTCTCAGCTGGCTTCTCCGCAGGCTTCTCAGAGGAGCCGTTAGCACCAGAAGACAGAGCAGCAGCACCAAGACCCAAAACAGCAGCAGCGCTCAGAGCAGGGCCAAGGCCGTAGCCATCGGAAGAATCGTTGTCAGGATCGATTGGAGCAGGAGTATCACAAACCAAGTCAGCATTCAGCTTAATGTCAGCTTCTACTGCGGCCACGGTGCCAGCGTATTCACCCTGGGTACGGTCAGCAGGCTTCTTAGCGTTGTAGCGATCTACCTGCCCCTGGGTGGATGGAGACAACTTGCAGGCATCCTTGGCGGAAACAACAACATCAGGAAGGCTGGATTCAGGCTTTGGCTGATCTTCACACTTGCCAAATTGGAAATCCGATACTGCAGTACCGTCTACAGTCTTGTACTTGCCATCTTGATGGACAAGCTTAACGGTAACACCGTTTACACATGCATCAAAACTAGCTGGGGCAGGGATCTGAGCGTGAGCGGCTGGTGCAGCACCGAGGACCATGGCGCCAGCGAGTGCGATGGCGGAAGCAGACTTAGCAAAGCGCTTCATAGGATCATCTCCTTTTAATCAACGGTGCTGACTTGTTTCAACACCTACGCATATAACTTAGACGCTTTTTGCGTGTACAACACTGTAATTTTCAGAACACTTGCAGCTGTCACCCCGAAGGTTCACGTTCCATTGAACTAACATGCAGGTAATCTGTAACTTTTTAGTTAAATTTCAGGATGGCAACAAACCCCTAGCTTGGGGGTATTGTTATCACAATTAGGTAACCCTCATATCAATACACACATCCCTTGAAACATGCCCGGCCACGCAAGGCACGCAATTAACAGTTATGTGCGCTTCTGAATATTCAGATTGTTCATCATTGCGCGATCCACTTTACTGGGAGCTACCTCCCCAATGACCAGCTCTATAGCAATACTCGGACCGATCTTTAGGTAGCCCCAATGCAAACACGAATCCCCGCTCCCAAACTTGGGAACGGGGACTACTAACTACCTAAAAAGACAATTAGGCAGACTTACGACGCAGGATGAAAGCAGCAGCGCCAGCAATGGTCAGTGCAAACATGATGGCAACAGGAGCCACAGAGTTAGCACCGGTCTGAGCGAGCATACCGCGCTTAGCAGGAGCCTGGGCAGCAGGAGCAGCAGGCTTCACGCCCTTCTCAGCACCTGGCTTAACACCCTTTTCTGGACCCTTTGGAGCCTCAGGAGCAGGAGCTGGCTTCTCAGCTGGCTTCTCCGCAGGCTTCTCAGAGGAGCCGTTAGCACCAGAAGACAGAGCAGCAGCACCAAGACCCAAAACAGCAGCAGCGCTCAGAGCGGGACCAAGACCAGCGGAAGAGCCATCATAGTCAGGATCGATTGGGTTTGGGCAGGTAACTTCGGTCGCCATACGTTCAACCAAGGCTTCACGAGTCTCTGGGTAACGGTTTTCCTTAGGAGTAGCGTTCCATACATTGACCGCATTGTGAATATCAATCGTAGCGGTACACTCCCCCGGAATGTTCAAATCATCAACATTTGCATTCTGGGCTGATGCGACTGGAGCGACACCGAGAGTCATGGCGCCAGCGAGTGCGATGGCGGAAGCAGACTTAGCAAAGCGCTTCATAGGATTATCTCCTTTTAATCAACGGTGCCGACTTGTTTCAACACCTATCCGCATAACTTAGTCACTTTTACATAAGGGCAACACTGCAACTGCCAGAAAAATTGCACGAAATCCTTTGAAACTTTAAGCCTGGCGTTATGAAAGTGCAGGTTATCCACAACTTTTTAGTAAGGATACAAAACGATAACAATCCCCACTCCGGGAGGATAATCATCAAAATTGGGTATCACTCACAGCGACACACGCGCCCCTTAAGTCAAACCAAGCCTCAAAGAACTAGTTATTTGCACTTCTGCGCGATCAGTTTGTTCACCGTTGCGGGATCTGCCTTGCCACGGGTCGCCTTCATCACGGCGCCCACGATCGCACCAGAGGCCTTCATGTTGCCGCCCTTGATCTTCGCCACCACATCAGGGTTAGCAGCAAGCGCCTCATCCACAGCCTTTTCCACGGCGCCGTCATCCTGCATCACTTCCAGGCCACGCTTCTGCACGACCTCATCCACGTCGCCTTCACCGGCCAGCACACCGTCCACGGCCTGGCGGGCCAGCTTGTTGGTGAGCTTTCCTTCCTTAATAAGGGCCACCACACGCGCTACCTGCGCCGGCGTGATCGGGAGCTGTTCCAGCTCCACATCGGATTCCTTGGCCTTCTGCGCCAGGTAGGACACCCACCAGGAACGGGCCTCGTCAGGGGTGGTGCCTTCCTCCACGGTCTGGATAATCAGCTCCAGCGCCCCGGCGTTGACCAGATCACGCATTTCGGCGTCGGAAAGCTGCCATTCCTGCTGAATGCGGGCCTTGCGCACCCACGGCAACTCCGGCAGCGTCGCGCGGATCTGTTCCACCCACTCGCGCGGCGCAATGACCGGCGGTAGGTCAGGATCGTTGAAGTAGCGGTAATCCTCCGCAGTCTCCTTCGGACGTCCCTTCGACGTGGAGCCGTCCGCCTCCTGGTAGTGGCGCGTCTCCTGAACGATCTCCTCACCGTTTTCAATCGCGGCAGCCTGACGCATCATCTCATAGCGCACCGCCTGCTCAACCGACTTCAAAGAGTTGATGTTCTTCGTCTCCGTACGGGTGCCAAACTCAGTGGTACCAACCGGGCGCAGCGACACGTTAGAGTCCACACGCATCGACCCCTGATCCATCCGGGCATCCGACACACCCAGGGCCTTCACCAGGTCACGCAGCGCAGAAACATACGCGCGGGCAACCTCAGGAGCACGCTCCCCCGCCCCCACGATCGGCTTCGTAACGATCTCAATCAGCGGCACACCAGCACGGTTCACATCAACCAGCGAAGACGTCGCACCGTGGATACGCCCCTCAGCGCCACCGAGGTGGGTGAGCTTCGCGGTGTCTTCCTCCATGTGCGCGCGCTCAATCTCCACGCGCCAGGTTTCCCCATCATCCAGGACAACATCCAGGTAGCCGTCATACGCGATCGGCTCATCATACTGGGAGATCTGGTAGTTCTTCGGCTGATCCGGGTAGAAGTAATTCTTGCGGGCGAACCGAGACGATTCAGCAATCTTGCAGTTCAGCGCCAGACCAATCTTGATCGCCCACTCCACGCCTTTTTCGTTGACCACCGGCAGCGCGCCCGGCAAGCCGAGGCTCACGGGATCGACGTTGCTATTTGGCTCAGCGCCAAAGTGCGCCGAGCTGGCCGAAAACATCTTGGTTTCGGTCGCCAACTCAACGTGCACTTCCATGCCCATCACCGGCTCGAATTTAGTGAGAACTTCGTCGTAATCCATGAGGTCAGTCATGGTTCACTAGTCTACTAACATGCGCCCGATAAGGTAGCTAACGGGGTTGCGCAACCCCCATCAAACGCCACTGTGCCCCAGGAGGCAGAACTTCCTGAGGCACAGCTTTTGAATTACCAGCGGGCAGCTTAACCAAACAGCGCGCGAGCCGTCTCGTAACGGTTCAGCGGAACCTGCTTCAGCGTTCCCACTGCTTCCTGCAGGTCAATGAGCTCGATGTGCTCGCCATGCAGCGCCACACACTTGCCACGCTCACCACGGTGGGCCGCGCGGGCAGCCTGCACACCATAGCGGGTAGCCAGGACGCGGTCGAAGGCCGTTGGGGTACCGCCACGCTGAATGTGGCCGAGCACCGTGGTACGCACATCGTGGCCGAGTCGCTTGTGGATCTCATCCGCGATCACCTGGCCGATGCCGTTGAAGGTCTTGTGGCCGAACTCGTCCTCGCTGCCGAGGTTGAAGTCCATCGTGCCTTCCTCAGGCAGAGCGCCCTCAGCGACCACGATGATGCCGTACTTCTCACCCATCTGGAAGCGGCGTTCCATCTGCTTGGCAATCGCCTCAATGTTGAATGGCACCTCTGGGATCACAATGTGGTGGGCGCCGCCAGCCATGCCGGCGTGCAGGGCGATCCAGCCGACGTGTCGTCCCATCACTTCCACGATCATCACGCGGTTGTGGGATTCAGCGGTGGTGTGCAGCCGGTCGATGGCGTCCGTGGCCACGGCCACGGCGGTGTCGAAACCGAAGGTGTAGTCGGTGCCATTGACGTCATTGTCAATAGTCTTTGGCACGCCAATTACGGGAATACCGTTGTCGGACAGCCACTTAGCGCCCTTGAGAGTTCCTTCGCCGCCGATCGCGATGAGGGCATCCACGCCAGCGTCCTCCAGGTTTGCCTTAATGGTGTCCAACCCGGCCTTGAACTTGTCGGGGTGCAGGCGACCGGTGCCAAGAATCGTGCCGCCTTTGAGCAGGATCTTATCGATGTCGGCGTCGTCGTAAAGCTGCACGCGACGGTCCTCCATGAGACCCACCCAGCCATCTTCATAGCCGATCACATTGGAACCGAATTCGGAGGAAGAGGTACGGACGATGCCTCGGATCACGGCGTTGAGGCCTGGGCAGTCGCCACCGGAAGTTAGAGTCGCAATACGCATGCTTTACATAGTAGTGCCCTCGGCAGGTTTCGCTGCACTGAACTGCGATACGGCCACCAGACCCATCGTGAGCACCACCGCCGGAACGATCATCGCCAGCCCCATTGCGGTGGCCATACTGGTGTATTGCACCGCGATCTGCATCGCCCCGCCGATCGCCGCGGTCCCCACCACTGCCCCAGTCTGCCGGCACGTGTTGTACACGCCGGACGCCGCGCCAAGGTGCTGCACACTCAACGTGCGCATGGTGGTGGCCGAGTTCGGAGACCACACAAACGCATTACCCAGACCCAGCAGCGAAATGCCCGCGAGCATCCACCGCACCGGCACGCCGTCGCGCATCACCACCACGAGCACCAGCATCGCCACCACCATGAACCCGAACCCCATCATGGACAGCACCCGCGGATGCAGCCGATCCGCGAGCCGCCCAGCCACCGGAGCGAGCACACCGGAGATCACCGCCATCGGAATCATCATCATGCCGGCCTGCTCCGCGGACAGCCCCTTGCCGTCCTGCAGAAACAACATAATCGGCAGCATCGTCCCGGCCACGGCAAACCCCATGGTGAAGATGGAAAATGACCCGAGCGAGAAATTCCGGTTCTGAAACAGCTCCAGCGGGATAAGGGGCGCAGCCACGCGCGACTGCAGCGCCACAAAAGCAGCGAGCATAACGACGCCCACTGCCAGCGCACCCCACACCACCCAGCTCCAGTTCTGGCTCGGCCCCTCCTGTAGGGAAAATACAATCGCGAACAGCGCAATACCGGACATCAGCACACTCGGGGTATCCACCTTGGACGCGGTGGCATGAAGATCAGGAACCCACGCGAGCACCAAGGAGATGCACAGGATCCCGATGGGCACGTTGATAAAGAAGATCCATTGCCAGCCCACCGAACCCACGAGCAGACCACCGAGGACTGGGCCACACAGCGTGGCTAAACCAGCCGTTGCGCCCCACACCCCCATCGCGGCGCCGCGTTTCTCGCGCGGGAAGATGCGGTTGATAATCGCCATGGTCTGCGGCGTCAGCAGCGCCGCGCCGAGTCCCTGGGTGAGCCGGGCACAGATCAGCACCTCGATGGAAGGCGCTAGACCACAGGCGAGGGAGCTCAGCGTAAACACGGCCATGCCAATGATGTACATCCGCTTTTGCCCGAACCGGTCCCCCAGACGACCAGTGAACAGCAACGGCACCGCGCAGGCTAACAGATAAATCGAGCTCACCCATACCACCGCGTTGATGCTGGCCTCCAGTTCCTGCTGGAACTGTGGGGTTGCCACCGCCACGATGGTTTGATCCAGCAGAATCATGAAAAAGCCGGTGCACAGCGCGATGAGCGCTTTCCAAGGATTGCTAGTCACTCGACCAAACTAGCACTGCGATAGTGCGGGAGTACACGGGCGCCGCGCACAATAGCCCACACCGCCACCGGCAGCCACACCACCAGCAGCGCAACCGCCAGCCAATAAATCGAATAAAACTTTAGGGCCAGCGTCGCGAGCGACAGCCCGATCGGGGTGGCAAACAGATTAATCGCGGTAAAGAGCGAAAACGCCCGGCCCCGCATACTCTCCGGAGTTTCCTCCGTCACCACCAGCGTAACTATGGGCCCGGTCAGACCACTACCCAGTCCAGCAACGAACATCCCGAGGAACACGAGCCAGGTGGTGTCCAAAAACGCTGTACATCCAAAGGAAATTGCTAATAACGCGATCGCGATAATCCAGGCGCGGCGTCGGTAAGCAAGCCCCACCGCGGAGACCGCCATGCTGATCACAATCATGCCCACCGCGAACGACGACATCGACAGCCCCAGCAGCACCGGCCGTCCCAGGCTCTCAAACTGAGCCGGCAGCAACACCGTGAGCAGCGGTCCCACCAACATCCCGGACACCAAGGTCATCACTGCCAACATCCGCACCGGGGCGATCTGCAGCAGACTCCCCCACGCGCGCCAGCCCTTGAACACTTCCTCCTCCGCCACCGGTGCCTCGCCGCTGAGCCGCAGCAGCGCAGTGAGTACCGCGGCCAACAGCGAACACGCCGCCGTAATCCACAGCACCAACTCGATACTGAGCACCGACATCAACGCGCCCGCCAACGCCGGCCCCAACAGGAACGTGATCCCCACCAAGCTCTGATTAAAGCCACTGAGCCGAGAGACCGTAACCCCTGAGTCTTTCGCAATGTCGGTGATGAGCGCATTGCGCGCCGCCATCCCCGGAATATCCCCCACCGCGCCCACAATGCCGAGCGCAATGAACCACCACAGGTTCAGGCCAAAAACGTAGTCCACCACCACGACGCTGGCCACCGACACCGAGGAGACCACATCGGAAACAACCGACATCCGTTTCCGCCCGACGCTATCGACCAAGTGACCGCCCACAATGGCAAACAGCAACGCGGGAACCGCAATCACCGTTGCCACCATTCCCGCCGCCGCGGGATCCCCCGTCCGGTTGAGCACCAGCCACGGCCACACGATCTGGACCACGGAGTTACCCAACATTGACGCTCCCGCGGATGCGAGGTAAAGCCATGCGTTCAATTTCATGAGCCAAGTATGCTTAAGAACTATGACTACCTTCAAGAAAGCAACCGAAGTGAACACCGCATCCGTCGTCGGTGTGGGTCTCATTGGCGGCTGGCTCACCGCCCGCGAAACCGGAATCCGTCCGCTAGGTGGCGTGGTCCTCGCGGCAGCTGGCATCTGGGCGGGGCGTTCCTGGCTGGCCAAGCGTGGCGCAGCAACAACAGCTGCGCTCACCGCTACCTACCTCGGCGCTTTTGGCGCCTCCCACCCTCTGGCAAAGAAAATCGGCGCCTGGCCAGCAGTGATCACGGTGACCACGGTGGCATCAGGCGCCGCGTGCCTACTCAGCGACCTTCGCTAGCTCCGCGTGCAGCGCTTCCGCTGCATCAATGTTTAGTGGCCCCGAGGTCCACATCGCGTACGGCAGGTTGACGAAGCGTTCTTCCTTGACCGCTTTCAGATCCTTCGCAGCGGGGTGGGCCTTGAGCACGGCCACCTTCTCTTCATACTCCTGGCCCGGGTAATCGACGAAAGCGATTACGTCCGGCTGCTCAGTGATGAGCTTTTCCCAGCTCACGGTAGTCCACGTATCGTTGATGTCCTCGGCTGCGTTCACACCACCGGCGGCGTCGATGATGGCCTGCGGACCGCCGAACTTGCCGGACGTAAAGATGGTGTCGGTACCGGAGTCGAACACGAACACCTTCTTGCCACTCTTGTTGTTCGCCATTGCTTCCCGACGCTGCTTAATATCCGCAATCACGCGCTCTGCCTCGTCTGTGTCACCGGCAAGCTTGGCGATGTTCCGCAGATCCGTATCCACGGCCTCCCACGGATCCATCGTTCCGCGCTTGCCATCTGCCTGACGGCAAGACTCGCTGAGCACATAGGTATCTATGCCGTGCTCTTTCAGGGTTTCCGGCAGCACGTTCTTGTCCTCGCCCAGTCCGTAGTTCCAACCGGCGAAGTACAAATCAGGGGCCGCGGCGACGAGTTCCTCCAGGCTTGGGTACTTTTCGTTGACCTCATTGAGCTTGTTTACCCGGTCACCGTACTTTTCTGTCAGCACCTTCCGGTCACGAGCCAAGCTACTCACATTGACGATCTTGTCCCCAGCTCCCGCCGCCAACGCGGTCGCGATCAAGGAGCCATCGTTGACCCAGAGTTTTTCGGGGCGCTCATAGGTCACTGTCTCACCACAGTTGACCAGCTCAATTTCGCCCTTGGATTCCTCCGGGGCGCTGCAGCCAGCCAACGCCAACACCAAACAGGTTGCTAATACTTTTTTCATTCCTTCTCCTCAATAACCAAATGTGGACGTTCGAGCTGGGCTAAGCGCACCACCTGCGCTTGCACCCGGAACGCCTTCCTAATGTTCTCCGGCACCAACACCTCATCCGATGGGCCTGTCGCGAGCACAGTTCCCTCGTGCAGCACCACCACATCATCAAAATGGGCCAGCGCTAGATCCAAGTCATGCATAGTGGCGACCACAACCTTGTTCAGTCCCCGCAGAATCTCCAGGATCTCTAACTGATGCCGCACGTCTAGATGGTTCGTCGGCTCGTCCAGCAACACCACCGGGGTATCCTGCGCGATCATCCGCGCCACCAGCACCAACCGGCGCTGGCCGCCGGAAAGCTCATCGCAATAGCGATCCTTCAGGTGGGACAGCCCTACCTGAGCTAATGCTTCATCAACATTCCCGCCCTTCTCCCACGGGCGCATGTGTGGCAATCGGCCGAGCGCAACCACTTCATGCACCTTCAGGTCACCACCGAGGACCTCTTCCTGCCCTAGGAAAGCAAGCCGGGTGGCGCGCTCTCGGGGTTTCATCAGGTGCACGGGGTGGCCGTCGATAAGCACCTGCCCCGCGGCGGCCTTCCTAATCCCGGCGAGGGTCCGCAACAACGTCGACTTTCCAATGCCGTTCACCCCAACGATGGCGCAGGTGCGCGTAGTGGTGAAGGAAATATCGTGCAGGATCGTTGTTCCGCGAACCTCGCAGGAGATGCCTGAGACCTCAATCATGCTTGTCCCCCAAATCGGTAGGTGCCGCGCCCCATGATGAACAGGAAGAGCGGTGCGCCGATCAGGCCGGTGACCACACCCAGCGGGATCTCCTGCGGGGCCACCACCACGCGAGCGATAATATCAACCCACAACAGGAAAACGGCCCCCAACGTCATCGCAACGGGAATCACTCGCCGGTGGATACTGCCGACCAACATCCTGGCCAAGTGCGGGATAATCAAACCAACAAAGCCAATTCCGCCGGCCACCGCAACCATAATCCCCACCAACGCGGCCTGCGCCAGGAAAAGCACGTTGCGTAGCAACTCCACCCGCACACCCAGGGACGCGGCCGTATCGGGCCCGGCAACCATCGCGTCCAAGGGGCGCGAGATCACTACCGCCAAGATCGACCCGGCGATGATCATCACCAAAGGCAAGAGCAACTTGTTCCACTGCGCCCCGGAAACGGACCCCAGCATCCAGAACATCACCGACTGCGCGGCACGGGCGTCGCTGGATTTGAACACCAGAAAACTTGCCATCGCGGAAAACGCCGATGAGAGCACGACGCCCGCCAAGATCAGCCGCAGCGGAGTCAGCCCACCCTGAATCATCGCGACGAAAAACACGCAGGCGGTGGCCACCACCGCGCCGAGCAGCGCGCCAATAGCGAGGGCGTAGATTCCCGAAAACACACCGAAAGTGATCACGGCGGTGGCACCAACGCTCGCACCGCTTGATACGCCCAGCAAATAAGGGTCCGCCAGCGGGTTGCGAACCAGGGTCTGCATCAACACGCCCGCCAGCGCTAAGCCAGCGCCGACGATCAGGGCTAGCAGCCCGCGGGGCGCCCGGAGCTGCCAGACCACCGCGTCTACAGAAGGATCGTTCACAGGGCTACCGGTGAGACGATTGCGCAGTACCTCAATCACCTCAGCCGGCGCGTAGTGCACGCTCCCGAGCGTGAGGGAAAAAACGAAGGTCACCACGGCCAGCAAAGTTAAGCTAGACACAATTGCTTTTACCGGCACACAACTCTCCCGCAACATCCACTCAGCGAACAATAAACGTAGTTCTTAATCTATCAGCCTTAGTGAAGCCCATGTTTATTAGGGAGCGTGTTAATGAAAAAAGACGCCCCGTAGGACGCCTTAAATTCACAACCGGATGTTACTTCCTGCCAGCCTCAAAAGCTGCGCCGACGCGGTACAGCCGGTCGTCAGCAAATGCCGGGGCCATGATCTGCAGACCTACCGGCAGCCCAGTGTCGGACGCCAAGCCAGCTGGCAGGGACATGCCACACAGGCCAGCAAGGTTCAGCGGCAGGGTGCACAGGTCAAAGTTGTACATCGCCATCGGGTCAGAAACCTTCTCGCCCAGCTTGAACGCGGTGGTCGGGGTGGTCGGAGCCACCAGCACATCGCACTGCTCGTAGGCCTTGCGGAAATCTTCCGCGATCAGGGTACGAACACGCTGTGCCTGCAGGTAGTAAGCGTCGTAGTAGCCCACGGACAGGGCGTAGGTGCCGAGGATGATGCGGCGCTTGACCTCAGGTCCGAAGCCTTCCGCGCGGGACAGGGCCATGACTTCGTCAGCGGAACGGGTGCCGTCATCTCCAACGCGCAGACCGTAACGCATACCGTCGAAGCGAGCGAGGTTGGAGGAGACTTCACACGGCAGGATCAGGTAGTAAGCAGCGAGGGCGTCGTCAAAGTGCGAGCAATCGACCTCAACAACCTCTGCACCTTGCTCTTTCAGCTGCGCAACAGCTGCGTGGAACGCCTCCAGAACGCCAGGCTGCCAACCTTCGCGGTCAAACTGCTTGACGACGCCCACGCGCACGCCCTTCAAGTCGCCGTTGGCACCCTCGCGGGCAGCGGCAACGACGGGGGCCACCGGGCGATCCACGGAGGTGGCGTCGAATTTATCGTGACCGGCGATGACCTCGTGCAGCAACGCCGTGTCCAGCACGGTGCGCGCGGTAGGGCCAGCCTGGTCCAGCGAGGAGGCACAAGCGATCAGGCCATAACGGGACACCGTACCGTAGGTTGGCTTCACACCCACGGTATTTGTCAGCGCTGCCGGCTGACGGATGGAGCCACCGGTGTCGGTACCAATAGCCAGGGGCGCTTCACCGGAGGCCAGTGCAGCGGAGGAACCGCCACCGGAACCTCCCGGGGTGCGCTCCAGATCCCACGGGTTCTTTGTCGGGCCGTAGGCAGAGTTTTCCGTGGAAGAGCCCATGGCAAACTCGTCCATGTTCGTCTTACCCAGGATCGGGATGCCCGCCTCGCGGATCTTGCGGGTCACGGTCGCATCGTAAGGGCTCATGTACCCTTCGAGAATTTTGGAGGCCGCGGTGGTAGGCGCATCCGTGGTGGTCAGGACGTCCTTGAGTGCCAGCGGAACACCGGCTAGTGGAGATGCGACGGTGCCCGCAGCGATCTGCTCGTCCACGTCCTTCGCGGCTGCCAACGCGGCCTCCGCGCCCACGTGCAGGAACGCGTGCAGCTCGCCATCGATGTCAGCAATACGATCCAGGTGCGCCTGGGTGACTTCCACGGAAGATACTTCCCGGGAGTGGATCTTCTCGGCCAACGCAGCCGCGGTCATGGCAGTGAGTTCAGAAGAGCCTTCGGCTCCGACGAGGTACTTGTTCATCTCTTTACTCCCCCAAGATCTGCGGTACCACGAAGCGCTGCTCGGCAGCCTCCGGTGCCTGGTCGAGTGCTTGCTGCGCCGTCAGGGTCTTTTCCACAACATCGGGACGCATAGTGGTTTCAATATCGTGTGGGTGGCTCATGGGCTTCACACCGTCCGCGGCTACTTTACCCACAGCACTCACGTTGGCGATGATGCTGTCGATCTGCTCTGCATAGATGTCAAGTTCTTCATCGCTGAGGGCAAGCCTAGATAGTTTAGCCAGGTGAGCGACCTCTTCGCGCGAAATTTCAGGCACGAGCGCAACTCCATTCTTGTATCGCTAAAACGTTGCTACAAACGCTACCTGGAAAGTTTAGCGGAACCACTTCCCATGAGGGCGCAGCGGGGGTTTACTGGTCATAATCAAACATTGATAAGGATTATGGAACTTTTCTTCCGTAACGAGCGTTATATTTTAAAAGAGACCTGTTCCCCCCCACACGAAAGGCGGATTGTACAGATGTCATATCTCATCCGTGTCATGATTCCCGACGCCCCCGGCAGCCTCGGCAAGCTTGCCGACGCGATGGGCTCTGTCAACGGGAACATCGAATCCGTAGATGTGGTGGAAAAGAGCACGAACGGGCAGGTCACCGACGATATCGTGGTCACCCTCCCTCAGGGCACCCCACCCGACACGATCATTTCGGCAGCTCAGGCCATCCCTGGCGTGGAGGTGGACTCCATCCGCCCATTCTCTGGCCGTGTGGATCGGCGCGGTCAGATTGAAATGCTCGCCGCGGTAGCCACGAACCACCGCCAGCGAGACAAGGCAATGACGGACTTCGTGGCCGTACTGCCCCGGACGATGACCTCCGGCTGGGCGATCGTGCTGGACAACGCCGACGTGATGACCCGCGTCGCCGCCTCCCCCGCCGCCCCGGAGGACGACGGCACGAACCCGCCGCACGCCGACGTAGAGAGCGCCCGCATCCTGCGGGAGGACGAAGATTGGGTTCCTGCGTCGTGGCGGCTTCTCGACGCCTCCCTCTGCGCCGCTCCAATTGGCGCCACGGGCCTCATGCTGGTGGTCGGCAGGCCTGGCGGTCCGGACTTCCTGGCCACAGAGGTCGATCACATCGGTTCCCTCTGTGACATTGTCGGATCGATCCTTAGTTAAGGAGCGCCACGAATTCTGCTTCGCTGAGCACGGGAACACCCAGTTCCCGTGCTTTTGCTTCTTTGGAGCCAGCATTCTCACCGGCGACGACGTAGGACGTTTTCTTCGATACCGACCCGGCGGCTTTGCCGCCGCGAGAGACGATTGCTTCCTTGGCTTCGTCGCGGGTGAAACCTTCCAGCGTTCCAGTGACCACGATGGTGAGGCCGGCGAGGGTTTGTTCCGGCAGGTCAGAAGCGTCCTCTTCCATGGTGACGCCGGCTGCGGCCCACTGCTCCACGATGTTGGTGTGCCAATCCACCGCGAACCAATCATTGAAGGACTGGGCGATGGTCAAACCAACGCCTTCGGTGGTAGCGAGATCCTCCACACTCGCTTCCCGCAGCGCCGTCATCGACCGATACTTGGTGGCCAGGGCGCGAGCGGCGGTGGGGCCCACGTGTCGGATAGACAGCGCGACGAGGACGCGCCACAGGTCAGTTGCTTTGACCTCGGCAAGGTTTTTCAGCAGCTTCTTTCCAGAAGCGTTAACGGTGCCTTTCTTTGTCACGTACACCGAGGTCCGAGAAAGGTCCTCTTCGGTGAGATTGAACAGCTGTGCTTCGTCGTGAAGCACGCCGGAGCGGATGAGGTCGTGCGCACCTTTTTCGCCGAGCGCCTCGATGTCGAACGCGCCACGCCCCGCGAGGTACGTCAGCCGCGCCCCGAGCTGGCCGGGGCAGGATTGCGTGTTCGGGCAGCGCCAGTCCGCGTCGCCTTCCTTACTGGGGGCGAGGGTGGCGCCACATTCGGGGCAGGTCTTAGGGAAAACCCACTCTACTTCGCTGCCGTCTCGCTTCTCCACGATCGGCCCGAGCACCTCGGGGATGATCTCGCCGGCCTTTCGAATCACCACGGTATCGCCGATGAGCACGCCTTTTCGTTTCACTTCGCTCGGGTTGTGCAACGTGGCCATGGAAACGGTGGAACCAGCCACAAAAACTGGCTCCATCACGGCGAATGGGGTCACGCGCCCGGTGCGTCCGACGCCCACCTGAATATCAAGGAGCGTGGTGGTCACTTCTTCCGGCGGGTACTTGTAGGCGATGGCCCAACGAGGCGCGCGGGCTGTCGCGCCGAGGGCACGCTGCGTGGCGATGTCATCGACCTTGACCACTAGCCCGTCCATTTCGTGGATCGCGTCGTGCCGGTGGTCCTCCCAGTACTTCACCTTTTCCACCACTTCCGCCGCAGTGTTGACAGCTTCGGTGTAATCCGAGGTGGGCAGCCCCCAGGCCTTCATCGCCTGGTAGGCATCAAACTGGCTGGTGGGAGTGAAGCCTTCCAGGGCGCCAATGCCGTGGCAGATCATGCGGAGCTTGCGCTTTTTCACATCCGCCGGGTTTTTCTGCCGCAACGATCCGGCGGCGGCGTTGCGTGGGTTGGCGAACGGCTTGCCACCTTCCTCCATGCGCAGGGCGTTGACCTCGGTGAAGTCTTCTACGGCGATGAACACCTCGCCACGCACTTCGAGGACTTCGGGGATGGGGTATTCGTCGGTGTGGTTAAGTTTTTCCGGGATGTCGCTGATGACGCGGGCGTTTTCGGTCACGTCCTCCCCTACCCGCCCGTCGCCGCGGGTGGCGGCGCGTTCAAAGACGCCGCGTCGGTAAATCAGGTCGATGGACAGGCCATCGATTTTCAACTCGGTGAGGTAGCGCTGCGCTGGGGTGCGCGCGAGCCAGTCCCGCAGCTCGGCTTCATCAAAGACGTTATCCAAGCTCATCATGCGTTCGAGGTGCTCAACGTTGGCAAAGCTGGAGCTGACGGGCGCGCCGACTTCCATCGTCGGCGAATCTGGAACGGCGAGTTCCGGGTGTTCTTTTTCCAGGGCTTGGAGTTGTTGGAAAAGCTTATCGAAGTCCGCGTCGGGAATTTCCGGGGTACCGTTATAGTAGAGGTCGCGATGCCGGCGTACTTCTTCCGCCAGTTCATCCCATTGTTTGCGCAGCTGTGTGTTCACGGATTCCGATTCTACTTACCTAGCGGGGGCACCCGTGTCCGACGGTCGGTCTAGAGTTTTGGGCATGAACACTTTTAGTCCACAGCAGATGCTTTCCTTCGATTTGGAAACCACGTCCCCCAACCCATTTGAGGCACGCATTGTCACGTCCGCACTGGTACGCATTTCGGGCCGCGAGGTGTCCTCACAGGAGATGCTCGCGGACCCTGGGGTGGAGATCCCCGAGGGCGCACAGCAGGTGCACGGCATTTCCACGGAGTACGCTCGCGAGCACGGTCGTCCACATGACGAGGTCCTGGATGAGACCATCGCTGCGATTGAGAAAGGCTGGGCTGACGGCCTGACATTGATTGTTTTTAACGCCCCTTACGATCTCACCGTGCTCGGCCAGTTGCGCCCGGGGTTCGCGGTGACCGGCCCGGTCTTCGACCCCTTTGTGATTGATAAGGCGAAGGACCCCTACCGCAAGGGAAAGCGCACCTTGAGCGATTTGTGCGCGCTTTACGACGTCAAGTTGGACAATGCTCACGAAGCCACCTCGGATGCGTTGGCTGCGGCCCGAATCGCCTGGAAGCAGGCCAGGCAGTGGCCTGACCTGGTACAGAAACCGCTTGACGAGCTCATGGAGTATCAGGCCGTGAGCTACTACAAGTCGCAGCAGAGTTTTAAGCGCTACTTAGAAGGCAAGGGGTCGGACTCAGGTCAGGTCAACGTGTCCTGGCCTATGCAAAGCTAATTACCCACTTTGCAATAAATAGCCTTCACCTAAGCATGCAGGTCATTGCCTGGCATAGGATTTACCTATCTAAGTTTAATACACCCTAAGATTTAATCTCTTGCCGGATAGTCGAAACCTAGGCATAATTGCTTTCAGACCCGAACAATTCGGATCAGAGAAACACACACTTCAACTACAGGAGGATTCACATGGCTCTTTTGACCATCGGCGACAAGTTCCCAGAGTTCAACCTCACCGCACTCAAGGGTGGCGACCTGCACGAGGTTAACGCTTCCCAGCCTGACGATTACTTCGAAGAGGTTTCCCTGGACAAGTACGAGGGCAAGTGGAAGGTTATCTTCTTCTACCCGAAGGACTTCACCTTCGTGTGCCCTACCGAGATCGCTGCCTTCGGCAAGCTGGATGAAGAATTCCAGGATCGCGACACCCAGATCCTCGGTGGTTCCATCGACAACGAGTTCGCTCACTTCAACTGGCGTGCTACCCACCCAGAGCTCAAGACCGTTCCATTCCCACTGTTCTCCGACATCAAGCACGAGCTGATTCAGGAGCTCGGTGTTGAGAACGCAGCTGGTGTTGCAGACCGCGCTACCTACATTGTTGACCCAGACGGCATCATCCAGTTCGTCTCCGTCACCCCAGACGCAGTTGGCCGCAACGTTGACGAAGTCCTCCGCGTCCTCGACGCCCTGCAGTCTGAAGAAGTTTGCGCTTGCAACTGGCAGAAGAACGACCCAACCAAGAACATCGACAAGTTCGCTGAGGTTCAGGAAGCCCTGAAGTAAGGTTTCCCCCGCCCCGCCGGACTGCTCCTGCGGGGCACCTTTTTACCCAAAACTAGTTTAAGGATGAAATATGTCTATCGATAACCTGAAGAACGCACTGCCTGAGTACGCCAAGGACCAGAAGCTGAACATCGGCTCCCTTACCCGCTCTACCGAACTGAACGAGGAGCAGCTCTGGGGCGCTCTCGTCGCAGCCGCCGCTGCGACCAAGAACGAGACCGTGATCTCCGAGATCGTCGACGAGGCCAAGGGCCACCTCTCCGAAGCAGCCCTCGAAGCAGCCTTCGGCGCAGCCACCGTGATGGCTATGAACAACGTTGCGTACCGCTCCCGCCACATGCTTGGCGATGACTACGCGAACGTCAAGATGGGCCTGCGCATGAACGTCATCTCCAACCCAGGCGTGGAGAAGGTCAACTTCGAGCTGTGGTCCATCACCGTTTCCGCAATGAACAACTGCGAATACTGCCTCGGCGCCCACGCTGAGACCGTGAAGGCTGAGGGCCTGACCAAGGAGCAGATCTGGGAGGCCGTGAAGGTCGGCGCCGTAGTCAACGCTGTGGCACAGGCTGTCCAGATCCAGGACGCCCGCTAAACAACTTCTTTAACCCCACCGTTCTGTTACAGGACGGTGGGGTTTATGCATGTAACGGCACTGTTAGATGATCCGTCCAATGATGTATTGACCATCAGTCGAGAGAGGGTTCCCGGTCTTCCACCTCTGGATGGAAGTGAACAATACCCAGTAGGTAGAGGGTCGTTGGTAGAGAATTCGAGAAAAAGTGGCTTTCACAGGGGGCTAAGGTCGTGTTCTACTCGAACTCTCTACCAACGATTCTCCACCAACCGCTGTGAATAGCGCTCGGCGTGCCCGTTAACCTCACACCACCACAACAACCTCACACCTAGCCACCCAAAAGATATGCTCATTTGTTAAGCTTCAACAGTCGTAAGTTTCTCATCCTGATTCCACTTTTCGTGCTTACTTCCTGCACCAATTCAGAGCCTGTACCTCAGAAGACCGTAGAGGTGACAATCACCGAGGAAGAAACGGTTGCTGAGGTATCAGAGGCAAGGTCAGAACAGGCCCCGCCACCACCGGCACCAGCGCCAAGCCTGGAGCGGCCTGTCAGCCAGCATACAATCAACGCTGGTCAAGTCGGTGGCGTCTGCGGCTACACCGTGTTTGGCGATGAAATTCGCGCCTACCCAGATACTTCGTGTGAGTTCGCTGCCGCCATTTTTGACGTGGCCTAGTATGCCCAGTACAACGACTCCATGAAGAATGACTGGACGCTTCCTCGAACTGTCGAGACTCTGCAGGTTTCCAGCCCGGTCACGGGCGAGGTGTATCCCATTGACTGCTCCGTCGGTTCCGACGGCAAAGCCCTCATTTGTTCGGACAAGCGCGCCGTAAACAGGGTCGGCGCCACGTACGATTCTGGCCGAAATGACTATTGGCGGGGTCGCATCTCAATCAGCTAGCACTCCCTTTAAAGGTCCCCTGCGTCCCGCGCCAACATATCCGCAACCGCGCGGGCGAAGTGGAGGGCGGCTCCGGCGTCGGCAAGCTGCAGCTTTTCGACGCCCACCGGATACACATCGACGTCCGCTAGCAGGTCGCGGGAGAGGCTGAGTTCGTCCCAGAGGCGGGCAAGCTCGATGGCGACCGCGCGCGGTTTTTCACCGAGCTCATCGACGCGCCCAGGCGGGATGCCCAGACCGGCGCGGACACCGCGTGAGACCAATGCGCCAAAGCCGTCGAGGTTGGCTGTGCCGCAGATGAGGGCGCGTTCCAGGAACACCTGGGGCGCGCTCACCTGCCAGAGCGGTTCGGCGAGGTGGAGGATGTCGCAGTCCATGAGCTGCAGCTCCGGGATCGCGGGGATGGTGTCCCACTGGGTGGTGCCCGGTAGTTCGCCCCGGATGATGGGCCCGAGCAGGGGTTCATCCACTTGCGTGATCACGTCAGCATTAAAGCGGGTGCGCACGTCCGCCACGTGTTCTGTCACCCCGTGAGCGAGGCCTACACGGATGTCGCGCAGCGCGCCACGGTCAGTGATTGCCCGGTGCCCGTTTGGCAGCTCTAAGGACGCTGCCAGGCTCCACGGCCCCATGACCTGGACCTTCACCGTTGCGACCGAGGTTCCCCACACCGATTCGCACTCGTCCAGGTCTTGCTCCAGCCGATCCCACACCCGGCGCGTCAGCAGCTGTGGCCGGTTGGTGAGTTGCCAGGAACGGGGCCCGGCGTCCACGTTGAAAGGCAACAACGCGCTTGTTCGCCCCACGGGGTCTGATCCGGTGCCCCGGGCGGGCAGTTGCGGGATGGCCAGGATTTCGCATTCGCCGAGGATGACGTCGGCGGCGTCGATAAGCGACGTGCCTGGGAGCGGGCCTAGCGCGTGGTGCATGAGATGGTCCCGGAGCCGAGAACGATGTCACCTTCTGCGTCTGGCAGGTAAAGGACGGCTGCCTGCCCGCGCGCGACGCCTTCGAGCGGTTCATGCAGCGTGAGCACCATCTTTTCCGGACCAATGACGGCCGTACAAGGCACGACCTCGCCGTGGGCACGGACCTGAACCTGACACTCGATGGTGCCGGTCATGGCCGGGTGCAGGACTTTGAGGCGGTCGGCTGTAATGCCTGTCACTGCCAGGTCAGCGCGGGAACCGACGGTGACCTCGCCGGTAGCAGCATTGATGTCCGTGACATAGCGGGGCTTGCCATCCTTGGCCGGCTGCTTGATGTCCAGGCCCTTGCGCTGGCCGATAGTGAACTCGTGCACGCCGTGGTGCTCCTTGAGCACATTGCCTTCTTGGTCCTTCACCAACCCCGGGCGCAAGCCGATGTGCTTACCCAGGAAAGCCTGCGTATTGCCGTCGGGGATGAAGCAGATGTCGTAGGAATCGGGCTTCTTCGCCACTGAGAAGCCGTGCTTGGCGGCCTCTTCCCTAATCAACGGCTTCGGGGTGTCCCCGACCGGGAACATGCAGTGATCCAGTTCGTCGCGGGTCAGCACGCCGAGGACGTAGGACTGATCCTTTTGCGGGTCGTCGCCCCGGCGCAGGTGCCCATCAATGATTTTGGCGTAATGGCCGGTAGCGACGGCATCGAAGCCAAGGGCGCGGGCGCGTTCCAGCAGCGCGCGGAACTTGATTTTCTCATTGCAGCGCAGGCACGGATTCGGGGTTTCACCACGTTCGTAGGAATCGACAAAATCATCGATGACGTCTTCCTTGAAGCGATCCGAAAAGTCCCACACATAGAACGGAATACCGAGCTTGTCACACACCCGGCGCGCGTCCGCGGAATCCTCCAGCGAACAGCAACCACGGGAGGACTCCCGGACCGCCTGTGGGTCACGGGACAGCGCAAGATGGACCCCAACCACATCATGGCCTGCCTCCACCGCTCGGGCTGCCGCCACCGCACTATCGACGCCGCCACTCATTGCTGCCAGAACTCGCATGTTTTCCCCTTTCAGGTGGACTAGCTTAGTCGACGGTAGCCTCCTAATAACAACCTCCGCTGCACCTGATTCCATTTTTCGGTATTTTTAGAATTATGGAAATTGAGGCAAAGCTCGCGGAACTAGAAGAACGAATTGCGAAGCTGGAACAGCAATCTCCACCGACGTACGAGGGTGGCATCGTCTCCTTTCAGGGCGATGTCACGGTGGGTTCACGGCAATACTCCTATGAGTGGGCTCGCCCAACACAGTTCCTAACCGATGAGATTTTCCACTCCGCGATGGAGCGCGTCTCCGCGCTCGCCCACCCGATTCGTCACGCCCTCTTGCGCAGGCTTCTCGACGCCCCCGCGCCGGTTACGGAGCTGGTAGCGGAAGGGTTGGCGTCGTCAGGCGCTGCATACCACCACCTCACAGCGCTCCAGGCCGCGGGCTGGGTGCGCAAGCGAGACAATCTCTTTGAGATTCCGCCCGCACGAGTCGTGCCCCTATTGACCATCATTGCTGCTAGCGAGGATCACCGATGAAGAAAATTGTGGCCGTACTGTGCGGCCTCGCCACCACTGCCCTGCTATTAGTCTTTGGACCACAGCGAGTTACCCTCGCCAGCGACCCGACGGGAGACCCGGGGCTCGCTGGGTTCATGAAAGAGCACGCTCCACGAGGAGCACTCGAATTGACCGGCTTCGTTCTTGACGGCGATCAACCAGTGTTTGCCGGACTCGGAGCCGACGAACATACGGAAGTAGAAATTGGATCAGTGACCAAGACCTTCACTGCGGAATTGCTGCGGCAGGCCGTCGAGAAGGGCACTGTTCAGCTAGACACCAAGGTCTCCGACATCATCGACACGCACGGCGCCCCCATCGGTTCCGTTACGTTAGAGCAGCTCGCCAACCATGAGGCGGGCTTGCCACGTAATCCAGGATTGGATTTGGTTTCCTTGTTTGTTGAGCGTAACCCCTATGGAACGGTGACGCGCGACGACATTTTAGAGATGGCTCTCGATGCAAAACTCAAGGGCCAAGGCGAGCGCAACTACTCGAACCTGGGGGTGGCTTTTCTTGGACAGTTAATAGCGACCAAAGACGGCCGAACATGGGAAGAGATGGTGCAACAAGATATCTTCACACCGCTAGGCATGTCTGAGTCTTACGTTGCTTTGATTGGTAGCGCCGCTGATGCACCGCACGGGCTAAATGGCCGTGGCCGCGTGGCCGCGAACTGGGAGATGGACGGCTATGCCCCTGCTGGCGCCATCCGCTCCACCGCCCACGACATGGCACTGTTTGCCGCACATGTGCGTTCTGTTGGAGTGCCCCCTTACGTCTGGGTGCACGATGAAGCCGGAATGTGGCACAACGGCGGTACTGGAGGTTATCGAACGATGTTGATATTCGACCCCAACGGAAAGCGAGTTACCTTCGTGAACACCAACACTCCAGCAAGCGTCGATATCTTGGGAGAAAGGATGCTGCAGTGGTCTTAGTTCCTGTCTTTATAGTCAGCTGGCTCGTCCTTGAACTGTACTTCTGGAAGCGACGCTCTTTGTTGAATGCGGCGGTCGTTGCATTGATCGCTGGGTTCGTTTGCATGACCAGCGTGGATTGGGTTGCTACGAGCCCATTTTTTCTATGGTGGACCATCGCCACACTTGCCGGCCTACTAGTCTCCCTCTCGCTCTGGCCCCGCACAAAAAGTTTCGATTAGCTCTTGTGTTCTAATCCTTGCTGGGATAGAATGGGGGTATGAAATTCGGGGAATCTTCAACACTTACCCAGGTCAAGGAGTTACTTCAACACTCCATTGACTTCGGTGAGCCTTTCGAACATTTCCCCGCATTGCTGGAGATCAAGGAGCTGATTGCCCGGCTCGAAACAGACATGGCTTCGGGGTATGAGCGCAACAAATTGGAACGTGCTGGGGTGTCGGCTAGCGAAGCCCGCCGCATTCACCGACGCTCCCTGAATCCCTGGGGGGAAGGTGTCCCAGTTGAGCACCAAGACCTCATTTTGTCGGCTCTAGAGAAACTAAGCTCAGCATCCAAACGGCGCACCGAGATTTACAACCTCGCCGCAGCCTCCGCCGCCGAGTCCTCCCCCAAGGCAACACACGCCTACGCCAAGAAACTTGTCCGCGAAGAAAACCGGCGCCTGGCCAAGGATCCACACGAAGCCTACAACCAGCGCCGTTTCCAGCTACGCGAACAAGACGAGCACGGTGGCTGCAGCTTCCACGGCTACGCACCAGCGGCCCACGCCGCACTCCTGAAATCACTCATGGATGACGCCTGGCGCGCGGAACAGGCCACCGAGGACCGACGCAAAGACGACAACCGAACCGTAGCCCAACGACACGCAGACAATTTCTTCCAAGTGTTGCGCTGGGCTTCCGCCACCCGCATCGACCAGGTCGGGCACTGCTCCCTCGTCATCGGCGTCACCGAAGAACACGAATTCAACTGGGAAGCGAAGTTCGGCAGCCACGTCGGCATCGACCTCACCCTCTTCGACCTCAAACTGCTCGACGGCCACCGCATCGTTGACTACATCGTGGTCCACGATCACCACGGCGCAGTGAAAAAGCTAGTAACAGCCGGCCGATCAGCCACCTTCTACCAGCGTCTGGCAATGTTCTCCCGAGATGGATGCTGCGCTTACCCAGGCTGCAACGAATCGATCAGCCGCTGCGAATCCCACCACGTCGTACCGTGGGCGCGAGGCGGACCAACCAGTATCGACAACCTCGCCCCACTCTGCCCGAAACACCACGGCTGGAACGACGACAGCGCCATCGAAGCACACATCGCAATGGTGCTCAGTAGATACCCCGTGTTGGTCGATAGCGCCGGAAAACACCACAGAAACAACAGCCCGCAAGCCCGAAGATCCAACGGCCGCAGGCTGACCGAAGACAACTAACGCACCCCACCCTAGTGAGCCGGGGCGCGTTAACGTGCAGATTTTCTAGGAAATCTTTAGCTCATGAACTAAATCACGGTCACCATCGTGTGCAAGCACAAAGGCGCTCTTTCCGGATACCGCCACGTCGCGAACATCGCCAAGCTCAGGCAGGTTTCGAATCTCTTTCACACTAAAGTCCGCAATATCAATGGTTAAGAGACTGTTGTGTTCCTTAGACAGGACATACAGGAGTCCGTCGTGCAGGTCTGCACCCACCGGATACACCCCTTCGGCGTCCAACACCCCTTCCCGGATCAGCTTGTTGTCCGCTTTAGAAAACTCCGATATAACCACCTGCTTAGAGCGCTCATGCGGAACACTGAGAGTGACAAATGTGTCTGCCGTGCTTTCCGAAGCGACTGACAACGTGTAGGCCATCCGAGCCCGAATAGTCCGCAGCTCCGGACGCCCCTTCGAGTCGAAGATCGGCATGATGTCGCCTGAAGTATCAGTGAAATCCTTCCAGGCAATCTTCTCATCCACTTCATCTTGAATCACAGCACCGTAGATCGTTTTGTTCTGCGCAATCGCAACCAAACCGCCTGGTTTAAAGTAGGCCGCATCTACGGTGTTGTGAATATCGGAGCCATTAGGAACGTCCACCCGGGCAAACGAGGAGTACTCTTTAAAATTCTCGTCAGTGTAGTAAAAGCCACCATCGGAGGAGACCAGACCAAACTTGTCATTGTCGGAATCATAGGCGATACCAGCAGCACGACCTTTTCCACGGAAGCCTGCGACGGGGAAACCGATCTCCTGAGTACCGGCCAGCTCCAAGGTTTCTTTTCCTACTAGTGGGCTGGTATCAAACTCAATACCTTTATGCGGGTCGGGTGCATTAAATTTGTGTAGCCGAATGTCACCAAGAGATTCATACTGATGCTCCTTATCCCAGTATTTCGCGGTTTGTGCAATATTAAAAGTGAACCGCGCCGGATCCCCTGCCCCCGCATAGGGAGGAATACCATTACCAATGAGAAATTGAAGACAGTTAGTGCACGTAATAAGAATGGCGACGATGGTCACAAATTTAGTGGCGGGAGAGAATTTCTTTACGTTCACCTCAGTGGAAATAAATTCCTGCGCCAGCACCTTATCTTTTCCGATAAAGATGAAACCAACCGCGAGAACACCAATCACAACCCAGTACACCAGGATGCCCCAGGTGTAGGTGTGAACACCCAACACGGCGTCACCAAACCCTTGACCAAGGTCAGCATTAGCACGTCCACCCCAGTGGCGCACCGTGGTGTACAGATAATAGAAGGCCACCAACAGGAGAGTTACCATGTAGCGCATACGTGCCCCGTAGCGCAGGATAAATACCCCCAAGGCCCCGATGAGGACCATACCAAAGCGCTCGTTACCACAGAGGATGCACGGGGATTCACCATTAATAAAGCCTAGGTAGATGTTTGCGACGCCCACCGGAAACGCCATGATAATAAAGACCGCTGCGGCCAGAATAAAACGGAAAACCTTTGCATCGAACATTTACAGGTTCACCGCCGGAACAATTGACGTAGCAGAAGCCATGAAGAACATCAGCACAGAAAATGCAAATGATCCGACCAACAAGCTGAATGCCAGCTTTTCTTTTTCTGGCTTGAATAACACCAGAACGAGTGCAATTGCACACAAACTGTAGAAAACAAACTCCACGAGAGAGCCTTTCCTAGTTGAGAGAAACGATGACCCTCAAATAATAAAATTGGCTGCTCATTACTGTAAATAAACGTAAGAGTTTTGTAGGAAAAAACACAGTTAGTTAGTTCCGGTCGGGCTAGAGCCAAAAACAGCTCAGCCCACCCGATATCTGCTAGCTCTCCACCACCGGCAAGTACACGCGAGAACCCGACTCAGCAAACTCCGCCGACTTCTCCTTCATGCCCGCCTCAATGGCCTCCACAGTCTCAAGCCCATGCTCCGCCGCATAGTCCCGCACATCCTGCGAGATCTTCATGGAGCAGAACTTCGGACCACACATCGAGCAGAAATGCGCCGTCTTCGCAGGCTCTGCTGGGAGGGTCTCGTCGTGATAAGACAGTGCGGTGTCCGGATCCAGAGCCAACGCGAACTGGTCATGCCAGCGGAATTCGAACCTCGCGCGAGACAGCGCATCGTCTCGCTCCTGGGCACGCGGGTGCTGCTTCGCCAGGTCCGCCGCGTGGGCGGCGATCTTATAGGTGATAACGCCGACCTTCACGTCATCGCGGTTCGGCAACCCGAGGTGTTCCTTCGGGGTGACGTAACACAACATCGCGGTCCCAGCCTGGCCGATGATCGCAGCGCCGATCGCGGAGGTGATGTGGTCGTAGCCTGGTGCAATGTCTGTCGCCAGGGGCCCCAGGGTGTAGAAAGGTGCGCCGTGGCACCAGTCCTCTTCCCATTCGACGTTGACTGGGATCTTGTGCATCGGAACGTGGCCGGGGCCTTCGATCATGACCTGGACGCCGCGGGAGCGCGCGATGAGAGTCAGTTCGCCCAACGTGCGCAGTTCTGCCAGCTGAGCTTCGTCATTGGCGTCCGCGATGGAACCTGGACGCAGACCGTCGCCGAGGGAGAAGGTGACGTCATACTGAGCGAGGATGTCGCAGAGCTCGGCGAAGTTTTCGTACAGGAAGGATTCGCGGTGCTCTTTCAGACACCAGGCAGCCATGATGGAGCCGCCGCGAGAGACGATGCCAGTGACGCGGTCGGCGGCCAGCGGGATGTAGCGCAGGAGTACGCCGGCGTGGACGGTCATGTAGTCGACGCCCTGTTCGCACTGTTCAATGATGGTGTCGCGGTAGATCTCCCAGGTCAATTTTGTTGGGTCGCCCTTAACTTTTTCGAGCGCCTGGTAGATCGGCACCGTTCCCACAGGTACTGGGGAGTTGCGTAGGATCCATTCGCGGGTTTCGTGAATGTCCTTGCCTGTGGAAAGGTCCATGATGGTGTCCGCGCCCCAGCGCGTCGCCCACACCATTTTCTCCACTTCCTCATCGATGGATGAGGTGACGGCGGAATTGCCGATGTTGGCGTTGATCTTCACCGCGAACGCCTTACCGATGATCATCGGCTCCAGCTCCGGGTGCTTACGGTTCGCGCAGATCACGGCCCGCCCCGCGGCTACTTCGGATCGCACGAACTCCGGCGAGAATCCCTCGCGTGCCGCGCAGAATGCCATCTCCGGGGTGATGATCCCGGCTCGCGCCCACGCGAGCTGAGTTTGAACGCGAAGTTCTGGGTGCTCTTCGGAAGCCGGTACTGCTTCCGCTGGCTCCCAGGTACGAACTGGCGACAATCCCTTTTCCAGATCCAGCTGCGGATCTTCGAGCGTGTACGGGCCTGAGGTGTCGTACACGTCGAAATGTTCGCCAGTCGTGAGGCCGATGCGTCGAGCTGGAATTTTCAGGGTGTGTCCCTCGAAGGACACCTCCTGGTAGACCTTTTCGCTGCGGTAAATGGGTCCAGTGGTGATCATTTAAACCTCCCTACGCCGGCATTATCCGGACAGGTTAAACGGTCGACGCTCCGTGTTTTGTTGCGTCCTCTCAGCGAAGAATCGGCTCCGCTCCCGTGTGACGAATGTGCCCCTCTACCCTAATAGATCTTCCACCCGTTCGACGGCTTTTCCGATTTTTTCTGATACCAGTGGCGCCCACGGTGGGCGCAGACGCGCCGCGGCCAGCAGCGATGGGTCGGTAAGGAGGGTTCGGTCACCAGAGCGGATCGTCCCGTCAACGAGGACTCCCACCGACGCTGCGAAAGCGTAGGCGAAGTCGATTTCGTGCGTGGAGATGACGATGGTTGTTCCGGCGTCGTTAAGCTGCAGCAGCGTGGCTAGCAGGCGGTCGGAGGCGACGGGGTCGAGGCCGGCGGTCGGCTCGTCGAGAAGGAGGACGCGTGGCTGCATCGCCAGCGCACCGGCCAGCGCCACGAGTTTGCGTTGGCCGTAGGAAAGCTGGTGGGGGACGCGGTCAGCAAGGCCAGTGATTTCGCAGGTGGCCAGCGCCTCACGCACGCGCTTATCGACGTCCGACTCCTCCAATCCCATGTTCACGGGGCCGAAAGACACGTCCTCCGCAACCGTGGTGGCGAAGATTTGTTCATCGGGTTCCTGCAGCACAAGCTGCACATTGCGGCGCACATGGTCCCGGCCGCGCCTGGTGTACTCCATCGGCGTGTCATCGAGCAAAACCGTGCCAGATTGAGGCTGCCACGCCCCCGCTAACAGCTTGAGCAGCGTGGACTTCCCGGAGCCATTCGCACCGAGGATCGCGAGGCGTTCCCCCGCTGCCACGGCTAGGTCGACCCCGTTCAGCACAGGCTGATCGTGGGAAAAAGTCAGGTCACGGGTCTCTAGAACAGACATAATAAACTCATCACAATCACGGCGCCGCAGGCACGGAGCCAGTTCACGGGGCGCGCCACAGTACGCACTTTCATCGCGGTGGGATCCGCCCGCAGTTCCAATCCTTCTTGCAGCGCCCGAGCCCTGGCAAAGGACAGCACAAATAGCGACGCTGCTTGGCCCGCAACCGAACCCACCCACCGGCGGGTACTGCTATGCCCGAGCCGGGCGGCCTGGGCCTCCCACATCGTCTTCGCCGTCACCACCAGGGCACCCACCAGGCGGTATATCAGGCCCGTGACGTGCACGAGCGACTCCGGAAGGTGCCGACGACGCGCGAACATGAGGATCTCGGACATCGGGGTGGTCAGCGCAAACAACATGGTGATTCCCATGCCCACCACGGACCTAGCCAACACCTCACCGGCGTGCGCCACCCCTCCTGGGACCATGATCAACCCGCCGGAGGTAATGGAGAAAATGAGCGGGCCGAGGCCCAGCGCGATGAACGTCGCCGGGGCCCCGACCAGACCCAGGTACAGTTTCCAGTTGATCCCAGCAGCGACCGCCATCACCAAGGTGATAGCGGCGATCACTGCGAGTTTGATACCGGAAACCGAGATCGCAATAAACAGCAGTACGATGAGCAGGCTTTTTTCGCCCACATTCACGTGCGCCCAGCGGCTCCTAGCAGCGGCTAGTTCCAGGGCATTCATTTAGACAGCAGCAGATTCCTCAGCACGCTGGGTACGGCCACGGAACACACCGAGGACATAACCGAGCAGGCCAGCACCAAGACCAGCTTGCAGCGCGAACCGGCCGGACTCCACTTCTCCTGGCAGTTCACCAGCAACAGATTCGAACCATGGTTCATAATCAGGGTTAGCCTCTTCCACCAAGGTTTCCGCACCCGCGTCGGTGCCCACGAATTGTTCTTCAGCGTCCGGGTCACCGAAATTGAAGAACATCGGGAACATGATCAGAACGCCGGCCACGATGACCAAAACTAGGTTCTTCATTTTAGGCTGCCACCATCTCTCGCTTCGGGGCAGCCACAGGGATGCCCAGAACGGTCAGTTCCTTCTTCGCGATCTGACGCAGGCTGCGGAAGATCAGCACGGACACGATGCCTTCCACGATGGACAGTGGCACCTGAGTTGGGGCGTACAGCGCCAGGAAGGTTCCGGCGGCGTTAGCGAAACCAGCAGCATGGTGTGCTGCCGCCAACTGCAGCGCGGTAACGCAGTAGGTGGCGAAGTTGCCGAGGAATGCAGCGGAGAACATGGCCAGCTCAGGGGACTTGGATCCCAGGAGCTTCCACACCGCGTACGCTACCCACGGGCCCACGATCGCCATGGAGAACACGTTTGCCCCCAGGGTGGTGAGGCCACCGTGCGCCAGCAAAATTGCTTGGAACAGCAGGACAATGGTACCGATGAACGCCATCACCGGTGGTTTGAACAACACCGCTCCGAGGCCAGTGCCGGTGGGGTGGGAGGAAGAACCGGTCACGGACGGGATCTTCAACGCGCTCAGCACGAAGGTAAAAGCACCGGCAGCACCCAACAGCATGCCGGTTTCTGGACGTTCCTTGATCTGTTTGTTGACTGCGTAAGCACCATAAACAACAAAGGGGGTGGCAGCCGCACCCCAGGCTACGCAATGCTCGACGGGGAGAAATCCCTCGGCAATATGCATGACAATCTTCTTTCCAACTTTAGGTCCGTCCATCTCGCGAACCTGTATGAGTAGGCCACTGCAATCGGTCTCCTGGCTTAGCTTCCACGCTGAAAACCTCGCGCACGTCCTTCCCACCCGTGATGCCAACAGGAAGTGAACACGCGCAGCGCCGACAGGTGAAAGCCACCTGTCCTAAGAAGCAATACAGTGACGAGGACCGCTGCCGGATTCTCACCGGCATTCCCGTACATTGCAGCGGATTCAGATTATCAGATTGCCATTCCCGCTTCTCGGGCTTGACGGGCTATTCCCCCCAAGTGGGCTAGTAAAAACTCGACTTCATCCGACGTGGTTGTCCGACCGAGGGTCAGCCGCAAGGCGCCCCGCGCCACCTCCTCAGGCACCCCCATGGCGAGCAGGACGTGGCTCGCGCGGTTCACGCCACTCGCACACGCCGATCCCGTGGACGCCGCCACTCCGAGCATGTCTAAAAGCATGATCAGGCTGTCGCCTTCGGCCCCTGGGAAAGAAACGTGCAGGTGTCCCGGTAGGAGGTCGCCCGTTGAATGGATGACTGCGCCGTCGATAAGCTCGATGCCTGCGCGGAGCCGATCACGCAGCTCGGACAGCCGTGCCTGTTCTGTGTCGATCTCCGCCACTGCCTCGCGCAAAGCCGCTGCCGTTGCCACGGCTCCCGCCACGTCGATGGTGCCGGGGCGGATCCCTCGCTGCTGGCCGCCACCGTACAGGGTGGGTGCCAGCCCGGAGCGGCGCGCCAGCAGGATCCCGACGCCCCTCGGCCCGCCGAACTTGTGCGCAGAGGCAGCCAGTGTGGTGGCGCCGAGCGAAGCAAAGGACACAGGGATGTGCCCCACTGCCTGCACCGCGTCCACATGTACCGGGGTCTGCCCCGCTGCCTCAACCAGCTCATGGACCGGCTGGAGGATGCCCGTTTCGTTGTTCGCCCACATGCAGGTGGCCAGGGCCGCAGGCTCGGCCAATGGCTCGAAGGAGGACACCCGTCCGTCGGTAAGTGGCAGCATCGCAACGTCCGCGCCAAGGGCCGCCACGGTTTCCAGCACCGCCGGGTGTTCGATCTCGGTGGAGACCACGCGGCTAAGCTCCGACTGCCGAAACAGGCCCTGAATGGCCAGGTTGTCGGCCTCAGTACCGGAACCGGTGAAAATGACTTCGATCGGCTCGCAGTCCAGCAGGGAGGCCACCGCTTCCCGGGCCTCGGATAACGCCCGGTTCGCCGCCCTCCCCGCCGCGTACTGGCCGGCGGGGTTGAGAAACTCGGAGGCCGCTAGCCAGGCATCTCGCGCTACCTGGCGGATCGGTGTGGTAGCAGCGTGATCGAAATACACTAGAACTTCTTCAGCAGCTCAGGGATGATGTCTTCCACGTCGCCGACGACACCGAGGTCGGCGATCTTAAAGATCGGGGCGTCCTCGTCGTTGTTCACAGCGATGATCTTCTTCGAGGTCTGCATACCCGAGGTGTGCTGGATGGCTCCCGAGATACCGAGCGCGATGTATAGATCTGGCGACACCGTCACACCGGTTTGTCCCACCTGGTACTGAGCTGGGTACTGGCCGTCGTCGACCGCGTCGCGGGTGGCACCCACGGCGCCGCCCAGGGCGTCGGCAAGCGGCTCAACGTACTCTGCGAAGCCACTCTCGCCGACGCCGCGCCCACCAGACACCACGACCTTAGCGGTCGCCAGTTCAGGGCGCTCCCCCTCAACAGCCGGGGTGAAGCCAGTTACTTGAGCATCCATAACGCCAGCTGCTGGGAGTTCCATGGTGGTCACCGCACCGGAACCGGGGTGTACCGGGGTGACAGAGCCGGGGCGGATGGTGTAGATCGGGCTGGTGCCACCCACCGCTGCGGTGCCGGAGATGGTGTCGCCGAAGATGGACAGTTGCGCGGTACGGTCCGCGTTGATGCCCACCACGTTGGTGAGCACGCCGGAGGCGAGACGGGCAGCGAGACGACCGGCGATCTCGTTGCCCACGGAGTCCGCGAGCAGCACAATCGGCTGCGGGTTCTGGGCCGCGAGCATGGACAGCGCATCCACCGCCGGCATCACTACGCGCCCCTCGGCGGAGCAGCGGACAATGTTGGCGGGGTACTGTTCCTCGTCAAAGGACACGACGGTGACATCGCCCAGCACCTGGGCAGCCGCGATCAGTTCCAGGGTGTGGGACCCTGCTGCGAGTACGTACGTCACTTGATGGCCTCCTGAATGAACTGGTAGATGCGCTCTGCGCCGTCGGTGTACACCATTTCCCCACCGTCGCGCTCCGGGCGTGGCTCAGCTGCGGTGACAGCCGTTGCGGCGTTGGCCAGTCCCACTTGCGAAGGGTCGACCCCCACTTCCGCCAGGGTGAGCACGGCAATGTCGGCTTTCTTTGCAGCCATGATGCCCTTGAAATTAGGGAACCGCGGCTTGTCCGTCTTTTCTGTCACAGAGATCAGCGCCGGCAACGACGCCTGCAGCTGGTAGGAGCCTTCTGGGGCTTCCTTGACTCCCGAGACCACGCCGTCGGCTACGGCAACGGAGGACAGGTTCGTGAGCGATGGAATCTGACGGTACTCCGCGAGGATTCCCGGCAGCGCCCCCATCGCGCCGTCGGACGAGGCGTTCCCGGCGACGATCAGCTGGACATCACCCAGAGTATTGATCGCGCTGGTCAGGGCCCACGCCGTGCCGAGCACGTCGGATCCGGCAAGGGCGGCGTCGGAAAGCAGCACGGCCTTGTCCGCCCCCATCGCGAGCGCCTTCCGCAGCGCCTCCTGCGCCCGGAATGGGCCAGCGGATAGTGCGATTACCTCGTGTCCGGGGTTCGCTTCGCGGATGCGTAGTGCCTGCTCCACGGCGTATTCGTTGATTTCGTCGATAACCTCATCGACGCCCTCGCGGTGGAGGGTGAAGTCCTCATTCAGTGTCTTTGTTGACCAGGTGTCCGGCACATTCTTTACCAGGACCACAATAGCGGGCATCGTTCCTCCGTTTCGTTTTTTACGATCCTACCCCGCGCGCCCCACAGATGAACGCCACCCCCTGGGACCCGATCCGCGTCACCACGACGGCCATCGGACGCTCCCCACGCGGCCGCAATTTCTTGCGCAGCGCATCCGGATCAATGTCCACCCCACGCACCAAAATCTCCAGCGAGCCCGGCTGAAACGACGCGAGAGCACCCTTCAACTTCTTCAGCGGCACCTGTTCCAGGATCGGGAACCCGGTGTAGCCGTCCGGAATCCGGTCGCCGGTGAGGTATGCGATGCGCTCGTCCAGCATCCACAGTCCCTCGCGCACCGCGAACTGGCGCACGAGCCCGGCGCGCACGATCGCGCCGTCGGGGTCAATAAGGTAGGTGCCGTGCGGAGCGGCGAGTTCGTCGGCGGACGGGAGGGCATCGCTGAGCTTATCGACGCCCCTGCCCCGAATCACCACGGCCTCCCGGGTGATCCCGCCAGCCAGCCCCGGAGTGTAAAGGCAGGCTTCCTTGACCCCGCCGTCGACGCTGACCACGGAGACCAGCCCCTCCCAGGAGGTGTAATCGATACCGGGAGCGCACTTGATGGCTGCCTCGCCGGAAATGGTCGCCAGCAGGTCAGGCAGGGGCGGGATCAGGTCCTGCGGCGCGGTGATGCGTCGGCCGCCAGCCCGCCGGGCGGGATCGGCGATGACCACATCGGCGGTCATGGCCGGGCGCAGAGCGTCGGCCTGGAAAAAGTGGCCGGTTACGTTGGCTTTAGCCATGATCAGGCGTGGCAGCGACAGGTCGGAGCCGAAGTACTCGAGTCCGGCCGCCGCGGAGCCTTCGGTGCCGATGGAGCAGGTGACGTCGTGGACGCGGGGGCTGCCGAGCACCTCACGGATTCGGTCGAATCTCACCTGGGCCACGGGCAGTGGGGTGGCTTGCTGGGCGCTGTCACTGTCGGCGTACCAGTGGGTCGGAAGTTTCCCGCCTGCGCGGGCATCAAGGAGCTCGGCGACGGCGCGGGAGAACTCGCCGTGTTCTTTCTTAAGCAGCGTGGCCCGCTTGAATGGGTCGGTTTCCGGGCAGGGGTCGATGGTGCGTGAGGTGAGGTAGCGGGCTTCGTCGAGGTTGATCAAAATCGCTCCGGCAGGTCTCCGTAGAGAAAGAATTCATCGAAGAACGGGTCGTCGGGGTCTCCGATGATCGGGGTCATATCCACGTTGATGAGGGAGGCTTCCAAATCCGCCACGGTGTGGAATTCAGTGAGGGCGGTCAGCTGCGCCCAGGTTGGAATGACCAGGCGCAGCAGCCCAGTTTTCCAACCACCCAAGATCACGGAGGGCAGGAACCAGCCGGTGGAGGCAGCTTCCCGGGTGGCGCCGTCTGGCATTTGCCCGAGCGGTGCTTGGGCCACGAAAGAGAAGGCATCAAATTTCGGTGCCACTGGCCCCGGCCCCACCCAACGAGCGAAGGGATACAGCAGGTCTGTGGCCACAGTCAGATCGTTGTCGTGGAGGAAATCGGTGAAAGCCAGTTCGTGATTTTCCAGCAGCGGGCGGGCGTAGTGGTACTGCACGGCGTCAGAGACCAGCTCGCCGGTGCGGTGCCGGGCTAGGAGGATTCCGGTTTCCTCGAATACTTCCCGGACGGCAGCCATCACCAGGCCGTGCGCGATGGCTGGCTCGATCTGCAGCAGTGTGCTCCACCGCTGCGCCTCCACCCCATCGCCGTCACCGAGGTCTCGTTCATCGAGCACACCACCGGGGAAAACGGTGGTGTTGGGGAACGTGGGCATCTCAGCGACGCGCTCCTGCACGTACACTTCCATGCCGAGTGCGCTGTCGCGGACGAGGAGCACTGTTGCTGCGAGCTTGGCGCCACGGATTCCTTCCATAGCTAGCGATTCTAGCCCGCCCGGTGGCGACCCCGCCCACGGATTCGGCGGGCAAAGTATCGGCCGTCGATGCGATCCACCTGAATCTGCTGGTGGAAAGTCGTGGTCAGGTTTTCGCTCGTCAACACATCATCAATGAGTCCTTGAGCGACGATCTTCCCCTCGTCCAGCAGCATCGCGTGCGTGAATCCGAATGGGATTTCTTCCACGTGGTGGGTGATCATGACAATGGCGGGCGCATCCGCGTCCAGGGCAAGTTCCCCGAGATACCCCACCAGGTCTTCCCTACCGCCCAAGTCGAGTCCGGCACCCGGTTCGTCGAGAAGCAGCAGCTCCGGGTTGGTCATGAGCGCGCGGGCGATCAGCACGCGTTTGCGTTCGCCTTCCGAAAGCGTGCCCCAGGTTCGTTTGGTTAGGTGCATCGCACCGACGCGCTCCAGGATGTCCATGGCTTGATCGAAGTCCATCTGGTCGTATTCTTCGCGCCAGCGCCCCAGGATGGCGTAGGCGGCGGACACCACCAAGTCCTCTACCGTCTCGTCCTTGGGGATGCGGCTGCCGAGCGCAGCGGAGGAGACACCGATCATGGTGCGCAGGTCGCGCATGTCGGTCTTGCCGACGCGCTCCCCCATGATGTGGGCGCTACCCCCGGACGGGTATTCTTCGGCGCCCGCTAAGCGCATGAGGGTGGTCTTGCCCGCACCGTTTGGACCAATGATCACCCACCGCTCGTCAAGCTCAACCTGCCAGGACAGTGGCCCCAGCAACGTGCGGTTATTCCGCACAAAGGTGACGTCGGCAAAGTCAATGATCAAATCTGGGTTGTATTCGCTCACCCCACCATCATGGATCACAACTGGGTTGCCGTGTGCGATCGACACTGCTCACCTACTCTGGACTGAGTACTGTACAAGCGCGAAAGGATTTGTGATGACCGGACGACTCGGCATCGACGACGTACGCCCTAACGTGGCCGGCGGGGCCCCTTCCAAAGCGGTAGTTGGCGAAGTGATCCCAGTGTTCGCACTGGCGTGGCGCGAGGGTCACGACGTGATCTCCGCAACTCTCAACGTCAAGGGGCCAGAGAATTCCGCTGTTGCTGCAAAGACGATGCGTACCATCATGTCCCGCGGCGAGGACCCTGACCAGGTGCATGGGATTTTCGTTCCCGATGTTCCGGGCGATTGGACCATCCGCGTCGATGTGTGGAGCGATCCGATCGCCACCTGGAAGCACAATGTCACCGCCAAGATCGAGGCCGGCCAGGGCGAGGCCGAACTGACTAATGACATTGAGATCGGCGCCCAGCTCTTCGAGCGGGTGGCCGCCGGCGCCCCGAAGGAGCACCGCGACACGCTGCAAGACGTCTCCGATTCGTTGCGGTCCACCGGCGATCTGCGCGCCCGCGTAGCACCGGCCTTCACCAAGGAAGTTTCCAGCATCCTGAGCATGCACCCACTGCGGGATCTGCTGACCCGTGGCCAGACGAGTACTGTGCGGGTGGAGCGTCGGAAAGCGCTCGTGAGCTCGTGGTATGAATTCTTCCCTCGTTCCACCGGCGGCTGGGATGCGGATGGCAACCCAGTGCACGGCACCTTCGCCACCGCCGCTGCCGAGCTGGATCGCGTGAAGCGAATGGGCTTTGACACCGTCTACTTCCCACCTATCCACCCGATCGGCGAGATCAACCGCAAGGGCCGCAACAACACCCTGACCCCATCGGCCACGGACGTCGGATCCCCGTGGGCCATTGGCTCCAAGGATGGCGGCCATGACGCCGTCCACCCGAAGCTCGGCACCCTCGAGGACTTTGACGCGCTGATCGCTCGCGCCCGCGAGCTGGACATCGAAATCGCGCTGGACCTGGCGTTGCAGTGCGCGCCCGACCACCCGTGGGCGGCGGAGCACCCAGAGTGGTTCACGGTGCTTCCCGACGGCACCATCGCCTACGCCGAGAACCCACCAAAAAAGTACCAGGACATTTACCCGCTGAACTTCGACAATGACCAAAAGGGCATTTATGAGGAAATTCTGCGGGTGGTGCTGTTCTGGGTCAACCGGGGCGTGACCACGTTCCGAGTGGACAACCCGCACACCAAGCCAGCGAACTTCTGGGAGTGGCTGATCGATACCGTTCACGTCGATCACCCAGAGGTGATTTTCTTGGCAGAGGCCTTCACCCGACGGCCACGGCTGTACGGCCTGGCCAAGGCTGGTTTCTCCCAGTCTTACACTTACTTCACCTGGCAGACCTCCAAGAGGGAGCTGACGGAGTTCGCCACTGAGATCGCGAACATGGCGGACATCTCCCGCCCGAACCTGTTCGTAAACACCCCGGACATTCTGCATGAATCCCTGCAGAAGGGTGGTCCAGGTATGTTCGCGATCCGCGCCGTGCTGGCAGCCACCATGTCCCCGCTGTGGGGCGTGTACTCCGGCTACGAGCTGTTCGAGAGTGTCCCGGTGAAGGAAGGATCCGAGGAGTACCTCGATTCGGAAAAATACGAGCTGCGCCCCCGCGTGTACGGCGAGAACTCCCTGGAGAGCTTCATTACGCTGCTCAACCGGATCCGCCGGGAGCAGCCTGCGCTGCAGCAGTTGCGTAACATTCACTTCCACGACACTGACAACGATCAGATCCTTGCCTACTCCAAGGTGGACGCCTTGACGGGCAACTGCATCCTCGTGGTTGTGAACCTTGATTCTTTCAATGCTCAAGGGGCCACGGTGCGTCTTGATCTGACTAAACTCGGTGTCACCGGCACCTTCCCGGTGCATGATCTGGTGACCGGCGCCAGCTACACGTGGGGTTCCGACAATTATGTGGAACTGCGCCCGTGGGACGACGTCGCGCACATTTTTGTGCTGCCTGAGGTCCCGGAAGAGCGGCGCGAGGCCCTCGCCTGGCGCGAAGTAACTGAGTACAGGAGCTGATATGACTGACCTAGACCGCCTGTTGCATTGCCGGCATCACGACCCGCACTCCCAGTACGGGCGTCACGACGGCGTAGTTCGGACCCGTCAGATCGGCGCCACCAAGGTCGCCGCGCTTATCGACGGCGTGTCCCACGAACTCGCCCCCGTCGGAAATGACATTTTCGAAGGCGCCGTGCCGGAGGGCACTTACGAGCTCGAGATCACCTGGCCAGAGGCAACCGTGGTGACCCGCGACCCGTATTCCTTCCTGCCGACTCTGGGGGAAATCGATATTTACCTCATTTCTGAGGGCCGCCATGAGCGGCTCTGGGAGGCCCTCGGCTCGCACGTCCGCGAGATCGATGGGGTCCGAGGCACGTCATTCGCGGTGTGGGCTCCGAATGCTATTGGTGTGGCGGTAGTCGGCGATTTCAATGGTTGGAATGCCTCCCAGCACCCGATGCGGTCCCTGGGTTCCTCCGGTGTGTGGGAGCTGTTCATCCCTGGCCTTGATGAAGGCACAGTGTACAAGTACGCGATCCAGACGCCAGAGGGCCATCGCCGCGATAAGGCCGACCCGCTGGCGCGCCGCACGGAGATTCCTCCGCACACCGGGTCCATCGTCACGTCCTCGTCCTACGAGTGGCAGGATTCCGATTGGTTGGCCGCCCGCGCTGATATCTCAGACAAGCCGATGAGCGTCTACGAGGTGCACCTCGGTTCCTGGAAGCAAGGTCTTTCCTACGAGGACATGGCTACCGAGCTTGTCGACTACGTGGCCGAGCAAGGCTTCACCCACGTCGAGTTCATGCCCGTTTCCGAGCACCCCTTCGGCGGTTCTTGGGGCTACCAGGTGTCCGGCTACTATGCCCCCACCGCGCGCTGGGGCACCCCGGACCAGCTGAAGGCGCTTATCGACGCCTTCCACGCTCGCGGCATCGGTGTCATCGTCGACTGGGTCCCTGCTCACTTCCCTAAGGACGACTGGGCACTGGCCCGCTTTGACGGGCGCGCGCTCTACGAGCACCCCGACTGGCGCCGCGGCGAACAAAAGGATTGGGGCACCTTCGTCTTCGATTTTGGCCGCGCTGAGGTCCGCAACTTCCTGGTTGCCAACGCACTGTACTGGCTGGAAGAGTTCCACTTCGACGGTCTACGCGTGGATGCCGTGGCATCCATGCTGTACCTCGACTACTCCCGTAACGAGGGCGAGTGGGCACCAAACCAGTATGGTGGCCGAGAGAACCTAGAGGCTGTCCAGTTCCTGCAGGAAATGAACGCCACGGTGCACAAGCTTCACCCAGGGGTGTTGACCATCGCCGAGGAATCCACGTCTTGGCCAGGAGTGACCGCCCCGACGTCGACCGGCGGGCTGGGATTCTCCCTGAAGTGGAACATGGGGTGGATGAACGACACTCTGGAGTACTTCTCTAAGGATCCGATCCACCGCAGCTACCACCACGGTGAGATCACCTTCTCCATGGTGTACCAGTTCAGCGAAAACTTCTGTTTGCCGATCTCCCACGATGAGGTGGTCCACGGTAAAGGCTCGCTCTGGACCCGTATGCCGGGAGATGCGTGGAACAAGGCTGCCGGCGTGCGCACCCTCTTTGCTTACATGTGGTCTCACCCCGGCAAGAAGCTGCTCTTCCAGGGACAAGAGTTTGCCCAGGCTGCGGAGTGGACGGAGGCTCACTCGCTCGACTGGCACAACTTGGAGGGCTGGGAGTCCGAATACCACCGCGGTATCCACCGCCTGGTGCGCGACCTCAACCTGGTCTACCAGGATTCCCCGGCTCTGTTCTCGCAGGACACCACGCCGGAGGGCTTTTCCTGGATCAAAGGCGATGACGCAGCGAACAACATCCTCGCTTTCGCGCGCTACGGCAGCGACGGACAAACCTACCTGTGTGTATTCAACCTCGGTGGCACCTCCCAACCGAATTACACCCTCGGTGTGCCACATGGCGGCACCTGGACGCGCGTGGTCAACACTGACGATTCCGTCTATGAAGGTGCCGGAAATGAGCTGCCGTTCTCGGTGTGGGCAGATAACGGCCACTGGGACGGGTACCCGCACTGCGTCACACTGCATATTCCGGCGATGTCCGCACAGTGGTACCGCTGGGACGGGTAGGTAGCTGGTTTGGTGCTTGGCTTTAGCCGTTTTCGTCGGTTACATGTCCGGCAGTATAATTTGGGAAAATAAGCAACGAAAACCCTTAGTTAGGAGACCAAAATAAAACGGCTGGCTTTTATAAGCATTAACCAAAACCGGGGGCGGCTCGATCACCTGAGATGGTGGGATATCGCAGCCGTCACCGCTATCATGTGGGGCACGTCCATTTATGCCGCAACTGCTAGTTTTGTGCAGCGTTCCGCGGAACCCATGAACGCTGCCACAGACGCAGTTCCGGAGTTTTCCTCCAACGACAATCTCGTCGCCCTAGCGACCCAGGTCCCGCTGCTGTTGATTGCCCTCGGCTACCTATATCTGAGGGGATTTAATTTCCGGCAGTGGATCCTACGCCCCTCGGTGCGGGGCACCTTCATCGCTCTCCTAGCGTTCGCCCTGATTGGGCTCTGCATGGACCTTGCCCTTTCCGGCCAGTACTACCTGGCGCCGACGGGCGGCGAAGTAACTACTGATGTGGCCGCGGCCGAGAACTCCTGGGGCCCATGGGCCAACCTCACAGACCCCACCCTGGTCGTGTACTCCCTTTTCAACGGCCTCTATGAAGAGCTTTTCTTCCTCGGCGTATGCCTTTCGGTTGCCCCCAAATACCAGCGCGTTGCTTTTATTTACTCCCTTATTGTCCGGTTTTCTTTCCACATCTATATGGGCGCTTTCATTGCGCTTTGCATTGGCGTTATTGTGGGGCCAATTTTCTACCTCGTGTGGAAGAAAATGACAAATAAGAATATATACCCGCTGGTAATCGCCCATATGCTTGGTGACATTTTTGGCGTCAGCCTGCTACAGTTCCTGCCTCGCTAAAACACTTTGTTTTTAGATATGCCTGGAAATTTTGGTGCTTTTTGCTAGCGACAATGTCACGATTGCCCCCGCAGCAACCATAACCTCGATCCCCCAGAAATTTCTCACACCACTTACGAGCGCCACAATGATTGCCAGTGACACTAATACAGCAATGCTGGACGTCACTGGTGCGAAATCTTGTGCCGTAAGTTGATTAAGTGAAAGCCACAAGCCAGAAACAACACACAGCGCAATGGGGATCGGCATCATCTCCGGCAGTTCATGGAAGTGACGCTCAAAGAACCACACCCAGGCCAAAGTAAAATTGGCTGCTGTTGAAGCAAGCAAATCCAAACCAAGCGGCGGAGATTCCTGTTAAAGCTAGCGCTGCAGCTATCTTTTGGCGATATTTCCAGTTTTGCTTCGCGACAAGCAAAGTGGCATGGCTCCCAAGTGGAATACCTACGCAGCCAATCACAATGTCAGCAAGCTGAGTATATATGCGCTGGGAATCAGAACCGTTACGAAATACCCAACCCACATTGAGGACGCAACCAATAATCGCGGTTGGTCCCGGCAAGGGAATCCCATACGGCTGCGGGGCCGTGCTGTCGGAAGCAATTCGCTCGATCTCTTCTGGTGTCATCCCCTCGAGCGCTTGAAGCTCGGCTTCGATTAGTGCCAGAGCTTCTTTTTCCTGCGGAGTGAGATCGAATGTTGAAGCGGTCTGCATAACCCCTGGGTCTATTTCATTAGCCACGGAAACTGACGGTGTCGCCGCTAATGCTAGCACCAGCAACGATGCGAGAACTTTTTCTCATAAGTACCCCTTTTGGGCTATTTGGTACACATCACTACTCAGACCATAACTAACATTATCATTGACATCACCATATACCAGCTTTTCAGTTATTAATGACCCCTAGACCAGTTATGGAAGAATTCCGCACCGACCAAACCGACCGTTGACATCTACAGGCAGCCTATCAACGGCGCTAAGCACCTACTAAAACAGCTTCATCGCCATCTTGGTCCGCGCGGCCTTCACGCGCGGATCGCCAGGCTCGAATACGGAGTACAGCTCTAATAGGCGCTTTTTGACCGTCTCATCTGGCAACAGCTCGATGAGACGGTCAAATGCTTCTTCCACTTTCCCCACCGCGATTTCCCGATCAGCCGCGGCCAGCTGCTTGTCCACGTTGGTAGGGTCGGCTGCAGCTTCTGCAACGGGGTCACCTTCAGCGGTGGCGAGTCGGGATACGAGTTTCGCGTTGTCGAGGGCAGCTTTTGCTTCCTTGTTGGCGGGTTCCTTGGCCAGGATCGCTTCGTAGGCCTTGATAGCCGCCTCGAACTCGCCCGAGTCCAGCAACGCGGCAGCCTCTACCAGGCGGGGATCTTCTTCCTGCTCCCCAAGGCCGGGTAGTTTCGCGGCCCCGACCACGGCCGCTGTCCACTGTTGCAGCGCTTCCAGGGGTTGACCACCCTGGAAATTCGCTAGGGGACGGCCGTCGGCAAGTGCAATGACGGTCGGCAGCCCCTGAATACCGAACGCTTGCGCGATCTGGGGTGTGGTGTCGGCGTCGACGTAAGCGAAGAGCCACTTGCGGCCTGCCTGCGCGGCGAGCGTCGATAGGTTGTGCCGCAGCTCTTCTGAGTCCTGGCTGCGCGCGGTACCCACCAGCACCACCACCGGCACTTTCATGGACAGGCCGATGGTCGCCTCAAAATTCTCCTGCGTGAGCGTGGTCGCGGTCGCGACGTCCCCACCTGTGGCGGCCTGCTTGGCCTCCGCGCGGGCCTTTACCTCTGCCAGATCAACGAAATTAGCCACGGAGACGCTCCTCTACTGCCGCCACCTTCCGCATCAGCTGCCCCTCATAACCAGGCCGAATGTCCGCCTTAAGCACGAGGGAGGCGCGCGGGCTCACCGCGAGCACAGCGTCAGTAGCACGCTTCACGACGCCCATTACCTCATCCCACTCCCCCTCAATAAGCGTGAACATGGCATTCGTCTCATTCGGAAGGCCAGACTCGCGGACCACCCGCACAGCCTCAGCGACAGCATCAGCCATGTCAGCAGACTCATTAGTCACCGCGGGGGCAACAGAAAACGCAATAATCATGTTTTCCAGCATAGCGATCTGCCCGGGACTAAACTTGATGTCATGTCTGATATTGCAGCAATCGAAATCCCACACGAGTACGTCACCTGCCTCGACCACGTCGGCATCGCTGTCCCAGACTTCGATGCAGCCGTCGAGTTCTACCGCACCGCATTCGGCTGGGTCAACCACCACGAAGAAGTCAACGAAGAACAAGGCGTCCGCGAAGCCATGATCGGCCCTAAGGACAAGACCGAGCGCGACGGCATGATCCAGCTCCTCGCCCCACTGAACGAAGAGTCCACCATCGCCAAGTTCATCGACAAGAAAGGCCCAGGCCTGCAGCAGATGTGCCTGCGCACCAACAACATGGACGCACTCTCCGAGCACCTGCGCGCCCAAGGCGTCCGCCTGCTCTACCCAGAGCCAAAGATCGGCACCGGCGGCGCACGCATCAACTTCGTGCACCCGAAGGATGCTGGCGGCGTTCTGCTGGAGATTACGGAACCAGTTAAGTAGCCGAATTTCTGGTTCTGATTGGCCGAAAGAATACTCTCATGAAATCCTGGCCCGACATGCTGAGTAGATTCACGCTCATCTCGTCTTTCCTCGTCGCTGCGCTCGTTTCCTCCGAACCGTTTCAGGGTAATGACGGGTTTCGAGCGATTTCCGCCGTGATTCTCGGGTGCATGGCCGTAGTCGTGGCCGTCAAAAAGCGCCAGTTTACGATCGCAGCCCTAGCACTCGTCGCGCCGTGGATCGACATCCTGTTAATGTTTCTGGCGTTCGGAATATTCGGCATCAGGGTGAACTTAGGGATTTAGTTTTCCTACGCGCATTCCCGGTGCCAGCACGGCTTGTGCCAGTGTCGACGATCATGTTCCCGCCCGGGTTCCCACGCCACGATGTGGGCCACCCCGGGCGGGATATTTTGATTGCAGCCTGGACAGATGTAGAACTTCCGCGCAGCGCTGGACCCGATCTGTCGCACCAAGAACGAGATTCCGTGTGCTTTTTGACGCCTCGTTCCCCAATAGGTGGAGCCGTCGACAGGTAGCTGGCGCAGCTCCGTGCGTTGGCGCTTGTTTCTGCGAGGCATTAGAACAGCCGGAGCTCGTCAGATTCGATGCCTCGCAGCTCCTGGTAGTCCAGCACCACGCACCGGATACCGCGGTCCTCCGCCAAGGTGCGGGCCTGCGGCTTGATTTCCTGCGCAGCAAACACCCCGTGCACCGGGCGCAGCAGCTCGTCACGATTAAGAAGTTCCAGATAGCGGGTCAGCTGCTCCACACCGTCAATACCGCCCCTGCGTTTGATCTCCACCGCCACGGTCTCCCCATCAGCATTTCGACACAAAATGTCCACCGGCCCAATGGCCGTGGGATACTCGCGCCTGATGAGGGAATAGCCGTCGCCAAGCGTGGCAATATGCTCCGCCAACAGCTCCTGAAGGTGCGCCTCCACGCCATCCTTCTCCAGACCTGGGTCGGTGCCCAGCTCATGCTCGACGTCGGCGAAAATCTCCTTGATGGTGATGCGCAGCTGCTCGCCCTTCTTGTTCTCCACAATCCACAGCTGCTCCCCCGTGTCCGTATCGTCCAGGTCAAGCACCGGCTGCTCCGTCAGATAACACGGCGGACTCATCCAGTTAAGAGGCTTGTAGGCCCGATCGTCAGCATGAACGCTCACGGAACCATCAGCCTTAACAAGCAGAAGGCGCTTGGCCTCAGGCAAGTGAGATTCCAAGCGCCCCACATAATCAACGATGCAACGGGCGATCACAAGTCGCATAAACTATTTGTCCTTAAAGTACTTTTGCGCGGTCTTCACATCCATCCGCTGCAGTGGCTGCGTAGGAGCGGACTCCACCCAGGCTAGCAAGGCCATCTCCGCATGAGAATCCATGGCCCACTCAAACTCGCCACGGCTGGTCTGTACCACCAACACCTTCAAACCTGGTTCCATGAATTTTTGCTCACGAGCCGTCTGTTCACGACGGCCCTTCAGCGAAAACCCACGACGCTCAAAGGTCACATCCGGCGAAGGAGATACGGAACGGAGCTTGTAAAAATCGAGGATATTCCCACGGTAGCGCACGACACCATGGCGCCACGCCCGCCCGTCTTTCGCAGGCATTCGGCGGATCAACACCGGCGTGCCATTCGCACGGTGGGCAATAAAACGCCAAGCAGCAAGGAGGAACAACACCACGCCTAGTACCGCGATGATCCAGCCGATAATTTCCACGGATGACCTCCTTTGAAAAGAGTATAGATCAACCTCAGAGAAAATAAGGAAAGGGCCTGCCCAGTGGGCAGACCCTCCTGTTTACGTGTTGGAGATCTTAGCTCTCCTGAGCGCGGCGCACCGCGCGCAATTCAGCTTCGGCGCGTGCCTTTGAAGACTCATCCACAGCAGCGGACAGTGCCGATTCAGCCTCAGAGGTGTCCACCTCATCAGCCCAAATGGCGAAGTCAGCCAAGATGGTGACCTTGTCGATACCTACCGAAAGGAAACCACCCTGGACGGCAGCGGTAAGCTTGCCGCCGTCCACAGGGCGAATGGTGACGACGCCATTTTCGACCAGCTGGCCGAGCATCGGCTCGTGACCAGGCAGCACGCCGATCTCACCCTCGGTCGTCTGTGCGGTGACAATCGTGGCCTGACCGGACCACAGCTTGCGCTCGACAGAGACCAGTTCAACGGTGATATCAGCCATAGCCTGCGCCCCTTACTTCTCGTTGAGCTTCTTGTACGCAGCTTCGACGTCGTCGAGACCACCCAGGCCGTTGAAGGCCTGCTCTGGGTAGGAGTCAAACTCGCCGTTGCAGATGCGCTCGAAAGCGTCGATGGTGTGCTCCAGTGGCACGTAAGAACCAGGGATACCGGTGAACTTCTCTGCGACGAAGAAGTTCTGGCCCAGGAAGCGCTCGATACGACGTGCGCGAGCCACGGTGATCTTGTCCTCTTCAGACAGCTCGTCCATACCGAGGATGGCGATGATGTCCTGGAGTTCCTTGTTCTTCTGCAGGATGCGGATAACGCGCTGAGCAACCTCGTAGTGACGCTCACCGACGATACCTGGCTCGAGGATACGAGAGGTGGAGGTCAGTGGGTTCACTGCTGGGTAAATACCCTTGGAAGCGATACCACGGTCAAGCTCGGTGGTTGCGTCCAGGTGGGCGAAGGTGGTTGCTGGAGCTGGGTCGGTGTAGTCGTCAGCAGGGACGTAAACGGCCTGCAGCGAGGTAATCGACTTACCCTTGGTGGAGGTAATGCGCTCCTGGAGAACACCCATTTCGTCAGCCAGGGTTGGCTGGTAACCCACTGCGGAAGGCATACGGCCGAGCAGCGTAGAAACCTCAGAACCTGCCTGGGTGAAACGGAAGATGTTGTCGATGAACAGCAGCACGTCCTGGTGCTGAACATCGCGGAAGTACTCCGCCATGGTCAGGCCGGACAGCGCCACGCGCATACGGACTCCTGGAGGCTCGTCCATCTGGCCGAACACCAGGGCGGTGTCCTGAAGAACGCCCATCTCTTCCATTTCAAGGAAGAGGTCGGTGCCTTCACGAGTACGCTCACCAACACCTGCGAACACGGAGGTACCGGAGAACTCACGTGCGATACGGGTAATCATTTCCTGAATCAGAACGGTCTTACCCACACCTGCACCACCGAACAGGCCGATCTTGCCACCCTTAACGTAAGGGGTCAGCAGGTCGATGACCTTAATGCCGGTTTCGAGGATCTCGGTCTTACCTTCGAGCTGGTCGAATGGTGGTGGGTCGCGGTGGATGCCCCAGCGCTCTGCACCTTCGACAGCAGCTGGATCGTCGAGGCAGTCGCCGAGTGCGTTGAACACGTGGCCCTTAACGACGTCACCAACTGGGACGGAAATTGGGCGACCGGTGTTTTGAACCTCAACGCCACGGACGAGGCCGTCGGTAGGAGCCATGGAAACGGCGCGAACCAGGTTGTCGCCGAGGTGCTGAGCAACCTCGAGGGTGATGGTCTTTGCGACTGCTTCGAGGGTGACCTCAACAGTCAGTGCGTTGAACAGGGCCGGCAGCTCGCCACGCGGGAATTCCACGTCGACGACCGGACCGATGACACGCACGACACGGCCAGCGGCGTAAGCGCCTGGCTGTGCGTTCTGCTCTGCAAGAGCTGTAGTCATAATCTAGTCACTTTCTCCGCTTTCGGCGAGCGCACCGGCGCCACCGACGATCTCTGTGATTTCCTGGGTAATTTGAGCCTGACGGGCCTGGTTTGCAACGCGGGAGAGGTCGTTGACCAACGCCGTAGCGTTGTCGGTTGCGGACTTCATTGCGTTACGACGCGATGCAGACTCGGAAGCGGCAGCTTCGAGCATCATTGCGAACAGGCTGCGCGAGACGTACTTCGGCAGAAGCTCTGCAAGAAGCGTGTCTGCGTCTGGCTCGAACTCGACGTCAGGGTGGACTTCGCCGGTGTTGGCGAGGATGCCATCCTTGAATTCGAGCTCCATGTCTTTAATAACAGGCTCAATTGGCAGCAGCTGGTGAGCTGTTGCAGTTTGGGTCAGCATGGACTCAAACTTGGTGTACACCACGTGAACCTGGTCGAAACCCTGAATACCTTCGCCTTCAGCGACATTGAGACCCGCACGGTACTTTGCAGTGCCTTCGGATCCAGCGATGAAGCCGTCGATCAGGTGGCGGCGCACATCGTGCGTTTCCTTGTATCCCGGGTCTTGCGAGAAGCCAGTCCAAGCACCGGCAACCTCAACACCACGGAACTTGTAGTAACCAACACCCTTTTGGCCAGTTACGTAGGTTACGGTCTCGTAACCCTTTTCTTCAAGCAGACTGCGCAATTCACGGGTCTTCTTGAAGACGTTGTAGTTGTAACCGCCGGCCATGCCGCGGTCACTGGATACCACCAAGATGGCAGCGCGCTTGCCGTTCTCACGTTCACGCAGCATCGGGTGGTCAAGGCTGCTGGCCGCGAGCAGGGTTTCCGTAACCTTACGGATTTCATCTGCATACGGCTGCGATGCCTCAACACGAGCCTGAGCCTTGGTGATGCGAGAAGTTGCAATCAGCTCCTGGGCCTTGGTGATCTTCTTCGTTGACTTGACCGACTTGATGCGGTCGCGAAGCTCGCGAAGATTAGCCATGGTATGTACGCCTCCCTTCTAATGCTTTAGGTGAATGTCCTGTGAAGTAATTTCTTACTTGTTCACCTTGCGGGAGACGTTCAGCTGCTCTTTACCGAGCTCGCCCTCAGCGAGAGGAGCGGCCTCTGGCTCACCGATGACTGGAGCGCCCTCGCTGGTGACGAAGATACGCTTGAAATCTTCGGTGCCAGCAATCAGAGCCTGCTTGGAGTCGTCGGACAGCGCAGCGCCACCTTCGATCTGCTCGTAAACGCCTGCAGCGTGCTGCTTCAGGTAGTCCTGCAGCTCAGCCTCGAAGCGACGGACATCTTCGACGGGAACGTTATCGAAGTGGCCTTCGCCAGCCAGGAAGATGGAAACGATCTGGTATTCCACCGGCTGAGGAGAGCTCTCTGGCTGCTTGAGCAGCTCGACGAGGCGCTGACCACGCTGCAGCTGAGCCTTGGATGCAGCATCCAGGTCAGAAGCGAACGCAGCGAATGCCTCGAGGTCACGGTAAGCGGCAAGGTCCAGACGCAGGGAACCTGCGACCTTCTTCATGCCCTTGGTCTGTGCAGCACCACCAACACGGGACACCGACACACCAACGTTAATAGCAGGGCGGACACCCTGGTTGAACAGGTCAGACTCGAGGAAGACCTGGCCGTCGGTGATGGAAATCACGTTGGTAGGAATGAAGGCAGAAACGTCGTTTGCCTTGGTTTCGATGATCGGCAGTGCCGTCATGGAACCCTTGCCCATGTCGTCGGAAAGCTTTGCAGCACGTTCCAGCAGACGGGAGTGCAGGTAGAACACGTCACCTGGGTAAGCCTCGCGGCCTGGTGGGCGGCGCAGCAGCAGGGAGATCGCACGGTAGGCTTCTGCCTGCTTGGTCAGATCATCGTAAATAACCAGGACGTGCTTGCCCTGGTACATCCAGTGCTGACCCAGTGCTGCACCAGCGAAAGGTGCGAGCCACTTGAAGCCGGCGGAGTCAGATGCTGGAGCTGCCACGATGGTGGTGTACTCCAGAGCGCCGTGCTCTTCGAGGGTCTTGCGGACTGCGGCAATGGTCGAGCCCTTCTGGCCGATGGCAACGTAGATGCAGCGCACCTGCTTGTTGACATCGCCGGACTCCCAGTTTGCCTTCTGGTTAAGGATGGTATCGATGCAGACTGCGGTCTTACCAGTCTTACGGTCACCAATGATCAGCTGACGCTGACCGCGACCGATTGGGGTCATCGCGTCGATTGCCTTGATACCAGTTGCCAATGGCTCTTCAACCGGCTGGCGCTGCAGCACGGATGGTGCCTGCAGTTCCAGGACGCGGTCTTCTTCCTTCTCGATGGCGCCAAGGCCGTCGATAGGCTGACCCAGTGGGTTAATAACGCGGCCGAGGAATGCATCTCCGACCGGAATGGAAAGGACCTCGCCGGTCCGCTTTACTTCGTCGCCCTCAGTAAGAGTCTCGTAGTTGCCCAAAATAACGACGCCGATACGGTCGGTGTCGAGGTTCTGTGCGACGCCAATGACGCCGTTTGGGAACTCGAGCAGCTCATTCGCCATAACAGACGGCAGACCAGAAACCTGGGCAATACCGTCAGCTGCCGAAATGACCACGCCGACCTCCTCACGGGAGGCCTCCGGGGAGTAGCTCGAGGTGTAGTTCGCAATCGCGCTACGGATCTCATCGGAGGAGATCGTCAGCTCCGCCATGTTCTTCCTGCTCTCGGTTGTTTCTTCCAGCAATTTTTGTCTTCTATTAGTCGTGTTCTAGACGAGGCTTGCGCGGAGTTTCTCGAGCTTGCCCGAGGTGCTGCCGTCGATAACTTCGTCGCCAACGCGGATGACCAGTCCACCGAGGAGGCTGGGATCAACCTCAGTGTGGATGCTCATCTCACGACCGTAAATTCGGCCCAATTTAGCTGCCAACTGGTCAGCCTGGATCGCGTTCAGTGGCTCAGCCGAGGTGACTACTGCGACTTCCTTGCCACGCAGCGCTGCAGCAGCGCCGGCCAGGGTAGCCATGTCGTCGATCGGATTTGCCTCTGGGCGTCCAACTGCCTGCTTAGCCAGCGCCTCAGATACGGCGGTTACCTTGCCGTAGAGGACAGCGGCCAAAAGCTCGCGCTTCCGGTCAGCCTTCGTGTTGCGGTCTCCCAACAGCTGAGCAAGTTCTGGCTCATCCTTGAGGATGCGACCGAGACGGAAGAGTTCGTCTTCAACTTGGGTCAGCTGGCCCTGCTTTTCAGCAGAACGCAGCAGGGCGCGGCGGCCCAGTTCGACGAGTCCAGTGCGGAACTCGCGGGGAGTTGACCAGATACGCGATGCGGCTTCCGCAGCAAGGTCCAGAGTCATCTGGGACACCTTGCCGGCAAACACCGTGCGCATCAGGCCAGAACGCTGCTCGGCGGTGGCAGAGGAATCTGCCACAGCGACACGCAAGCCACGGTCGCCGTCAAGAACCTCAACGATGCTGAACAGTTCAGCACCGGTTTGGGATGCAGCTGCGATCGCCTGGTCAGAGTTCTGGATCCACTGGTCCAGGGTCTGAGCGGTGGTCGTCAGTGCTTCGCGGCTAGCTGCGTGCATGTCGCCTACTTTCCGGCCGGAGCCACAGTGTCGAGCTCGGACAGGAACTTGTCAATCGTTCCGGAACGCTTCACGTTGTCGGACAGCTGCTCGCCGATCAGGCGCTCAGCAAGATTGATGGAGTTCTGGCCCATCTCTTGACGCAGTTCGGTGACAACCTGCTGGCGCTGTGCCTCAAGCTGCTTTTCACCAGCTGCGATGATGCGGTTGCTGTTCTCGACAGCTTCTGCCTGCATTTCAGCGATGATCTGCTTGCCCTTTTCGCGGGCCTCTTCGCGGATCTGTGCAGCCTCAGCGCGAGCCTCAGCCAGCTGTGCGTTGTACTTCTCAAGAGCGGCCTTGGCTTCGGCCTGTGCAGCCTCTGCGCGCTGGATGCCACCCTTAATCCGGTCCTCACGCTCAGTCAGGACCTCCTGGAACTTCGGAAGAACGAGCTTCCAGAAAATCAACAGGACGACGATGAGCGGAACGAGGGACCAGACGATGTCGTATGGCGCTGGGAGCAGAGGTGAGTTGCCGGTCTCGAGAGGCAGTCCACCTCCCTCTGCAGCGAGGTAAGTGATGACGTTCGTCATAATCCTGTGCTTTCTTTAGCTATCGAGGTCTGTTCGATTAAACAAACAGGAAGCCGGCAACGAGGCCGATCAGAGCCAGGGCTTCAACGAATGCAATGCCCAGGAACATGGTGGTACGGAGCTGGCCGGCCATCTCTGGCTGACGTGCCATGCCCTCGAGAGCCTTACCAACGAGGATGCCGATGCCGAGGCCTGGGCCGATGGTTGCGATGCCGTAGCCGATGGTTGCGAGGTTACCGGTCATGCCAGCTGCGTCCTGAGCGAGGATCAGTTCGTTCATTGTTGTCGTTCCCTTTCTGGGTGCTTTCCGTGATGTTCTTGGAAAGCGAGTGGTTTTTGATTTTCAGATGTTTTGGAGCCGTTGCAGCTCCGCGGGGGTTAGTGTTCGTCTGCGTGCAGCGAAAGTTCGATGTAGACGGCAACCAACAGAGCAAAGATGTATGCCTGCAGGAAGACGACCAGCAGCTCGAAGAACGTGAACGCAATCGCGGCCAGGATGGTCACGCCAGACAGGGCGGTCCAGCCGTTGAACTGCCAGAAGAAGAAGTTCGTAGCAGAGAACAGCAGCACCAGAATGATGTGGCCAGCCAGCATGTTTGCCAAAAGACGGAGAGTCAGAGTGGCAGGTCGCATGATGAACGTCGAGAAGAACTCGAGTGGGACCACCAGGAGGTGGAGTGCCCAAGGGAGGTTAGGAATAACCACGGAGGACTTCATGTACTTGAAGAAGCCGTAGCGCTTTGCGCCGGCGTAGATGAAGACCACGTATCCAAACAGAGCCAGTACCAGTGGCATACCGATACGGACGTTTGGAGAAATGTTCATTCCTGGAATGACGGTTGGCGCGTTCATGAAGAGAACCAGGAAGAAGATAGTCGCGATGACCGGAAGGAACCGACGCCCCTCCTTCTTTCCAAGGATGTCCTCGGCAATGTGAATACGCACGAAGTCAAGACAGAGTTCTGCGAAGTTCTGCACGCCAGAAGGGATGAGCTTCGGGCTGCGCATTGCGATAACAAAGAAGACCGCGAGGATGAGAGTCATCAAAAGACGAATCAGCATCAAACGATCAAGTGCAAACCAGTTGTTGGCAACGTCGGTCAGCCAGAGGCCTACCTTTTCGCCAGCTTCGGTTACGTGCCCCGGGAAAAGTTCATGGTCCAGATTAGGTGCGTGAAACTCACCCTTCATGGACAGTGTTGTAACGCTCAGCGTTCTCTCCCGTGTTCGGGCCGCTTTTTCGCAAAAGCGGTGCGATGGAGGTCTAAAAATCTTGCCTGATTCACCTTGGACTCCGTCGCACATCATCAAAGTGAACCTGCGGAGAAACCCCATCAGTCGTTTCCCCGCAGCATAAAAGTTACGGTTCCTGATGGAAGTTGCCCGCTATGCAGACTAGCAGGTGTGAATGAGTTTTACCCAAGTTGCGCGGGGGGTAGTTTTATCAAAATGTAACGCCCGGCAGGAAACCTATCCTGACCGGGCATTTCACCACTTTGTAAGGTGGGTCACACGTTGAACGATTGGCATTTTCGGGGGTACAAAAACAACGGTTTAGGACACGTATGTGACCTTAGATGTAACTACCCCCCACGCCTCCGCCGCGAGCACCACAACGAGGGCTAGAGCAACGGTGACCACGAAGGCTACACGATCATAAAATTGCAGGTCTTTAAGCACATACATGATGATCAGAAGCACCACGATCTTGAGCAACCAGCTACCCAACACGATAGCCCCGGTGGTTGCTGGAGTGGAGTTCGCCGTTATCAACACACTCAACACAGTCAACAACAGGAAGCCACCCCCGATCGCTGCCCCCAGGAGCGCGCCCCAAATTCCTGGCAACTCCCGGATGCCTCCCCAGAGCGCGAGCGATGCCACGGTAACGATCAGCAGGCCGATCCAACCAAATTTGAGCGCCCGTAGCAAAGGGCGCCGATGGTCGTCATACTCACTTGTCATAAGCTGCTACCCTACCCCACCGACTCCTTCGCAGCGGTATGAGCGTCCATGCGATGGCGAGTACGATGCCGATGGCAATGCCGCCGAGCGCGACCCGGGCAGGAAAAACCGTAAAACCCACTGCACCGAAAGCAACCACCGTCACCCAGGCGTATAACACCAGGACTACATGGCGGTGAGAATGCCCCAAGGCCAACAGCCTGTGGTGCAGATGCATCTTGTCTGCCGTGAAAGGCGACTGTCCTTTGGATACACGGCGGATAACTGCCAGCACTAGGTCCAGTGTGGGGATAAACACTGCGGCTATCACCACGATGAACGGGGACAACGTGGCCACGATATCAGCGGGGCCATACAGGGTCATGTTGATCTTGCCAGAGGCTGAGGTTGCAGCTGCCGCTAGCAGCAGTCCGATCAGCATGGATCCAGAGTCACCCATGAAAATACGTGAGGGCTCAAAATTGTGGGGCAGGAATCCGGCACACATGCCGAAAAGCGCAGCTGCGATGATCGCCGGCGGATATGCCGCGACGGTGCCGCCTTGGTCGTAGAGCACGGTTAGTGAGAACGCGAGGATCGCTAACGCCGCAATCATTCCGAGCCCCGCGGCGAGCCCGTCCAGCCCATCGACAAAGTTGATGGCGTTGATGAGCATGACCGTAAACAGTGTAGTCAAGATTGTTGACTGGACTTGGTCGAGAAAAACGGTGGACCCGCCGTCAAACGGCATGTACAGCAGGGTCCAGGACAGGCCGAGTAGGCTCATCACCACTGCTCCGGCCAGCTGGCCGATAAGTTTAGTGACGGCATCGAGCTCGAAGAGGTCATCGAGCACTCCCACGATCACAATCACGAATCCGGCCCACACCACCGCGTCCATTTCCGGTGTCACGGGACGAAAACCACGGGTGAGGGCCGGCAGCAGGCCTGCTAGGTAGACCGAGCACAAAAACCCAGAGAACATGGCAACGCCACCGAGCCGCGGCTTGGGCACGGTGTGTACGTCGCGGTCGCGGATGGCGGCGAGCTTTCCCCACCGCACCATAATGTGCCTAATGATGCCGGTGGTGAGGAAGGTGACCGCAGTCGCCACGACAATGACGAGCGCGATTTCCCGCAGTGGTACCCCCACTGCCCCGGTTCCCATATCAGCGTAGGCTTTCTGCAGTCACTCCTAGTACCGTGGCGATCTCTTCGGCGGAGATGGCCCCTTCGCGGAGCAGGCGCGGCGCCGGTCCGGAGAGATCGACGATGGACGATGGTTTACCTACTGGGCACTCGCCGCCGTCGAGGTACACATTGACGGCATTTCCGAGCTGCTGTTTCGCGGCCACGGCCGTGGTCGGTGGGGTGTGTCCGGAAATATTTGCGGAGGACACGGCCATCGGACCGGTCTCACGCAGCAGTTCAATGGCCACGGGGTGTAGTGGCATGCGCAGCATGACGGTGCCGCGAGTATCGCCCAAGTTCCAGGTGAGCGACGGGGCTTGCGGTACCACGATGGACAGGCCGCCGGGCCAGAATGCTTCGACGAGGGTGCGGGCCTGCTCCGAGTAGGTGTGGACCAGGCCTTGGATGGTGTCCCAGGATCCCACGAGGACCGGAACGGGCATGTCAGGGCCGCGGTGCTTGGTCTGGAGGAGGCTCGCTACAGCCTGGTTGTCGAAGGCGTCGCAGCCGAGTCCGTACAACGTGTCCGTGGGCATGACCACGAGGCGTCCGGAACGCACTGCGTCGGTGGCGGCGCGCAGGCCGAGTGCCCGGGTCGCTGGGTCTTGACAGTCGTAGATACGGCTCACGGTGAACTCCTTGTGAATTGGGGTAATCAAACGAATAGTTTACTCTGCTGGTTTCATCGCGGTCACGTAGCGATCTCTCCCGCCAAGATCCTGATGGGAGATGATTTCTTCAAAACCGTACTGTTCCAGCACTGCGCACACGAGGTCGGCTGTCGCGTCGTCATGTTCGATGGCTGTGACTCCGCCGGGGGCAAGGAGCCGGTAAATGGTGGGCGCCATCGCGGTGATGACGTCCATCCCGCTTTCGCCGCTGAACACGGCGTGGTGCGGGTCGGCCCGCACTTCCGGTTCCACAGGGGTGGTTTCGGGCACGTACGGCGGGTTGCTAAGAACCATGTCGCACCGCCCATTGAGGTTCGTCAAGAGATCGGGGGCGGTGGCGTCGCCAAGCACAGTGCGTACACCGAGCGGATCGAGGTTACGCTGCGCCCAGGTCATCGCCTGCGGGTCGATTTCCACGGCTGTGACCAGGGCAGAGGGCACCAACGACGCGACGTAAGCGGCCAGGGTACCGCTGCCGGTGCATAGGTCGACCACGCACGGCTTATCGACGCCCATCCCCCGCAATCGCTGCACCGCCCAGTCACCAATGAGTTCGGTTTCTGGACGAGGCACAAAAACCCCCGGCCCCACTAGGAGATCGAGGTGGCCGACTGGCGCGCTGCCCACGATGTGCTGCAGCGGTTCGCGGCCGGCGCGACGCGCAATGAGCTCGCTGTATTCGGCGGGCATCTCATCGGCGCCGTGCAGGAACAGGTCCATGCGACTGATGCCAAGGCACCAGGCTGCGAGGGACTGGGCGTCGTGAAGCGGCGATGCCACCCCCGCGTCGGCGAGGGTGGCTGCTGCTGCCTTGACGGCCTGGGACACGTCCGTCATTTACTCGGCTTCGAGTCGCGCTGCGCGATCAGCTGCCTGAAGCGCAGCGAACAAGTCATCCATGTCTCCACCGAGGACGGCGTCGAGGTTGTTGGACTTGTAGTTAATGCGGTGGTCGGAGATGCGGTTCTCCGGCCAGTTGTAGGTGCGGATACGCTCGGAGCGGTCCATGGTGCGCACCTGAGCAGCGCGCCCCTCAGCGGCTTCCGCTTCCGCAGCTTCTTCCTGCATCTGCTGCAACCGGGCTGCCAGCACCTGCATGGCGCGGGCCTTGTTCTGGATCTGGGAACGTTCCTTCTGACACGTCACCACCAGGCCGGTGGGCAGGTGGGTCAGACGGACAGCGGAGTCTGTCGTGTTCACGCCCTGGCCACCCTTACCGGAGGAACGATAGACGTCAACGCGCAGATCCTTCTCATCAATCTGCACGTCTTCAATCTCGTCTGGCTCCGGGTACACCAGCACACCAGCTGCGGAGGTCTGAATGCGGCCCTGAGATTCAGTGACGGGGATGCGCTGCACGCGGTGCACTCCACCTTCAAACTTGAACACGCTCCACGCCCCATCGCGGGAAGGCGTCTTGGAACGGATGGACAGGGTGATGTCCTTGACGCCGCCCAGATCCGACTCAGCAAGACCCAGAATTTCGGTGCTAAAGCCATGCTTTTCGCAGTATTTCTGGTACATCTTCAGCAGGTCACCGGCGAACAGAGCGGCTTCTTCACCGCCAGCACCAGCCTTGATCTCCATGACGATGTCATCACCATCGTGCGGATCACGTGGCGCGAGCAGATCGGTAAGCTGCTCTTCCAGCTCAAGCACACGTGGCTCGAGGCGATCGACCTCCGCCTGGAAATCGTGATCCTCGTAGGCCAGTTCCTTCGCCTCTGCCAGATCTTCCTTCGCCTGGGACAGCTCCCGGTACACGTTGATGATCGGCTGCAGCTCGGAGTATCGCTTGCCTACCTTGCGCACCTGGGCAGCGTCGTTCGCAAACTCCGGGTCCTGCATCTGGGCCTCGAGGCCCTGGTACTCGGAGAGGATATCGTCGACAACTGAAACCTCTGCGGCCATTAGGAGAAATCCTCCTCGCCGGTCGCAGACGCAGCCATAGGAGCGGACGACGCGACCTGCATGAGGAACTCGCCGTTCGACTTGGTCTTCTTCAGCTGCTTGATCAGCAGGTCAATCGCCTGCTGGTTGTCCAGAGCCGAAAGGATGCGACGCAGCTTGTGCATGATGCGTGCTTCCTCAGGGGCCAGCAGCAGCTCGTCCTTGCGGGTGCCGGACGGATTCACGTCCACGGCTGGGAACACGCGACGCTCGGAAATCTTACGATCCAGCTTGAGCTCAGCGTTGCCGGTGCCCTTGAATTCCTCGAAGATCACGGTGTCACCGGCGGAACCGGTCTCCACCATGGCGGTGGCGATAATCGTGAGGGAGCCACCGTTTTCGATGTTGCGGGCAGCACCCAGGAAACGCTTTGGCGGGTACAGCGCGTTGGAGTCCACACCACCGGACAGGATACGGCCCGAGGCTGGGGAGCTGTTGTTGTAGGCACGCCCCAGGCGGGTGATGGAGTCCAGGAGAACCACCACGTCCTGTCCCTGCTCCACCAGGCGCTTAGCACGCTCGATGGCCAGCTCGGCGACGGCGGTGTGCTCGCTTGGCGGGCGGTCGAAGGTGGATGCAATGACCTCACCCTTGACGCTGCGCTGCATGTCCGTCACTTCTTCCGGACGCTCATCAACCAGCACCACCATCAGGTAGCACTCAGGGTTATTCGTCGCGATAGCGTTAGCGATGTTCTGCAGGATCGTCGTCTTACCGGCCTTTGGCGGGGAGACGATCAGGGCACGCTGACCTTTACCAATCGGCATGATCAGGTCGATCACGCGGGTGGTCAGGATTTTCGGATCGGTCTCCAGGCGCAGGCGCTGGTTCGGGTACAGCGGTGTGAGCTTGGCAAACTCTGGGCGGTTGCGAGCTTCCTCCACAGTCTTGCCATTCACCGAGTCAACGCGGACCAAGGCGTTGTACTTCTGACGGTTACGGCCACCCCCGTGGTGCTGGCCTTCGCGCGGCATCTTCACCTGGCCAGTGATAGCGTCGCCTCGGCGCAGCCCGAACTTGCGGATCATCTGCTGGGTGACAAAGACATCAGCCTGGCCAGCCTGGTAACCGGTGGTACGCACGAATGCGACATTGTTGTCCACGATGTCCAAGATGCCGGCGACTGCCTGCAGGACATCGTCCTCGCGAACTTCCTCGTTGTCGCGGTTGTCGCGATTGTCCCGGTCGCGACGGTTGCGACCGCGATCGCGGCGGTTGCGACGGCCACGGCGCTCACCGCGATCCCCACGGTCACCGCGATCCCCACGGTCACCGCGCTCGTCGTCACGCTCGGAGCGCTCGGAGCGCTCGGAGCGGTCAGTGCGCTCACCTTGGTCACCGCCATCGGCCGCGGATTCGGACTTGTTGTCCGCGGTGGACTGGTCCTGCGCTTCTTCGCGCGCTTCCTCACGTGCTTCTTCGCGCTGTGCGGAACGGGCGCGGTTGCGACGAGCACGGCGGGCAGCGGAGCGGGACTCGTACTTGTTTTCGCTGGTGTTGCCACCCTCAGCTGCGTTGTTGTCACCGGCTGTTTCCTGCTCAGGAGTGTCACTGGACTGAGCTGCGGTTGCAGCCTCGTCCTTGGCGCGGGTCTCCGCGGTGGTAGCGGTGGCGCGGCGACGCCGTGGAGCTGCTTTTTCAGCTGGCTTTTCCGCTGCAGCGCTGTCGGTTACGGCCGGCGCATCGGGCGCTTTTTCTTTCGCGGCCTTTGCCGCCTTAGGTGCTTTTCCGCCGGATTGGATCGCAGCGATCAGTTCCGACTTTCGCAGTCCGGAGATTCCTCGAATGCCACGTTCTTCTGCGATTTTGCGAAGTTCTGGCATACGGAGTGCGCCGAGGTTGGTGGTAGCGCCGTCGTTGGCTGTGGCGCTGTCTGCTTGAGTCACAGAGGTCCTTTCGCGCTTCACCAGGTTTGTTGCTTACAGCAGTTGATCCCTGGAAGCTTCTGTGGAATTCATCGTGCGGTGCAAAACACCGCTTTTACGTTGCGCTGGGGGAAGTGAGTCCCAGGACGCAAGCGCATTGAGGTACATCGTGTGAGGAGCCGACTCGCTGTGTGAAATGTGCACATGATGTGCGGTTAGCGTTACGTTACTGTCGGTTCACGGCCAAGTGTAGCGCATGCGTTCGGTTTTACTTACATTGGCGCGGGTTAGTGACGCAGCTAGAGTAGTAAGCATGCTGAGCACGATGCAGGACATGCCCCTTTTGGTGTCGCGGATTTTGTCGTACGCGGAAACCGTTCATGGGGAAACGACGGTAACCACGTGGACGTCGGAGGGGCCTGTAGAGCAGTCTTTTTCCCTGATTGGGGCGCGTGCTGCGGCGTTTGCCCACGTTCTGGAACATGACCTTGGGATCACGTCTGACCAGCGAGTTGGTTCACTTCTCAACAATCGCGTAGAACACCTTGAAGTGATGTTCGCCACAATGTGCAAGGGCGCGGTGTTCACCCCGCTGAACAAACAGCTGATGGGCGATCAGATCCAACACATCATTAATCACTCCGAGATGGAAGTGATCGTCGTCGAGCCTCGCCTGGTGCCAATCCTGTGGCCACTTCTTCCCCACTGCCCGAAGGTGCGCGCCGTGGTGTACACGGGGTTGGAGCCGGCGCCGAGCGAGCCACTACCGGAAGGCATCGCACTGTTTTCGCTAGAGGCGCTTCTCGACGGCAAGCCCACGCATTACGAGTGGCCAGACCTGGAGGAGCGGACAGCCGCAGCCATTTGTTATTCCACCGGAACCACGGGCGCCCCGAAGGGCGTAGCCTATTCCCACCGCTCGCTGTACTTGCAGACCATGAGCCTGCGAACCACAGATTCCATGGGTATTTCGCACGGTGATCCCTTTTTGTGCTGCATCCCGATCTACCACGTGCTTAGTTGGGGTGTTCCGCTGGCAGCGTTCATGTCGGGCACTCCCCTCGTGTTCCCGGGCGCGGAAACAAGTCCCGCGGGGTTGGCGCAGATTATCGCGCAGACTCACCCGCGTGTGGCTCATGGCGTGCCAACCATCTGGATTTCTCTGATGGTGCATTACTTAAGCAATCCGCCAGAGCGCATGAGTTTGCAGGAGATTTTCGTTGGCGGTTCTCCGGTGCCTCCGGTGCTCATCAAGCTCTGGGAAGAGCGCTACGGTGTCGATATTGTGCACGTGTGGGGCATGACCGAGACGGGCACGGTGGCTACGGTCGCCCGTCCGCCACGCGGTGTGTCGGGTACCAACCGTTGGGAGTACCGAATCAGCCAGGGTAGGTTCCCGGCGTCGGTGCAGTATCGGGTGGTTAATGACGGCAAGGTCATGGCCTCCTCCGACCGGAACCAGGGCGAAATTCAGGTCCGTGGCCCATGGGTGACGGGCAGCTACTTCCATTCGCAAGCAGAAGACAACGGTGGGCCGGCTGCGGTGTTCCGTAATGAGGCAGTTGAGGACGCGCCACAGCAGTTCACTTCCGACGGCTGGCTTCGCACCGGAGATGTCGGTTCTGTCACCGCTGACGGCTTCCTCACCGTGGAGGACCGCGCCCGCGATGTGATTCGTTCCGGTGGCGAGTGGATTTACTCTGTGCAGCTGGAGAATCTGGTGATGGAGCACGCCGATGTGGTTGAGTGCGCCGTGATTGGCTACCCGGACGATAAGTGGGGCGAGCGCCCACTGGCCGTCACAGTGCTGCATGAGGGCATTACTGCGGGCAAGGACACCGCGGAACGACTGCGCGACAGCTTGCGGGAGAAGTTGCCACGGTGGATGCTGCCGGAGTATTGGGCGTTTGTGTCGAGCATCGACAAGACGTCGGTGGGCAAGTTCGACAAGAAGGACTTGCGCCAGCACCTTGCCGACGGCGAGTACCACGTCATCAAACTGCTCGGGCCGGGCGAGTCGAAGTCACAATCCTGATACTTTTCTCGCTTCGCCCCGCGCTACCGCAGTGTCTCTGGCTATACTGTGGCGGTGAAAAAACTCATGGCGTCGGTAGCGGAAAGCCTGTCCATCCCGTTCCAGGGCTGCAAACTCCTCGTACGTCATTGGCCTGCGCTCATAGTGGTGTTGTGCACTGCGTTTGCGGTGCGTGCCGCGGTGCTGTGGGGCGCGGTGGCGGTATCCGACTCCTCGCCACTGATCGCTACTTTGGTGGTGCCGCTCGCGCCGCTGGCGGTGATGACCGGCATTATTATCGCGTTGTGGGTAATGCAGCCTAGCTTGCCTTTCCTCTCTACTGCGGTGAAGGCTCCTCGCGCGGGCTACCTCAGCACAACCCGCCTGTTGACCATCGGCGGTCTGCTCATCCCGTTCCTCACTGTGTACGCCTCTAATGGGCTACTCAAGGACGACCTGCGTACCTTTGTCTACGACGCAACCCTTGACGAGTCTATTAACACCTTCACCACTACTGATTTCTCCCGCGTGTTCATCAACGACACCACCGCAGCCCTCATCCTCATCATTGTGGTGTTGTTCCTCCGGAAACTGATCGGCTTTTTCGCGCTCGGCGAACGTCACTTTGGTATCGCGTCCTTTTCCGCGTACCTTGAGGCGCTCTGGATGGTTTCGTTGTCCGCGATGCTCACCGCGAACATCAATGGGATCAAAGAATGGCTGACCAGCCGCGCGGTCATCGCTCCCGCCTACCACAACTTTCTGGTGGCTAAGGAAACGCTGATCGAGAATACGGGAATCGTCGGCAAGCTGTATGTGGGCGCCGGCGTCGTCCTCGCGAAGCTTGATGACACCATCGTGGTTCCCCTCGCCTGGCTTACCCTAGGCGCGGTTCTCTTCGGCACTACCCTGCTGCCGAAAAAGAAAGCCACCCCGGAAAGCCACACTGGAAAACACGCGAAGACACCGCGGTCCCGATGGGCGTCGTTCAGCAAGCACCGCGCTGTGGTGGCCACCCGCAGCCAGGCCCAGTCGCTGCTGGACACCGCTGCTCAGCCGATCTGGGGCCCGATCAAGTTGTCCTGGGACGGGCTCAAGAAACTCGCGATCGCTGGCGTAGTGCCCATGATCGTGTTCTGCCTGATTTTCATCCTGTGCTCGATCACCGAGCTGGCAACGGTTTACCTCGGGCGCGCGATCATGGGCCCGCAGGACTATCTCGTTGCTGCCACGGTGTCCCCTTATATTTTTGTAGCGGGACGGATCGGCTACTTCTTGGTGGCGCTGCCGCTGCTCGCGGCCGCGTTGGATCGCTACCTGCGGCACTCCTACGCGGCCGACGCTGCGGAAGCTGCGGCGGAAGAAATTGTCAGCGTGAGCGACTAATTCTTGGGCACAATGTCCGTTCCCGGCTCTGGCAGCTCCAGTTGAAGGTAGAACGGCTTCTCCCACGCGATCTGGAGAGTCTTCGGGGTTACTCCCGGTGGCAATGCGAACACGTTGACCTTACGCCAGGTTTCCGGCCGCTTATTGTCCGGATCTTCCTGTGGATCTGGATCAAAGATCGATGGTGCATCGGGTCCGGTGGCTTCGGGCGGGACACAGGCGTACATCGAGGAAAAGTTTTTGTCGAAGTTTTTATCGCCGATCAGCTCCGAATAGTTGCCGTACGATGTGCCATTGGTGTCCGTCAGCCACGTTTCACACCATGACAGGGTGATGTCAGGCTGAGCTTTCCAGCTCGTGGCCACTGCCCACAGCTCCACATCCGCGGTGGGCTGGAAGTCCGGGAAATCTATCTCTTCTAGTTTCTGCACGGCAAACACCTCCACCTCCGCAGCACGCCGGAAGGTGTGCTCCTCGGTGACGAACTCCCGATCAAAATGGGCCGTTTCCCCTGCAGCTACGGATACCGCTTCCGAGAATGTGTTGGGCTGGTACACGTGAAAATAGCGGAAAGAAGACGCTGCGATGACGGCTGCGATAGCTGGGAGCAGCGCTACAGTCCACCTTTTGTTGGCCTGCCACCACGAGCGACCATCTTTACCGGCGCTTCGCTCGATACGATCGAGTTCCTGTTGCGCTGCTTGCTCCACTTCCCAACGCTCGGCGTTCGTCAGTTCAGAATCAGCCATTGGTTCCTCCCTCCAGGGTCAGTGGGTGCACGATTACCGGTGCGGCAGAGTCCGAGTAACCCGGGTGAACGCGGAGTACCGCGTTGTCGGTGGCGTCCCGCGCGACTTCAAAGCCTACTGTGCACGTGACTGGAACTCCGGTTTGCACAGAACCGCACTTGGGAGGGCGCAGCGGGTTGATGTCGCGGTTTTTCCCATCGACGAGCGTTGCATATGGCGGGCGTTGGTATTTAGACGTTGTGAAGCCGAATTGAATCTCGATGAACGTCTCGGTTGTCCGGTTTCCGTCAACGCTGTCAGTGAGCTTCGCTTTTACGTCGCCGAGCTCACCAAACCCCGGCGCCGTATTCCCGGAGTACTCAAAGGGGCGCGCGAAGGTGTCTTGTGGGTTCGGCATCCTCTCGCGAATCGTGGTTGACATGATGACGGCAAGGAGGATCATCACCGCCAGTCCAGCTTTTTGTTTCATCGCAGCTGCACCTTCGCCACCGGAGTGGCATCAAGCCACTGCATGGAGCCGTCCAAGGATGATTTGCGCCAGGTAAGCGAGTTGATTTCGAGCACTTTGGCTCCTGGGGAGTCCGGCCAGCTAGCAATGATGTCCGTTTGCACTCCGGGAGAAATGGTCAGCACGGTCACTGGGAAAATGTCCGTCTCGCGGGTGAACACGGGATGCCCTGCGCTGTCTTTTAGTTGAAACGCGCGAGACAAATCCCAGCTGCCGCGGAACGGATGTGAGGAGTTCAGCGTAATCGACAGCGGAACCTCAATTCTGCCGTCGACGACGCGAGACTGGCCGACGACGACGGTGTATGGGGTGGTCTCCACCGTCTGACCACTGGCCGAGACAGCGCTCAGCTTTGTCATGCCCGCAGGTTCAGCGGCCTCGAAACCGCCGGAAAGTCCCAGCAAGCCCACGACGCCCACGGCAGCAACCTACATGATGTTCCCGGAGGTCAACAAGTCCGAGGCGAGGTAGGACACGAATTTCGAGGCGGTTTTGTTTTCGCTCACCTCGACATTATAGGTAGACGAGATCAGTTTCGCAGGCTATTTTTCGACTGTTACTTGAACACCGTCAACGATGTCGAGGTCCATGACGCGCAACCCCGCTGCGAGTGCCTCTTCCCGAAGGTCCTGCGGGAAATCCTCCACATGCAGCGCTAACGCGGTGGGCCCGGCACCAGAAACGAAGGCAGCCAAGCCACGGTCGCGCATCTTCTCCACCCACTGCGTCGTCACAGGAAGCGCCTTCGCTCGGTAGCCCTGGTGGAGGCGATCCCTGGTAGCTTCCACGAGCAGCGCTGGATCGTGTTGGATGGCATGGGTAAGGAGTGCGCATCGGGCGACGTTGAACCGGGCGTCGATATGCGGCACCGACGCCGGCAGCACGCGACGCACCTCGCTTGTCGACGCATAGGTCTCCGGCACTATCGCCGTCGCCCGCAGCCCAGGGAATGGTGGCACGGATACGGCTTTAAATTCCGTGGCACCGTCATTATTTTCGGTCCAGGAAACCACGAACCCGCCGAGGACAGACGCCGAGGAGTTATCGGGATGTCCTTCGAACGTGGCCGACAGGTGAACGACCTGCTCCTGCGTCAGCACGTTTCCGGCCAGCGCGTTGCCCAAAGCCACACCCGCGACAGCTGCCGACGCCGACGAACCTAGTCCGCGCGACTGCGGAATCCGGTTCACGCAGTGGACTTTCAGCCCAGGCGCCGCTACCCCAGCTTCGGCCAGGGCAAGCCGGATGGCCTTGATCACCAAATGCTTTTCGGAGCGAGGCAGAATGTCTGCGCCCTCACCTTCGATGGTGAGTTCCAAACCTTCGGCGATGACTTCGGCGGTGAGGTCGTCGTAAAGCCCCAGCGCCAGCCCCAGCGTGTCAAAGCCGGGTCCCAGGTTCGCAGACGAGGCTGGGACACGAACGTGCACCGTGGTGCCGATGGAAAGCTGACGCATGTTATTTGAGTCCCAAAGCCTCGGCTACGGCAGCGGCGTCAACCTCGATTGGGTGCGGCTCGGTCATGGACAGCAGCGCGGTGTCTGGGTCCTTCAAACCGTTACCCGTTACGGTGCAGACGATGGTCTGGCCCTTCTCAATCAGGCCCTCTTCGTGCGCGGCTAGGATACCGGCCACCGACGCTGCGGAAGCAGGCTCCACAAACACGCCTTCCTTGGCAGCGACTAGGCGGTACGCTTCCAGGATCTTCTCGTCGGTAGCTGCGTGGAAGCGACCGTTGGATTCTTCCTTAGCGTTCATCGCACCGTTCCAGGACGCTGGGTTACCGATGCGGATCGCGGTAGCGATGGTCTCTGGCTCCAGCACAGGCGCGCCACTGACCAGCGGAGCCGCGCCCGCAGCCTGGGTACCGAACATGCGTGGCAGCTTGGTGGACTTGCCAGCGTCGTGGAATTCCTTGTAGCCCTTCCAGTAGGCGGTGATGTTGCCCGCGTTCCCCACTGGCAGCGCGTGGATATCAGGGGCATCTCCCAGGACGTCGATGATCTCGAAGGAGGCGGTCTTTTGGCCTTCGATGCGCATCGGGTTCACGGAATTCACCAGTGCGATCTCTGGGTACTCCACGCAGGTCTTTTGTACCAGTTCGAGGCAGTCATCAAAGTTGCCCTTGACCTGGATGATCTCTGCGCCGTACATCACTGCCTGTGCCAGCTTGCCCATGGCGATCTTGCCTTCTGGGATCAGGACGCAGGACTTGATTCCGGCGCGGGCGGCGTACGCTGCTGCGGATGCGGAGGTGTTACCGGTAGAGGCACACATCAGGACCTTCTTGCCCTGGTGTACAGCGTCGGTCACGGCCACGGTCATGCCGCGGTCCTTGAAGGAACCGGTAGGGTTGGCACCCTCCACCTTTAGGTACACCTCGCATTCGAGGAGGTCGGAGAGGTAGTTAGCACGGATCAGCGGGGTGGCACCTTCCAGCAGAGTGACAGCCTCGACGTCATCGCCGAACGGCATGTACTCGCGGTATTCGTTGATCAGGCCTGCCCAGCCACGATGAACTGCGTTCATTCTTACTCACTCTCCAGTCGGATTACGCTGTTAACAGACTTTACTTCGTCCATGGACTTCAACTTTTCCACTACCCCCGCGAGGTCACGCTCGTAGGCGTGGTGTGTGACCACGATCAGGCGGGCGTTCTCGCCCTTTTCCTCCTGACGAACGGTGCGCAGGGAGATCCCAGCGTTGGAGAACTGCTCTGCAATGCGAGCAAGGACGCCCAGCTGATCATGGACGTCCATGTCCACGTGGTAGCGGGTGCTGACATCACCGAAGTCGGCAATCTTCAGGTTGGCGTAGGTGGATTCGCCTGGGGCACGGCCGCCATGCACCTTGTTGCGGGCCGCTCCCACCAGGTCACCGAGCACGGCGGAGGCGGTTGGGGCGCCACCGGCACCGTTTCCATAGAACATCAGGCGACCAGCGGCTTCTGCCTCTACGAAAATCGCGTTGAAGGACTTGTTCACGCTGGCCAGTGGGTGGTCCCGTGGAATCAGGGTTGGGTGGACGCGGGCGGAAACGGTGTCGCCGACCCGCTCGCAGATGGCGAGCAGCTTGATGGTGTGGCCCGCGTTCTTAGCTGCGTTGATGTCCGCAGCGGTGATCTTGGAAATGCCCTCGCGGTAGACGTCGTCTGCGGTAACGCGGGTGTGGAAGGCCAGGGTCGCCAGGATGGCGGCCTTGGAGGCGGCGTCGTAGCCCTCGACATCAGCGGTTGGATCGGCCTCTGCGTAGCCGAGGCGGGTGGCCTCCGCGAGCATGTCATCGTAGGACGCGCCGGTGGAGTCCATCGCGTCAAGAATGAAGTTGGTGGTGCCGTTGACGATGCCCATCACGGACTTCACACGGTCGCCTGCCAGGGAACGACGCAGTGGGCCGATCACTGGGATCGCCGCGGCGACAGCTGCCTCGTAGTACAGGTCGACGTTGGCCTCATCGGCGGCCTCCGCGAGCTCGGCTGCGTGAGCCGCGACCAGCGCCTTGTTGGCGGTCACTACCGACTTGCCGGCTTTGAGGGCAGCGAGCACGAGCTGGCGTGGGTAATCGATGCCACCGATGACCTCGACGACGATGTCAACGTCCTCACGGTTAATGAGGCTCATGGCGTCAGTAGTCATCAGGTGCGCGGCAGGAGAATCCTTGTGCTTGTCCAGGTCGGATACTGCGACGCCCTTGATCTCCAGCTCGCCACCAATGCGATGAGTAAGGTCCTCGGAGTATTCGCCCATCAAGCGGAGGACTTCACTACCTACGGTGCCGTGGCCAAGAATGGCGATGCCTACTGTAGTCTTTTTACCCATCGAAAAATCCCCTAGAGTTGCGTGCGAATAACTTCCACATTATTGCAGACTATTCGCACGGCCACCACGAGGGTTACCCCTCTAGAGCGAGAATGTCCTCCAGGGTCTCCCGGCGCAGCATCAGCTTGGTGCGCCCGCCACGGACGGATACCACTGCTGGTCGGCCGAATTGGTTGTATCGGGAGGACATGGCGTAGCAGTAGGCGCCGGTCGCTGCCAGCGCGAACAGATCGCCGGTGGTGATGTCGTCGGGGTACTGCTCATCGTCGATGAGGATGTCTCCGGATTCGCAGTGGCTGCCGACTACTCGCGTCGCGGTCGGTTCCCCATCCACGAAGCGACTGACCACCCGGCCGTCGTACTGTGCGCCGTACAGCGCGGGACGAATGTTGTCGCTCATGCCACCGTCCACGGCGATGTAGCGGCGGGTTTTTTCGTCGGTGACGTGCACGTCTTTGATCATGCCCACCTCGTACAGGGTCACGGTGGATGGTCCCGCGATCGCGCGGCCTGGCTCCACCATCACATGCGGGGTCTCAAGGCCTAGCTGGGCGGCATGGCTGCTCACCTTGTCGATCAAGTCGCGTGCCACCTCAGCCACGTTCAATGGCTGTTCGTCAGCGGTGTAGGCAATGCCGTAGCCACCACCGAGATCCAGGATGGCGAGCTGGTGTCCGTATTCCTCATGAATCTGGCTCACCAGCCCCAGCACGCGCTCGGCGGCGAGCGCGAAGCCGGTGGCGTCGAACACCTGCGAACCGACGTGGCAGTGCAGCCCCACCAGGTCCAGGTTCTCCGCGGTGATCGCAGCGCCCGCAGCGGCGAACGCGGAGCCGGAAGCGAGAGAGAAACCGAATTTCTGATCCTCGTGGGCGGTGGCGATCATTTCGTGGGTGTGTGCCTCCACACCGGGCTTCACCCGCACCAGCACCTTTTGGATGGTGTCGTGCTTAGCTGCGATCAGGTCTAGCAGTTCCAGCTCAGCGGCGTTGTCTAGCACGACGGCGCCGACGCCCTCCGTCACGCACGTTGTGAGGAAGGCAGCGGATTTGTTGTTGCCGTGCACGGTGATCCGCTCGGCGGGGAAACCTGTGGCCAGCGCGATGCCGAGTTCATTGGGCGAGGCGGCATCCAGGCTCAGGCCCTCTTCATCCACCCAGCGGGCAACCGTGGTGGTCAGGAACGCTTTGGAGGCGTAGTGCACCTTCTCGGCACCGAACGCAGCTGCCATATCGCGGCAGCGCGACCGGAAGTCGTCCTCGTCCACGACGAACAAGGGCGTGCCGTATTCTTCGGCGAGTTCGGTCAGTGGTACGCCACCGATGGTGACAATGCCGTCTTCTTCCCGACGCGCAGTGCGTGGCCAGACGTGTGCTGGGAGTTCGTTAAAGGTCATTACATCTTTTCCGGTGCGGTGATTCCGACGAGGCCAAGCGCATTGGCCAGGGTCTGGCGGGTCGCGGCTGCCAGCGCCAGGCGAGCGCCATGGATAGGCTGCTCGGTTTCATCGGCCTTGGGCAGGATCTGGCAGGTGTCGTAGAAGCGGTGGAAGCTGCCAGCGAGTTCTTCGGCATAGCGCGCGATGCGGTGCGGTTCGCGCAGCTCTGCTGCGGACTTCACGACGGCTGGGAATTCACCCAGCGTACGGATAAGTTCGCCCTCGCGCTCGTGGGTGAGGAGGTCGAGGTTGTCGGTGCTCACCGCGACGCCCACCTCAGCGGCCTTACGAGCGATGGAGCACAGCCGGGCGTGTCCGTACTGCACGTAGTAGACCGGGTTTTCGCTGCTTTGCGACGCCCACAGCCCCATATCGATATCCAGGGAGGAGTCCACCGAGGACCGGATCAGGGAGTAGCGCGCTGCATCGACACCCACGGCCTCGACCAGGTCGTCGAGAGTGATGACGGTGCCGGCGCGCTTGGACATGCGCACTGCCTTACCGTCGCGGACCAGGTTGACCATCTGTCCGATCATCACTTCCACGGCATTCGGGTTGTATCCCAGGGCCGCGGCTGCTGCCTTAAGACGGGCGATGTAACCGTGGTGGTCGGCGCCCAACATGTAGATGCACAGGTCGTGGCCGCGTTCAATCTTGTCCACCACGTAGGCGATGTCGCCGGCGATGTAGGCGGCGTTACCGTCAGACTTGATGACGACGCGGTCCTTGTCATCACCGAAGTCGGTGGACTTCAGCCACCAGGCGCCTTCGTTTTCGTACAGGTTGCCATTGGCCTTGAGCATCTCCACGGCGCGGTCCACGGCACCCGATTCGAAGAGGGAGTTTTCGTGGAAGTACACATCAAAGTCGGTGCCGAACTCGTGCAGGGACTCCTTGATGTGGGCGAACATCATCTCCACGCCACAGGCGCGGAAGGTTTCCTGCATCTGTGCTGGTTCTTGCTCCAGAACTCCTGCATTCTGAGCAACAACCGCGGCTGCGATTTCTTCGATGTAGGCGCCGGCGTAGCCATCCTCAGGAGTGGGCTCACCCTTCGCGGAGGCAACGAGGGAGCGAGCAAAGCGGTCGATCTGACCGCCGTGGTCGTTGAAGTAGTACTCGCGGGTGACCTCAGCGCCGTTGGCAGCGAGGACGCGCCCCAGCGAGTCACCCACTGCGGCCCAGCGGGTGCCACCGAGATGAATCGGGCCGGTGGGGTTAGCGGAGACGAACTCCAGATTGACCTTGAGTCCCTGGTAAGAGTCGTTATGCCCGTAGGCATCCCCTGCTGCCAGCACAGTGGAGACGATGCCACCCTGTGCAGCGGCGGCCAGCCGAATATTGAGGAAGCCAGGTCCGGCGATTTCAGCAACGTCGATGGCGTCATCGCTGCCCAGTGCCTCAGCCAGCCAACTAGCCAGCTCGCGTGGGTTCACCCCGAGCTTCTTGGCGATCTGCAGCGCAAGGTTCGTTGCGTAATCGCCGTGTTCGGGGTTGCGAGGGCGCTCCACCACCACGGTCTCCGGGAGAACGGTTACGTCCAGTTCTTTGTCCTCTAGGACGGTGGTGGCGGTGGTCTTGATGAGGTTACTTAAATCTGCAGGAGTCACGGTGGTCTATCCTAATGCACCACTGACGGCGACTCAGAATTTGCCGAAGGTTTAGGCAAACAGGAACACCACGACGCACATGAACGCCAGCAGGCCGAAGGAGAAACCTGCAATTGCGCGCATGATTTGCGCTTCGCCATTGTCCATCTTGGCGGCGGCCGCCGCGATGGAAACGGTCTGTGGGGACAGCATCTTACCGGTGACCGCACCAGCAGCGTTCGCCGAAACCAGCAAGGTCTGGTTTGCGCCAATGCGTTCCGCGGTGCTGGCCTGCATGTTTGCGAATAGGGCGTTGGAAGAGGTGGCAGATCCTGTCACCGCGGTACCAACCCAGCCGAGCACCGGAGAAAGCAGTGGGAACACCGACCCGGTGGTGGCCAAGGCCGCACCGATCGCTGTCGTCTGGCCCGAGAAGTTCATCACATATGCCAGTGCCATGACCAGAGCGATGGTGAGGAAGCTGAACTTCATGCGGTTCAGGCCGTCGATAAGCTCGCGCAGCGCCCCACCGACGGTGAACTCGCGGTCGGTGGCCGCGTAGACCACAGCGGTGGCGAGGCCACACAGCAGCAGCAACGTGCCCGGCCCGGAGAGCCAGTTGACGTTGAACATGGTGCCGTTGCTGTGGATCTTGCCGTGCAGGCCGGGCCACGCAATCGCAATGTCCGTGCTCTGCAGCCACGCAGGGATGTCCACCCCGATACGCCACAGCTTCGCGACGCCAAACACCACAACCACCAGCACATAAGGAAACAGCGCCAAGGTAGTCCGCTGCACTGTGAGCGGCGATGCCGACACGGCAGAGGCCTGCTCCTCTGGGGTCGTAGGCGCCCACACTTTAAGGAAAGCAATGCCCACCGACAGCGACAGCAGGCTGGCCACAACGTTGGTCAGCTCGTAGGTGAGGTAGTTCGACGCGAGGAACTGGCCGCCGGAGAACGTTGCGCCCAGCACCACGGCGACCGGCCAAATCTGTCGAAAACCGCGGGAACCATCAAGGACGAAGCACAGCACAAATGGAACTACTGCGGCGAGGATCGCCATGAGCTTGCCGGTGGTGGCTGCGACGTCATGAAGTGGTTGTTCGGACAAAATACTCGCGGTCGTCACAGGAATAGCCATGGCGCCGAATGCGACAGGAGCGGTGTTAGCAACCAGCGTCGTAATCACCGCACGCAGCGGCTTGATACCGATGGCCAGCAGCATCGCCGTCACGATCGCGATGGGAGCACCGAAGCCCGCGAGAGCTTCCAGCAAGCCACCGAAGGAAAACGCGATGAGCAGCGCCTGAACGCGCTGATCGCCCCGGCCAAGTGCCGCGAAAATCTGACGCAGATCCTCAAAGCGATGCGCCCGGACGGTGAGGTCATAGATCCAGACCGCCATCCAGATGATGAACACGATAGGGAACAGACCGAACATGAGACCCTCGGACATGGACAGCGCCGCGAGCTTAGCGGGCATCCCGAAACCGACGACCGCTCCGAGGAGGGCGGTGACCAGCGCGGCAGCTGCGGAAACGTATGCAGACTGCTTCAGCCCCATGAGAAATAGAAAAAACACAATCAACGGGGCGAGCCCCACAACAGCTGTTAGCGGCAAACTACCCGCAACCGCGTCAACAGCCGGTACAAACACAGGTTCCTGTGGCATTTAACCCTCCAAGTTGGGCTTTTGTTTGTTTTATATGCAAATTACAAACATTTTCCTTCCCAGGCTAGCAAGGGGCACCCCCGAGCGAGAAGTTGCAAAAGCATGACATTGGATACATTTAGATAAATACATAAGTGCTGGTAGCTGGATAATATTATGAAATATCTCAACTTTCCCACCGCAAATTTTCCCGGTATGCTGGACCATAGAAATCGCGCGATTTAAGTAACTAATTACTTTTCTATTTCTTTTGACTTTGCCCGCAATACAACAAAGGAACACTCATGCGAGTTGCCCTCTTCTCCACCTGCATCGGTGACGTCATGTTCCCCGATGCAGTGAAAGCCACCGCGGTCATCCTGTCCCGCCTGGGTTACGACATCGTATTCCCTCCCGAGCAGTCCTGCTGTGGCCAGATGCACGTCAACACCGGCTACCAAAAGGAAGCGATCCCGCAGATCCGCAACTACGTCGACGCGTTCGCTGATTCTTCCATCGACTACGTGGTGTGCCCCTCCGGCTCCTGTACTGGCGCCGTCCGAGAGCAGCACGAGCACGTGGCGAACCGCTACGGAGATTCCGCGCTGGCCAGCGGGGCCAAGATCGCAGCTGCGAAGACGTTCGACCTCAGCGAATTCCTCATCGATATCGCAGGCACCGACGAGCTCGGATCTTACTTCCCACACTCGGTGACGTACCACGCTTCCTGCCACTCCCTCCGCTTCATCGAGGTGGGCGATCGCCCACTGCGTTTGCTGCGCAACGTGGAAGGCATCGACCTTCGCGAGCTGCCCAACGTCGAAGAATGCTGCGGCTTCGGTGGCACCTTCTCCCTGAAGAACCCAGATGTATCCGCAGCGATGATGCACGACAAGGTCCGCCACGTGGTGGAGACCGGCGCTGAGTACGTCACCGCCGGTGACGCCTCCTGTCTGATGAACATCGGCGGTGGCCTCTCCCGCGACAAGACCGGTGTCCGCGTGCTGCATCTGGCAGAAATCCTGGCATCTACCAAGGAACATCCTTGGTCCCCAACGTCAGCTGTGTATGGCAAGGAGGCCATGCTGTGAAAGTCGAACTCGGAACCCCAACCGTGCCACCGCACGCTGCTGACATCAGTTTGCTGCGCGGCGACCACCTCTTTACGGAAAACGTCAAGACCTCGCTGCACAATGAAACGCAGCGTCGCAATCTAAACAAGGCCACCACCACCATTCGTGGCAAGCGGCAGAACGTCGTCGATGAGCTGGACGATTGGCAGGACCTGCGTGAGGCTGGCTCCAACATCAAGCGCGACGTCCTCGCTCGGCTCCCGGAACTGCTTGAGCAGTTTGAGGCCGCCGTTACCGCCAAGGGCGGGCACGTGCATTGGGCGCGGGACGCCAAGGAAGCCGGCGAAATCATCACCAAACTGGTGCAAGAGACGGGCGAGAAGAATGTCGTCAAGATTAAGTCCATGGCGACGCAGGAAATTGCCCTCAACGAGCAGCTGGAGAAGGTCGGCATCCACGCCCAGGAAACTGACCTCGCGGAGCTCATCGTCCAGCTGGGCAAGGACCGCCCTTCGCACATTCTGGTTCCCGCGATCCACCGCAACCGCCAGGAGATCCGCGAAATCTTCGTTCGGGAGATGCCTAACACCGACGAATCCCTCACCGAGGAACCCGCTGACTTGGCGGAAGCCTCCCGTTCCTTCCTCCGCCAGCAGTTCATGCAGGCGAAGGTCGCTATCTCGGGCGCAAACTTCGGCATTGCCGAAACCGGAACGATTGCCATCATGGAGTCTGAGGGTAACGGCCGCATGTGCCTGACCCTCCCGGAGACGCTGATTTCAGTGATGGGCGTCGAAAAGCTGCTGCCTACCTTCAAAGACCTTGAAGTGTTCCTGCAGCTCCTCCCCCGTTCCTCCACCGGCGAGCGCCAAGCCCCGTACGTCTCCACCTGGTCGGGTGTCACCGAGGGCGACGGGCCGCAGAACTTCCACGTGGTGCTCGTGGACAACGGTCGCACCGCCGTGCTTGCCGACGCCATTGGCCGCGAAGCGCTGAAGTGCATCCGCTGCTCTGCCTGCTTGAATGTCTGCCCGGTCTACGAGCGCGCGGGCGGCCACGCCTACGGTTCCACCTACCCGGGCCCCATCGGCGCGATCCTGACCCCGCAGCTGACCGGATTCAATGATCACCACGATCCGAATGCCTCGCTCGCCTACGCCTCGACGCTGTGCGGCCGATGCAACGAAGTATGCCCGGTGAAGATCCCGATCACCGACGTGCTCCTCGAGTTGCGCCACAAGAAGATCACCGACGCCAAACCACCAATCGAGAACCTGATTTTCGATGCTGTCGGCCTGACCTTCGGCAACCAGCACGTGTGGAGCCTCGTCACCAAGGTCATTTTCATGGGCCGTATCCTCGGTGGTTTCAACGGCAAGATCGATAAACTCCCAAGCTTCCTCGGCGGCTGGACAAAGGTCCGCGACACCCCAGTCCCGCCAAAGAAGAGCTTCCGCACCTGGTTCGACAGCAAAGAGGGCCAAGCACTGCTTGCCAACGCCCGCGAGAAAGGCATCCCCAATGACTAGCGCAAAGCAGGAAATCCTGGAGCGCATCCGCAACGCGCACCAACTCGCTGGCACCCCGCCCGGGCCACACCCCGTGCCACGCGACTACCACACCACCTTCACTCACTCGGAGGAGGAACTGCGAGAAATCTTGATCGACAGGCTCGTCGATTACAAAGCAATCGTGGAAGAATCCACGGAGGCCGACCTGCCCGCAACCATCGCCCGTATCCTGGGCGATCGGGGCGCACAGACCGTCGTACACGCCCCAGGGCTCCCCGAGTCCCTGTTCGCGGAGTTCAGCGGGGTCGCCACACCAGATTCCTCTGACACCGACCCCCGCGGGCTCAATGACGTCGACGCCGTCGTCACTGACTCCCACGTCACCTCCGCACAAACCGGCACTATCTGCCTCGCAGCCAACGACGTCTGTGGCCGCCGCGCTCTCACCCTCGTCCCCGACGTCCACATCTGCCTCGTGCGCAAGGACAACGTGGTCTACTCGGTACCCGAGATGGTCGGTCGCCTTGACCCGGCAGTGCCTAACACCATGATCTCCGGACCATCCGCAACCTCCGACATCGAGCTCAATCGCGTCGAAGGTGTCCACGGTCCACGCACCCTGATCGTGATTTACGTATCCTGATTTCAGTCTCGCGGCGGCGAGGTGCTAAACTCGGCACGTCGCCGCAACGCGAGGTGCTAGGTGTAGCACCTTAGTCGCAACGCGACTCGCCCTCGTAGCTCAGGGGATAGAGCGCTGGTTTCCGGTACCAAAGGTCGGAGGTTCGAATCCTCTCGAGGGCACAGCTAAAATGCAGCCCCGTTCTCTTCGGAGAGCGGGGCTGCGGTGTTTCCTGTGGTGACTTTTGGCACCTGTGCGACAGTGGGCTGTATGCACTTGGCTTTGCGCTATTCACGAGGCCTGGCATGTGGTTTCTACGTTGGCCCTGACATTACCCTCCCGAAGTTCGGGATCGCGGAGGGACTGCGGACGTTTTCTTGGAAGGTTTTACGCGGCACCAAGCCCGGTGCCCACACCGGGAGAAAGCCTTCAAACTATGCCTACCGACCAACCTGTTACTCCTCGACGTAGGTACCAGCGTTATTCCTCCGAATTCATCGCCCCTGTTGTCGCGACCTACCTTCACAACCCCACCTCGTGGGCAGCCTTGTCACGCACCTTCGGCCCCAGTGATGTGCGCATCAGACAGTGGTGCCGGCTATACAGCGATGTCGTTGACACACCGCACAACATCCCCTTCGATGAGCTCGTTGCTGCCATTATCAAAGCCGTGGATGAAACAAAAAAGACAAACCACCGCGCCGCCACCACCGGTCGAGGCGCGCACAAGCAGCGCATGCACCAACAGCTTTATGATTGGCTACAAGCGCAAGGCGTGGATGTGCAGTTGCTGGAATCCATCCCGAAGCACATCCCAGGCGCTGACATGTTCGCCACCCCTGACATGGACAAACTCACCAGCAACCCGGATGAGCTGAAGAAGATTTTACGTCAGCAGCAACTGGCCTACGCCGTGCTTGCCCAGCGGCAAAAACTGGTCGAAGAAGGGATCATCCGCCTGGGAAAAGACCACGCCCCGACATGGGGTGTTTAAGACATCACCCGGATCGCTGTTGGGGTGATCGCCCAGGGATTTGCTGTGGCGGAAACGTTGCGGTTTTTAGGTCTTGCCTCCTCGTCGTTTTACTACGCCCGCACGCGGCTTGATCACCCAGGTTTAGCTCGTCGCGCGTCGCTTGCTGCTTAAGGTGATTAAGATCTGCGATGAAGAGCATTATCGGGTCGGGTACCGGGTAGTGCATGCGATCTTGAAAGAAACCGGCATACGGGTATCAGAGAAGATCGTGCGGGAGATCATGGCCGAGTTTGATCTATCCCCGAAGATCAAACGACGTCGATCCTACAGCTCCTACAAGGAAGAGACGGACCCGAGTGTGGCCAACCGGTTGTATGTCGCCGATGAGAAAGGCCGTACAGCGCATGAAGAGGTCATCGAGCTGTCTGCCACCTACCGGGAGTGTGTGGACGATGATGGTGTGCCGGTGTTAACTCATGATTTTTATGCTGATGCCCCGAATCAGAAATGGGTCACTGATATCAGTGAAATCCCCTGTAAGGACGGTAAGTTGTATCTATCCCCGGTTATTGACCTGCATGATAGGTATCCGGTGTCGGTGATGATTGGTCATCGTCCGTCGGTGGCGTTGGTGACCGAGATGATCCAGGATGCGATCGATCAGCTAGGCCCTGGTGAAAAGCCGATTATCCATTCGGATCGGGGGTTTCATTACCGGGCGAAGGCGTGGTTTGAAACGATCACGGTCACTGACAGCACCACGCCGGTTGAGGATTTGGCCGATTACCGGGTGATTCCATCGATGTCGCGGAAAGCTACCAGTGGTGATAATGCTGCGATGGAGGGGTTTTTCGGTGTGTTAAAACGTGAGGTGTTTTATTACCACGATATTAATCAGAGGGAGTTGACAAAAAGTCAAGTGGTGACTCTGTTGGATGAGTACATTACTTGGTATGTTTATCGCAGGCGGTTTAAACGCCGGGGATATCGAACCCTGGCTGCAAGCCGGGGGTTGGAACCGTTACTGACCGATATGAGAGTGTCAAATGGTTTGTGTGTGGGGTTTCCACCACATAGCCGGAAGGATGAACCATTATGACTGTTACGTCTGACAAAGAAGCATAAGGATGCCGATCAGGTCCGTGCCGTATCTCAGCGGATCCTGGCGAGCCCTGAACTAGCGAAGATGATCGGTGAGCTTGCTGAAGCTGCTGATGGCGATATCAATGCGCTTGTTCGTGGCGTGCTGCAATCATCCATCAATAGTGGTTTAGCCGCTGAAATGGACGCCCACCTGGGATACAGCTCCGGTGACCGGGCAGGCAAGGCTGCAGCTGGGCAGAGCAATTCCCGCAACGGGTCGTATTCCACAACTGTCGATACTCATTACGGACCGATCGATATTGATGTTCCTCGTGATCGCGACGGCACCTTTATCCCTCGTATGGTGCCTAAAGGGGCCCGCAGGATCACGGAACCCTGGTGACATGATCGTCTCGTTGTATGCCGGTGGCATGACGGTCAGGGATATCCAGCACCACATCGCCACCTCATATGGGGTGGACATGTCGCATGAGACAATAAGCAACGTTACCGACAGTGTGTTGGAAGCGGTAATGCAATGATGGCACCGCAGGTTGGATGCGTTTTACCCGATCATGTTCCTTAGATGCCATCCGCATCAACGTCCGTGATGGTGGCAGGTGAGCTGTCATGATTCTTGTTGACGGTGAAACCCTCAACGACAAGGATGTGTGATTATGCCGAAGGCTTATCCAAAAGAATTTCAACAGCAGTGCGTGGATGCGGTTCTCGTGTTGGGCAAGACACGCGAGGAAGTCGCTGCCGAGTACGGGATCTCCTCCTCAGCTCTGGGCCGGTGGGTGGCCAAAGCCAAAGGCACCCAAGGCACCGGCCGCGGCTCTCACCTGCGCAAAGCAGACCCCAACTCCCAAGACCCAGCTGAAATGACCAAACGAATCCGGGAGCTGGAGCTTGAAAACGAGTTCTTAAAAAAAGTCAGCGCCTTCTTTGCCAAGGAGCAGTAGAAGACGACTTCTTCCGCGTCATCTACCACTTCGACAAAGAAGGCACGACCAAGCCCAGATACTCGGTCACCATGATGGCACGCGTCCTTAACGTCAGCAGAGCCGGCTACTACGCCTGGAAGAAACGCCACCACACCCCTGTGGCTGCATCTTCTCCCAGGGGGCGCAGGCTTGCCATCAGTGCCCGCGTCACAGAGCTTTTCACGACCAAGCACAAAGGGTTTGCCGGTGCTCGCACCATTTTTGCTGACCTGGTCGCTGAAGGTATTGACACCACGTTGTACGCGGTGCGCACCATCATGGCGCAGAACAATTTAGTCACGAAGTACCGACGCAAGAAGGTACGCACCACCATTGCGGATCCTGACGCTGACCTGCGCAAAGACTACCTGCGGCGGATGTTTTATCCCCCAGTGCCCACCACGGTCTTGTGCGGAGATATTACGTACCTGCGCACCCGTGAAGGCTGGATGTACCTGGCCACAGTCATGGATCTGGGCACCCGGATGGTGGTGGGCTGGTCGATGGCCGATTCCATGCGCTCGAAGCTTGTGGTGGATGCCTTGACCATGGCCCATGATCGAGGCTTCGTTGCTGGTGATGCGATATTCCACTCGGATAGAGGCAGTCAGTACACCTCAAAGGTGTTCGCTGACTGCGCCGAAGAACTCGACGTTCGCTTGTCTGTCGGCTCTGTTGGCGTGTGCTGGGACAATGCGGTGGCGGAATCCTTCTTTTCCACGCTGAAACTTCACCTGCTGCATGAGCGCAAACAATTCGATTCCAAGCAGCACGCCCGCCTAGAGACACTGTCGTGGATTGAGACGTATTACAACCGACAGCGCCGCCATAGTGCGACCGGCCTCATTCCCGCTGAGGCGATGGCCGATTTCCTGACCCCCAGCCCCGAATTACTCCCCGAGGCCCTTGCAGCCTAACCAAAACAAACGGGTCTAACCGTCAACAAAACTTGACACAGCCCAAGGGTCATTAACAAGGCAGCCCATATCGCGGTCGGTATTGACCTAAGTGGGGCTAACCATGTCCTTGGTATCTGGGTTGCTGCCAACGAAGGTGCATCCTTTTGGTCTGGTGTGTGCGCAGAGCTTGCTAACCGAGGGGTTTGAGGATGTGTTTATTGTTGCCTGTGACGGGCTTAAAGGCCTGCCAGAGGCGATCGAAGCGACCTGGCCTGGGTCCTTGGTGCAAACCTGCGTGGTGCACTTGATTCGTAATGCCAACAAGTACGTCGCCTACGGTGATCGCAAGGCGGTCAGTGCAGCGCTGCGACAGGTTTACACTGCTGTCAACGAGACCGAGGCACGTCAGGCACTGGATGCATTTGCTGACAGTGAGTTGGGTAGGAAGTACCCGCAATCGGTGCTGGTATGGGAACGTGCCTGGGACAGGTTTGTGCCGTTTTTACAGTTCACACCACAGGTCAAGGAAGATGGTGTACACCACTAACGCGATCGAATCGCTCAAGTAGTGAGTTGCGGAAAGCAACGCGTAACCGCATCCAGTTCCCGAATGATCAGGCTGCGGTGAAGGCGTTGTGGTTGACGATCTGCAACATCGAAGATAAACGAGCGATCAAACGAGCCAAGAAACCCAAAGCAGACGGATCAGGCCGCATGATCGAAGGTCGAACAACGGTCGGTTGGATGGAAGCACTCAACCAAATGATCGTCGCCTACCCAGACCGTTTCAACCAATACATCTAAAAACCAACCACCACACACAAACAACTTGACACGCCCACCGATTTATCGACGCGTAGGACTCCAAGAAAAAGTCCGTACACCCGGACCCTATATCGAAGAAGCCTCGGGCGCGTAATGTCGAGGTCTAGCATTCAGGCCAACACCAGCCACAGCGCCGAGAAAACTCGGGAAGGCCCCCCACAAATTCCATTTCCCGGGAAGTACGACCCGGATCTCGGGGCGCGACTCGCCTGAAACCTCGCAAATCAGCAAAATTTCCCCCAAGACCCGGGAAGTACTTCCCGGATTTCCCTAAAAAGCTACGCTCTACTTCCCAAACAGCCTCATGGCGTTGCCACGCAAGACGGCTTCGCGGTGTTCTTCGGAGAGGCTGGAATCACGCACGTAGGAGAACGCCCGGGTGTATTTGGAGTCTTGAAAGTACGGGAAGTCAGAGCCCGCCATGATTTGGGTTGGCCCGAATGTTTCTGCTGCTAGGCGGAGTGATGGTTCGTGGAAGTTGGCGGCGTCGAAGTAGAACTTGCTGAGGGTTTGCCGTGGTGAGCTGGGGAAGGCGTTCCAGTCGGTGTAGTTGTCTTCGATGCGCTGGGCGAGGAATGGGAGGTCGCCGCCGAGGTGTGCCACGTGGAAGTGGATGTTTGGGTATCGGGCTGGGATGTCGGCTTTCAGTAGGTGCAGGGTTGCGATGGCATCTTCGACTGGTGCTCCGTTTACCCATTCGAGTCGGTGTTCGAGCATCGGGGCAGAGCAGGCGCCTTGGCCGGTGGGGTGGATGTTGACTACAGCGTGTGCGTCGTTGAGGGCTTCCCAAATGGGGTCGAAGTCAGGGTTGTTGAGAGATCCGCCGCCTGGGAGGAGTGCTGGGAAACTGACGCCCAGGAAGGGTTCGGTGGCGATGCGTTCGATTTCGCGGAGGCTTGCCGCAACGTGTGGCAGTGGAAGTGCTGCGTAGAGCCAGAATCGGCCAGGATACTCGGTGTGGAGGCGCAGGTATTCTTCGTTGATGTCGCGGGCTAGTTTCTCCCCAGCTGCTGCATCTGGCACGATGGGCGATTGCGGGGTGACCGCCAGGAGCTGCACTTCAACTCCTGCGATGTCCATTCCTGCGATGCGGGCTTGAATGTCTTCTGGGGTGCTGTCTGCACGGATACCGCGTGCGACGGCTGTTGCTGCTGGGTCGCCACCGGCAGCAACCAGTCGGTCGAGGTACCAGGCTGGGTACACGTGGGCGTGGGTATCGATTGCTGCGACGGAGTATGACATCCTTTACTTCTTTTCGTGTCGGGTTTCGGTGAGGAAGGCCGCTGCTGCTGCGATGAGTCCGGCGACAGCACCGGTGAGGAACACTGCTACGTTGGCATTCCAGGATGGTCCGGCGTGGCTAGCGTGCTCTACTGCCAGTAGTACACCCACCATGCCGACGAATGTGGAGCCGAGAGTCATACCAATGGAGCGCAGCAGTGCGTTGAGGCCGTTGGCACTTGCGGTGTCCGCGCGGTCCACGTGGTGCACCACGATCATGGGCAGCGCGGAGTAGCCGAGGGAGATGCCGACGGTGAGGAAGGTGGCCCAGAAGATGACCATGCCCACGTTGGGGCTCATCCCCCAGCGCAGCAGGTAGCCGGTGGCGACGATCAGGGAGCCGAGAACGAGTAGGACACGGGGGCTGAAGCGTTCTGCGATGCGGGCGGACACAGGAGCCATTAGTCCGGAGATGATCGCGGATGGCAGCATGGCCAGACCGGCGGCCTGTGGCCCCAGTTCGAAGCCGTGCTCGACGCGCAGGTTCTGCAGCTGCACGGTGGTGACCAGCAGGTTCATGAACATGGTGAAGCCGAGCAGGAGTGCCGCGACGTTAACCATGAAGATGGGTCGTTCGAATGCCGTGCGCATGGACATCAGTGGGTGCTCGGTGCGGCTTTGCAGCAAGGTCCACAGTCCCAGAACCGCTAGGCCGATGAGGATCAGGCTGATGGTCAGTGGTGAGGCGAATCCCCATTCTCCGGCCTTGGACATGCCGACCAAGAACGTCGTCAAGCCAATGGAAAGGACGACCGCGCCGCGTAGGTCGAAGCTGCCGCCGTGGACGGTGCGTTCTTCTGGTTCGATGGCGCGCACAATCGCGACAATGGCGAGTGCGGTCATGATTGCGGAAAGCCAGAAGATTGACTGCCAGCCAGCGAGTTTCATGATCACGCCGCCCAGCGGGATGCCCAGGCCACCGCCGATGCCGAGCATCGCGGAGATCAGCGCGAGAGCCGGACGCAGGCGCTCGTGTGGCACATGGTCACGCATCAGGGCCATGGTCACCGGGATGATTGCGGTGCCAATACCCTGCAGGCTGCGTCCGACAATGATTCCCACAATCCCGCCGAACGGGGCGATGAGGGAACCGACCAACACCAGCGCCAGGGACACCAAAATGATTCGGCGCTTGCCCACCATGTCTGCCAAACGCGACAGGATCGGGGTGGCAATCGCACCGGTGAGCAGCGTCGCGGTGACGATCCACGCGGCCATCGAGGCCGTGGTGTCGAACAGTTGTGGGAATCGTGGGGTGAGGGGCACTACCAGCGTCTGCAGGAGCGTCACGACGAGTGCCGCGTACGCGCCGGCCATCTCCGCGCGGGTCATTCCAGCGCGCTTCGGGGTGGGCTCTATCACTGCGGGGCGTTGCTCAGTCATTTCTTTTGGGTTGGTCATAGAGAGCATTACACTAGGACATATCCAGCAATATCCACCTCTATGCAACATGTAGTCAAAGTAACCGCGAAGTATTCAATAAATCGACATTTGATCCTCATGACATCCTCACCTATTGACAACGCCGATCGCACGCTTATCGACGCCATCAATCTCTCCCCCACTGCGAGCTTCCGCGAGCTCTCAAAACAGACAGGCCTCGCCGAGCGTACTGTCGCCAGACGCTATCAACGCTTGCACCGCATGGGCATCATTCGTGTTTTCGGCCGCACCCTCCCCGGGTTTGGAGGAACCGTAGCATGGATGATCCGCGCCCAGGTCCGTGCCGGACACGCCCAGGCAGTGGGACGCGAACTCGCGAGCATCCCCCGTACCCGCTGGGTTCGCGTCACGATGGCCCATGATGAGGTCACGTTCGGCCTGATCTCGTCGCCGGCCGGTCAAGACAGCGTCATCCAGGCGCTACAAAAGGATCCGCGGGTGGGCACCGTCACCGTCGTCCAGCTGCTACAAACTTGGGGTGCGCAGGGGCAAACAAACCCGCTTAATCTTGCAAGCGAGGTGGACGAGCTTGATCGCCGAATTTTGGAAGAGCTAGCCGCCGACGGCCGTCGCCCACACCGCGACGTAGCTACCTCCTTAAATATTGATCCTGCGACGGTGTCACGCCGAGTCCAGCGTATGCGCGATGAAAAGATTCTCTTCTTTGAAGTTGAGATGAATCTGGAGGCCCACCGCCTAGAGTCCTCTGTGTTGGTGTGGCTCACGATGGCCCCCGGGCAGATTCGCGAGTTGGCTACAGCGCTCAGCAGCTTGCCGGAGGTGCGGTTTGTCGCTGCCACCTCGGGCCCTACTTCCCTGGTGGTTTCCCTGTCTGCGCCCGTCATGTCGCAGGTGTTGGACTTTGTGGACATTACACTTGCCAGGTTTGGTGTGTCGGGGGTTGAAATCCAGGCATTCGAGCCGGCTGTCAAAACATCTCGGTAATCCGCCGTGACATCCGACGAATCTCTTCATCTGGCAGCAGCAACGGGGTGAGTGACGCCATATCTAACCAACGCAACCTTGTGTGTTAAGGGACATTTCGTGTGGATTTTTCATCTGCCGACCCAGCCTTTTCTTACTCCTATGCTGGGGTTCCATACGGCGTCGATGCCTGTGTCGTATGTGGCGGGTCGTCCATCTAGGTGGCCGCGTCTGTGGAGTTCTTCTTTCGCCCAAGCAGTGCGTGCGGATTGTTCTCCAACTCGTCCGAAGTCTTGTTGCTGGGCTAGCTCTAGTGGTGGTGTTGGTTGTTCTGTATGGATGTAGAGCCACCAGTCCATGGCGATGCGTTGGTGCTCGTCAAACATTGACGCGATGGTTGCCTGCCAGGTCTTTGAGCTGCTTGTTGATTCCTCCTTCTAGAACATTGGTTGTGGCCTTTAGGTCCGTGGTCACGCCGTTGGGTGGGGCAAGGTAGACGAATAGTTCACCACTGGCGGCAAGCTTTTCTAGACGGCACAGGGCGCGACGTGCACTGCGGTGGGTGTACCTGGGTGAGCATGTAACCCAAACGCCGAATGGCTTTGTGAGCTGGGTATATGGGGTTGCGACTGATGCTGGTGAACGTATTGCGCTGAACGTGGACGAGGCAGCGTTGAATCTGCACGTTCTTCCATGTCGTATGGATGGCTTTGAGTGCGCCGCCGGAGCCGTCAGTGGTCACGACGAGCGGTTCGGCAATTTTGTCGAGGAGTTTGAGGTACTCGTAGGAGCTTTCCCTCAAGCACCAATGCCAGGCAATAACGTGGTCTTTCGTGCAGGCTACAGCAGGCACTTCTTGTGGAAGTAGGTGCCGTCGATAAAGACCTGGACATAGACCCGATAGGGGTCGGTATAGGTGGGGACGGTAATAAACCACATCAAGCGAAACCACCGGGTGAGTGTGCGGTGGCTAATCCCGAGCCGATTGGCAAGATGGTCTGCTGATTCACCGGACAAAATCCAGTCGAGGAACATGGCGAAGTGGCGTTTTTCCTGCACGATGGGGCGTGTGTTGATCGACGAGGCTTTACAGGCTGGGCATATCCAGCGTTGAGTGCCAGCGGCAGTCTTCCCGTTTTTTACGAGGCCGTGTCCGCACAACGCGCAGAAAGGCCGGTTCTTTTTTGCCATGTATTTGGCCTAGCACCGCAGCGAACTGCCTCTACCACAACCCTGTCCCAAATCCGTGAAGATTCAGTCGAGCCCTGTTTTGGAAGCCGTGGAAAACGAAAATCGGCGAAATCCCCAGTGTGACACGGGAAACCGGATAAATTTATCCACACGAAATGTCCCTTAAGCCAACCTTGTGGGTTACCCTCCTACTGGACCACATGGAACACGGTGGCGTCGATGAGGACCCAACGGTTAGGGCGTCACTATCTACCCGGATTACGCAGCCCCAACAGGGCTTTACTGTCCTCTACAAACGCCGCCACGACTACTCATTGTTTTTCGTCGCCTAAAGTAGACGAACCAAAATGCCGACACCCTCTTCAGGGTGCCGGCGAAGCAAGACTCGGTTAGGTGTTCCACATCAGCACCACCGCCGCGATGTAAATGACGACGGGGATTCCTGTGAACAGGGACGCGACCACCGCGAGGACGCGTAGCAGGTTGGGGTCAACGTCGTAGGTTTCACCGATGCCACCGAGGACACCGAACAACACAGAATTGGTCTTGCTGCGGTGCATTTTGCGGTTCAGCAGCGGGATAGTTCCGTCGAGCTTGGAGTAGTCGTGTGGGGTGGTCATTGTGGGTTCCTTTCTTGTACTTGCCGGTCACTTCTCACTATTGCAGCGTGAGTGAAAAAGCACATCGGGTAAAACCCTGATTTTCACCCTGATATGGCATTATCCCAGTTCAGTGGCCACAAGATTACCGAAGAAACGCTCAAGAACCACAGCATCTTCATCAGTGAGGTGATCGAAGACCAAACGTCGCACAGATTCCACGTGCCCTGGCGCAGCTGCTTCGAGGCGCGACATCCCTTCCTTGGTGAGCACCACGAGCACACCGCGTGCATCGTCTTCGCACTTTTGCTTCACGACGAGCCCGCGTCGCTCCATCCGGGTGATTTGGTGGGACGCACGGCTCCGATCCCATTCCAGGCTTTGACACAGGTCACGCAGGCGCAGCGACTGATCCTCCGCTTCAGACAGGGAGACGAGGACCGCGAACTCGCTGGCCCCGAGGCCGGAATCCTGCTGGAGAGTTTCTTCCATTCCGCGTTCGAGGTGGCGGATCCCCCCTAGAAGGAGACGCCACAGCTTTTGTTCGTCGTCGTTGAGCCAGCCTGAGCCCTTTGTCATTTACGTCACTTAACCTTCATTTTGTGTGCGGGGCAAGGAACGCTCCACAAATTAATAAAACACGATCCCGACAAGATGCTTATAACCATAGGCGATATCGGGCCGGTATCCAAACCTTCATACGTCGCCAAGATCACTTTGTCCCAGCCTTCAAAAATAGGCCACAAGCTGCACGTTGTGCGCAAAAAATATTTGTTGTTGACACGTCTACAAGATAGCAGTACTATGTGACTACGGACGGACAGTCCATTAGAAAATGTGGAACCCAACTTTAAGGAGAGCTTTTCAATGTCTGACTTCAACGGCACCTACACCCTCGACCCAGCCCACTCCCGCATCGGCTTCTGGCTCCGCCACGCCATGGTTACCAAGGTCCGCGGTGAGTTCACCGAATTCGACTCTTCCCTTAGCTACGGCGAGAAAAATGCAGCCTCCGCAGTCATTAAGGTGGCCTCCATCAACACCAGCAACGATGACCGCGATAACCACCTGCGCAGCGACGACTTCTTCGCTGTCGAGACCTACCCAGAGATCACCTTCACCGCCACCGAGTTCAACATCAATGGCAACGCAGGCACCGTTACCGGCGACCTGACTATCAAGGGCATCACGAAGCCGGTCACCCTCGACGTCGAGATCTCCGGCACCGCCGTCGACCCCGACGGCCAGACCCGCCTTGGCTTCGAGGCCACTACCCTGCTCAACCGCACAGACTTCGGTATTGACTTCAACGCTCCGCTGAACACCGGTGGCGTGCTTATCTCCGAGGACATCCACATCGAGATCGAAGGCTCCGCCATCCGCCAGGACGCCTAAAACGCCCTTCCTTAGCTACGGGCTGGCCAGCTATCACGGCCGGCCCATTTTTAGATCCTCCATCCTGAATGACGTCTTACCGGAGATTTTTTGATAACGCGACGGCATACAGGTGAGCACAAACACTTGGTGTTGGCTGCCCATCCGCGAGAACACGTAGTTCATCAGTTCCAAGCGAAGGTTGTCGGTGTTACCCAGCGCATCATCAACAAAGATCGGAACGCCCTCCTCGTCGGCCACCAAATCCGCGATAGCGAACCTAGCCAACAGTCCCAGCTGTTCTTGGGCTCCTCCGCTCAGATCAGACACCGAGACCACCGTCTCATCCACCACGCGCTGTTCGATCTGCAGCGAATCATTAAGGAAAAACTCCACTCCCATACCGAAAACGGTGCTGGCTAGGCCACTGAGCTTCTCTGCAAACGGTGCCGCGTAACGCTCCCGAGCAGCGTCTCGGTGTTTGATCAGTGTGCTTCGAAGCAGATTGACACTGTCTGCCTGAGCACGGACCCGCTCGTAGCGATACTGGGCGGCTTCCTTTACCTCTGAAGCCTTGATTAGTTGTTCAGCAACACCTTCCGCACGTTCCACTTCGCCGCCGTGCCACTGAAGTTTCAGCGAACTTTCTTTTTCTTCGTTACGCAGTGATGCCAGATTTTCCGCGGAGCTCGTGGCACGCCAGCTACACAGTTCCATGTCTGGCATGGTTTCGTTCAGCCGCTCCACCCGCTCTTGTGCTCTGTCACGATCATCCACAACCTGCGCAGTGCGTGTGGCTAGCTCCTCATCAGAGGCGCTGGCCCTCGCAGTGCCTAGTTGTTCTTCAGCCCGCTGTAACTGAGCAGTTGCGTCGTCGATACGCGCGGCGGACACCTTTAGGTCGGTCTGCACGCTGTCTGATTCCACCTCGCGCAACTCTGCGCTCGCTGCCGCGTGCTCGGATTCCACAGTGCGCAGCTCGGCTTCGAGCTCCTCTATCATGGTGGTTGCTTTTTCAACAGGAATCGGGTCTGGGTCGGGATCCGTTTGTTCAAGCTCTTTCACCTGCGCACGCAGCGTGGCAAGGTCTTTCTCGCCCAGGACCACGCTCAGCTCGCGGCGCGCTGCCTGCAGAGAGCGAAGGGTTTCCTCTTGCTCGTCAAAGGCAGATCGGAGGGTTTCTTCATCGGGAACACCAGCTTGGGCCAGGAGCGAGGCTAGGGCTTCCTTCGCAGCGGCTACCTCGGTCCGAGCGCTGTCGCCGGTACTCGGTGGGATGAACGTTGCCACCGTATCCCCGATGGTGATGTCGGTGCATTGCGTGAGATGGAAGTCTTTCGACTCTTTGCTTAACGCAATTTCCTCATCACCTATTGTCACCATGGTTCCTGGCGCACCGGTAAGACGCAGCGTGGCGGATTCGGCATGGAGTTTAGTTTCCGCGATGGTGACTGCGAGCCTGGCATCAGCTACTGCATGAAGCTGCTCCTTGGTGTGCAAAGTGGACGGCACCTGCTCTTGCAGCTCCCTGACTGTGCGTTCTCGTTGCTCAGCTTTGGTGATGAGCGCGGTGAGCGTGTCGAGTTTTTCTGCTGCCACTGCTGCGGCGTGACGGCTTCGCATGGTGCTGAGGGCTTTGCGGGCGTCGCTAAGGCGCGCCGTGATCGCTGCCAGGTTTTCTTTTGCGCGCTGCAGCTTCTCGGAGTGCTCGGCCTTCCTTTCAGTGAGCTTGGTGTGTTGCTCGGTGAGCTTGTCCAATAACTGTTTCTTGGTTTCGACTGCTGCTGCGAGTTCAGCGCGCTGCGCCACATCCTGGTCAGCTGTTTTCACCAGCAGATTGTGGTGGTTGAGGGTAGCTTGAGCGGTGTCGAGTTCCCGCTGTTGCCGCTCCGCCTGTGCTAGTTCTTCCCGAGCTTTCTCCGCGGTTGCTACGGCCTTGGGAATCTTGGTGCGTAGTTCTTCCAGAAGTCTCTTCTGATCCTCGACGATGCTGAGATTTCTTTCCAGCTCCGCGTTGCGTGCCTGAGCGTCTTGAAAGCTTTCCTCAGCGACGGCGAGTTTTTTAATGGCCGCGACAAGCTCGCCGGTTTCTTTCCCTTTCGCAGTGTAGAAACGCTGATATTCGGTTTCTACAGACTTCATAAAGTCAGTGTCGTCGATGATCTCTGTACTGCCCTCGGCTCGTTCCAAGGCAGCGCGCAACGAAGGGATTCCCGCTGCTGCGATAGCAGTGTCCACGTCTCCCTGCTTGACAAAGAGAGCTTCTGCCAGCGCAGAGTCCACATGCTCGTCCAAAAGGCTTGCCAGTTTATCTTCGGCAGCATCCCCAGTGAAAACTTCGCGTCGCGGCTGTTCAATAATCAGTTCTGCAGCAGCTTTACGTAAGTACTGCTTGCGGATACGGAAGGTCGTCTCTCCCACGGTGGCGCGCAGCTCAATAGTGACGGGGACGTCTTTGCCACTAGGTTGGAGAGCTCGGATGTTACGATTGGTGCTTCTATGGCGGAACTGTTGCACTATCGCAAGCGCCTCAACCACTGTCGATTTTCCAGCCTCATTGTCGCCTGAGATCACGATTACCCCATGTTCGGGGATGTCAGTGAGCCGAAAGTGCTCCAGTCCGCGGACGTTGGTGAGTTCGATGTCATGGATACGCATTGTTAGTTAAGCTCCCTTTGCCAGGCGGAACATGAGCCGAACCGCAGAGTCTGCTGCGGGATCAGAGCTGTCAATCAGTTCGTCGAGAGCGGCGCGTGCATAGCCAGCGATACTGAGCTCGGCGAGATCTTCCGGTTGCGGGGCCAGGACCAGATCCATGAGGCGTTCCCGGGGTTTGAGGGAGGCGAAGACCGGCTCGAGATCATCAAGCCCCTGCTCCAACCGTTGCATGGTCGGAACATCGAGAGTACCCCGAAGCCCATATTTGATGGCCGTACAGGGTTTATTGGGATAGTCCTTGAGGGTTCCAAGGAAGGCGTCCACATCGTCCGAGCTAAGCAGTTCCCAGTCCAGCGCGTCGAACGTCCATGTGCCGATCGGTATCTCCGAGACGTCAACACTGTTCTCAGTCGCGGTCACGACCAAGGCATTGCCGGAGTTTGATTCACCTCCGCCGGCGGTGGCATGGTCATGAAAATCAGTGACTTCGGGAGAACCCGAGAACCAGACACGCCCAGTTGTTCCGAGCGATTCCGTGGAGTGGGTATCTCCCAAGGCCACGTAGGTTAGGGTGCCGTCGTTAAGCGCGGTTTCGACACGCGCGAGGTCAATAAGGTCAGGTTTGATGTCTCCCCTGCTGGCCACCTGGCCGTGCCCGACTAAGATCCGTACGCCGTCATAGGGCGCGAGGGGCTCTATAGCCGCCGATACTAGATCTGTGGTCGCGCGTTTGCTGAGCAGCGGAGCCCCGACTATTTCCACGCCTGGAGCCACGGAAACTGGCTTGCTATCAGATAGAACGGTCACGCCCGCGATATCTGTGGTGGAGTAAAACACGCTGTCCGCGGTGAGCGGATCGTGGTTGCCGGGCAGGAGATACACCGGAACGGGCAGCTCCGACAGAGTATCCAAGGCGCGCGCCAGGGTGCGACGTTCCAGGGAATTTGCGTCAAACACGTCACCGGCTACGACGATAAAAGCACAGCCGTGCTCCAGTGCAGTCTGCCCTAGTTTCTTAATCGCGGCTAATCGAGCGGCGTCAAACCGCGCTTGGGCGTCATCATCCAGGAACCAGCGCGTCATTCCCAGTTGCCAGTCTGAGGTGTGCAAGAAAGTTATTTCAGTCATGTGTTAACTCTTAACATGCCCACCGGACACAGTTCTCATGTCATTCGAACATGCCTGGTCAGCACACCTATTGCAGCTTAGTGAGGAAGTCATAGAGATCCTCGATATCGCTGACTGCCCGCAGCTCATCTGCCGAAGTATAAGACACCGCTCGCATTGCCTTGTGCAAGGCGTCCATGTCGGAGTCGTCGAGGGCGGGCGCCACCTTGGGTGTGGGAAGCATCGGCAGCGGGTACCCCTCCCAGAAAGACTCGGGGGAAGCGTCGTCCCCGGCGCGTTTCTCGGACTGCGCGCGGGCCTCTTCCTGCATCGTCAGTTCCAGTTGCGCAAAATTCAGTCCGCGCAGCTCGAACAACAAACCGGGCGTTGCCGCCACCTTCTCCGCTAGGGTGTCCAGGACTGCCACGCCGTGCTTACAGCACAGCGTTCTATCCGGACAATCGCACAGCACTCGAATGTCACTCGGGGCGTCGGCAAGCAGTGCGTGCACCACGTCGGGGGTCAATCGCCCTTCGCGCGCCTGCGCGAGCAACCCTGGGGAGGAAAGCAACGTCTTGGAAACCTTCAGCAGGTCCTCTGAGCCCCGGCGCGGGAAGATGATGCCCACGTCAAAGGGTTCGTTTTGGGACCCCGCGACGCTAGCCACGATCCGGTCCCGCATCACGTTGAATGCCACCACGTTGCCGTTGCGCGCGTATGCCCGGCCACGAGAGATGCGGCCTTCGTCAGTGCTGGTGCGGTAGACGTCCCGAATGAGGGCTTGTTGGAGGGATTCGGAGTGGATCCGGCGTCGCTCGGGCGGCGGGGTGCTGACACGAGTTTTCTTGCCAAAGTTGGCGTAGATGACGTTATCTTCGCGCGCGCGGATGGACATCTAGGTCTCCCTCCCCCGATAGCTCATGAGCTGTGCCAAGTCTTCCGGCGACAGCTCGGTGATCCAGCCTTCGCCTTCGCCAACGATGGCGCTGGCGAGGTGCAGTTTTCCGTCCAGGATATCTTGGATGGATTCCTCCATGGTGCCCTGGGTGATCATCTTGTACACCCGCACGTCTTTGCGCTGTCCAATGCGGTAGGCGCGGTCAGTGGCTTGGTTTTCCACGGCGGGGTTCCACCACCGGTCCATGTGAACCACGACGTTCGCCGCGGTCAGGTTTAGGCCGGTACCGCCGGCTTTGAGGGAAAGAATCATGGCTGGTGGCCCGTCCGGGGACTGGAATTCAGCGACCATTTTGTCACGCCCGGCCTTTGACACCCCGCCGTGGAGAAAAGGAATGTCACGACTCATCCGCCCGGACAGATACGGCACCAGCATGTCACCGAACGCCTTGTACTGGGTGAAGATGAGCATCTTTTCGCCGCGCTCCGTGCAGCTTTTCACCAGTTCCATCAGTGCCTCGACTTTGCCGGAGCGGTGTTTTCCGCGCCGGGTGATGAGGGATCCGTCCTGCAGGTAGTGGGCGGGATGGTTACAGATTTGTTTGATCCGGGTGATGGTGGACAGCACGAGGCCTCGTTTTTGGATGCCTTCGGCCGCAGCGAGTTTTTCCTCAATGTCGTGCACGAGCGCGGTGTAGAGAGCAGCTTGTTCTGCTGTCATGTGGACAGTAATGATTTCCTCGTTTTTCTCGGGCAGATCGTCGATGACAGCGGGGTCGGTCTTGAGGCGACGCAGGATGAATGGTGCGGTGAGGTCGCGCAGCCGTTTCGCCATCTCCTCGTTGTCTTCGCGTTCGATGGCTTTGGCGAAGTGGTTACGGAAAAAGCTGGCCGATCCGAGCACGCCAGGGTTGCAAAAGTCGAGGATGGAACGCATTTCCGACAGCCGGTTTTCCACGGGCGTGCCGGTCAGCGCCACGCGGTGTGCGGAGGGAAGCGAGCGCACGCTTCTCGACGCCCTGGTCCCCGAATTCTTAATCGCTTGCGCTTCATCCAGCACCACTCGATCCCACTTCAGCTGGCCCAGGAGGCTAAAGTCGCGGCTTACGACTCCGTAGCTGGTGATCACCAAGTCTGCTGCTTGGGCTCGTGCTAGGAAGGCGTCCCCTGTGAGCCGGTTACTGCCATGGTGGGTGATGGTGACCAGAGAGGGAACGAATTTTGCGGCTTCTGCAGCCCAGTTTCCAACGACAGAGGTGGGGCACACAACCAAGGTGGGTCCCACCTCTGGGTTGTGCTGGCGCTCCACCGCGAGGAGGGAGAGCAGCTGCAGGGTTTTCCCCAAACCCATATCGTCGGCCAGCACAGCGCCGAGGCCGTTTTGGCTCATCCACCACAGCCAGTCCACGCCCCGGCGCTGGTATTCACGCAGCTCGGCATGGATCGTGTCGGGCAGCTCGACCCGCTTGGGGGCCGGGGTGTTGGTGCCGCCGAGCAGCGCAGACTGCCATCCGGTGGCGGTAAATTCGATCGGTGAACTTTCCGCAAGTCGCAGCGCGAGGTCGCGCAGCTGTGCGAGCGTTACCTGCGCGATCTCTTCCAGCCCCGCATTAAACTTTTCCAACAGCTGTTGCGCTTTTTCTTCCAGTTCCTCCGCGTTGGGGTCGCCGTTGGCGCGGGCGAGTTGGGCCTCCATCATGGCGGTTTCCATGCGCTTTTTGAGCGTTTTACGGGACCCTTGGCTGAGTTCTTCCACGTAGGCAGAGATTTTTCGCAAAGCACCACTATCGGCCAGTACCCACTGGCCACGCAGCTTGACCAGACCTGCTTTGGATTCAACGAGCTCGCGCATTTCAGCGTCGGAAAGCTCCAGGTCCCCGAGGCTCATTTTCCAGTCGTATTCCACTAACTGTTCCAGGCCGATGAGCGATTTCGTGGCCCCGAGTGGGGCGTCCCCTGGTTCGCGCAGGTCGAGGCGGAGTTTCGGTTCGTACACGGACCACGCTTTGGGGAGAAGGACGGTGAATCCGGCGTCGCGAAGTCGCGTCACATCGTTCGTGATGAATCCGACCATCTGCTCCGTGGTGAGGGAGACGTCCAGATCGCTTGACTCGGACATCGCCACTGGTTCTACTGCGGTACGCGCGTGGCTGCGACCCGCTTCGTCGGCAAGCACAGGCGCTATGGAGCTCAACTTCTCATAGTGCTTTTCCACATGTTTTCTCGTCGCGGGGTCTAGCTGGTGAAAACGCACTGGGCGGGGCGAATCGACACCGAGGCGCAGTTGCACCCGCACCATCCAGCCGCGATCATCAGCAGGCGTTTCCTCTTCCGCCGGCTCTTCCACGATCACCACCAGGGAGACGTCTTCACCAGCGATCGAGTCTTTCCACTTTTTCAACAGCGCCACCAGCTGCGGACTCCCCCGCCGGATCGGGGTAGATCCAAGCAACGCTCCGACGAATTCGTGCCACGGGTAGGGGCGTGGCAACTCATACAGTGGCTTGAGCAGCGCATTCGCGATCCAATGTGGCAGTTCATCGGCGATGTCCTCCATGACCCCCGAACCGCCGTTAGCCACGACCACCCCGGGGGCAGAAGCCGTCATTTCCGCGATCCACCCCAGCTCCCCGAGCCCCGTGGCCAACTGCCACTGTGGCCACCACTTGCTGTCATCCCAGCGCAGACGCAGCACCAGGCGCCCGGCGCGCACGAAGCGTTCCAGTCCAAGAAATGCGTGAATCAACCAGAGCAAATCAGGAGCGATCGCAGCTCTGCCAACTGTGGGAGTGGTAGGAGTTTCGAGGTCAAACACCGCCAGCTGCGATAACACGTCCACTGCTTGTTCTGGGGTGTAGGCGGCGGTGGGAATGTCCAGGGTCACTTCCCTACCCTTGGGGGTGCGCAATGTCGTGCGGCGCATATGCCGGAAGCTTTTCCCAGCGATGATGGCCATGACCTGCGGCGGAAGGTCCCCTTCGGAGAGGTTATCCGGGAGGACAATCCGGTGTCCTTCGACCTGCTCGATCCACAGATGGAGCCCGGACGTTTTGGTCCAAAAGCCGTGGAGCAGGTGCGAGGTCATACATTTGTTTGTACCAGTCCGTTAGGTGGTTCCACTCATCGGAGTTCATCTAGCGGACAATCAGTGACCTCGGACACAAAAAAGCTGCGCAAAACCGAGTCAGTCACAGCTCTATCACGTTAAGATAACTAAACAGCTCACTTGGAGTGAGAAAATCGTCACATTATGGCTAGGTTTCTTACCATGGAGCGTTAGGGCTTATCGGTCCCCACATTCCCTATTGACCATTGGAGGCAAGAACACACGTGAGTGAACAGACCTGGTTCATCATTGCGATCGTGATCTACATGGCGCTGATGCTCGGCATTGGCTATTGGAGTTACACGCAGACGAAGAAGTATGACGAGTACATGCTGGGTGGTCGTGGGCTTGGCCCCGCCGTCGCAGCACTTTCTGCGGGTGCTTCCGATATGTCAGGCTGGCTGCTGATGGGTCTGCCGGGTGCACTGTTCGTCTCTGGTTTCTCTGAATTGTGGATCGCCATTGGCCTGCTGATCGGCTGCTGGGCTAACTGGAAGTGGATCGCTCCCCGTTTGCGTTCGTACACAGAGGTGGCCAAGAATTCGATTACCGTTCCGAGCTTCGTGGAAAACCGGCTGAATGATAAATCCCGCATTCTGCGCGTGGTCTCTGCAGTCGTCATTCTGGTGTTCTTCACCTTCTACGTGTCCTCCGGAATGGTGTCGGGCGGCAAGTACTTTGAGTCCACGTTCGGTGGCGACTACCTCACCGGCATGCTGATAGTCGCGGTCATTACGGTGGCGTACACCTTTATCGGCGGCTTCCTGGCGGTGTCCTACACCGACGCCGTGCAGGGCCTGATCATGTTCGCGTCGCTCATCATTGTCCCAATCATGGCGCTTTTCGCCCTGCAGAATCCGATGGATATCTTCGGGTGGCAGACCATGAATGACTACGGCCCCTACACCTCCGGCGAGGGTAACCCGACCTACTTCAGTATGATCACCGGTGTGTCTCTCGCTGCCATCATCGGCAATCTGGCTTGGGGGTTGGGCTACTTCGGGCAGCCACACATCATCGTGCGCTTCATGGCGATGCGTAAGCCTTCCGACGCCACCAGCGGCCGCCGGATCGGCGTGTTCTGGATGCTGCTCTGCGTAGTGGGCGCGGTCTTTACCGCTATGATCGGCACAGTCTTTTTCGCACAGAACCCTCACATCGCCGTCACGGACCGCGATGCCTTCGAAACCGTCTTCCTGGACATGGGCCGGATCCTGTTCCACCCACTGATCGCAGGCCTGGTACTCACCGCTGTCCTAGCAGCGATCATGTCGACTATTGCCTCTCAGCTGCTGGTGACGTCCTCTGCCCTGATCGAGGATTTGTACATGATCGTGGTGAAGCGCCAGCCAACGCAGAAGAACCTGATTTGGATGTCGCGTATCGCCGTTCTCTCCGTTTCCGTGATCGCGGGTGTGCTGGCAGCCAATCCATCTGACTCGATCCTCGGTTTGGTGGCGTTCGCGTGGGCCGGGTTCGGTTCCGCGTTCGGTCCGATCATCATTGCGTCGCTGTACTGGAAGCGCCTGAATGCTCCTGGTGCTATCGCGGGTATGATTGCCGGTGCTGTGGTGTCGTTTGCGTGGGGCCAGAGCGCCCTGTCGGATCTGATGTATGAGATCGTCCCTGGTTTCATCGCCAACATCGTTTTGATGGTCGTGGTGACGCTGCTGACTAAAGCTCCTTCCGAGGAGATCAACCGCGAGTTCGATAAGTCAGTGAAGCTGTCGAAGGTCAAGGGTGTGCTCACCTCTGAGATGGTGCGCGAGGCCTAAAAAAAATTCGCTGCAACCTTTTGGGGTGGCTGAGCAGTCTAATTAAGTATGACGCCTAGCCGCCTTTTTCTTTTCGTCCTTGTCTTTTTCACCATTGTCACCGCCCTGATCTATCGGCCTGTCTACCCCACCGACACCCCTTCGTTGAACAGTTCTTTAGCTCGGGTAGGTAGCGTGCCACAGCGCCAGTCCGTGCTGGGCTACGACCGGGCAGCCTTCGGAGATTGGGCACCCATGCTTATCGACGGCCAGTCCTGCACCACCCGGCACCTCATCCTGTCCCAAACATTTCAATCCGCTGTAGCTGCGGGCTGCGAGATCACCCCGACCTCAGTCACAGACCCCTACACAGGCTCCAGCCTCCCGGAGGACATCCAGATCGACCACATTTTTCCCCTTCGCGCTGCCTGGGATTTGGGAGCGCACTCGTGGCCGGCGGAGAAACGAAAACGCTTCGCCAACGATCCATCGAACCTGGTTGCGGTATCGGCGCAGGCGAACCAAGAGAAGTCTGACCTGCTTCCCAGCCAGTGGATGCCGGAGGTGCGGCGGGGTTGTTGGTATGCGCGTCGGTTAGCCGCGGTGGCGGCTGCCTATGAGTTACCTCTCCCCCGTTCAGACCGGCGGGTGATGCAGCGAGCCTGCTCGGTTAGCGAATTCCCGGCGGGCTGGCTAGGGTGAGACGTTGACAAAACCCCTAACTGGAAAGGCTCAACCCCTGTGGATACCATCATGACCGCACTGCACATCCTGTCCGCGGTGCTGTTCCTCGGCCCGGTCACCGTGGCTACCTCTACCTTCCATGCGAAGGCTCTGGCTGCGCACTCCGGCGATGACACCGCTCGTGGCGCTGCGAAACTGCTCCACAACATCTCCAGCACCTACGGCATGCTGTCCCTGCTGGTCCCGCTGCTGGGTGTTGGCGTGTTCATGACCGATTCTGCGTACCTGAAGCAAGGCCAGTACCACGCCGCAGTGGGCCTGTCTGTGGTCGCGTGGGCGGTGCTGTTCTTCCTGATCCTGCCACGCCAGAAGAAGATGCTGGGTGCACTCGGGCTGCTCGATGCTGACGAGGTGCCAGCTGACACCGAGATCGCCGATTGGAACAAGGCCAAGGGCCAGCTGTCCATGTTCGGTGGCATCTTCGCGCTGCTGTGGTTCGTCACCGCGATCTTGATGTTTATCTAGTCACAACAAAAGCGCCTCCCGGTTGGATCTGGGAGGCGCTTTTCTTATGCGCTGCTAGCGATCGTAGCGGCCGCCACGGCGATCATCACGATCCCGGTAGCCGCCACGTCCACCACGACGATCATCACGGTCATAGCCGCCTCGGCCGCCACGGCGATCATCCCGATCAAAGCGGCCCCGGCCGCCACGGCGATCATCACGATCCCGGTAGCCGCCACGTCCACCACCATAGCCACCAGGACGCTGGTTCATGTCAGCGCCAGGAGCAGCCTCGATGTGGATGAGCTGGCCGGAAATGCGGGTGTCCGCGAGGCGTTCCAGCACAGAAGCCGGCATGTTCTTCGGCAGTTCTACCAGGGTGTGGTCCACGGCGATGATGATGCGACCGAAGTCCTTGGAGGACAGGCCACCCTCGTTCGCCAGGGCGCCAACGATAGCGCCAGGGCGTACGTGCTGCCGCTTACCCACGGCAAGGCGGTACACGTCCATGTCTTGGCTGCGCTCGAAGCGGGAACCGCGGTCACGACGCTCAAATCGACCACCCCGGTCACGGTCACGGCGGTCGTCGCGATCGAAACGGTCGCGTCGATCCCGGCGCTCAGGTGGCAGTTCCTTCATCAGGAACTCGTCGCCAGCCTGCGCCTGGGTGGCCAGCGCGGCAGCGATGTCCTCCAGAGGAACGTCGTGTTCCTCGGAGTAGGCCTTGACCAGGGAACGGAACAGCGCCAACTGGGAGTCTTCTAGAGAGTTGGTGATGGAGTCGGCGAACTTAGCCTTGCGGGACTCGTTAACCTCATCCACGGTCGGCAGTTCCATCTCTTCCAGCGTCGCATTAGTCGCGCGCTCAATGGAACGCAGCATTCGACGCTCGCGTGGCGTGACGAAGAGGATCGCTTCGCCGGAACGGCCAGCACGGCCGGTGCGGCCAATGCGGTGGACGTAGGACTCGGTGTCGTGCGGAATGTCGTAGTTGAACACGTGGGTGATGCGTTCCACGTCCAAACCACGGGCTGCCACGTCGGTGGCCACCAGGATGTCCAAGCGACCGTCCTTGAGCTGGTCCACGGTACGTTCGCGCTGTGCCTGCGCAATGTCACCATTGATGGCCGCTGCGGAGAAGCCACGGGCGCGGAGCTTCTCGGCCAGTTCCTCGGTTTCGTGCTTGGTGCGCACGAACATGATCATCGCTTCGAACTCGGTGACTTCCAGAATGCGGGTCAGTGCGTCGAGCTTGTTGCGGTGTGAAACATTAAGAAAGCGCTGAGTGATGTTGGTGTTCGTCCGGGTTTCGGACTTCACCGTCACTTCTGCTGGGTCAACCAGGTATTGCTTGGAGATGCGACGGATACCGTTCGGCATCGTCGCGGAAAACAGTGCCACCTGCTTCTCAGCTGGGGTGTCTTCCAGAATGCGTTCGACGTCTTCCTGGAAGCCCATGTTGAGCATCTCGTCGGCTTCGTCCAAAACCAGGAAACGCAGGCCGGAAATGTCCAGCGTGCCCTTCTTCAAGTGGTCAATGACGCGACCTGGCGTACCGACGACGATCTGCGCGCCACGGCGCAAACCGGACAGCTGAATACCATAAGCCTGACCACCGTAAATCGGCAGCACGTTGATTCCACCGAGGTGGTCAGCAAACTCCTGGAAAGAGTCAGCTACCTGCAGTGCAAGCTCACGGGTAGGGGCCAGCACGAGCGCCTGCGGGGCACGAACAGACTTATCGATGCGCGACAGCACCGGGAGGGCAAACGCTGCAGTTTTACCAGTACCGGTCTGCGCGAGGCCGACAACATCGCGGCCCTCCATCAACAATGGAATAGTTTCGGACTGAATTGGGGATGGGGTTTCGTAACCAACCTTGGCAATAGCCTTTAGTACTTCTGCAGGAAGCCCTAGTTTATCGAAACCTTGCGTGGAGTCGTCCTCAGAAGTGTTCGCATCCCTGACGTCCTGTTCGACGTCCAGCGAATTGTCCTGAGTTTCCGACGTTGTGACATTTTCCAGCTCTTCGACGCCGCTGGCAACGTTCTCGGTGTTACTCATCGTCCACCCAGGCTACGCTAATTTGCTACGAAATGCGAAGTCAGTGTGCCGGGCCACAGTATTTTGAAGTTTGTTCCAGGACCTAAGAGTTCTGCCAGCAGCAAATGTTTTCACTTACACCCAATCTAGCCATGACTACTAGTTATGAATGGAAAAGCTTAAGTTCCTTGACTATTCAACCTAGTAAGGCTTCTTAAAGGAGATCTAAAAGCATCGCAGTTCACAACGCTGCGGATAGAATCTGCTTTTCACCCCCAGCGAAATCACAGAATATTCCGTATAACTCCCGTTCCAGGCCCACTCAAGGAGATAGACCCGTCAGCTTCCGAACTCGCAATCGCTTGAGATAGTAACTCATCATCCTTTAAGAGCGCGGCACGAATTGACTCTCCCAACGCTTTGGCAACAGGCGGAGGAAAGGCGTTTCCCACCTGACGATATGCAGCTGTTTTACGGCCATAGAACTCCCAACTATCTGGAAACCCTTGGATACGCGCTGCCATCCTGACAGTCAAGCGTGGCATCTCATCAACCGGAGTGGCTTCTCCCGGAGCTTCCTCCGCAATACTGGATCCCTTCACACCCAGCTTTGCCCAGCCTTCCCGAGCACGAGTTGGCCCGAGATCCGGACCTCCATGCTTCTTCGAACCACCAACCAAAGTAGGACCAATACTGTCAGCTCTTGCCGCCCAAGCCGATGCACCGGGCCATCCGTTTGCTGCCATCAACTCATATAGAGTCTCACCAACAGTTGGCGGAGTTCCTTTCGGACGCGGCCACCAGAAATACGGCGCATACTCGCGCTGTAATGCGACCAGAACGAAGCGAGGTCGAAGCTGTGGAACTCCATGTTCAGATGCCAATATCACCTGCCAGATGACTTCATATCCCAGGTGATTGAGTCGACGAACAATCTGCGCTCGATAGTTGGCAAACTTCGGACCCGCAAGCCCGCGCACGTTTTCTAGCAGCACCGCCTTGGGGTGACTACTTTCCACCAACTCAAGAGCCTTCGGGAAAAGGTCACGCTCATCGTCTTGCCCCAACTGCTTTCCTGCGATTGAAAACGGCGGGCAGGGAACACCACCGGCGAATAGGTCAATCCCGTCATAGGCTGAACCATCAAGTTCATGAACATCTTTATGCAAGACATTCCATCTCTGTTCAGGGGGGAGTGAATCGTTATCTCTATTAAGCTTAAGAGTCTCGATGGCATCTGCATCGATTTCTACGGCAGCGACATGAGAAAAGCCAGCTTGCTCAAGCCCCAGTGCTTGGCCACCGGCCCCGGCGCAAATTTCCAACGACGTTAGCTTCTCCATAGTTAGATAGCATGCCATATCCATCAGACACCTAACGAAAGGGGTAGAACAGTTGTTCGATTCACCAACGGATCAAAGTGCGGAAAGTCAGCTTGTCTCACTGTTTCGCTCCGCAGACCCTCACGGAGAGTTGCTGTCACGCGTTTTTCGGGAAACCTTCGACCAAATCTACGATGGCGTTCACACCGGCCGCTATCACTGGAATCAATTAACTAAAACTGAGAAAACCCATTTTGGAACCCTTATTGAAATCAACATCCGGCGAGCCTTCCACCATCTGATTCAAGATGGCGACGTACTGGACTACAAAATTGCTGGAATTGAGGTTGACTGCAAATTTTCCCAAAAAATGGGTTCCTGGATGATCCCAAATGAAGCTGTGGGACATGTTGCAATGGTATGCCACGCGAACGACACCACTTCTACTTGGAGTCTTGGATTCATTCGTATCACAGAAGAGATCCTAAGCAAGGGTTCTAATCGAGATCAGAAACGAACAATCACAGCCGTCAATCGCTCCAAGATACAGTGGGCCTGGCTAGATCATCCGATGCCAAAGAATATCCTTCTACATGCCCCAAACGAAATTAGAGAGAAGATTCTCGGGGCGCCATCAGGCCAGCAAAAGATCAACAAGTTGTTTGAATTAATCCAGGGAATTTTAATCCCTCGCGGAACCGTTGCCACAGTCGCTCAGCAAAAGGACTATATGAAACGTCTACGCGGGAACGGCGGGGCACGCAGCCACCTCCGAAAGCATGGAATTGTTATTCTCGGCGAATATCAATTTCATCAAATGCTCGCACAGATCCTTAAGATTCCAGTTCCCCACAACGGCGACTCCATCTCAGTGCGCCTGTACCCTACCGATCACTTAAATGACAGTGACGGAGAAGTCTTCCTTGAAGACTCCTGGTGGCGTATCGCCGCCCCTGAAGATCCCGAGGTGATTGCTCCGAGTTTCAGTCACACGCCCTCAATTGTAGAAAGAAAAATGATGGAGACATTAAAGCAAATCCGTCCGCTCTAACATCTCCACCAGATTCTCCGGAGGACTCGGCTACCGGCGCTTGAGCGGAATAAGGATGGTACAGATGGCGCCGATCACGGTGGCCACCGCGAAGATCATGAAGGCATCGGATGCTCCGAACCCCGAGGTGATCAGGACACCTCCGAGAGTTGGCCCCACAACTCCACCGAGGCGACCAAACCCGGAAGACCAGGACATTCCAGCCTGACGAGCCTGGGTTGGGTAGTAGTTTGAGGTCATACCGTAAATCAAAATCTGAGTGCCAGTAACTCCCATGCCAGTGATGGCGATGGCCGGGTACATTAGTAATGGGGAGACAAGGTATGGCATAACGAACATGCATAGGGCTGCAGCACTGAAGGTAAAGACGATAACTGGTTTCGGGCCGATCATGTCCGCCACCTTGGAGGCTCCCAACGCTCCGGCTGCGGCACCGAAATTAAGGGCAACAAGGGTGTAGAGGCCGCTGGTTGCGGAAATGCCAGCTTCCTTCATGATCTGTGGTAGCCACGTGTTGAGTCCGTAGACTGCCATAATGGCCATGAAACTCATGATGCCGATAAGCACGGTAGCCACAATGTACGTGCGGGAAAAGATTGCCCCGAAGCCGATCTTTTCTTTCTTTTCTCCGGAGGCTGCGACGATGGTTTGTTCCGCAGTGAATTGTTCTGCTGGGAAGTCGTATTTGTCACAGATAGCACGGGCACGGTCATGGCGCCCCATGGCGGTGAGCCAGCGTGGGGATTCCGGGAGCATGATCAGCGCCATCGGAAGGAGGAAGAGAATTGGGGTAGCTCCGATAAGGAAGAGTCCACGCCAACCAATGGCATCCTCGAACCAGATCGCGAACAGCGCTGCGAGCACACCACCAGCAGGGATGCCGGCGTAGCCAATGGCATTGAACATGTTCTTTCGGTGAGCTGGGGCAAACTCAGCGATCACAGCTCCGCCCCCGGCTGTGATAACACCAAGGGCGAGTCCGGTGAAGAATCGAGTCGCACCGAAAAATGCGACCGATGTAGCCAGCGCACCGGCTGCCATGCCGACAGAGAACCAGGCGAAAGCTATCAGCATCATTAGGCGTCGGCCAATGCGGTCACCGATAGCGCCGGCCCCAAGTGCGCCGACCATAATTCCGAGCATGGTGTAAGAGCCGAGGGTACCGGCTACAGCGGGGCTGATGTGTCCGAGGTGGTGATCTTCTGCAAGCAGGGTTGGCAGGATGGCACCGTAGACGGTGATGTCGTAGCCGTCAAAAATCATTGCGGTGAACATGATGGCAACGACGCCATACACAGAAAGCCTGTGCTTCGGCGAGCGCCACTTTTCAGGGGCGGTTGCGGCGCGGGAAGGCGCCGTGGCAGTTACGGTCATAGTGTTCTCCTTCTCCAAACGATTCACAATGCAACTCGGCAGTAATCCGAATCACATGCCATGTTTCTAGCAAGAGATTGCCACAATGACCAGGCCAGTTTTACAAACGGTTAACCATCGTTAATTGAACTAAACACACCCCTACCTGGGGTAATACGCTTGCAATAACACACATTTTTAACCTCAGTAAAGTTTGCTAAGGGGGTCTTTGTAGCTACCCCCTTATTGCTATCCCCTGCAAGAACCGGCCCGGTCGGGTAATTTACTGGAAACAACACTTACTATCGGGGGAGCCAATGAACCGCAGGTACGTGGTAGTAGCTATCTCAAAATTCAGCACCATAGCCAGCGCTATTGTGATGTTCTTCGCTCGCACCCAAATCCTCAAGTTAAGAGCCTTCACTCCTTCTGCAGCTTATTTCAGCCTGGAGCTCCCGGAACCCAAGTTAACGTTTCAGAAGTCTCGGTTTTCGCGGGAGCACATGATTCGGAGTCACGTGGACCAAGGCATTTCGCCTCAACAGCTACTGGACAATTCACACGGCACATCGATCACAGTTGGATTGGAGCAAATCGGCGCACTCAATGCTCCAGAAACGTCGCATCACTATGTGCAACGGTTCTTCACCAGCATCACTGGCGCGTCCCGTGATGAGTATGTGGGCACGCTTCGCCACCATCACGTTTCCTGGCGAAGCTGCCCAGAGATGATTTCTGCGAGGTCACTTTCCAAACGATCGAGAGCTACTCAACCGAGAGGCCGTCAGCGTCGAGAAGCGCACCAGACTAGCTTGTTACCCGTTTGAACCGTTTCATCACAGACCTAGAACAACGATCATTCAACTCCACGACTGGATAACCATGACCAAGAAAAACGTTTTGCTCTTTACTGCTATCGCGATGGTTGCACTGGCAATTGGCGCTATTCTTTCTCCCCAGAGTTTTAATTTCATCCGCTACCCGTTGGCTCAGATGAAGTATGGAATCAAGGAAACAGACGAGACTAAAGCCCTAAGCAAGGCCATCCGCAAAGTCTCCCCCAAGGGCACAAAGATTCATGTCTCTGATTCAAGATTCGGGAAAATCGCTACGGTCAACATTCCCGATGGTTTACCCAAAGAACAGCGCGGTGAGTTTATGAAAGAGTTCGCACTTCTGGCGGAACAACATCTGACAGGCAACGACGAGACCTTTATATCCTTCCCGCTTGGGACCACGGCAATTCATGTTACCTCTGAACCCAGCCAAATCGTGACCAAATACAAACATACGGAGGAGTTATTTGCCGAGTTCGGAGACTCGTTTTCCACGTACGCCTATTACGATAAAACACCGTCCCTCACCCGGGAGCTCAGCGCTAAAACCGCCGAAGAATGCGCCTCACAAATCAAAGAGGTCACCCCCATCGTTTCCTCGTCACCTTCCACCAAGGACGGCTACTTCGTTACTTTCCAAGGGTGCGCCGATTCGAAAGCAAGCTACAGCTCTCCCGCTGAAGCACCCAACCCGACCCTCGACGAGTTTGCAGACTTCATCGCACGAGTGGGCGCCCTCCCTAAAGATTCTTCAATTTCGGTGGACCGTACTAGAGCCTTGGTTGTTCATTATTCCGAACAGCTTCCACCCGAACAGCAGCAAATCATTGAGTCGTGGCCATATGGCAGGGGGAGCATTTATCCCAAACGTGAACTCGGAGTGATCTAGATCCAACTCACCGCCGTCATTAAGCCTGCTTTTGTGTGGTCGTTATCTTTTGCGGTTTGCGCTGAACCAGGGTTTCTTTGCCGTGGAACATCCACATGAGCGCAGCAACCATCGCGACTGCGGAGCAAGAAAGGAACGCGGTGTTGTAGCCGTAGGCGTCGGCGAGGGCACCGACCAGGATGGGACCCATGATGGCGCCAAGGTCTTGTGCCATTTGGAAGTTGGCGAGAACTTTGCCACCAGAACGGTCATTGCCGATGAGATCTGCGAGCGTAGCTTGCTGCGCCGGGTTAAGCAGACCGCCACCGATGCCAGCGAGAAGACTGAACGCGATGACCGCTAACGGGGTCGAGGCGAAGCCTAGGATGCCTGTGAAGAGCAGGTTGAGCAACAGCCCGGTGACGATCATGGGTTTGCGGCCACGGGCGTCGGCAAGCCTGCCAGAAAACTGGATGGCGATAGCGCTGCCCAGAGCAAAAGCTGCCATGGCGAGGCCCGCAATGGCACCACCTTTATGAAACACCGATGCTGCGAAGAGTGGCAAAATGGCGACACGGACGCCGAAGTTCACCCAGCCGTTCACAAAGCCGGACAGCAATGCAGATTGATAAGAGGGATGGTGAATGACCTCGCTGACCAGCACCGCGGGCAACGCCACCTTGACCTGCTCTTGCTCCGGTTTCGGGCGCAGCAGGAAGCCAACCAACACTGTCACCAGCAACAACGCCCCGCCATAAATCAGGAATGGCACCCGCATACCGAGGGGCTCCACCAGCGCGCCCAACACCGGGCCGAGCACATTGCCGATCAGGAAGGCGCTCGCATAGGCCGACGATGCCCTACCCCGAATCTGCGGCGGAGAATGCTGCACAATGAAGCCCATTGCTGAGACCGTAAACATCGTCGACCCCACGCCCCCGATTAGCCGCAGCGCCAAAATATGCCAAAATTCCTGCGCGAAAGCGATGCTTCCAGTGGTCGCCGCGACGATCACCAGTCCGAGCATGTACACCCGACGCGAGCCAAGCTTATCGACGGCCATTCCCGAAAAAGGCGCGAAGAGCAACCGTGACAGGGCAAACACGGAAATCACCGCACTAGCTGCAGCAACGCTCACATCGAAGCTGCGCGCAAACTGCGGCAGAATCGGCGCGATAATGCCAAATCCAAGGGCAATGATGAACGCGCCGGCAACGAGAACCCAGATTTCGTAGGGAATTTTGGTTTTTGTTGGCATGGCACTTAACAGGCTACCACCGTTTCACATTCGAACATGTGTGCTAGTTTTTAATAATCGTGTCCGGATTTAGATTTATTGTGAGGCCATGATCAAAGCACAGCACACAACCAGTACGTTTCCCTTGTCCACTCCAGACGCAGTTGCCCACATCCGACAGCACAGTCAGCGTGCTCTCGACACGGTAGCCATGACCATGTCTCACCCCCGCTCGCTCGCACGTGAAACCCCTACCTGGCGTCCCCCGACCATCCGGATGAGTCCGGAATTCGGATTGTCTTCAATCAATTTCACCATTTCACGGCGCCGCGTCGGACAACTCGCCCGCGCCAGAATCCGCGGCTACGGCGAGACCCGCACCGCGGCCTACCTGATGACGGTTCGACTCACCGCCTCCGACGGGCGCCAACTGTGCCACACCGAAGCGGAAAGTTGGATCCGCGCACTCCTACCCGACGCTGGTCAATACACCGTTCACCGCATGGCTGGCGCAGGCGCTCCCACCTACTGCTGGGTAGTCGACCAACACTTCCAGCCCATTGAATCCCCCGCGTCACTGTTCAAGCCCGCAACATCGGCTGCCTAGGGAAGGTCTGTCACGTGGTAGTCACGCGCAATGTGGCTGGTTGCCTTCCCCCAGGCGCTAGCCTGAACACGTCTCTGATGCAGCTCGAATGCGTCCCTGTCTGTGAATTCTTCCCGAACCTGCCACACCAGCGGATCTTCGGTGGGAGTCACCTCAAACATCAGGCACCCCGGCTCGGCACGGGTCAAGGCCACATGCGCGGGCAGATAGTTACTCACCAGCTGCGCATCCTCCTTCGTTGCGCATCGCAGCATACCGGTGAGTCGAATCGTCACGATCGCTTCCTCCAGAACGGGATAGGGTTCCAGGAGCTAGTCCTCGTAGTCTTCCAGGTCGTCGTCCAATTCCTCATCAAGCTCTTCGGCGAAGATGTCATAGACTTCCGGCCCATCAAATTCGTCGTCGTCAAACGGTGTGAGCTGGGATTCCCAATCTTCTGCTTGGTCTGCGGCAAGCGAGAGGACATCGAAAAGCCGATCAAAGTCCGTGAAGCTGCCCAGATCAAGAATTTCGCTCACTTGGCTCGCCACATCCTCTTGGATGCTGTCGAACAGGCGCGCACGATCTTCATCGCTCAGCTCTTCGGTATCCTCCGCGTCCCAGACCTCCGCGATTGCTTCATCGACAAGATCCTCGTAGCTGGCATCTACGGAGACGAAGGCGACAAAGGCTGTGGGAACATCTTCGTGGACGTCAACGAGCACGCGGAGTTCAGAGGATTCCGCAACATCTGCAATGACCAAGTTAGGATCGTCGGCGGACTGATAAAACTCCAGGTCAGCGATGCGTTCATCAGTTCCGAGCAACAAGTCAGACAGCAAGGTCACAACCTGGTCGGTGGCCACGTGGCGTCCAACCGTAGTCAGCGCATCCTCCACAGAGAACACCACCGACACCAGGACCGCCTCGAAATCCTCGTCATCCTCCGTGACGTCAGCTGCCGCAACATAGACATTGGCAGCGGGCAGGATCGGGTCGATCTCGACGAACTGGATTTCCAGTTCCGACGTGATCGGTACGAACATGGTGTCGTCGTTAACCCTAGATTCGATACCTTCCGCATCAAGTGCGGCGGCGATGTCTTCGAAAAAGCTCATAACGTGACACGTTCCTTCCGGAAAACTACAGGAGAGACTCCGACTCGTCTCAGCCTAGTCGGAACTTCCCCACCGCGCCGTGAAAATCACCACGCAAACGAATCAGCCAGCGCAATCATATCCTGCACCCGCTTCTCAGCAGGGCGTTTCGGACACGACGTGCACAGTCCCGACCCCGGTGAACGGTACACCATGCAGCACGACTGGCGGGGCGCGAAAACAAACATATCATCTGTTGCTTCCGCATCTGCGAGGGACACCACCTCACCATCCAGCACACCGAAATACGATCCCGCAGGCCCAGCGAACCCCGCCACCAAGTCCCGAGCGACCGACACCCCCAATGCCGGAGAGAAATGCTCGTTCCCCGCCTCCAACGCGGACTGCCGCAATGCATCCACCATCAAAGACACTAACGGCGCCGGCCGCAATGAGAACTCACTGCACAAGAGGTCGATAAGCGGTGCAGTCGACTCAGCAAGGCAGGCCCCGGCCTCCGCCACAGACGGCGCAGACACAGACGTGGAAAAGCCCGTCCAAAACCCAGAACAACGCAGTTCCCCCGCATCGAATGACAGCGAAGGAACCGCATCGAACCCCACCATCAGATGCACCGACGGTGCAACCACACCACCGCCGAAGCTGTACCACCACAACTGCGCCAACTGCTTAGGAGGCAACTGGAACTGCTCCGCGCCCGCAGCAACAGAGTCCGCGATCCAGTCGGTACCGGAAACCACCGCCCCGCCAGACACAAACTGCTCAAACCGGGGACTTTCAGCCACCAAGGACCCCCAAGGCAATGACACGATGTTTCTCCTCAGCATCGAAAAACGCATTACCCTTGTCATTATGGTTAATTTCGTCGACCGAGACACCACTTTGTGCATTTCTTTAGCTGCGCGCCCCTCCAATCACGGGGTACGGTTCCACAATTGGCTCTACGCCGAATTAGGGCTGAACTACCTGTATAAAGCAGTGGCCCCCACTGACATCGTGGCAGCTGTTGCAGGAATACGTGGCCTGGCTATCCGTGGTGCGGGCGTATCCATGCCCTACAAGGCGGACGTGATCCCACTGATCGACGAGCTCGACCCCAGCGCCGCACGCATCCAATCCGTCAACACTATCGTCAACACCGATGGCCACCTCAAGGGCTACAACACCGACTACATCGCGGTAGCGCACCTGCTCCAATCTCACCAAGTGCCACGAGAACTCCACGTCGCGGTGCGCGGATCAGGTGGCATGGCCAACGCGGTAGTCGCAGCACTGGCCGACTACGGCATGACCGGCACTGTCGTTGCCCGCAATCAGGTCACCGGCAACGCCCTTGCAGCGCGCTACGGGTGGGAGTTTTCCACTTTTGTCCCAGAAGATGCCGAATTGTTAGTTAACGTCACCCCACTGGGAATGTACGGGGATGCCGAAGGCGAACAAGCCTTCACCGACGAGCAGATCTCTCGGGCCACCATCGTCTTCGATGTCGTGGCATATCCAGTGGAAACACCACTCATCAAGGCCGCTACTCGGCTAGGCAAACCAACTATCAATGGCGGCGAAGTGGTGGCTCTCCAAGCCGCCGAACAATTCATTCTTTACACCGGTATCCGCCCCACCGATGAACAAATCATGGCCGCTGAGGAATATTCGCAGCAGAATTGATGTTGGACTGATCCTGGCCACCAGCCAGGAATTCCGCAACGAAAGGCAGAAAACCAATGACCAACCCAGTGATCACCGACGCCCTGAGCTCCGACGCAGCCACCCTCAAGGAAAACGCCGGTATCAGCGGGCGCATGCTTATCGACGGCCTCGATCACGCAGTCCGCATCCAGACCAGCGCCGTGGAAGGCTATGTCCGCTGGGTCCGTGGCAACAATCCTGACGCCACCCCGGCGCAGATCCAGCTGGAACTAGACAAGCACTTTAAGCGTCTCGCCACCGGCTCTGGCGGTGCCGCGGGACTTGCTTCCGCGCTACCAGGTGTCGGCTTCGTCACCGGTGCAGCAGCTGTCGGCGCTGAATCCCTCGTTTTCCTCGACGCAGCAGCCCTGTACACCGCGGCCTCCGCCCACCTGCGCGGTGTAGACATCCGCGATCCAGAACGCCGCCGCGCGCTCATCCTGGTGGTGATACTGGGCGCTCCTGGTACCGCGCTGGTTGATACGCTGCTCGGCGACATCGGCACAGGAAAAGACGCCAACGTAGCTGCCCGAATCAACCGGGCCACCATCCCAGGACTCAGCACTATCAATGCCCAATTGATGAAAATGGCCCGTGCCCGGCTCACCAAGCGTATCCGGAACATGTGGATCGGTAAGCTGCTACCACTGGGAGTCGGGCTGGTTGTCGGTACCGTGGCGAACCGCAAGCTCGCGGACCAGGTCATTAAAAATACTCGCGAATCCATGGGCCCTATCCCAGGGGATTTCCTCCAGCCCCTGCCACAGAAGGAGCCGAAGAAGCAGCGCGGCCTTTGGAAGCTGACTAAGAAGAAATAACCGTTGAATAACACCAAGAAACTGTGGGGCGTCGTCGTCTCATCCCCGTTGGCCACGCTGCTCGCCATGCTGGCCACCGTCGGTGTCGTCTCCTTCGAGCTCACCATCCCGCTACTCACCAAAGATGCGGTCGATGTCGCTCTCGGCGAGGCAACCGGAGCCTGGGCCACTCGGCTGGTCCCCCAGTTCTCTCCGCTGCTCACCATCATCATCGTGCTCGTCGCCGTTGCGCTCGGGAGATTCATCTCCCAGTTCGGCCGTCGCTACACCGCTGGCCTGCTTTCCATCAACGTGCAACACCGCCTGCGTATCGCTATCCTCGACGCGCTGCAAAAACTCGATGGCCCCGGCCAAGACCGCATCCGCGTCGGACAAGTAGTGAGCAGATCCATTTCGGACATCACCATGATCCAAGGCCTCGTGGCGATGTTCCCCCTCGGCGTCGGCCATGTGTTGAAACTGATATTCACGGTGGTCGTGATGTTAGTGCTGTCCCCCTTGCTTGCACTCGTTGCGATAGCCTCACTGCCGCTGATCTTCTTCGGCGCCCTTGCTTCCCGAAAACCCATGTTCGCGGCCACCTGGGCAGCGCAACAATCCGCAGCAGACCTCGCCACTCACGTGGAGGAAACTGTTACCGGTATTCGCGTTGTCAAGGCGTTTGCGCAGGAGCAACGTGAAATCGACGCCATCGAAAAAGCTGGCCGGAAAGTGTATGCGGACCGGATGCGTAGCGCTCGCCTCACCGCACGCTTCCAACCAATGGTGGACCAACTCCCCCAGCTCGCATTAGTGGCAAATATTGCGCTTGGCGGTTGGCTTGCGCTCTCTGGGGCCATTACCATCGGTACGTTTGTTGCCTTCGCTGCCTATCTCTCCTCCCTCACCGCCGTGTCCCGCATGCTCTCCGGGCTCGCGCTTCGGATCAATATGTCCCGTTCGTCCGTGTCGCGTATCTTCGACGTCCTCGAGCTCAAGCCAGAACACCAAGACCCAACTACGCCCACTCCCATTCCTGACGGTCCACTCGGGCTAGCGCTAAACGATGTCATCTTCCGTGACGGTGACCGCCGTATCCTAGATAAGCTGAGTTTCACCGTCAGCCCCGGGGAAACTCTCACTCTCGTCGGGCCTCCCGGCGCGGGAAAAACCATGGCGGTGCAGCTCATGGGCGCGTTTTACCAGCCCGATAGCGGTTCGTTGTCCCTGCTGAGCAGCAATAGCGCAATTGATTTCGCTAAACTGCACCGCGCGGAGCTGCGTCGCAGCATCTGCGTGGTTTTTGATGAGCCATTTCTCTACAGCGACACCGTTCGCATGAACCTCACCATGGGAGGGGCCTATACGCAAGAGGAGATCGAGCACGCGGCCCGCGCCGCCCAGGCACATGAGTTCATCACTGAATTAGCAGATGGCTACGACCAGGTCGTCGGCGAGCGGGGGCTCACTTTGTCGGGTGGTCAGCGCCAGCGGATCGCCCTCGCCCGCGCGCTACTGGCCCGCCCGAGGATCCTCATCCTCGACGATGCCACCTCAGCCATCGACGCCACCACCGAGGCCCGCATTTATGCGGCGCTCCGACGCGACTTCCACGACGTCACCATCATTGCCGTCGCCCACCGCCAATCCACACTTGACTTAGCAGACCGAATCGCACTCATCGAGCGGGGCCAGGTCACTGCGATAGGCCCGCTGTCGACGATGCGTGGCAACGCGCGCTTCGCCCGCCTGATGGACCTGAACTTCCGGGAGGACACCGGCGAACACTTGCCCTTTGATGAGCAAGGATGCGCCGAACCCGAGTGGGACAAGCTCTGGCCCTGCCAAGAACCGAACCCACAAGGAATCACCGCTGTCACTACACAAGAAGCCGCCGGGATGGTCGCCGGCCCTATGGGTCGGGGCGGTGGCCGTGGAGGCATGGGAATGGCTGCGGCGATCCCAGCTACCCCGGAGCTGTTAGAGCAGGTGGCAAAACTGCCACCGGCGTCGGAAAGCCCGCGACTAGATACCCGGCAGGCCCGCACTACCCAGGAGCCCTTCCGGCTGATGCCCTTGTTCCGGCAGGTGCGGTGGCTGATCGTGGCGGTGATCGTCTGCCTGCTCATCGGAGTCGCCGCCGACCTTGCGTTCCCGACTCTCGTCCGCTTCGCCATCGACCGTGGAGTCTTAGCGCAGGATGCCTCTGCTCTGTGGCTCATCGCCGGAGTTGGTGCCGTCATTGTGCTCATCAGCTGGATCACCGCCATGGTTCAAACGGTGCTCACAGCCCGCACCGGCGAACGGCTTCTGTTCGGCCTGCGACTCCGCACCTACGCACACCTGATGCGGCTCAGCCTCGACTATTTCGAACGCACCATGTCCGGTCGCATCATGACGCGCATGACTACTGACATCGACGCGCTCTCCTCGTTCCTGCAAACCGGGGTGGCACAAGCAATTGTGTCGCTCGCTACCCTGCTGGGAATTTCCGGAATGCTACTGGCCACCGACACCCGCCTCGCGCTCGTCGCGCTCGCGTCGCTACCTATCCTGATCGTGGCCACCCACTTCTTCCGTAGAATCTCCGCACGCCTCTACGCCCAAGCCCGCGAGGAAATCAGCACGGTCAACGCCATGTTCCACGAAAACATCTCCGGGCTACGGATTTCCCAAATGCATGGCATGGAAGCACACTCGCTCCGCGAGTTCGAGGATGCGGCCGACACGTACCGTCGTACCCGAATCGCTTCGCAAACCGCGGTCGCCCTCTACTTCCCCGGCATCGGCGCCCTCAACGAACTCGCGGCCGCCGCTGTCCTCGGTTTCGGAGCCCACCACGTCCTCCAGGGCGACATTTCCGCCGGCGTGCTCGTTGCATTCGTGATGTACATGGGTCTCCTTTTTGGGCCCGTCCAACAGCTTTCGCAGCTTTTCGACGGCTACCAGCAGGCAGCCGTGGGGCTAACCCGAATCTCGGAACTGCTCGCCACCGCGCCGACTGTCGCCGATAACGGAACCGCGCCCGGCGCCGACACCGCCGCCCGAGGCACGCTGGCCATGGCCGATGTTTCCTTTGGATACGGTCCCGATCTTCCTGTGGTTACCGAACACTTGTCCCTCAGCATCGAACCGGGCTCCACGGTGGCTCTCGTGGGCGCAACCGGCTCCGGGAAGTCCACCTTGGTCAAACTGCTCGCCCGCTTCTACGACCCGGTCGCTGGAACAGTAACTGCGTCCGGCACAGATATCCAGCACTTCCCACTGCATGATTGGCGTCGTACCATCGGGCTCGTCCCCCAGGAGTCGCATCTGTTCAGTGGCACCGTAGCCGACAACATCGCCTACGGGCGTCCCACGGCGAACGAAGCAGAGATCACCGCTGCCGCGCGACGCGTCGGCGCACTCACCGCGATCGCAGCAATTCCCGGTGGTTTCAACCATCCCGTCGGCGAACGAGGTCGGGGACTGTCCTCCGGGCAACGTCAATTGATCGCCCTAGCGCGGGCAGAAATGTGCCAACCAGCGATCATGCTGCTCGACGAAGCCACCGCAACCCTCGACCCCGCAACCGAAGCCACGATCCTCAACGCTTCAGACCGCGTCACCTCAACCCGAACATCAATAATTGTGGCGCATAGGCTCGCCACCGCCGCCCGAGCAGATCGCATCCTCGTCGTATCCGCCGGTCAAGTAACCGAAGATGGCACCCATGACGAGCTACTCGCTACCAAAGGCGCGTATGCCACGATGTGGCACGCGCAGCCCTAACCAGCGAGTGGGGAACGGGCCGTCGATAAGCGTGCCCCTTCCCCCTAAAAACACCCCAATAGGGGTAGAGTTCTGTTACTAGATAAAACCCCGCTTAACTGCGTGACTTTATGGGCTAAAACACGTTAGCCTGTAGTGAACTACTACAGTTGAATCTGACGTAATCTTTTACAACGGAAATGAGGCGAGACCCTGCCGTGAGCAGCGCTAGTAACTTCGGCCAGAACCAGTGGCTAGTTGACGACATGTTCCAGCAATACCAAAAGGATCCGCAATCGGTAGATCCTGAGTGGCGCGAACTTTTTGAGAAGCAAGGCGCCCCCGCTACCCCCGAAAAACCAGCACAGGCATCGAAGCCAACCCCGGAGACCGCATCGGCCCCAGCTGCACCACAGCCAGCTGCCTCGAAGCCAGCCGCTGCGACGAAGAAGCCAACCAGCTCCGGCCCCGCATCCAACTCGTCTGCGGCTGCACTGCGCAAGGCCGAAGAGGCGAAGAAGGCAAAGTCCCCAATGGGGCGCGCTGGCGAACTTCCTGCCGCTGAAAAGGCTCCGCTGAAGGGTATTTACAAGGCAATTGCAAAGAACATGGATATTTCGTTGGAGATTCCAACCGCAACATCCGTGCGCGATATGCCTGCCCGCCTCATGTTTGAAAATCGCGCGATGGTCAATGACCACCTGAAGCGTACTAAGGGTGGCAAGATCTCCTTCACCCACATCATCGGCTACGCCCTGGTGAAGGCCATCATGGCTCACCCAGACATGAACAACTCGTATGATGTCGTCGACGGCAAGCCAACCCTCATCCGCAATGAGCATATTAACCTTGGCCTCGCTATCGACCTTCCACAAAAGGATGGCTCCCGCGCCCTCGTGGTAGCAGCTATCAAGGAATGTGAAAAGATGAGCTTTTCCGAGTTCATCGACGCTTACGAGGACATCGTCAAGCGTGGTCGCGAGAACAAGCTGACCATGGATGATTACCAGGGCATCACGGTGTCCCTGACCAACCCAGGTGGCATCGGTACCCGCCACTCTGTGCCACGTTTGACCAAGGGCCAGGGCCTCATCGTGGGCGTCGGCTCCATGGATTACCCAGCCGAGTTCCAGGGCGCTTCTGAGGATCGTCTGGCTGAGCTGGGCGTCGGCAAGCTGGTGACCATCACCTCCACCTACGACCACCGCGTCATTCAGGGCGCGGAGTCCGGCGAGTTCCTGCGTACCATGTCGCAGCTGCTTATCGACGACGTGTTTTGGGATCACGTGTTCGACACGATGCATGTCCCATACACCCCAATCCGTTGGGCCCAGGACGTGCCAAACACGGGTGTGGACAAGAACACCCGCGTGATGCAGCTCATCGAGGCGTACCGCTCTCGTGCACACCTGATCGCAGACACCAACCCACTGCAGTACAAGCAGGAGGGCATGCCGGTTCCGGACCTGCGGGATCTGGATATCGCTTCGCATGGTCTGACCCTGTGGGATTTGGACCGCACGTTCCATGTCGGTGGCTTCGCCGGCCGTGAGACCATGACGCTGCGTGAAGTCCTGAAGACGCTGCGCGCCGCCTACACCTTGAAGGTTGGTTCCGAGTACACCCACATCTTCGACCGCGACGAGCGCACCTGGCTGCAGGACCGCCTCGAGGCTGGTATGCCAAAGCCAACCCGCGCGGAGCAGAAGTACATCCTGCAGAAGCTCAACGCTGCAGAGGCATTTGAGAACTTCCTGCAGACCAAGTTCGTCGGCCAGAAGCGCTTCTCCTTGGAAGGCGCAGAGTCTCTCATCCCGCTGATGGATGCTGCCATTGACACCGCTGCTGGCCAGGGCCTGGACGAGGTCGTCATCGGTATGCCACACCGCGGCCGCCTGAATGTGCTCGCCAACATTGTGGGCAAGCCTTTCGGCCAGATTTTCAACGAGTTCGAGGGCAATATGTCCATCGACACCGCTGGTGCTTCCGGTGACGTGAAGTACCACCTGGGTGCTGAGGGCAAGCACATCCAGATGTTCGGCGATGGCGAAATCAAGGTCACCCTGACTGCGAACCCATCTCACCTGGAAGCTGTCAACCCAGTGATGGAAGGTATCGCACGTGCGAAGCAGGACATCCTGGACAAGGGCCCAGACGGCTACACTGTTGTCCCAATTCTGCTGCACGGCGACGCTGCTTTCGCTGGCCTGGGCATCGTCCCAGAGACCATCAACCTGTCCCAGCTGCGTGGCTACAACGTCGGTGGCACCATCCACATTGTGGTGAACAACCAGATTGGCTTCACCACTACCCCTGATTCCGGCCGTTCTAGCCACTACGCCACTGACTACGCCAAGGCTTTCGGTTGCCCTGTGTTCCACGTCAACGGCGATGACCCAGAGGCTGTTGTCTGGGTGGGCCAGCTGGCCACCGAGTACCGTCGTCGCTTTGGTAAGGACGTCTTCATCGACCTCATCTGCTACCGCCGTCGTGGCCACAATGAGGCCGATGACCCATCGATGACCCAGCCAAAGATGTACGACGTCATCGACGATAAGCCAGGCGTGCGCGCACAGTACGCAGACAACCTCCTGGGCCGCGGTGATCTCTCCGACGCCGAGGCGGAGGCAGTTGCTCGTGACTTCCACGACCAGATGGAATCCGTCTTCAACGAAGTGAAGTCTGCCGAGAAGGATCCGCTGCGCCAGCAAGAGGGCATCACCGGTTCCCAGAAACTGCCTCACGGCCTGGAGACCGCTATCACCGAAGCTGACCTGGCTGAAATCGGTGGCGCATGGCACAACATCCCCGAAGGTTTTAAGGCCCACACGCGTGTCGCTCCGATCGCGGAGAAGCGTGCCAAGGCTGCCGTCGAGGGTGGCATCGACTGGGGTTGGGCTGAGCTCATCGCTTTCTCCTCTCTCGCTAACGCCGGTAAGGTTGTTCGCCTCGCGGGTGAGGATGTCCGTCGTGGTACCTTCACCCAGCGTCACGCGGTGATGATCGATCCAGAGACCGCTGCTGAGTACAACCCAGTTCACGAGCTGGCCCAGGCCAAGGGCAACGGCGGTAAGTTCATGATCTACAACTCGGCACTGACGGAGTACGCAGCCATGGGCTTCGAGTACGGCTACTCTGTGGGTAACCCGGACGCTGTTGTCGCCTGGGAAGCACAGTTCGGTGACTTCGCTAACGGCGCCCAGACCATCATCGACGAGTACATCTCTTCCGGTGAGGCTAAGTGGGGCCAGGAGTCTGGTGTGATCCTGCTGCTGCCACACGGCTACGAGGGCCAGGGCCCAGACCACTCCTCCGCTCGCATCGAGCGTTACCTGCAGCTGTGTGCTGAGGGTTCCATGACGGTGGCTCAGCCTACCTCCCCAGCGAACTACTTCCACCTGCTGCGTCGTCACGCCCTCGGCGAGCTGAAGCGCCCACTGGTCGTGTTCACCCCGAAGTCGATGCTGCGTATGAAGGCTGCAACCTCCTCAATTGAGGAGTTCACCAAGGTGAAGAAGTTCCGCTCCGTCATCAACGACCCACGCATCCAGGACGCTTTCGGCAATGTCGTCGGCGATCCGTCCAAGATCAAGACGGTGCTGTTGGTGTCCGGCAAGCTGTACTACGACTTGGAGAAGCGTCGCAAGAAGGACGGCCGCGAGGATGTCGCGATTGTTCGCCTTGAGCAGCTGCACCCAATCCCCCACAACCGTCTCCGTGAAATCTTCGAGATGTTCACCAACCTGGAAGAGGTTCGCTTCTGCCAGGACGAGCCAGCCAACCAAGGCCCATGGCCGTTCTACGCACTGAACCTGCCAGAGGTGCTGCCTGAGCTACCGAAGATGAAGCGCGTATCTCGCCGTGCACAGTCCTCCACCTCGACGGGCATCAACAAGGTGCACCAGCTCGAGCAGGCTGCGCTTATCGACGAAGCATTTGCCTAATGCCTTAGTGGCACGAGCGTGAAACCGGTTATCCCAACTCACGGGATAGCCGGTTTTTCTGTTATACTTATCCGCATCTCAGATTATTCCTATATAGCAGAATTGGTAAGATGATCAATACGCTCGGCACACCTCACGAGGTTCAAGATCAGGGCTATGCCATGCAGTTAGCGGCACTTGGATGGCTCAGCTTTATGCCCTTAGTGTGGCTTGCGGACTTCACGCCAATAGACTCAGTGTTCTCAGGAATCGGGCGTTTTGGTGCGTTTTTCATGATTCTAATGGCTGTAATTGCCTTGAATTTCGCGCTTCCGAAGTCACTGAATTTGCCAAAGAACCTGAGCATCGTCATCGCTCTCTTAGCTTTGGCGCTGCAGTTCCTCTGCGCACGGGAGCAACTGGCAGTGTTCCCGCAGATAGATCAGGTACTGACCGCTTTAGTCATATCACACGCCCTCATGATCGCCGCGGCGGTACCGTTGGCGTACTGTTTTTACCGACATCCGCTGTTCCCAAACTGGATTGCTGTCGGAATTGTGCTGGACTGCATTTTCTGGACAGGCTATTACTGGATTGCCACCGAGGGGCTTCTCATCGGTTCCCCCACTGAGTATGCGGTGATCCCGTTCATTCTTTTTGAAGTTTCCCTGGGAATCATCGGCTTTCGCGCTGGGGCACAGATGCAGAGCTACGCGTTCGAACAAACACTGCAACGACGATCATCACAATCCCTATCATCTCCACTGCGCTGAGCTGCTGGCGTAGTACCACGAAGCCAACTACGGTAGCCACAAGCGGAAGCAGCGCTGTGAGTAATGCAAAATAGCTCGATCCGGCGAGAGCAAGAGATCTCATATCTAGGGTGTATGGAATGAGCGCAGACAAAATCCCCAGAACGAAGGCAAGTCCTATGAACTGGGGCCAGCCAGCTGCCACCTGATGCGGCGCCATCATCAGCGCCACGGGCAGGGTCAGCAGTGAACCATAGACGAAGCCCACAGTGAGGCCCTGCACCGGTTTATCCAGGGACACTCGATGTCCCAGCACTATGTATAGCGCCCACAGCAGCGCCGAGAGCAAAGCGAACGCTACCCCGCGCGCACTGCCCGACCATTGCACGCCCGACAGCAGGATCACGCCACTTCCCGCGAGAAGCAAAGCGCCCCAGTCTCTCCAACCACGCGTTCCAAGTGCGGCCACAACCACAGGTCCAAAGAATTCAATCGCCACCGCTGTGCCCAGTGGCAACTCAGCAATGGCCCCGTAAAACGACATGTTCATCCCGATCGTAGCCAGGCCATAAAGGGCCGCAGCTCCGCCAGCTGCACCGCTAAACGACGCCCACGATGGCCGAACCGCAATGAGCAACAGCACAGCGGCCGTCGTTACGCGCAGCCATGCCACGAACAGCGGGTTAGCTTGCGCAAACAGACTGACTGCCACCGCGGCGCCACAGTAAAGCGAGACCCCGGAGACGAGCGTCAGGATGATTGGAACAGTTCTCACCTAGCTAACAATAGCGGTGTGTGATGATAGAAGGTTCTTAAAGCTGGTAAGATTCTGCGACGGTAACATCCCCGGAAATGTAAGTGGAGAAAAAGTGAATGAGCGTAGTCTAGGCACCGCCTACGACTGTCTGGATCAAGGCCGGGCTATGCTTTTTTGCGCAGGCGGATGGGTAGTTTATTTAATTCTGGTGTCTGTCGCTGACATCATTAACCCCGGCTCGATCTTCTCTGCACTAACCAGGTTTGGCAGCACGACTGTGTTCATTTGTGCTGTCCTCGCATTCCCAAGCAGCATGCCGGCTTTCTTGAAAGTCCCAACGCGAATCACTGTTGGCTTCGCTCTCATAGGCAGTGCAGTGCTGCTGTCAGGTGTTTTCAATCTGATGGAGCATATCCCGAATATCGGGCAGTTCACCGCCTCTTTTTTGTTCGCACAGCTTCTCTATGCTGGCGGCCTCTTCGCGTTATCGTATTGTTTCCTACAGCACCCATTGTTCCCATCCTGGATTGCGATTGCGTTGGCGATAGACGCGACGTTCTGGGTTGCCTATTACATCATCACTTCCCAGACTGGGTGGAACTTATTTCTGGAAGTTTTGGCCTGGGGACCAAGCATGGTGGTGGAGAGCTGCATCGCGTTCTACTTAGCCAAAGTGGGACTCCAGCTGCAAAAAGCGCCCAAAACAATCCTTTAGGGTTGGGTAGCAAAAGTGTGTCGGGTCGACATCGCTTCTATCCGATGGTGTTTTTGTATTCCGACGTTGCGTTGCTCGTGGATTGAGATAACGTCCACGTGTTCCATCTCAGGGTGGAAGAGGGCACTACATCGCATAGGGCCGCTTGGTAGACAATGGTTATAGATGACGCTCGCCTTAAGGGTTAAAGAGCAAGAATTCTGTCCCCGTCGGCCGGGCATTGTTGCGTCTAGTAAATGATATGGTTCCGGGTCACCGGAGACACGAAACCGCACCTGCTAGCACAGGTGCGGTATCAATCACAGTATTGATCAAGGGTTGTGCGTCTATACGACCCGAAGCAATATACACCAGTAATTTACATGTCCTGACCTTGCTCCATCACGGAAGCTAGACACACTTTTTGCCCCTTTTTAACAGTGGCTAGGCCTTAGCCACCTGAGCCACTACGCCCTTGAGCACCTCAGTGCCCTCCACCGGAGAAGTGGCGACCTCAAAGGAGGTGGCTAGCACTTCCGCCGCGATGTGATCAGCGTGGCGACGTGCCCACTCTTCCTTCTCAGCAGGAACAGACAGCACCACCTGAATGCGGTCCGTGACATCAAAGTCAGCTGCCTTGCGTGCATCCTGCAGGCCACGGATCACGTCGGCTGCCCAGCCTTCGGCTTCCAGTTCCTCGGTGACGGTCATGTCCAAGGACACCAGGCCGCCGAAGCCCACCACCTGTGCGGTGGAATCGGGGTTAGCGGCGACGAGGCGTTCGGTGAATTCGCCGTCGTGAAGCTCAATGCCATCGGCGAGCACGGTGTCACCGTTGCGGGTGTAGTTCCCCGCCTTCACTGCCTTGATGGCGTGCTGGACGTCGCGTCCCAGGCGAGGGCCTGCGACCTTAGCATTCACCACGACCTCGAAGCGTCCGACCGCATCTACATCGTCGGAGAGCACAACGTTCTTGACGTTGACCTCGTCGCGGATGATCGGGGCGAACTCGGCCAAGCGCTCGGAACCAGGCAGCGCCACGGTGAGCTGAGGCAGCGGCAGGCGGTTGCGCAGCTTGTTTGCCTTACGCACCGAGGACGCCGCCGAGCACACTCCGCGGACGCCATCCATTGCCTCGACAAGGGCATCGTCCGCTGGGTAGTCCGCAGCCACCGGGAAGTCCGCCAGGTGGACAGAGCGTTCCCCTGTCAGGCCCTTGTAGATCACCTCGGTTGCCATCGGCAGCAATGGAGCAGCCACGCGGGTCAGGGTATGCAGCACGGTGTACAGCGTATTGAAGGCCTCCGGGTACTGCTCGTCGCCCGCCCAGAACCGGTCACGGGAACGGCGCACGTACCAGTTGGTCAGCACGTCGCAGAACGTGCGCACCAGGTCACAGGCACTCGCGATGTCGGTGTTGTCCAGCGCTTTTTGCACGTCGGCAACCAAATTGTGGGTCTTGGCCAGGATGTAGCGGTCCAGCACATCCGTGGCGTCAGTGGAGAACTCGGCAGGCTTGGAAGCATACAGCTGCAGGAAGCTGTATGCGTTCCACATTGGCAGCAGAGCCTGGCGTACGCCCTCGCGAATGCCCTGTTCTGTGACGATCAGATTGCCACCACGCAGGATTGGGGAGGACATCAGGAACCAACGCATGGCATCGGAACCGTCGCGGTCGAACACCTCGTTGACGTTCGGGTAGTTGCCCTTGGACTTGGACATCTTAAGGCCGTCATCGCCGAGAACGATGCCGTGAGCCACAACCTTTTTAAACGCCGGGCGGTCAAACAGCGCCGTGGCCAGCACGTGGAGGGTGTAGAACCAACCGCGGGTCTGGCCGGAATACTCCACGATGAAGTCCGCGGGCGAGTGCGTATCAAACCAGTCCTTGTTCTCGAACGGGTAGTGCTTCTGGGCGAACGGCATGGAGCCGGACTCGAACCAGCAGTCGAGGACCTCTGGCACGCGGCGCATCATGGACTTTCCGGTCGGATCATCCGGATTCGGGCGGGTCAGCTCGTCGATGTAGGGACGGTGCAGGGAGGTTGGGCGCACGCCAAAGTCGCGCTCCAGCTCATCCAAGGATCCGTAGACATCCACACGTGGATACTTCTCATCGTCAGAAATCCAGACCGGAATTGGGGAGCCCCAGTAGCGGTTACGGGAGATGTTCCAGTCGCGGGCGCCTTCCAGCCACTTACCGAACTGGCCGTCGCGGATGTGAGCAGGCATCCAGTCGATGCCTTCCTTGTTCAGCTCGACCATGCGGTCGCGGAACTTAGTCACAGCCACGAACCACGATGGCAGTGCCATGTAGATCAGTGGCTCGCCGGAGCGCCAGGAGTGCGGGTAAGAGTGCTCGATCGTCTGCTGGCGCACGACACGACTGGTGGCTTTCAGATCCTTGATGATCTGCTTGTTCGCATCAAAGACCAGCTGACCTTCGTAAGGGGCCACCAGTGAGGTGAACTTGCCGTCCATGCCGACTGGGATAACGGGATCGATGCCATATTCGGCACACGCAAACATATCGTCTTCACCGAAGGCAGGTGCCTGGTGGACGATACCTGTGCCGTCCTCGGTGGTGACGTAGTCCGCCACGATGACCTGGAACGCGTTCGGGGCGTCCTTGAAGAAGTCGAACAGCGGGGTGTACTCCAGGCCTTCCAGTTCCGCGCCCTTCACAGTGTGAACGGTAGCGTAATCGCCCAGTTCCTTCGCGTACGTACCAACGAGAGCCTCCGCGAGCAGGTACTTCTCTCCGTCCTCGGCCTGCACCACCACGTAGTCGACCTCAGGGTGGACAGCGAGCGCCAAGTTGGAAGGCAGGGTCCATGGCGTGGTGGTCCATGCCAAGATCTTCACGCCCTGGAGTTCTGCGGGTACGTCACCGCCGCGCTTACCGACGACTGGGAACGTCACCGTCAGCGTCGGGTCCTGCCGCATTTTGTACGAGTCATCCAGGCGGGTTTCCTGGTTGGACAGTGGCGTCTGCTCTGCCCAAGAGTACGGCAGCACCCGGAAGCCCTGGTAGATCAAGCCTTTATCGTAGAGTTCCTTGAACGCCCACATGACGGACTCCATGAAGTCCAGGTCCATGGTCTTGTAGCCGTTGTCGAAGTCCACCCACCGGGCTTGGCGAGTAACGTACTCTTTCCACTCCTCGGTGTACTTGAGCACGGAGGTGGCGCAGTAATCGTTGAACTTGGCCAGGCCCATGCCTTCGATTTCACCGGTCTTAATGCCGAGCTGCTTTTCCGCCTCGAGCTCCGCTGGCAGGCCGTGGCAGTCCCAGCCGAACACGCGGGCAACCTTCTTGCCACGCATCGTCTGGTAACGAGGGATGATGTCCTTCACGTAACCGGTCAGCAGGTGGCCGTAGTGTGGCAAACCATTGGCGAACGGAGGGCCGTCGTAAAAGACGTATTCTTGGTTGTTCTCGCGGTTATCCAGCGATGCCTGAAAAGTCTTGTCCTTTGACCAGAATTCAAGGACGTTGCGTTCCATCTCTGGGAACTTGGACGACCCACCCGAGAGGTCCTCCCGTGGGTACACACGGCCCGTGTTGTTCATAGGTACTCCTAGCAGCTACATCGTTTTTCGTTGCTGCCGGGACGCCCGATGAGGACGCGGTACCACCCCGCTTGGGCCGTTTCTCACGGCCCCGCTTCATTGGTCTAGAAGGTGTGTCACGGTCCCACCCGTCCGGGTCTAATAGGCCTTTTCTAGGCTGTTCTTCCGGAAAGCTCCCCGGTGATAGCCGGATCAGTGCTTACGTTGCGTATCAGTATAGCTTACGCACGCTATGGGTGCGCAGTCGCTCCCCTCCGCTACTTCTTGGAGCGCAAATCCATTACCCACACGATGAGCCCGGTAATCGCAAAAATGACCACAAGCATGTACCACATCACGTCGCCTGTGGCTGCGCCGGCGACGAAAGCTGCAAACGCGGCCAGCGCCAAGATTAGGGTTAAGACGGTCATCGGGACCCTTTCCAAGTGAAACGCAAAAACTCCCCCTTGCCAAGTGTAAGACAAGAGGGAGTTGACGCTTCAATTACTGGTTCTCTGGGGTACCAGATGGTGCAGCCGGACCGCGGGAGACGAGTTCTTCGAGCTGGGTCTCGAGCAGGGTCTTCATGCGGGTACGGTACTCGCGTTCGAAGGTACGCAGTTCAGAGATGCGGCCTTCCAGCACAGACTGCTGCTGCTTGACGGTAGCCATGATCTCGGTGTGCTTGCGCTCTGCGTCTGCCTGCAGGGCGTTCGCCTTATCCTCAGCCTGCTTGATTTGAGTTTCGGACTTGGTGGTTGCCTCAGCGAGCATTGCCTCGGAGCGCTGGGTGGCGTCGGCGATCATTGCCTTTGCCTGCTCGTCAGCTTCGGAGGTGAGTTTGTCTGCCTTGGCGCGCGCCTCGGAGAGAGTTGCTGCGGATGCGGAGTTTGCATCGTTGATGGTCTTTTCGGCGGCGGCGCGTGCCTCGTCGAGCATCGCCTTGGACTCTGCACGAGCTTCGCCGGTGAGACGGTCAGACATTTCCTGGGCTAGGCCGAGGACACGGGCTGCCTGCATGTGGGTGTCTGCAGTTGCGTCGCCGGATGCTGCCACAGCGGCGGCTGCAGCAGGGGCAGCGGAAGCTGGCTTGGAGGCTGCTGCCTTCTTTGCCTCTTCTTTCGCGGCTGCGGCTTCTTCGCGAGCCTTGCGGGCGTCGTCCTGAGCCTTCTTCAGCTCTTCCTGAGCCTTCTTGGAAGCAGCCTCTGCGTCGGCCAGCTTCTTGTCGTACTGAGCGCGGACCTTTGCCTCTGCGTCAGCTGCTGCCTTCTTCTCAATAGCCGCAACGTCAACGTTGTTGGCTGGCGCTGCAACTGGAGCTGCGCCAGAGGAGTTTTCTACCTGGTTGCGGAGCTCTTCGTTCTCCTCCTGGAGCTGTGCCAGCGTGTCCTCGACGAGGTCGAGGAACTGATCCACCTCATCCTCGTTGTAGCCACGCTTACCGATTGGAGGCTTGCTAAAAGCAACATTGTGCACGTCAGCTGGAGTCAGCGGCATTGACGGTTCCCTTCGCGATACTTTTGCAGCCCCCAAGGTTTTGGAGGCACGCTGTGGGCATTCCCCACAGCAAATTTCTTTACAGTGTAGTTAATTCTCTCAAACAATGGGTAGCAAACGCCCGGTTTTACGGCATTTTTCTTTCCCGCTTGAATAGAAATCAACTCTTAAGTTTACATTTAGTCGGAGCTGGGCACGACTCTTGTGCTGCACTATATCGATAAGACGATGAACAGCAACACCTGAATGATCAAAAACAGCAGCAGAATCGATACATCCATGGCCACTCCCCCCATTTGGATTGGGGGTACCAGCTTCCGGACGGCTTTCACCGGCGGATCCGTGACCATAAAGATTGGTTCTGCGATCAGTGCGAACCAGCGTGGCGGACGGAACTGGCGCGAAAACGATTGGATCATCTCAATCACGATGCGGACGATGAGCAGATCCAAATAGATTTTCAGCAGGAGCGCCAAGATGTAGGTAATGCTAGTCACCCCCATGACACTACGGCATCCGGATGAGCTCGGATACTTCGGCTGGCCGTTCCCGTTGCAAAATGTGTCCGGCACCTTCAAAAATCCTGATGTCTGCCCCTGGCAGGATCGTCCGCGCGGTCTCCGCGTGTCCAACGGGCAAAATGGTGTCTGCTGTTCCCCATCCGATGCGAGTCGGCAGGCCAAGGCCGGCATATGCCTTAACGACGTCCAGTCGCTCACTTTCCTGCACCCCGACGAGTTCTCGGGACAAGGCCACAAAGGTCCGTACATAATCGCGGTTCCGGGCCGTGCGCTGGGCGACACGTAATGTGTCCTCGGTGACCAATGCCGGATCGGCAACCACGGCGCGCTCTACCTTGGCGAGCAACGGGCCTGTGGCGAGCCGGAGGAAGCCCTTACCCAGCGGGCAGGCGGCTATTTTCACCGAGGAAGTGATGTCAGTACTAAACCCGCTTGGCGCAAGCAGCACGACCTTTGAAACGCGTTCCGGGTGCGCGAGCGCCATGCGCATAGCCAATGCCCCACCCATAGAGTTTCCGACCAACGTGACGTTGTCTTCGCCATCGAGTGCGCGCCAGAGGGCGTCGGTAAGTCCGGCCATGGTGGGGCGGGTGAGGCCGGGGGTGGTTCCGAAACCCGGGATGTCTAGCGCGATGGTTCGCACGCCGGGGATGGACAGGGCGTCGTAGTCTTCGAGCCCGCGCCCGATGCCGTGCAGCAACACGACTGTTTCGCCCGTGCCACGCACGCGTGCTCGGATGCCTGCCAGGGTGGTGTCACCAAAGTCAAGACCGGTGTAGTCGCAGGTACGGAAGCTACGGGCCTCAGTGAAGTGCCTGTTGTGCAGCGCCCACGGCTCGGTATCCGTGACGTATGGGAACTGGTGGATACCGCGATTCACGTAGCCAGCATTCAGGTCAATGATGCGCCCCTTTGTGCCCCTCACCTCTCCCGTCGGGGTAACCACCTGAGCGCCGCTGGCGCGCATCCGTTCCAGCACACCCCACACAAACTGGGCAACCAGCTCGGCGCGGAGCGTGAAGGATTCGTTGACGTACCCGATGGTGAAGCTGAAATTTGGCACGCCTTTCAGCATCGCACCCCGATACGCGGCGGTCTCCCCCACTGCTACTGCGGCGCCGTCGACAATGATCTCTACGCCACCCATCGCCTGCAGTTCCAAACCTGTGGCAGCGACGATGATGTCCGCGTTAAGCTCCCTTCCACTTTCCAGCGCGATGCCCGTGGGGGTTAGCCGCGCGATCCGATCGGTAATCACGCGCACCGCGCCGTCGGCAATGGCATGGAACAAATCCCCGTCCGGGATGCGACACACGCGCTGGTCCCACACAGGGTAGTTAGGACGGAAATGTGCGCGCTGCTCCGGCGGCAGGATCCGACTGCGCCGCACGTCCAGCGCCTTGTTCAGCAGCTTCGGCATGTGGCGCGCCATCGCGATGATGAGCTGGTTTGTGGCTACTGCGCGCAACCGATTGAGGTTATCCGGCAACTTCATCGTGTGGTTGGGCATGGGGGCCATATGACTCGGCGATCGTTGCAGCATGGTCACCTGCGCGGTTTTCGCCAGTTCAGGGACCAGCGTCGCGGCCGTCGCCCCCGACCCCACGACCACGATGTTTTTCCCCTGGTAATCGAGGTTCTCCGGCCAGTGGTGCGGAGTGATCAGCTCACCGCCGAATTCCCCCTCCCACGTGGGTAGGTGGCCGTGTTCATGGTTGTAGTACCCGCCGGCGATATGCAGGTAGCGTGCCTGATATTCCCCGCTGTTCGTGGTGACGCACCATACCTGCTGCTCACTGTTCCAGTTCGCAGCGGTGACAGCTACACCAAAGTCAATGTGCTGAGCCACGCCATGTTTGGTGGCCACATTCTCAAGGTAATCCCTGATTTCCGCACCTTTACCCAGTGGCGTAGTGCCCCGCCACGGCTCGAACGAAAACCGGTACGACTCCATTTCACTGTCACTGCGCACCCCAGGGTAGGTAAAGATGTCCCAGGTACCGCCCACGCGCGCCCGCTTCTCGACGACCCGAAACGTTAATCCTGGAACCTTCGCAAGTTCCACCCCCAACGCAATCCCAGACAGGCCTGCTCCCACGATGAGGACATCGTATGGTTCGCTCATTGCTGCTCGATTCTCTATTTCTTAAACAGTGTTCAAGAAAAAAGGTAGCACAGGTGCTGGAGGCTAAGGCAACGCAAATACAGCGTACGGATCCCGGGGCTGCTAGAGCGCACTCCTCTCTAATCCCCGGGAAGCATTCCCCGGATCTCGGCGCAAATTTAAGCTTCACAGTTGCTATTTGGCCGTTTTCCTTCCGAACCCGGGTTTCTGCGTCTGCCCCACCCCTAAACCCCAAAAATCCCATAAGCAAAGACCCGACCGGGCAATGCCGATCGGGTCTTGGTACCTCTCAAAGAACAGTACTGCACCGCACCTGGAGCCTGCTTAGCCCAGGCGCGCTGCTCGCTTCAGCTCGTAGCTAGAGATGTGTGCGTTTTCTGGAATAACAGCAAAGACGCGGGATTCCACCTTTTCCATGCGGCCTCGCAGCGCGAAGCAGAGGCCTGCGGCGAAGTCGACGATGCGTCGAGCGTCGTCGGTAGGCATGTCCGCGATATCGAAGACGACTGCGTCACCATCGCGGAATGGTTCGCCAATGAGGGTGGCTTCGGAGTATTCGGAAATTACTACTGGGACGATGGTGGGTTCGTAGGCGCGAGGCGCTGGTTCATAGGCGCGGGCGGTTGCTTCGCTGGAATATGCGGGAGCTGCGCCGTAACGACGCTCATCTGCGTAGTACGCTTCGTCTTCGCCTTCGAATGGTGCGAGGCCGAAGAATTCCTTGAACTTCTGAACACCTGACATGTGTTAATCCTTTGCTGGCTATTAGGGTGCTGTGCAGCGTGATGTGCTTTTTACGCTAGTGGTCGCGAACCGAGTATTGCTGTTCCGACACGCACGACTGTGGAACCACACTTAATTGCTGCTGCCATGTCACCAGACATCCCCGCGGAGAACCCGAGCGGCCGCCCTACCTGGGAGCTCAGGTGTGCCAGCACCTCGGCGGCTTCCGTGAACGCGGCGGTGGGATCCATGTCCCGAGGGGGGACGCACATGATTCCGGCAAGGTCGAGGTTCGGCTCGTTCGAGATGGCGTCGGCAAGTGCTGGCACGTCGGTGTGCACTGCCCCGCCACGGCTGGTGTCGCCGTCGATGCTGAGTTGGATGTAGCACGGCAGCGTGCCGGCGGGGCGCTGCCCGCGGTCAATAGCGAGGTCCACGCCGTGCGATAGCGCGGTGGCCAGGCGGATGGAGTCCACGGAGTGTACGCACGAGGCCCACCGGGCGACGGCGTTGGCCTTCTTCGTCTGGATCTGGCCAATCATGTGAAAGTCCACGTCGGGCAGCTCGGCCGCTTTCGCGCGTGCTTCCTGCTCCCGGTTTTCCGCTACGGCCGTGACCCCCAGCGAAGCCAAGAGTTCAATATCTGAGGCCGGATGAAACTTCGTGACGGGCAGCAGCGTCACGGAACCTGGTGGGCGTCCCGCTGCTGCTTCGTATTGGGCGATGTCAGCTCGGACCGCTGCGAGCCTGCTGGAGAGTTCGTCGAGACGGCTCATGGCAACCACACCACACCTGCCTGGCGACCGGTCGTTCCTTCTCTGCGATAGGAAAAGAAGCTGGTATCCGCGACGGTGCAGCGCGGATCGGAATCGATGGCAGTCACGCCGAGGCTGAGCAGCTGCCTGATGAGACCAGCGCGAATGTCCAGCCCCCACGTGCCCTGTGGGGTGCGCACAAGGGCCCCAGGCAGGCGGGATTCCACATCCTCCGCCATGGCGCGGGGTACCTCATAGTTTTCGCCAGAGGCAGCAGCCCCCATGAGTGCATGGATCCGCGCCGGGGCCGCGCCCAGGGCCACCATCTTTTCCACCGTCTTGGCGACGATGCCATTGCGCGCCCCCATCCGACCAGCATGGACAGCGGCAATGACGCCGGCTTCGTGATCGGAAAGCAGCACCGGAACGCAGTCCGCCGTCAGAACAACCAGTGCCAGGCCCCGCTGCGTTGTCACTAGTGCGTCCGTCGCTTCCACAGGTTCAGCCACCGGCCCGCTGACCACAGTGACGTTCGGTGAATGGATCTGCTCCATCCACACCAAGCGTTCAGGTGCCAAACCAATGACGGACGCCAGGCGGTCGCGGTTGGCGGCTACCGCTGCGGGGTCATCCCCAACATGGTCGCCCAGGTTAAAGGAGTCGTAAGGGGCATGCGAAACCCCGCCCACGCGGTTAGTAAACACCTTGCGGACGGGGCGAGAATCATCGTTGAGGGCCATAGCCCTTAAGTTTAGAAGAAGTTCGGCACGTCGAGGTCGTCACCGAAGTCATCGCGACGGCCACGGCGGTCGTCTCGGTGGTCACGGCGCTCTTCACGACGCCCATACCCACGGTCACGAGAGTCCGTGTAGAGGCCACGGCGGTCGGAGTCCAGGCGGTGACGTGCCGCATCGGAACGACGCTCGTAGTCGGACACTGGCTCCTCCACCGGCTGCTCTGGCTCCTCGTCAAGTGCCGGAGCGCTGTCCTGGAACAGGCCACCGGACGCGGCAGGCGCTGGGGTGGCGGTTGGCTGGGCCGGCGCTGCTGCGCCAGCAGCTGCGCTCTGAGCGGTGTTGTTGGCGACGCCATCGAAACCAGCGGCGACGACGGTGACGCGAACCTCGTCCCCCAGGTTGTCGTCAATGATGGTGCCGAAGATCAGGTTGACGTCTGGGTCTGCCTGCTGCTGGACCATCTCGGCTGCCTGGTTCACTTCGAGCAGGCCAAGGTCAGAACCACCGGCGAAGGAGAGCAGCACGCCCTTTGCGCCTTCCATGGTGGATTCGAGCAGAGGCGAGTTGATGGCCTGCTCAGCCGCGGTAATAGCACGGTTTTCGCCACGTGCGGAACCGATGCCCATCAGAGCGGAACCAGCATCGGCCATGACGGAGCGCACGTCGGCGAAGTCGACGTTGATCATGCCTGGGGTGGTGATGAGGGAGGTAATGCCCTGAACACCGTTGTAGAGCACTTCGTCGGCGGAACGGAACGCATCCATCATGGACAGGGAGGCGTCGCCAAGCTGCAGCAGACGGTCATTTGGAATAACGATGAGGGTGTCGCACACCTCGCGCAGCGCATCGATGCCTTCCACCGCCTGCTTCGTGCGACGCTGACCCTCGAACTTGAATGGGCGGGTAACGACGCCAACGGTCAAGGCGCCCTGCTTCTTAGCGATGTTCGCAACGACCGGCGCAGCACCCGTACCAGTGCCACCGCCTTCGCCAGCGGTAACGAAGACCATGTCCGCACCCTTGAGGGTCTCTTCAATCTCGGACTTGTGGTCCTCAGCGGAGGCGCGACCGACCTCTGGGTTGGCGCCGGCACCCAGGCCACGGGTGGCTTCACGGCCAATGTCCAGTTTCACGTCCGCATCAGAGAACATGAGCGCCTGGGAGTCCGTGTTGATGGCGATAAACTCAACGCCCTTAAGACCTTCTTCAATCATGCGATTGACAGCGTTAACGCCACCGCCGCCGACGCCGACGACCTTAATTACGGCCAAGTAGTTGTTCGGAGAGGTCATGTGTTTCGTCTCGCCTTTCGAGTGTGAGGATCTCGCCTGGAATGGAAAGTGGATAGGCTAAATTTTCGCCAACGCTGCGGGTAGCGTTCGTGGTTTCCATCTTCACGCATATTAGGCGAAAAGATGGGGACATTTTCCCCGCGTGTCGAGACCCTAAACTAAAGGTTTAAGGTTTTGACGTGCTCTTTCCCGCGCGCCCACACGCCAGTTTAAGGGATGAGCGTAACCAAGCCAGGCGCACTGACGTTCCACCGCTGTCCCTCGCGCTGCAACACCGTGGATGTGGCTTTCGCTTTATCATGAGCGTGCTCAGTGGAACCCCAATAGACTTCCTTGCCACCGGCAAAAAACAGCTTCAGCTCAAACTTGCTCGGAGCATCCACACGCTCCAAGTGGCCCCGCGCCCCGGGATCCAGGGCGGTCACCGCGGTGACCACATCAGCAAACAAGGCCGGGTCATCTTCCTTGGGCCCGGTCACCTCAACACACCCTGAAGGGGGCGTTTGGATCACGAATGGGCGGCCAGTGGCGTCGACAAGGTGCTCGCCGTCGTTACGCCGTGCAAACAGCACCGCCTGCCGCTCCTCGACAACAATCCGCGCCGTACTCGGAAAATCACGCTCAACGTTCACCTTCGCCACCCACGGCAGCTGCGCAACCCCCTCCGCGGCCTGCTGCAGGTTCAGCCGCACCAACGGCACACCCAACGCAATACCGGATGCGGACTCCACTTCTTCCGCGGCGGTTTCACTATTGCCGGTCACGTCGATGCGGGAAACCTGGAAGGTAGGCACGAACAGCAGCACGGCTGCTGCCACGACGGCCAGAAGCACGGCCGCCCCTACCCCACCGAAGATGACCTTGCGACTCAGCGCTACTTTCACTTACGCCAACTCTTTCAGGATCTCACCAGCTGCCATCGTGACGCTGCCAGCCCCCATCGTCAAGATGATGTCATCCGGGCGGGCCACCTCACGAAGCTGCGTGGCCACCTTGTCAAAGTCTGGCACGTACCGCACCGGCTTGGTCACCTTCTCCGCGATGATCTGCCCGGTTACCCCAGGAACCGGCTGTTCACGGGCACCGTAAATCTCTAGCACCAGCACCTCGTCCGCCAAGGAGAGAGCCTGGGCAAATTCCGCGGCAAACTCGTTAGTGCGGGAATACAGATGGGGCTGGAACGCAACCACCACGCGCCCCTTACCTTCCGCGTCCACCTTCTGCTGCGCCGCCGTGAGCACCGCCTCAACTTCAGTCGGGTGGTGGGCATAGTCATCGTAGACGCGGACTCCCGCGAACTCACCGGCAGTGATCGTGCCACGGTGCTCAAAACGACGTCGCACACCCGTGAACTCGCTCAGGCCAGCAGCCAGTTTGGCCGGTTCCCCGCCAACGAGCACGCCAGCTAGCAACGCCGCCGACGCATTCAACGCCATATGGGCGCCAGGGATATGCAGATCAACCGGGAGGTCGTCACCACCAAGCCGCAGCACAGCTTCGGAACCAAAATCTGTCGCCCGCAGTGACGTCAGCTCCACCCCCACCGGGATGTCCGGATAACGAGACACTGCCTCCGACGTGCCATAACCAAGCACATTCACTCCCCGCGCCAAGGACCGCTCGCCCAGCGCCGCCGCATGCTCGTCATCCAGGCACACCACGAGGGTGCCGTCATCGCTGAGCCGGTCTGCAAAATCATCAAAGACCTGGAAATAGGCCTCGTGAGTTTTAAAGAAATCCAGGTGATCGGGCTCAATGTTCGTCACCACCGCCACGGTTGGCCGGTAGCGCAGCAACGACGCGTCAGACTCGTCGGCCTCTGCGACGAAAGCAGTTCCCGTGCCATGGTGAGCATTCGTCCCCGACTTACTCAGCTGACCGCCGATTGCGAAACTAGGATCCAGACCAGCCGCCTGCATCGCCACCACAGACATCGACGTTGTCGAGGTCTTGCCGTGGGTTCCCGCCAACAGCACCTGCTGGTAGCCTTCCATCAGCTCCGCCAGCAGATCCGAACGACGAATCACCGGAATGCCAGCTTCTCGTGCGGCAACCAGCTCCGGGTTATCCTGCGGAATAGCTGCAAAAGAGGTGACCACCACGGTTGGTAGCTCCCCCGCCAACCGGAGGTTGTCGGCCGCATGGCCAATGGCCACCTTGGCCCCCGCGGACGTCAGGGCAAAGATAATACGAGAATCCTTCGCATCGGAACCAGTGACTACCTTCCCGCGGTCCAGCAGGATGCGAGCCAGCCCAGACATTCCGGCGCCGCCGATACCGATGAGGTGAACCCGAGACAGATCTATTGCATCGTTCACGTGATTGTCAGCTTTCTACTCGTTACTTCTTCGCCACATCGGCCACAATTTGCGCGATGGCTGTGGCAGCCTCACCGAAACCGGTGGCCTGTGCTGCCCGTACCATGTGTGACCGCAAGTCATCGTCCCGGAGCAACGCAATGACGGTGTCTTTCAGCAGTTCTCCGGTCAACTCAGTGTCATTGATGAGCTGCGCACCACCTGCATCAACCACGGGAGTGGCGTTCAGAGCCTGTTCACCGTTGCCGTGAGGCAACGGCACGTACAGTGCCGGGATCCCGGCAGCTGTTACCTCCGCTACCGTCATGGCACCGGCTCGGCTGACGACCAAGTCCGCAATGGAATAGGCGAGCCCCATCGTCTCGATGTACGGCACGGCCACATATCCGGGGAAGGTCTCGGGTGCGGCATTCTTCTTGCCATAGGCGTGGAGGACTTGGAATCCGGCATCGACAATGTCACGAACGCAGGCACTGAGTGCGGTATTGATCGACCGCGCCCCCTGTGACCCACCCGTGACCAGCAAGGTTTTCTTTTCCGGATCCAGCCCCCATTTGGCGTAGGCCGCATTGCGTTTTTCCCAGCTCGGTGGTTCGGTCAGCGCGGCATGGATCGGCACGCCCACCACTTCACCTTTCATCCCGGAATCTTCCACAGCGTTGAGGCCAATGCCACCAAGCCGAACCCCGAGTTTGTTGGCCATACCAGCCCGGGCGTTGGCTTCATGAATGACGAATGGAATCTTGTTCAGCTTCGCCGCGATATATGCCGGAGCAGACACGTAGCCGCCGAAACCTACCACTACATCGGCATCAACTTTCTTCAAGATCGCACGTGTTTGCTGCACGGCCTTGATCACACGAAATGGGAGTTTCGCCAGCGCAAGACTAGGTTTGCGTGGTACCGGAACTGGGGGAATCATCTCCAGGTCAAACCCGCGCGCCGGAACCAGTTCCCGTTCCAGGCCCTTGGGGGTCCCCAGGGCAACCACTCGCGCGCCGTGTTCTGCCACCAAGGCATCAGCAACCGCAAGCGCAGGTTCGATATGGCCGGCAGTACCGCCACCGGCAACAACTACGGAAAGTCCGGAATGCGTCATGATCAGCTACTCCTCCTGCGCTCTGGGCGCGCGCCACGAGGCGACTGATATTGCCGTGTGCGCGCTTGTTGCCGGCGATCCTGCCGACGCTTCTCACTTCTGTGATCGACGCTACCACCGGTTGAGTTACGGGCCTCGTTTCGCGTAGTGGGACGCCCCACCACTGGTTCCCGGCGCGGCGCGGATTTCGCCTTCGAACGTACGCCGGTTGTGCCTTCCACCGCGGCCAAGTCTGGTTCCTTCAAAAACAGTAACCGGTCCAGGAGCGGACGGCCGTAGTTCTGCATCGCGGAAATCGCTTCGGGTTCGTGACGGGCGCAGCTAGCCAGCAGCCCCATGGAAGCCAGGGTGATGATCGCCGAGGTACCACCGGCCGAGAGCATAGGCAGCTGAATACCGGTCACGGGCAGCAGCCCAATGACGTACCCGATGTTGATAAAGGCCTGCGCCACCACACCCGCACTAATGGACGCAGCGAGCAGCGACATGAATTTGTTTTGTGATTTCATGGCTACCTTCATCCCGAAGTACGCCAGGCACAGGAACGCGAGGATCACCATCGCGCCGCCCCACAGCCCGAGTTCTTCGCCGATGATGGCGAAGATGAAGTCGTTTTTCGCTTCTGGCAGGTAGAACCACTTGGCGCGGGACTGGCCCACCCCGACTCCTGTGGCGGAGCCATCAGCGAGAGACAGGAACCCTTGGTAGGACTGGAACGACGTCGCGCGGGTATCTTCAAAGCGACCAAATAGGGCATCGAAGTAGACCACGAAGCGTTGCGATCGGAAACCACCGCGCATCACCAATCCAACGAGCCCCACGATCACGAGGGCGGCCGCCCCCACTACGTACTGGATGCTCACACCAGCAAAGAGCAGGACAAAGCCCACGGTCCCGAGGAAGGTGAGGGCCATGCCGATATCGCCTTCCGCGATGATAAGCAGCGTCATAAGCGCGGAGACAAAGGTGAACACGCCAAAGCGTTTGTTCGCTGCGATCAGTTCGTCGGACACTCCCAGGAAGGCCGCGCCCCAGATCGCGATCGCCACCTTGGCAAACTCCGAAGGCTGCAATCGAATCGGCCCGACTACGATCCACGATTGTGATCCCACTTCTGCTCGGCCGGTACCAATTCCTGGGATGAGCACCGCGATCAAGAGCAGCACCGCCAGCAGCATGATCCAAGGGGCGAATCTCCGAACGGTGACCGGCCGGATTCGCATCGCCATCCACATCGCCACGATGCCGGCTACCACCATGGTGGCCTGGCGGGTCGCGGTGGCCCACACGGAGTTACCGTCGATGACGGACCAGGTCATGGAGGAGCTGAACACCATTGTCACGCCCAGCACGGTGAGGAAACCCACGGCGAGCATGATCATGGTGTAGCTCGCTAGGGGGCGCGCACTGAGATCGCTCCACACGCCAGTCACTCTGTGCCACACGCCTTGACGTGGGGCTTGTTCGGGCGCTGTCATCGTCTCACTCCTTTGATGGACCGTTAGGAAGCTATCGCGCGGGCGGCGGCAGCGAACATGTCGCCTCGCTGTCCCATCCCGGTGTACATGTCCAGCGATGCAGCAGCTGGTGCCAGTAACACTACGTCGCCAGCGGCCATGGTGTCGGCTGCGGCACGCACTGCGTCCGTCATTGCTTCCTCAGGGTCGGACGATTGAATCAGGGTGATCGGTAGGTCGGGGCGAACGTCGCGGAGGGCGTCGGCAAGCAGCTGCTTATCGACGCCCAGCAGCACCGCATGCTTAATCTGCGCAGCATGGGTGCGCACGAGTTCGCTGACGTCGGCGTCTTTGAGCTGCCCGCCGGCGATCCAAATGATGCTGTCCAGACCGCGCATCGCGGCATCGGCCGCATGCGGGTTCGTGGCTTTGGAGTTGTCTACAAAGGTGACGCCACCGTGCTCATGAACGATCTGGCCCCGGTGACCGGCCACCTCGAAATTGGCGAGTGCTGTGGCAATCGCCTCGCCGGACACGCCCAAAGCACGGGCGATCGCGGCAGCTGCCAGCGCATCGAGTTGTCCCGCCGGGCCCGCAGGGGAAATTCCGGTGGCCGAGGCTAGCACCTCATCTGCTGCGAAGGCATTGTCCACGAGCTGCTTATCGACGATCCCCAGCTGGTCCGCACCCGGCTTCCCGAGCGTGAAGCCCACTTTCCGGGTATCGGAGAGCTGGCGTGAAGCCTCCAGCTGCTGAACTTGCGCCACAACCGCGGGATCATCAGCTCCAAAGACCGCTACTTCTGCCAGCAACGCCTTCGCTTTGGCCCCAGCATATTCCAGGAAGGAGCCGTGCCAATCAATGTGGTCGTCGGCAATATTGAGCACGCAGCCGACCGCCGGCCGCAGCGAATGTGACCAGTGCAGCTGAAAGCTTGATAGTTCTGCCACCAACACGTCGATACGCTCCGGGGCCTGAAGTGCGTCGCCGATGGCCACCCCGATATTGCCTACCGAAGCCGCTGCTAGGCCACCTGCCTGTAGCATGGCCGTGGTCATGGCGGTGGTGGTGGTTTTCCCGTTGGTACCGGTGATAGCAACCCAGGTGTGCGGCTCGCCGAAGACTCCAGCCTGGTCCAAGCGCCAAGCTAGCTCGACATCGCCAATAACGGGGATCCCGGCAGCGTGGGCATCGGCAAGCACAGCGGTACGCGGGTTCCATCCCGGCGACGTCACCACCAACTGAAAGTCTCGCAGGCGCGCCCTTGCTTGCGCCACGCACAGGTGTTTGACGCTCACGGCCTCCGCCAGCCGCAGCCGGGCGGTTTCGTCATCATCAGCAACGGTGACGGAAACCCCCAGTTCCGCGAGCATCCGTGCACATCCCGCTCCGGAAACACCGGCGCCGGTGATCAGCACCTCACCTTGTATTTCCTGTGGCAAAACGGTCATGGTCATACCCTCGCGTTCGCAAGCCAGTCGCCATAGAACAATGCCAAGCCCGCCATGCAGGCCATGGCCGTCAGCAACCAGAATCGGATCACCACTGTGGTTTCAGCCCAACCGCCGTTTTCGAAGTGGTGGTGGAACGGAGCCATCCGGAAGAAACGAGTGCCACGAGTACGGAACACGGCCACCTGAATGACCACGGACGCAGCCTCGATCACAAACAGCGCGCCAATGACCACCATGAGCAGCTCGGTTCGGGACGCCACCGACAGGCCAGCGACCAAACCACCCAGCGCCAAGGAACCGGTGTCGCCCATGAAGATCTTTGCCGGGGCGGCATTCCACCACAGGAAGCCTGTACACGCCCCCAGGCCGGCCGCTGCCAGGATCGCAAGGTCAAGCGGGTCACGAACCGCGAAACAACCTGGTTCCACCGTCACGTCGCAGGAGTTACGGAACTGCCAGAACGTGATGACGGTGTAGGCGCCCATCACCATCGCGGTCGTACCAGCTGCTAGGCCATCCAGCCCATCGGTCAGGTTCACCGCATTAGACCACGCCGAAATCAGAATATAGATGAACACCAAGAAGATAACCGTGCCGATAATGGGGCCACCGACGGCGATGTCAAACGTGTCGATATCACGAAGGAAGGACAAATGAGTGGACCCTGGAGTTAAGCCGTTGTCATCCGGGAACTGCAACACAGCAAACCCAAAAGCAAGCGCGATAACGAGCTGGCCCACCAGTTTCGCAGTCTTGTTCAGCCCCAAGTTCCGGCCCATTGCCAGTTTGATGTAGTCATCGGCGAAACCGAGCCCGCCCAGTGCAACAGTGAGCAACAGCACGATGAGGCCGGACGCAGTAAATGCCTGTGTGCCGGTGTAAAACGCATAAAGGTTCGCCACCAGATAGGCGACCACGATGCCAGTCAGAATTGCGATGCCACCCATCGTTGGGGTACCGCGCTTGCGCATGTGTGAACGGGGTCCGTCCTCACGGATCTCTTGGCCTAGGCCCTCGGCGCTGAAGTATCGGATCAACAACGGAGTCATGAAAATAGCAACGAGAAAGCTCACTGCTCCGCTAATAATGATCTGAGTCACGATTGTTCTACTTGTCCTTGGATCGTGCCCCCACAAAGGTGGTGGCTGCAAAATTGAGTGTTCCTACTTAGTGAGCGTTAGGCGTGCCAAGCAGACCTTCCGCGACGCGCCACAACCGAGCCGAATTTGATGCCTTGACCAGGACAACATCCCCTGGCCGCAGCTCACGGTCGACCACATTCACTGCAGCGTCCGCGGAATCAACAGTCATGGTAGTTATACCCCGTTGTTCCGCAGAAGTGGCTAAGACATGACTGTTGACATCTACCCCAACCACAACGAGCCGGTCAATTCGCATCTTCTCCAATACTTCTGCCACGGCTTCATGCTCCGCCACCGCGTCCTCGCCGAGCTCACCCATCTGGCCGAGTACCGCCCAGCTGGTGCACTCTACGCGACCGTGTGCTGTGTACGCGAGAGCCGCGATCCCGGCGCGCATGGAATCTGGGTTGGCGTTGTACGAATCGTTAATGATCGTGACCCCGTCTTCCCGGGTGCGCACATCCATGCGGTTAGCCGAGGCATTGCGGTGAGAGGACAGCGCATCCGCAACCTCTGCCGTGCTGAGCCCCGCTGCCACTCCGACGGCTGCTGCTGCGAGGGCATTGGAGACTTGATGCTCCCCAAAAACCTGCAGTTTGACCGGGTATGACTGCGGCTCTCCCTTGTGGTGAAGACGGAAGCTGGCGCGAGCAACCTCATCCAGGCGAATATCCGTGGCATAAAAGTCTGCAGGCCCGCTTAACGACGTGGACACTACTCGTGCTGCGGTACGCGACGCCATAGCCGAGACGAACTCGTCATCGGCGTTGAGCACCGCGAGGCCTTGTTTCGGCAATGCTTCTACCAGCTCGCCTTTCGCCCGGGCGATGTTCTCCCGGCTGCCGAATTCGCCGAGGTGTGCTGAGCCGACATTCAACACCACGCCGATGGATGGCGGTGCGATCTCTGCCAGATGCGCAATATGCCCAATCCCCCGCGCTGACATTTCAGACACCAAGAACTTAGTCTGCTCGTCTACCCGGAGTGCGGTGTAGGGGTGCCCGATTTCGTTGTTAAAGGAGCCGGGAGGTGCGACAGTCTCCCCCGCCCGTGCTAGCACGGTAGCCAACAAATCCTTGGTGGACGTTTTACCTGCCGAACCGGTCACTCCCACCACGGTCAGCTGCTGCTCGGCTACGCACTTATCTATCACCAGGCGAGCCAGTTTACCCATGGCTGCCAGCACTGATGCCATTTCTTGGGCCTTATCCCCAGCCATAGCAAAAGCATCGGCGTTAGACGCCGGTACTTCGGTCGCTGGCACGATAATTGCCGGAACACCCACGTCGTGTGCCGCGAGTACGGCCACCGCGCCCGCCTCCACGGCGGCGCCGGCGAAGTCATGGCCGTCCACCCGCTGTCCCGGAAGTGCAACGAACAAGGACCCCGGTGTGATCTTGCGGGAATCAAATTCCACGCTGGATGTCACCATCGCTGCTGGATCCACACCACCGGCGAGGGTGCCCCCAACCGCCTGCGCTATCTCTGTCACGTTGAGCTGAATCATGAGCTAAGCTCCGCTTCGTTCCGCCCGGGCACGCAGCGCGTCCCGGACATGTTCCCGATCATCAAACGGGTGGTTGACACCCGCAACCAATTGACCATTTTCATGGCCTTTACCTGCCACAATAATGGCGTCACCCGGCTGTGCCCATTCAACGGCCGCGATGATGGCTTGGCCACGATCGCCGATCTCCTCCACTACCGGGTTGTGGGTGACGGTGGCGAGGGCGTTCTTCGCGCCTTCCATCACGGCGGATCTAATGAGGGCAGGATCTTCAGAGCGAGGATTGTCGTCAGTTACGAGCACGTAGTCAGCGATGTTCACGGCAGCCGCACCCATCAATGGGCGCTTGGTGGCGTCTCGATCGCCGCCGGCGCCCAGAACAACGCCCACCCGACCCTTCGTTTGGGCCTTCACGCTCTCCAGCACCGCTGCTACGGCAGCGGGCTTGTGCGCGTAGTCCACCACGGCGAGGAAGTCTTGGCCCTCATCAATGCGCTCCATGCGCCCTGGAACACCCACTTCGGAGATCCCGGCGCTGAATTTTTCCACATCGCTGCCGGCGGTAGCCGCGATCGCCACTGCTAACGCGGCGTTAGCCACGTTGAACTGCCCCGGTAGGGCGAGCTGGATGCGGTGGGACCGGCCGTCGATAAGCAGGGCAAATTCCTGGAACCCCGCCGCGTTCGTCTGCACCTCGCCGACGCTCACCTCCGCGTCACCTGTCGCGGACACCGTCACCGTTCCTGCGCCCGCGATCTCGGCGATCTTGCGACCCCACTCGTCATCAACCATGACCACCGCCCGCTCAGCCCGCAGTGGCGAACCGACGTGGAAGAAACCAGCCTTGGCCTCGAAGTACTCCTCCATCGTGTTGTGGAAGTCCAGGTGATCTTGCGACAGGTTAGTAAAGCCACCGACCGCGAACCGGGTGCCGGCGATGCGCCCCAGGGAAATGGCGTGGCTGGATACTTCCATGACCACGTGCGTGCATCCCTCGTCCACCATCATGCGGAACAGCTCCTGCAGCTTCGGGGCTTCCGGCGTCGTGAGTTTAGTGGGCACTGCCACCCCATTGATCCGTGTTCCTGTGGTTCCGATCAGCCCCACCTTGTGGCCTTCGGCGATGAGTCCTGCCTCAAGCAGGTACGTCGTGGTGGTTTTACCTGACGTGCCCGTCACGCCCAACACCTGCAGTTCATGGGACGGGTGGCCGAACACCGCTGCGCTGATTTCACCCAGCACGGCACGAATATCGGGGGCCACAATCACCGGACGAGTCTCGGCCTTGTCCCGGAGAATCTGGTAGCCGTCCTCATCAGTCAGGATCGCAGCAGCCGGAGTTCCTTCCGCATGCTGTGCACCATGCACATGCAGGCCCGGTAGCGCGGCAAACAAGGATCCATCGTTAAGCTCCGTGGAGTTCAACGTGATGTGGCTGAAGCTAAGATTCGGGGTGCTGTCGCCACACAAGCGGCCCTGGCTGAGAGTGACCAACTCGTTCACTGTGATGGACATGATCGGATTCTCCTTTTAAGAGTGAAGCTTTTTAATTTGCCTGTAAAATTAGTGAACCTTCGACCGGCCGGGATAGTGGCACATTGTCGCGATTCAGAAGCCAAGAGCCAATGTCGTGGAATAGCGGGGCGGAGCTCTGGCCGCCTTCCCCGTGGACGCCCCGCTCTGGCTCGTCCAGCATGATGCCAATGACAAACCGCGGGTCATCCGCAGGAGCCAGACCGGCGAACGTGATCCAGTACTTACTGTTGGAATACGCCTGCGTCACGGGGTCAACCTTCTGCGCAGTACCGGTCTTGCCAGATACCTGGTATCCCTCGATGGCAGCGCCGGTACCAGTACCCTGCTGCACACCCGTCGGGTCGCTTTGCGTCACCGACCGGAACATGTCGGTCACCACCCGCGCAGTCTGCTCACTGACAACACGCGTGCGCACTGGCGCCGGCTGTTCCTGCACCGAGCCATCCGGGTTCGTCACTTGTTTCACGATGCGCGGTTCAATCCGCTCACCTCCATTAGCCATGGTCTGGTAAATGCTGGTCATCTGCAGCAGTGTCATCGACATGCCCTGCCCGATCGGCAGGTTCGCAAAAGTACCGCCCGACCACTGCGAACGCGCTGGCACCAGGCCTTCCGATTCGCTCGGCAGCTCCACTCCGGTCGTGCGACCGAGTCCGAACTTTTCCAGGTACTCCGCAAACGCGTCCTCCCCAACGCGGTCTGCCAACATGAGCGTTCCGACGTTAGAGGACTTACCAAACACACCCGTGGTGGTGTAATTAACATCGCCGTGATCCCACGCGTCACGCACCGTCACACCGGACATGTGGATCGATCCGGGGACCGTAAGTACCTCATCCGGTGTAGTCAGGCCCATCTCAATTGCCGCCGCTGCCGTGATGATCTTGGCTACCGAACCAGGCTCGAAGGGGTGCGTTACTGCAGGATTGTCAAAGCTCTTGCCTTTCTCAATCTGCTTCGCAATATCCCCCATCGGGTCAATCGTGTCCGTGTTCGCCATCGCGAGGATCTCACCGGTTTTGGCATCGAGCACCACCGCGGAGGCTTCCTTCGCCTTCGAACTCGCCTTGGCCTGCTCAAGCTGCTGCTGCACATACGTTTGTAGATCAAGGTCCAGGGTGAGCTGGATCTTCGACCCGTCGGTAGCCGGAATCTGATCGCGATTCGTGCCGGGGATAGCCTGGCCGTCCGCTGAGTAATCCTGAGTTCGTCGCCCATCAACCCCGGCTAGTAAAGCGTCAGAGCTTGCTTCCAGCCCAAACTGTCCTTCACCATCCATGGAAATCTTGCCCACGATGTTTTCCGCGATGGCACCGTTCGGGTATTGCCGAATGTCCTGGTGGTCCGCTGCTACACCGTGGAACGTCGACGCGATCTGCGCCGCCACGTCCGGGTCTACGTTACGGACCAGCACTTCATAGTGGGTGTCCGCTGTGAGCTTGTCTTTGATCTCGTCGGGATTCACTTTGGATGCCGACGCCCCAGATTCGCTGATGATCTTCGGGATCTCGGTCGCCATCTGGTCGAACTTCTTCGACAGCTTGTCGTTCAGCACCCCGTCTAATTGCTCTTTCGGGATCTTCGACAACTCGCCGTCGATGGCGAGTTGCTGTCGCGCCTGCTCCCGGAGCTCCTGGCGCAGTCGAATCGGCGATACCGTCAACGAGCGCGCCTGCATCGTGTAGGCCAGCAGATCGCCTTCATGATCAGTAATTGCACCACGTCGTGCGGGATCGACGAAGACACGCGTGCGTTGCGCTTCCGCCTTCGCTTGGAACTCAGGGCCCCACACGATCTGTACCCAGCCCAAACGTGCGATTAGCACCGCGGCGATCACTACGGCCGTGCCTCGTGCGATGCTGAGGCGGCGCCGGGTGCGAGACTCCGGGGCGTCGTGAAGGTGCGGTCGAAAGCTTGCGCCGAAGGAGATGTTTCGCCGTGCGTTGGATTTTTCCGCAGCTTCACGACGCGCATCCGCAGCTACCCGGTCTGCTGACAGATCACGAGACGAATACCCTCTGCCGGAGGGTGAGGTAGCACGTTCATGTGACCGACCGTTTCGAGGCGGGGTCATCGAGCTCCTTGCCCCATCCCTTTAGTTCTGAGCTCCCCGCGCGCGAGGTGCGTAAGGCGCTACCGCTGGTACGGAAGAGTTCTGCGGGATGGCTTCAATAGTATCGGTTACGGCCTTGGTTTCATTCGGGTTGCTTGACGCCTGTTCTGGGCGAATTTGAGCACCGTTAACATCAATAATAGGCCGAACAGCTTCCGGATTACTGGGACGCTGCTCCGAAACTGATCCATCTTTTTCTACAGCCAGAATGCCCGGCTGCTCTGCGACCACCATCCGGTTATCAGCAGCCACACGAGCTACCTCAGCTGCAGCTTTTGCCTGCTCGACATCACGGTTGAGCGTTTCTAGCTGGTTATCGAGCTGCTGCTCCTGCGCCACCAACTTCTGCAACTGGAACGACTGTTCCGTCGACTTACCCGACAGCACCATCGCGGCAGCAACCGTGAGGAACATGAAGACAATCACGGCAATTCCCATGTTCACCCGGTGCGGGTTCGCCTTTTCTACAGCTACCCGACGCCCTCGAACAGAAACGACCTGTTGGGAGCCCAGTTTGCGCTGGAATTTGCGGGGAGCTGGCTGCGTCAGCGGGCGGCTCGGGCGATCCAGCAGTGCCGTGGACTGCGCGCGATTAGGGATGCGTGGCGGGGTGATGACACTCATTTAGAATTCTCCTCCGTCAGGTCGCTGGATTCGTTCGGCGGCCCGCACTCGAACCGGTGCGGAACGTGGGTTTTCGGCAATTTCGGATTCAGTCGCGGTTTCCGCCCCGCGGGTCACTAGAGTGAACTGAGGTGCAGTACCTGGCAGGTCCATCGGCAGCCCAGGAGGCGTCTTTGAGGTGGTAAGTTCGGCAAGCGCCTTCTTCACAATCTTGTCCTCCAGGGACTGGTAGCTCATGAACACCACCCGACCGCCTACCGCTAACCGGTCACACACCTGCGGAATCACGTTCCGCAGTGCATCGAGTTCGCCGTTGACCTCCACGCGAAGCGCCTGGAAGGTGCGCTTGGCGGGGTGCCCGCCGGCCCGTCGGGTGGCCGCTGGAATCGTGGCGTACAGTAGCTCCACGAGTCGAGCCGAATTGGTAAATGGTTCCTTTTCGCGCTCTCGTAGGACCGCCGAGGCGATCTTCCCGGCGAATCGCTCGTCGCCGTATGCCTTCAATACATGGGCCAGCTGGCCGTGGTCATATGTGTTGAGGACATCCGCCGCGGTGATCCCCTTCGTCGGATCCATGCGCATGTCCAATGGCGCATCTACTTTGTAGGCAAAACCGCGTTCAGCCTGGTCTAACTGCATCGAGGAAACGCCGAGGTCAAACAACGCGCCCGCGATTCCATACTCACGAGCGCGCTCAAAAATCTCACCCTCACCGTTATCGACAGCCTGTGCCAGGCCATCAAACCGCGTTTGCACTCCCACAAACCGGTCTTTAAATGGGCTGAGTCGCTCTGTTGCATCGGCTAGGGCCTGGGGATCACGATCAATCCCGATGACGCTGACCTGCGGTAAAGTCTTAAGAAAATGCTCGGTGTGGCCTCCGGCACCTAATGTGCCGTCGATAAGCACGGCGTGAGCAGCAAGCTTTTCGACGCCCGGGCGCAACAATTCGGCCATCCTATCGCGCATCACTGGCACATGGCCGTGATTGTCTTTGATCTCAAAGCTTTCCATGAATTGTTACACCTCCTACTGCTTCTCGTTATCGACCGTCCGCTGGTACGTATAGGGCCCTACCTGGAGGGATCGCTCTGATGTCGGGGAAGTACACCAGAGCAGATCAACCCCCAAGCAGAGTCCTTACACGCACCCGCGAGTACTACAGCAGTCCCCCCAAGATGTCGCCCTCTGCGGAAGAGAACGAATCTTCAGTTTCCGCCTGGTAATCAGCCCATGCTTGGGCATCCCAGATCTCAAGAAAGTCAACCGACCCAATCACCACGCACTCCTTGGTGAGCCCCGCATACGTCCGATGCGGCGCCGAGAGCGTGATACGCCCCTGACCATCAGGACGTTGCTCGTCAGCACTAGCAGCCAAGTTACGAATAAACGCGCGAGCCTCAGGGTTAGTTCGCGAAACCCGCGCCGCTTTGCGAGCACGTTCCTCAAACTCCGCCTTGGGGTAGATCGCCAAACTGTGATCCTGCCCTTTGGTCACCATGAGACCACCAGCCAGCTCCTCGCGGAACTTCGCTGGAAGCGTCAATCGCCCCTTGTCATCCAACTTCGGCGTGTAGGTACCAAGGAACATTCCCGGACCTACCTTCCTTAGTTGGCGATTGGGAGATGCAACTTTCTCGAGGTCTTTGGGGTTTTGTTCCCCTCCGCGAACGAAGAGTCACCAATCCCAACTACCGACACCCACAATACCCCACTTTCCCCCACTAACAACCCCCAACACCCCACTTACGCCCCACACTTAGCAATAAATGCAGGTAGAGGCTTTTTATTTCTCAGAAACAAATTTTACAACTTGTTGCGACAATTTTCACTTTAATCCCTCTAGCAACATTTGCCTCAATAGTTTCAGTGTTGCTGTGGGGAAAGTATCAGCGAAACCCCAAGAGAAGCACCGAAAATCTGCCACAATGAGGTTGAGTGGGGCAAAGTGGGGAACTTTTCTCACCACCTCCCCAAAAACCAGGACGAGTCACTCAAATTACGAGCTAACCGCGGTTTCAACAGCCTTAGACATTGGCTTCCAGGATTCCCAGGCCCCACGGGTTCCACGCCCCCAAAGTTCCCAGGCTCGGTGTTTTGACGATGTTAGATTGACGATGATTCCCCGATACCACCCATTTTCACTACCGCGACCTGCGAACATCGTCAATTCAATATCAGCACAAGCACAAAAACCGCGATAACCCGTAGGCGCCCCCACCCCCAGACAACTTTCAAGATCTACACGTACTGTCGCCGCCGGGCGCCAATGATAGGAAGACCACTTCCCACGAGACAGTGGAGCCTTTCACGCAAACCATACTGGCACGCCCCCAAGGCTCCCAGGCTCGGTGTTTTGACGATGTTAGATTGACGATAATCCCCCGATGCCACCCATTTTCACTACCATGACCTGCGAACATCGTCAATCCAATATCAGCACAAGCACAAAAACCGCGATGATTCACTGAAGCGTTCACTGCAAAACGCAGCCACGACCCCTCACGACAGTGCTACGAACGCAAACACTGACTGGCTCCTAGACACGCCTGAGATGCTTCCCCCACGCGCGTATTCGTCAACACGAACCAAGAGGGGCAACCCTGGTAAGAAAAACCCCTTCCGACCATTACCGGAAGGGGTTTATGGAGGTTATAGGAGGGTTAGCGCCCGTCGTCGAAGCGGGAACGGAAGCGCTCGTCCATCCGGCCGGTAAATCCCGAGCCAGATCCGGAGCCCTTCGCCTTCTTGGGGCGCGATGGAGAGGACAGCGAAATGCCGGAGTCGTTAGAGCGGAGCATCCAGATGCCCGAGCCGAGCATGAGCAGGAATCCGACCACACTCAGGGCGACGAACCAGAGCGTTTCCTGACTGAGAGCTACACCACCAATGAGGAGCACAAGCCCAAGTACAAAGAGCGCCACTCCTTGTAGGGAAAAGGAGAATCGGCCGTCCACGCCGGCGCCCGAAACCGAGGCGCTAAATTTTGGATCGTCAGCCATCAAGGACTGTTCGATCTCACGCAGTGCACGCAGTTCCTGTTCAGAGAGCGACACCGTTTCCTCCTTCGATAGTGCAAGCTACCCATCGGGCCTTTTGCCGATACATAGACTTTAACGTCCAGAATATCGGGAAAGTTCCCGGCGAGCGAAAAAGTAGCTACAAACTGCACTACGCTGCGAGGGCTCCTCCCTGATCAGCACTTTCGACGACATCCAAAAACTCTTCAACCCGCATCAAGAGCTCCTTCACCACGGTAGCGGACACTTCACTATCCAGCCCCGTCATGACGCGCGAGCGCATCCGTGAATAGGTAGAGAAAACATCTGCCCACTGCTTGCCAGTGGAGTCCACAAGCGCCAGCTGTTTCCATGCGCCAGTGGGGCGACGCCTACGGGTTGCTACTGGCGAGCTTGCAATGTACGCACCTGCAGCTCGGAGGGCAGCCTGGTAGGCGCACTCCAACGCGTCAGCATAGTTTGCGTCGCGGTAGTGCTGCATTGCCTCCCGAAGCAGGACAGATGAGCGACCAATGAACTTCGCTCGCTTACCTTGACCGCGCCCGATGGACCTTGTTGTTGCTGAAACGATGGTTGACATTTGCCGCTCCTCCTCACATTTCCTTGCTGTAACCACACCTTAAAAGTCGACCCGGACAACCTAGCCATATTTTAGCACATATTTTCTAATTTGGGGATGTTTTTGCTGGTTAAAACATTTTTAGCAGGGGTAAGAATTTGTTTTTCACACACCACAACCACAGACATGCTTCGATAGAAGGGTGCCCATTACTATCCGAATGCTCAGTCGCATTGAGTTCGTCCGCCACGTCCCCGAGCTGGTGGATCTCTACATGGCAGCGATGGATTATGCGCCGGATCTGCGTGACCAGTGGATCAACTCATGGCGTCGATTGAGCGCTAGCGCAGGGTTTCGCGCTGTCGTCGCCTACGATGACAGCGGGATCCTAGGCATCGCCCATGGGCATGCAGGAATGCCCATGAACTGGTGGCATCTGCAAGTTCAGAAGGGGCTCATCAGTATTGACCAGTATGACGAGTTCCGCCCTCAGCTTTCTCATTGTTTTGAGCTGTCGGAAATCCATGTTCGCCCTGGACAGCAGGGCCGCGGTATTGGCGAGGCGCTGCTTAATGCTCTCGTAGAAGGCGTGCCCCAGCCATGGGTCATGCTCTCCACGCCGGAGGTAGATAATGAATCCAATGGCGCGTTTGGGCTGTATCGCAAATGTGGGTTCCGTGATGTGTTACGCGGTTTCCATTTCAGTGGAGATCAGCGCCCCTTCGCCATTTTGATCGCTGATCTCCCGCTTACCAACTAGGACTTTTCCCAGGCAGGAGCCATTCCTACGTTGTGCAGCACTTCGTGCGTTGCTTTGGCGAAGTTCATAGTCATGAAGTGCACGTCCGGTACACCTTCGTCGATCAAGCGTTGGGTCATCTCGCTGGAGATTTGGATTCCTTCCGCACGCACTGCGGCGTCACCGCTGAGCGCAGCCTTTTCCAGGCGCGCCCCCACCTCGGGCGCCATGGTTGCACCGGACAGTTCGATCTGTCGGTGGACGGAACGCAGCGAGGTAATAGGCATGATGCCGGGAATGATGGGCTTGGCACCGTGCTCAGGATCGGCTGCCACCAGACGATCACGCAGCCGGAGGAAGTGCTCCACATCAAAAAAGACCTGCGTAATGGCATATTCTGCCCCGTCACGCAGCTTTGTAAGCGTGACTTCGGTGTCAATGTCCAAGGTGTCAGCTCGGTGATGTCCTTCAGGGAAGGCCGCGATACCGATGTCGAAGTGCCGGGACGCCTCAGTTGTTTGAACCAGTTCGATCAGCTCGCTGGTGAATTCAAGGCCGTCTGTTGCCTTGATCCACTCCCCCAACGGGTCGCCTGGTGGGTCGCCGCGCAGGGCGAGGAGGTTGGTGAGCCCAGCCTGCGCATAGGTCTCCAGGATTTCCAGCAGTTCGGCGCGTGAGTGCTCCACCAGAGTCAGGTGGACGAGCGTCGTTAAGGGCAGTGCTGCCAGACGCTCGGCGATGCGGAAGGTACGGTCTCGCGTGGATCCGCCCGCGCCGTAGGTCACTGAGACGAAGGAGGCTCCGAGGTCCTTGAATGCGCCAGCGGCCTTCCAGAGTCGAGCTTCAGCGGCGTCGTCCCGCGGTGGCATGAATTCGACAGAAAACATGACTTTGTTGGATTCAGCTAGCAGGGATGAGATTGGTTTCTGTCGTGTTATTGCCATGGCTAGGTATCTTATTCTTAGAGAGGTTCCTTTTACGGCAACTTCACCGAAAAATATTCACAAATTTTACAGATCTTAAAGGGATGCGCTGTGACTAATTTGGACGCTCGAACTCTCACCTTGGCAGATTTTCCCGACGCCGTCGGGGAATGCCTGAAAGAGTTTTTCGACTCCCAGCGCCCCCTTATCAACACCATCGATCCTGTCATTACACAGGCAGTTTCCTACTTAGAGGACATGGTTCTCGGTGGCGGAAAGCGCATGCGCCCCATGTTCGCATGGGCCGGATATTTGGGAGCGGGCGGCACGGAGATAGAAGATCCCGCTGCCGTTTTGCGCGCCGTTTCCGCATTGGAATTTATTCAAGCTTGTGCACTTATCCACGATGACATTATCGATGAGTCAGACACTCGACGTGGCTCCCCGACGGTACACCGCCGGGTCGAAGCGCTTCACAAAGACAACACCTGGAACGGCGATGCCGCAGATTTCGGCATAGGGGTCGCGATTTTGATCGGCGATCTGGCACTGTCGTGGGCAGAGGAAATGCTACAGAGCTCGGGTCTCAGCCCGGCTGCCCTCGCACGTGTCCGCGGTCCGTGGAGCGCGATGAAGACGGAGGTGATCTCCGGCCAGATTCTTGACATCACGGTGGAAAGCTCAGGGAACGAAAGCGCCGAAATAGCGGAGAAGGTCAACCGGTTCAAAACCGCCGCCTACACCATCGAACGCCCGCTGCACATCGGCGCAGCCATCGCCGACGCCGACGACAATCTCGTGCAGGCTTTCCGCGGCTTCGGTCAGGACATTGGCATCGCGTTCCAGCTCCAAGACGACATCCTCGGGGTCTTTGGCGATCCAGCGATCACTGGTAAGCCCGCCGGCGATGATCTGCGTGAAGGCAAACGGACGGTGCTGCTGGCCCAAGCCCTAAGGCAGGCAGATCTCACTGCGCCGGAGAAAGCCAAGCAGCTTCGGCAGGGAATTGGCAAGACGGCTGATCCGCAGGAACTTGCTACATTAGCTGCGATTATTGATGAGATGGGCGCGCAACAGGTCGTCGAAAAGCGCATTGCAGAGTTGACTGCCTCCGGTCTCGCCCACCTGGACGATGCTCCGCTCCCCGACCACATCCGGGCCGCGCTCCATGAGCTTGCGATCCGGGCGACGAAACGTGCGGTCTAACGTGAAGCTACTTCAACGCGCACAGTGGCTGGGTATCCTCGCCACGGTTTTCATGACGCTCGCTTCCTTCGGCGCAGGCGCGATCCGCAACCGCGGTGGTGTCCTCGAAGCGCTGGGCTTATCCTTCCTGTCCTACGGTCACGGCGCCGGTATCAGCAACGCAACGCTGTGGACGGCGATGTTCTGTTTCATCGTGGCATGGGCTCTGGTGGGGCGCTCGCTGCGCTTGTCGCCTGGGCTGCACAGCGTGCGCAGCCTCAACCGGACGTTACTGTGGTGGGTGCTGCCACTGGTATTCGCCGCCCCGATACTGTCGCGCGACGTGTATTCGTACCTCATGCAGGGCGCCATGCTTCGCGACGGCTTCGACCCCTACACTCAAGGCGCTGCCGTCAACCCTGGCCCGATGTTGCTCGAAGTCAGCCATGACTGGCGCAACACGACCACCCCGTACGGCCCGCTTCACCTGTGGTTGGGCGAGATCATCACCAGCATCGTGGGCGACAACGTCACTGCAGGCGTAGTGCTATACAAGCTGGTCTCCCTCATCGGTTTCCTCATGATCGCCTGGTCAGTGCCACAAATCGCGCGCGCGCTGGGCGCGGACCCATGCTGGGCTGTGTGGCTCGGCGTGATGAACCCGGTGATGGTCTTTCACCTAGTTGGTGGAATGCACAACGAGTCGTTGATGGTGGGGCTGGTCAGCGTCGGCATTTATGCAGCTTTACGACTCCGGTTCGCCCTCGCCGTAGTCTGCGTCGCAATATCGGTCTCGTTGAAAGCCACCGCGGTGTTCGTACTGCCGTTCCTCGTGTGGATGGCAACGCGCCGACTTTTGGAAGTTAAGGGCGGCACGTCGCGGTGGCACCACTTCGTGTCCTTCGTGGTGTCTGGAACGTGGATGACGGCGTTGACTCTCGCCGTGGTCAGCGCTGTGACCTGGGCGTCGGGTGCTTCGTGGGGGTGGGTCTCCCAGATTTCGGGCAACTCCAAGGTGATCAATCCACTCGCGATCCCGTCGCTACTGGCCAGCCTCATGACCCCTGTGGGGCAGCTGATCAATGAGAACTTGGACTACAACAACTTCCTAGTAATCACCAGACCGCTATCGCAGGTGATGATGCTGGCCGGGCTCGTTGCGGTGTGGTGGTTGTTCCGCCAGGACCGCGTGCGGGCGGTGATGGGAATCGCGGCAGCCTACACCGTTGCGGTGCTGTTCAACGCCGTCACCCTGCCCTGGTACTACACCAGTTTGCTGAATGTGGTGGGGACGTTCCCCGCGCAGGAAAAACTCCGACGCATCACTGCGCTGCTATCCATGGTGATCGCGGCATCATTTGCTGGCAGCGGCAACCACATGCTGTACAACTTCGTCTGGATGACCTCGGTTGCGGTGCTGGCGTGGCTGCTCACCAGTTATGTGTTTGGGGCGGAGCGTCCCGCCCCAAACAAGGGCGATTAGAAACCCATCGACTGCGCGCGTCGCATCACTTCACGGGCCAAATGGCCATGGAGGGCGTCAACTGGCCTTCCGGGCAGGGAGTCGTCTTCGGTAAAGAGGTAGCGGAGGATTTCATCATCGGTGAACCCGCCGTCGGAAAGCAGGGCGATGACGCCTGGGACAAACTTGACGAGCTGGCCGTCGTCGGAAAGGAAACGAGCCGGAATGTACTTCACACCGTCGCGCTTGACGGCGATCAACTGGTGATCGCGGAGCAGGTGCATGACGCGGGTGACAACCACGCCCATTTTTTCGGCAAAATCCGGGACGGACAGTACTGGCTCATCTGCAGGGAGCACATCATGTGCGGATGGAATAGAACTCACATCCATGCAGTCTACCCGGGGTATCTGGCAAGTACCGAGTCCGGTACGCCATACTTATTGGCATGAGCAATGTACAGGTTGGGGAGATCATCGACGGTCGCTACCGGGTTGAAGCGGTGATCGCTAAAGGCGGTATGTCCACAGTGTTCCGCTGTGAAGACGTGCGCCTGGGCCGTCGCGTGGCTGTGAAAGTGATGGATGACCGCTACCTGGATGACGCAATCTTCCGCTCTCGTTTCGTGCGAGAAGCTAAGTCAATGGCGCAACTGGGCCACCCCAACATCGTCGACGTGTATGACTTCAACTCCACCGGAGACCACGCCTACCTGGTGATGGAACTGATTAGCGGAGGCACGCTGCGGGAACTCCTCGCGGAGCGTGGCCCCATGCCTCCCCACGCCGCTACCCAAGTGATGCGTGGCCTCCTCACCGGCCTGTCGGTGGCGCACAAGCAAGGACTCGTGCACCGAGACATTAAGCCGGACAACGTGCTGATCAATAAGGATCATCGGGTGAAGCTCACCGACTTCGGCCTGGTGCGTGCCGTGGCTCAATCCGAACACACGTCAGACAAGATCATCGGTACCGTGTCCTACCTGTCTCCAGAGCAGGTTGACGGTGGCCATATTGGGCCAGAGTCGGACGTCTACTCGGCGGGGGTGCTGCTCTTCGAGTTGCTCACCGGCACCACACCCTTCGACGGCGACACTCAAATCGCGCACGCCATGCAGCGCCTCTCCCATGATGTTCCCGCGCCCAGCTCCCGGATCGACGGCGTTCCGCAGCTTTTCGACGAACTCGTGGCCGCCGCGACGCACCGCGACCCGGCGGAGCGCTTCCCTACCGCAGCAGAGTTTCTCGCAGCGCTCGAAGATGTCGCTACCGAATTGGAGCTGCCGTCCTTCAAAGTGCCAGTGCCGACGAATACCGCCGTGGCGCGCGCTACAGAAGTGGTCACGGGCGCTACTGAGGTGGTTGCTCCCCTTCCGCCACTGGCCCGGCCTGCGGAGAGCCAATCGACCAGTATCTTGCCACCGCTAGAACCGACGCCAGCCCCAGCTCCGATCACTGAGCCTCCCACCGAGGCGTTCCCGGCGGCACCACAGGTCACGCCCCCCATCATGCCACCCATCGCCCCGGAGCCAGAGACCAGGGATGTTCCCGCCGTCCGTGAGGACCAATCGGTGGCGTTCGAGGCCCCCACGCCGGTAAGCAACCGCTCGACCGCGAAGCTCATTGCTTGGTTCCTTGTTGTCGCATTGCTCATTGCATCCGTGGCGGTAGGTGGCTGGTGGTTCGGCTCCGGCAGGTATGGGGAAATCCCCCAGATCCTTGGTGAGGATCGCCCTACCGCAGTACAGCTGGTGAGCGACGCGGGTTTTGACCCGGTGGTCACCGAGGTCTTTTCCGACGACGTGACCGTGGGCAAGGCGGTGGGAACCGCGCCCCCTTTTGGAAGTCGAGTACCTCGCTCTGACCAGGTTGAGGTACTCATCTCCAAAGGGCTTCCTACTGTTCCGGTGCTGCCGGCCAGTGGCGACATAGCGGAGTACCGGCGCGCAGTGGAGGAACGTACCTTGATCCTGGAAATTGGGGGTGATGTTTTCTCCAATGACGTCCCTAAAGGTCAGATTGTGAGTGTTTCGCCGTCACCGGGCGTGACGGTGAAGACGGAATCTGTGGTAACGGCGTCGATAAGCAAAGGCGCCGCCCCCGTGGACGTTCCGGACGTCGCAGGGATGTCACAGGAGGACGCGACCCGTACGTTAACGGATGCGGGGCTCACAGTTGGCAGCGTGCAGCAGGAGTTCTCCCAGCGGCACAAGCCAGGGCATGTGATTTCCACGAGCCCGGGTTCGCACGCAAAGCTCGCCCGCGGGTCGGAGGTGAATCTGAAGGTCTCCAACGCGTTGGAGATGCCGAGTGTGATCGGGAAAACCTCCACTGAGGCTGTCGCCCAGCTAGAAAGCCTTGGTTTTGTGGTGATGCTCGAAGATACCTCAGATGCCGGTACGGTGCCGTACGAGATCGTGGGCACCTCAGCGCGCGCCGGCGCGCTCATTGATCCCGCCTCCCCAGAGGTCACCCTGCAGGTGGCCAATCGGGTGCGAGTTCCGTCCGTTGTGGGGCGCACGATGGAGGATGCGACACAAATCCTGACCAACATGGGACTGTCGGTGAACACACGTCGTGATGGCAGTAGGGTGCTGACGCAGTCGCCACGCGCGGGAGCGAAGGTGGATATTGGAAGTACTGTCGAGCTCACAGCACTGCGCTAATGCCAGTGTTCGTATGGGTGGCGGTGGGCGCAGTCCTCGCGGCAGCGCGCTTTTCGTGGCAGGGGTTCCGCGCGCCGATCGATGTGGAAGTGTACGTCCAAGGTGGTCGGTTGCTGTTGTCGGGACAGAATTTGTATGCAGCTGACGTCCCCGTCACCGGTACCGAGCTTCCGTTTACCTACCCGCCATTTGCTGCGGTGGTCTTCGCCGTGGTGGCGTGGTTGCCGATGCCACTGGTGATCGTGCTGCACCATGCGGGGATGGTGGCGTGCGCATGGTTGGTGGTTCGGTGGCTGCGACTGTCACCCTATTGGCTGGTGCTGATGTTGCTCTTGCAGCCGAGTTTCGGTTCTTTAACCTTTGGCCAGATCAATTTCTTCCTCATGACGCTCGTCCTCGCCGACGCCTACGGCCACCGACCACGCTGGTTGCCTCGTGGCGCACTGACCGGTATCGCGGCCGCCATCAAAATCACCCCAGCGATTTTCCTGCTGTGGTTCTTGCTGCGCCGCGATACGCGAGGTCTCATCGGCATGGCGGGAGCAGCAGGCTTAACGACGTCCCTTGCCGCCGTTCTTAAGCCCCACGATTCCTGGTATTACTTCACCGAGGCGCTGTGGACGCCGGCCCGGGTCGGAGATGTCGCCTACCTTCAGAACGCTTCCCTGCAGGGCGTGTTGGTGCGCATGGGTGGAGGCGATCTAGTTCCGGTCGTGCTGGCTGTGGTGTTGATCGGTGCAGGAGTGGTGATCTGGCGCTGCACGGACGCGGTGTGGTCCTTGGTTCTTACCGCGGGGCTCGGGTTGTTGCTGAGTCCAATTAGTTGGACGCACCACTTCACGTGGTTGATCGTGCTAATTGCACTCCCCCAGTGCCCTTCGTGGCTGCGGTGGTGGGGACTGGTGGCCATGTCAGCGGGAATGCTACTGACAAGCAATCAGGGGATACTGGGCGCTTTCGCGGTGGCCCAATATCCCCTGATCGTGGTGGTGTCTTTTGTTATTACCGGTGCTGGTTGCGGAGCATCTCCGCAACGAGGAACGACAGCTCCAGAGACTGCTGGGTGTTGAGACGCGGATCGCACGCAGACTCGTAACGGCCTGGCAGGTCAACGTCGGTGATGTCCTCTGCACCACCGAGGCATTCGGTGACGTTTTCGCCAGTGAGCTCGATGTGGATGCCACCCGGGTGGGTGCCCAGTGCGCGGTGTACCTCGAAGAAGCCCTGAACTTCATCGATGACCTTGTCAAAGTGGCGCGTCTTGTAACCGTTTGAGGAGGTGTAGGTGTTGCCGTGCATCGGGTCAGACTGCCAGATGACCTTATGACCGCTGTCCTCTACTGCTTGGACAATGCCGGGCAGGACCTCGCGGATCTTGTCGTGGCCCATACGTGCCACGATGGTGACCCGGCCTGGCTCGTTGTTCGGGTCGAGTCGTTCGACGTAAGCCACAGCTTCTTCAGGAGTGATCGTTGGTCCGATCTTGATTCCAACCGGGTTAGCGATCAGGGCAGCGAAGTTCACGTGGAAATCATCAAGGCCACGCGTGCGCTCGCCGATCCACAGCTGGTGTGCGGACAAGTCCCAGAGTTCTTCGTTGTTGTCGTCCAGGCGCAACATCGCACGTTCGTAGTCCACGAGAAGTGCCTCGTGGGAAGCGAAAATATTCGCTGAGCGCAGGCCCGGATCGTCCACGCCACAGGCGTCCATGAAACGCAGTCCGGCTTCAATTTCCCGAGCCAGCGCCTCGTAGCGGGCACCAGCTGGGGAGCTTTGCACAAACTCGCGGTTCCACTCGTGGAGGCTACGCAGGTCCGCTGTGCCAGAGCTGGTCAATGCTCGCACCAGATTCATGGCAGCCGAAGAGTTCGCGTAGGCACGAATCATTCGTGCTGGGTCGTGCCTACGGGCCTCTGGGGTTGCTTCCACGCCGTTGACAATGTCACCACGGTAATTAGGCAAACCGTTGGCATCCAGATCGGAAGAACGTGGCTTTGCGTACTGCCCGGCGATACGGGCCATCTTCACCACTGGGGTGGAGGCACCGTAGGTCAGCACAACAGCCATCTGGAGCAACGTCTTGATGTTTGCTTTGATGTGCTGTTCGGTATTGCTTTCGAAGGTTTCCGCACAGTCGCCACCTTGCAGCAAAAATGCCTTGCCCAGTGCGACGTCTGCCAGGAGGGTCTTCAGTTCGCGGATCTCCTGCGGAACGACGATCGGTGGCACCGTCTCGAGGATGCGGCGCACTGCTACCGCTTGCTTTTCATCCCAGGATGGCTGTTGTTTAGCGTCCCGGGAAATGACATCGCGGAATCGCTCCTCCAATCCTGGTGGCAGGGGCGGGAGGCTCGGAAGCTCATGTACGGGGATATCAACAGTCCAACTCACATCCCAAAAGCTACCACAGTCGCAGGTTAACGCACTCTATTGTTGGGTTGTAGGGGCAACGCTTCCATGCACGCGCGGAACTTGGCGAGGTTGTGTCGGGCGTCAATGAGTGCGTCGTGGTTGCCTTGCGGCGTAGGAGGCAGCTTGGGGCGTCCTGCCATTTCCCAATATTGTTTCAGTTCCCTGGTGTATCGTGGCAACGCCTTGGGCAGCCCTGCCATGTCGCCCCACAGTTGCGCCAGCACGACATGATCGTAGGCACCAACCCATGCCCACAGCTGCACCTGTGTGCCACTCGCCATAAGAAACTCGTACACGCCTTGTCTAATATCAGCGAGGGATTTCCAGGCCGGGTCGCTCGGGTTTGGAAGCTGCGACAGCACGTGCGCCTGTACCCATGGGTTCGCCTTTGCCGGATCAAACTCAGTAGACACCGCATAAAATTCCCGACCGTCCTCGGCGACGATCGCGATCGAGACAAGCTCGATGGTCTCACCGTCTTCAATGAATTCGGTGTCGTAGAAAAAACGCACAGGTAACTTCTTCCTAGCTCGTTACACGCAAGTTACTTCAACAGTAGCCGGTGCGCGGAACGAGCTTGCGCTGGGGCCTTGGTGCTAACCAACTGGTGGTAGACCGCTGGTGGCTTGACGGTCCAACCCAGAACCGGAATGCGAGAAATCCCGTGGAAAGCGGCACCACCAATCAAGCTGAAGGCGACGCAGGCCCACACCCACACCGTCGTGTTATGCAGCGGGTTAGTTGCGCCCAGTTCAAATGGCAGTCCGCTGAACAGGAACTGGTAGTTAAACAGCAAGGTCAGGCCGAATCCGTGCCCAATGTACAGCACCAAGGTGTTGCGTCCGAAGAACCGTAGGAGCGGGAACACGCCAGGAATCTTGGTGAGCAGCACCGCTAGCGTCAGTGCGGCCGGAAGCGCGAGGATCCGCAGTACCAGGCGTACAACGAGTTCCGAGTCATCAAAGCTAAGGACCACGTGCCCAGGCAGCAACCACCCCTGGAAATCGACGCTCCACTTCGTCAGCCAGATGTTGTGCAGTTCCAAGTACATCCACCAGGTCACGGCTGTGGCTGCCAGGCTCAGTGGGTGGAAGATGTGTTCGGTGAAGCTAATGATGAGCGACTTCAGCCGCACACCAACCATGAAGATCGGCAGGTACAACATCACGTGGTTAACAATGATGGGGCGCTCTGGGATCAGGAGAAACACCAGCGGCACAAAGCTGACGGCTAGGGCCCACGGTGTGGAGAGTCTCCGGGTGATCCAAGCGAACGCGGTCACGATGACCAAGCAGTACAGGAACCACAGCAGATTCGCGCCTTCCTTGGTGGCATCCAGCACCATCTCAAGGGTGGGGGCTTTGTCATCGAGGAAGTGGTGCCATTCGCGGTATTTGAGCCATAGTTCCACGGGAGCCCACATGAAGTAAGGCAGACCGATGAACCACAGACGCTTGAACAGTAGCTCCCGAAGCGAAAAGTGGAGGACCTTGGCAGCTAGAAAGCCACTGACCACAAAAAACAGTGGCATGCGCATGGGGTCCAAAAACTCGTTGATCCGAGCGGGGAGGCTGAATTCGCCGTTTGGCACAGCCAGGGTGGCGTGTAGGAAAAGAACTCCCAAGATTGAAAGCCCTCGGGCAGCATCCGGCCATTCCAAATACTGCTTCTTTTCCACAGCTACCTTCATTCACTTCCGTTAGTCGCGTGCCCTCGTGGCAACTTGCACGTGCCATGCACGAAAGGACAGCTTACCCAACGAAGCAACAGGTAAGCAAAAGTTAGGTGTTATTCGGGCAGTGCGTTGGGTGGGTACCCGAGCCCAGCCTCGAGTGATTTCTTCACCTCTGCAGCGTACACATCAACGTAAGGCTTCCCTGCTAGATCAGCGAGCGTGTGCATTACATGGTCAGTGAATGCCCGTAGAGTTTCGTAGCTTTCCGGGTCGATGCCACGGTCACGCGCGAACTTGAGGGGATCGATCGGCGCCCCCACATTAATCCGCACTTTCGCGGGGCGAGGCACCCACGATCCGATGGGGTTGGCGTTACGCGATCCGATCATTGCCACCGGAACCACAGGGGCACCAGTCGCAAACGCGATTCGAGCGACTCCGGTCTTACCACGGTAAATGCGACCGTCAGGGGAACGCGTCCCTTCCGGGTAGATTCCGAACACGTCACCATTTTCGACGACCTTCTTGCCAGCCTCCATCGCAGCTTGCGCCGTGTCGCCCGAGCTGCGGTCGATCGGAATTTGCCCCACGCTAGTGAAGAACCACTTTTGCAGCTTTCCGACGAACCCTTCCCCGATAAAGTATTCCTGCTTCGCCGGGAACTGGATCTGACGTGGACACAGCAACGGAAGATAGAAAGAATCCATCACGGCTTGATGGTTGGATGCAAGGATCACGCCACCAGAGGCTGGGATGTTGTCCAGCCCGGTGATGCTCGGCCTGTTGTACACGCGCAGTAGTGGGCCAAAAAGAATATTCTTGAACGTCCAGTACCACTTATTCTGCATCGTCGCTTCGGCCTTCCGATCTGTTGTTGTAACCCGTTCCACTTTACATGGCGCCACATGGCTGTGGAGGCAGTTATCGCGCCGTGTCTTGGCGAGATTCCGTCAGCGCGAGGTGCGCGGCACCGATCATTCCGGCATCGGCCCCGAGCGCTGCTGGTACCACCTGTGGGAACGGCCGGTGCCCTGCCCCGACGACCAGGCCACGGGCCTTCTCGACGCCGTCAACCAGGAACAAGTCGTGATTTTGGGCGACTCCGCCCCCGATTACGATGAGCTCCGGATCAAACATATCGCTCATGATGGACAGCGCCACGCCGAGCCAGGAGGAAAACTCCACGATTGCTCGCTTTCCGATGCTGTTTCCTGCCCGTGCCGCCGCGATCACGCTTTCGCCTGTCCACAGCTGTTCTGGGGCTCCTTCAGCCACGGCGATCTCTTGCGCGGTCGCCGCGAGTGCAGTCCCGGAGCAGTATCGCTCAAGGCAGCCGCGTTTCCCACACGGGCAGGGCCTGCCACCAGGCACTACTGGGAGATGCCCAATCTCCGGGGCAGTGCCAAACGCGCCGCGATAAATCTCACCGCCCGTCATCACTGCACCACCGATACCGGTCCCGATAGAAATAAAAGCCCAGGTGTCTGCCTGCTGAGCAGCGCCGAACGCTGCTTCAGCTCGTGCTGCGGAATTAGCGTCGTGTTCCAGCGAGACGGGAATGCCAAGGCGCTGCGACAAGCGCTGTTGCAAGGGAGCGTCTCGCCAGGGCAGGTGTGGCGCGAAGCGTACATTCTGGCGATGTTCATCGAGGAACCCGGCGACAGCAATCCCCACTGCAGCAACCTCGTGCCGAGAGGAAAGCGTTTGGGTCATCGCGACGATAGCATCCTCCATGCTGGCGGCTTCGCCGTGAGACTGCTTGTGCTCACGGTCAATGATTGTGCCGGTTGCGGTAATGGCAGCGGCACGCACATTTGTACCGCCGATATCGAAACCGATGGCTACCGGGGTATTCAAGCCAGCTCCTTTTCCGCAGGGTAAAAACTTAGTATATCTTCCGTCACGTCATCCCTAGGACTTGGGCGAAATCTGCGCCCTTGTGCTCCCATGTCCAGTGCTGCAGCACATGAGCACGGCCGGCGGCGCCCATGCGGGTGCGGAGTTGGACGTCGGAAAGCAGCGCGTCCAGGGCATTTTCAAGAGCCTGCCTGTCCCGGCCAGGCACAACGATGCCTGACTCTGCAGTGACGGTCTCGGGCGCTCCCCCGGAATCGCCCGCTATCACTGGGATTCCCGCCGCTTGTGCCTCGAGGTACACAATGCCCAGCCCTTCGACATCAAGGCCCCCGCCACGGGTGCGCGCCGGCATGGCGAAAATATCAGATGCGTGCAGCCACCGCAGGCGCTCTGCATCGCTCACCCGCCCCGTAAAGCACACATTGTTCAGACCCTCCGCCTGCTTCTGTAGCTTTGATTCGTAGGGCCCCTCCCCCACGATCACCAGACGCGCAGTAGGATGCTTCGCTTGGAGCTGCGACCACACGGCGAGGAGGGAGTCCTGGCCTTTGCGGGGAACCAGTCTGGATATACAAGTCACCGTCAGCTCAGCGGGGTCGAGGGTGGCGGGGACGGGGCGTCGGAAAGCTGCAGCGTCTACGCCCGACGGCAGATACACAAAATTCGTGTGGCGACCGAAAGCCCGTCGGAATCGGCGCAGCGTGTATTTGGAAATGTAGGTCACGGCGTCGCACTGGGAGCCAATGAGGCGCAATACCTGGCGCGCGCCCGGCAGCATCGACCACCCCACTTCGTGCCCATGCGTCGACGCCACCACCCGCGTCGCCCCGGCTCGTTTCGCAGCGGAGGCCAGCACTGCGAGGGGCGCAGCAGCGGCGAACCACACCACTTCAATCTGCTCGTGCCGGATGAGCCGCCGCATTTCAGCTGCCACCCCGGGGGTCGGCAGCATTATTCGATGAGGCCACCGGATTACACGGTACGGCGCTTGCCTATCCCACGCCGCAGCAGCAGGTGAATCCTGCGTGGAAGCAAAGACAACAACCTCTTCGGGAGGAAGCGTCGCCAGGAAATCCCTCACATACGACTGAATCCCGCCAACAGTCGGCGGGAAGTCATTCGTCACGACTAAGACTCGGGGCATGAGTCAAAAGCTTAGCTAGTAACGACGCGCCCCGTAGAACGGCATAGAATCCATGCCCACCACCTGCAGCGGGATGCCGTAGTCAGACGCGTGCACCACCTTGCCGTTGCCAGCGTAAATGCCCACGTGGGTAGCACCTGGGTAGAAACCGACCACGTCACCGGGCTGCAGATCCTCCCGGCTCACCGGCGTACCGCCAGCCATCTGCGCCTGAGACGTGCGAGGCACCGTCTTGCCCTGCTGTGCGTAGGACCAGACGACTAGACCAGAGCAGTCGAAAACATCCGGGCCGGTTGCTCCCCAACCGTACGGCGCACCAAGCTTGGTCATCGCCGCTTCCAAGGCCTTCATTCCGTCTGCGTTGGTGGACGTCACGCCGACCAGGTCGTATGCGACAGGACCGTTCTTGTTTTCCCACGCCTGGCGGTCGGCTGGGCTCAGCGCATCGATACGCGCCTTGATGTCCCGGATCCGGTCTTGCAGCTCCTTGTCCTGCTTTTCCAGCTGGACCTTGCGGGCAGCCAGTTCATTAATCTTGTACTGCGATTCCGCTTGGAGGCGAGCTGCCTCACTGAGCAAACGGCCAGCCTCCGCAGACTTTTCCCGCTGCGTCGCCAAAGCAGCCTTCGCCTTGCGAACATACCCAGACATGTATGCCGAACGATCAATCGCATTCTGAGGCCCCTCAGCGTTGATGATGGTGGTCAGCGGGTCACGCATGGAACCGCGGTATTTGGAAGCAGCAAGCTTATCGACGACTTCCTTAGCCACCTTTTCTTCTTCTCGAGCGCGCTCCCCCGCCGCAGTCGCATCCTTGGCACGTTGCTTGATGCCTTCCAGCTCAGATTCCTTGGCCTTGATATCTTCCTGCAGTTGCTTGAATTCCTCGTTCTGCGCTGATACCTGCTCAGAGGATTCGCCAAGTTCCTTCATCAGGTCATCCATCGTTGCAGGCGCAGCAGCAGGAACTGCAGGTTCAGCGATAGCGTGCGGGGAGACCGCGACGGTTACGGTTGAAGTGGTAGCAATGATTGCCGCTAGGACAGCACGACGAAGGTGCGGAGAAAACACTGGTGGGAGCCCTTTTCATCTCTGTTCCGGCCGGGGTACGCCAGACTACTAGCCACTAACCCTACCTTAATCAGATTTAAAAATCCAGCCCAAAAGCTGAGAGTTTCCTAAACGCAAAAAGGTCAGTCCGGAAACCATTCGGACTAACCCTATTGATCTAGCGCACTTTTAGAAGCGCACTGCAGAGTGGTACGGCATGTAGTCGATTGGAGACTCAGAAAGTGGCGTACCTTCATTGATTGCGTGAATGACGGTACCGTTACCGGTGTAGATGCCGACATGAGAAGCGCCACCGTAGAAGGCGATAATGTCGCCAGGCCGAAGCTGGTCACGGGAAACCTGAGCACCTTCAGCAGCCTGAGCAAAGGAGGTGCGAGGGATGGACTTGCCCACCTGAGCGTACGCCCAGGAGGTCAGGCCAGAGCAGTCAAAGGCATTAGGGCCAGTTGCACCGTAGACGTATGGGGAACCAATCTTGCTGCGAGCAGCGTCCACGATTGCCTGCCCGGTGGGCGCCTGAGAGGAGGTACCCAGAGCCGCTGCAGCATCGACAGCACCAAAGTTAACGTCACCAGCCTGGCCAGCCAGCCCTGGAACAAAGTCCTGAGCGCCAGGAATGGCTGCTAGATTCGGAACATTTTCCAGACCTGGGATCTCCACAGTCAGGCCAGTGTTAGGAATAACGACTGGTGCAGCCTCTGCTGGCTGCGCGAGAGAAACCGCTGCGCCTACAGCAACAGCAGACGCGGTAGCCTTGGTAGCAATGTTCGTGTTCCGGCGGGTGTGCTTACCCATGAATATTCTCCAAATCTTCCCTTGCGCCGACCGGGTTAGCTGACGGATTAGGAAACGGAAGCTTCCTCCACTTGCTCCACCTGAGCGGCTCTCGCAGTGGTTCACCCCAGACGATGATGGTTCCCCGGTTCGATTCAGCTAGTACGCTTCCTCGATTAGGCATTATTTCGGTTTGTATTCCAGGTAACAGCCAAATAACAATTGGCATTGCCCGTAATGTCTCGAACAGATTACGAAATGGACACACCCCATGTCCAACGCACGCGCCGAACAAGCGCCGTTATATGACTGTTATCAAACCTGCGTCACACCTGCGTCCCGAATTTCCCGCAAAGCTGCGGATTGCACACCTGTCAGCAATACCGTACTCTACCTGGCGATTTAACGACGAGGCCGGAAAAAATGTTGCACTACCCTAGCCCGCAAATTGCCCGAGAATTCTTTTTGTGATTTGGGTCACTCTATATAATTGGTGGTCACATACTTCCCATGACTCACAGCAATAACACCACAGACCGAGTCATTCGGCAGTAGTTCAGTTCCAGTGAATTTGTCAGGGCCGGTGGTTGTCAACCTGTTGTGAGTCACTAACTGATTCCCTTTTTATGCGGTTTTTAACACCGTCAGATTGATTCCCTCAACGGCCTTAGGCATCGGCGCCGTGGGCCATTTCCGGAACCTGCACCTATTTTTCTCGTAGTACCGATCAAGCGATCGCTGCCTAACGCACCACGCCCTACTCCACGTACCGTCATAGACCTGCGCAGGAGTATAAAAACCAATCCTCGTATGCTTGTGTTCGTTGTTGTACCAACTCACCCACCGGTCAAACCACTGCCTGGCCCCCTCAAGACTGTGAAACACACCGGGATACCGCTCATCCGTCTTGATCGTGGCGAACACCGCCTCAAAAAAACGGATTATCGTTAGACACCCTCGGACGAGAATACGACGGTGTCACACCATAAGCTTTCAACGTCTTTTTCGTCGTGCCCGCAATCATCGCAGCCCCATTATCAGCATGCACAACACCAGGTATAGCCTGGGCAAAGGCCTGCTGAAACATCTGCGCCGCCAGATCCTTACACTGCTTTAGCTCCACCCGATGCGCCACGATCTTTCGTGAGTAAATATCGGTAACCGCATACGCCTTAAAATGAACACCCACCCACGGTGACGGCAGATCATTAATATCCCAACTCCACGCAGCATCAGGCCGATCAGCCACCACGACCGGCACCGCCCGGGCACCACGCTTGGCCCGAGGCTTCGCACTGATACCATCACGGGCACGCATCCTAGCGGCGATACGCTCAAACGTGCGCAACGACCCTAAATGCTCACCGGAGTCGGTGCACTCGATACACACCTGCTGAGTCGATAGATTCCGCTCCCACCCAGCACTGATTTCCTTTTCGATCCGCTCGACCTCTTCAGGGGTTAACGCCTGTGGTTGCACTCGGTGTTTCTGCGGGATCGGATCAGTGGTTTTGCGGTTGTCACCATAGATGCGATTGTGCCAACTACCGGTAGAAATCCCCAGTAGTTTAAGGGCTTTGTTCTGCGATCCCACCAGCGGGATCAGGGCCGTGACGAGGGTGTGTTCTTCTTCGATGAAGGCGGCGTGGTCGGGGTGGCTGGTGCGTGCTCGGAGAATTTTTCCACGAGCTTGATAGCTTTTCCCAGCACATCATTTACCTTGCGGGCTTTCTCCAACTCGGCGGACAGATCAGCGATCTGCTTATCTCGTGCGGCAATTTCTTTTTCCAGCTGCAATTGTCTAGCGGAGGGAATGTCAGTCATGCCCTCCATTGTCCTTGGAGTAAGCCCCCGGTCAAGGTCACCAGCGAAATACTGGTACTTCAGCTGTGTCATGTGCTTGGAGCTAAGGCCATGCTTTTTCTGCCATGCGGCTTTGGTTCCATACGGTAGCCCGAGGTACTCGGTGATCAAATCGATCTTTTGCTGTGCGGTTAATCCAACTAAAGACATAACCTGCCTACTTTCCTTGTGTGATTGACTCACAATCAGGTTGGCACACAGGGGGCAGGTACGAAATCAAGCGTACGGATGGGATTTTTCGGGCTTGAATCGTCCCATCGGTACGCTTGATTTGCGCTGATTACTGCGTTAAGCGACAAAATAGGCCCCACCAAGCTGGTAGGGCCTATTTTGTTACGAGCTACAGCCGAAGCGGCTTACAGGCCGTTTTCTTCGTCTTCTGCGCGGGTGCGCTTCTGCAGCGCCTCGAACATCTGAACTTCTTCCTCGTGGTTCTCGTGTGCGATTGCGTTCTTGCTTGCAACGATGTCAGCGGAGTCAGACTTGAATGCAGAGCCGTGGCTCAAGGAGTCTGCGAAGCCAAGTTCGTTCATCTGCTTTGGCACCTTCGCGCCAGCGTATGGCAGCGGAATAGGGTGACCATGCTCGTCCACTGGGCCGAGAGGCTGGTGAACTTCGATGAAGGAACCGTTGGACAGCTGGTGAATAACACCGGTTTCGATACCGTGCTCCAGTACCTCACGGTCGGAGCGCTGCAGACCAACACAGATACGGTAAGTGATCAGGTAGGTGATCGGTGGCAGGATGATCAGACCGATACGACCGACCCAGGTCATCGCGTTCAGGGAGATCTGGAAGTGATAGGCGAAGAGGTCGTTACCGCCGGACAGGGTCAGGAGGAAGTAGAACATCAGCGCCATAGCACCGAGCGAGGTACGAACTGGTACGTCGCGGGGACGCTGCAGCAGGTTGTGGTGGGCGTCGTCACCGGTCATCTTCTTTTCGATCCATGGGTAGGCGAAGAGTAGGACAACCAGGATACCGAGCATCACAGCTACCCAGAACACTGCAGGGATAGTGTAGTTGCCGGGGTATAGCTCCCATGCTGGCATGACACGAGCTGCACCGTCAGTCCACAGCATGTAGATGTCCGGCTGGGAACCAGCGGAAACCTGTGCTGGGTTGTATGGACCAAGGTTCCAGATGGCGTTGATGGTGGTAACACCAGCCATCAGAGCCAGAACACCAAAAGTGAACAGACCGAAGGCAACAGACTTCACTGCGAACACTGGCAGAATACGGACGCCAACGACGTTGTTTTCCGCGCGACCAGGTCCAGGGAACTGGGTGTGCTTCTGGTACCACACGATGGCAAGGTGTGCCGCGATCAGGGCCAGGATGATGCCTGGGATCAGCAGAACGTGCAGGACGTAGAAGCGATCCAGCATCAGGTCGGATGGGAAGTCGCCGCCGAACACTGCCCAGTGCATCCAGGTGCCGATGATTGGCAGGGACACAACGATGGCGGACATGATTCGCAGACCAACACCGGAGAGCAGGTCGTCCGGCAGGGAGTAGCCCATGAAGCCTTCGGCGACGGACAGGATCAGCAGGATGCAGCCGATGATCCAGTTTGCTTCACGTGGGCGTCGGAAAGCACCGGTGAAGAAGATGCGCATCATGTGAACCATGATGGACACTGCGAACATCAGTGCAGCCCAGTGGTGCAGCTGACGGATAAAGAGGCCACCGCGGACCTCGAAGGAGAGGTTCAGTGCGGTCTCGTAGGCGCGGGACATTTCCACACCGTTGAGCGGAGCGTACGCACCGTCGTAGATGACCTTGGTGATCGAAGGATCGAAGAACAGGGTCAAGTAGATACCGGACAGCAACAGGATAATGAAGCTGTACAGTGCGATTTCACCAAGCATGAAGGACCAGTGCGTTGGAAAAACCTTGTTGATCTGGGTACGGACCATACCGGAGATGGTGTACCGGGAGTCAACGTTGTTACCAATTTCAGCGAGTTTATTGCTCATTATGACTTACGCTCCCAGAATGCCGGGCCGACAGGCTCGATGAAGTTGCCTGCAGCGACGAGGTAGCCCTCTTCGTCCACGGTAATTGGCAGCTGTGGCAGAGCACGGGCGGCCGGTCCGAACAGTGGCTTGCCGTAGCGCAGTGCGTCGAACTGCGACTGGTGGCAAGGGCAGAGAATGCGGTTGGTCTGTGCCTCGTATAGAGAGGTAGGGCAACCAATGTGCGTACAAATCTTGGAGTATGCGTAGTAGTCGCCGTAGTGGAAATCTTCCTGGCCGACACGCTCCTGAACCTTAGCCTGGTCAGAACTACGCAGACGGATCAGCATGACAGCGTTGCGTGGACCGTGAATGGAGTGCATGTGCATCTCGTACACGTCGCGCTTTTCGTCATACTTGTCGCCATCGTTGACATCCTCTTCGTACAGCGGGAACACAGTTTCCATAGCTGCAGCGGAAAGATCTTCCGGACGCATACGAACGAGGCGGGTAACACCAACGGTGCTGTAGTGCTCGCCATGCTTTTCCGCAATAGCGGAGGTATCGCGACCAAGGTACACCTTGGTGCCTTCGTTGGCCTTGGTCCAGCCGGAAGTCCACAGGGTGCCGTCACCGAAGTAGTTCAGAGGGCCCTCGTTCTTCTTCCAAGGGTTCTTGATCATGCCACCCAATGGGAAGATGATCGCGAGACCTGCCAGAGCAGCGGAAGTACCAGCCAAGCCCTTAAGCACCTTACGGCGACCAAGAGTGGAGGTCTCCCAAGAGTCGTTGAGCAGTGCAACGAGAGTCTGACGGTCAACTTCCTCGGAAGGGCCGTCGTGACGGCGCTGAACGGAAATCTCTTCAGGGATGAACTTCTTCTGGAAGAGGGTGAGTCCGAAGCCCAGGGAAAGGATACTCAATCCCATGGTTACACCCAGCAGTGGGGTGTACAGGGAGTAGAGTCCGAGCCCTTCTTGGCCGTGGCCCTTGTACTCCCATGGCCACCAAATGTAGATAGCCATGAAAGCCAACGCGAAGATTGCAGCAAGAGCGAACCAGATGGTGACAGCGCGCTCGGCACGCTTCTCAGCGGGATCACCTGCTACCGGGAAACGCTCCTTGCGGAACGCAACGGTGACTTCGTCCAGCTCGGTACCGAGGCGAGCGAGCTCTTCATTGGACATGCCGGCCAGTTCTTTGGCGGTGTATTTCTTTACTTCGTTATTGCTCATGAGCGAGATCCAATCCACAAAGCAGCGCCGATTACTGCGGCGATACCGATAAGCCACATCAGCATGCCTTCAGCCACTGGGCCGAGGCCACCAAGTGCGTAACCACCTGGGCTAGGGGTTTCCTTAGCATTCTTGATGAATGCAATGATGTCCTTCTTCTCATCTTCCGTCAGCTGACGATCAGAGAACTTAGGCATGTTCTGTGGGCCAGTAAGCATTGCCTGGTAGATCTCCTGCTCGTTAGCAGGATCCAGGTAAGGCGCGTACTTACCGGAAGACAGTGCACCACCGCGACCGGTGAAGTTGTGGCAGGATGCACAGTTCAAACGGAACAGTTCAGAGCCACGTGCCACGTCGGCTGGGTCAATCTGACCGTCGTAGTTCTTACCGCGAAGAGATTCCATGGCGATAGAGCCATCTTCGTTCTTCACGATAGCTGGGCCACCGCCGTTGGCAGCTACGTATGCTGCGATAGCCAAGGTCTGGTGCTCAGAGTAGCGGGTCTGCTTACGGGCAGCCTGTGCCTCATTGCGGAGCATTGGCATACGACCAGAGTGAACCTGGAAGTACACAGCACCCTCGCCAACACCGATCAGCGATGGGCCACGGCCTTCTTGGCCCTGAAGGTTGGCACCGTGGCAGGTGATGCAGGCGACGTCGTACAGGGACTTGCCCTCGGCGACCAATGCCTTCTCATCAACGTCAGCGGTAACCACCTGAGCATCTGGAGTGAAAGCGGAGGCGAGGAAGCCCGCGCTGGTAAGGCCCAGTGTCAGAGCTGCGGCGCCAGCGACAGTGCGACGCATCTTCCGGCGGCTCTTGGCCTTCTTAGCAGCAGTTGCCTTCTCAGCGGCTAACTCCTGCTGTTGTGGGTTGGTATCCATCATTTCCCTTAAAACTCGTATACGGAAAGTGAAGGGCTGTAGGCCGAACATTTCGGCCGGTACGGCCTACTGAATGAAGTAAATGGTTACGAACAGGCCGATCCACACAACGTCAACGAAGTGCCAGTAGTAGGACACTGCCATTGCTGCGGTTGCCTGTGCTGGGGTGAACTTTGACTTCGCAATACGAAGAAGGACAACCACGAAGCCAAGCACGCCCGCGAGGACGTGTGCGGCGTGGAAGCCGGTCGTAATGAAGAAAGCGGAGCCGTACACGGAGTTCTGAATCGTCAGACCGTGCTCTACGAGGTGAATGTACTCGTATGCCTGGCCGATCAAGAAGATCGCGCCGAGCAGAATCGTAAGGGCGTACCACATACGAAGCTTGAATACATCGCCGCGTTCTGCTGCGAAGACACCTGCTTGGGCTGTGAAAGAAGAAGACACCAAGATTACGGTGATAGTCAATGCGTAAGGAACGTTGAGGTGTCCAGTACCCCAATCCCACGCTTCTCCCTGGCCGTTTGCGCGAGATACAAAGTACATCGCGAACATGCCAGCGAAGAACATCAATTCCTGAGACAGGAACACAATCGTGCCGACACTGACCATGTTTGGTCGGTTCAGTGCCACAACACGCTGTGGTGCTGCCATACCTGTATTTCCAACTGCGCTCGTCACGCGTTCTAGTATGCCGGGTTACGTCGCTTAAGTCACTTTGAACCCCCCGCTCACGGCGGGTAAATGCACTTCACACGTCAACAAACAGCGCCGATAAAAAGTTCAAAAGTTTTTCTACCCCCGCGGGAACTTTAGCACCCCACCATCCGACGCTCACCTTTATGCAGGTCACGGGATTGTCACAGCCTTTTGCCTCCCCAAACAAAAGAACTCGCAACTACTTTATCCGATAACTTTTCCGTTGGCAGGAAAATGGCGGTTCCCGGCAAGAGATTCATCTCACATTCCACACCGTACATTCTTCCAACTTTTACAACTTTGGGTTGACCCCCTCCCCCAACGGTTTACCTGAAACATAAACAAAAACGGCCCGCCACCAGGGCGAGCCGTTTTCTAGGAAGGTACTTTAGTGCTTTTCCTTTGGAATGCCGTACTGCAGGTTCAGCATGGTTGCGGACCAGATCAGCAGCATTGCGCCGAAGGCGATCAGCCAGTAGTGCATGTAGACAATGCCGAAGCCGAGTACTGCAACAGCGCCGGACATTACAGCCGGCCAGATGGAACCAGGGCTGAAGAAACCGAGCATACCGGTTCCGTCTTCAATTTCCGCTTCTTCCCAGTCTTCTGGGAGCAGGTCCATACGACGTTCGGTGAAGTGGAAGTAGCCGCCGAGCATGACACACAGGCCAGTCGCGAGCACCAGGCCGGTACCACCAGCCCACTCGATGCCTTGGATGTTGCCGCTGTCGGACACCTTGGTGGTTGCTACGAAGTAGATGACGGTCATGATCAGCAGGAATGTGCCGAGACCGTACATGATTCTTGCGCTAGATTTCATGGTTCGTTACGCCTCTTCCCTTTTACTTAGCAGCTTCGTTGAGGTCGACGGTGTTGTTGCCATCGCGAGTGTCAAGGCGACCAGAAACGAATGGCGAGGTGGAGGTTGCGTATGGAGCTTCACCGATCGCCTTCAGCGCCTCAGAGTTTGGTGCCTGTGGGTTCTGGTTACGGAACTCCATGTACTGCTTGAACTTGTCTGCAGATACAACGCGGATTTCGAAGTTCATCATCGCATGGTAGGTGCCACACATTTCGGCACAGCGACCGACGAAGGCGCCTTCCTTTTCGATCTTTTCGATCTGGAACACACGCTGGGACTTGTTCGCCTCTGGGTGAGGGTAAGCGTCACGCTTGAACAGGAACTCTGGCACCCAGAAGGAGTGAGCAACGTCAGCGGAAGCGAGGTTGAACTCGATTGGGGTCTGGGATGGGAGAACCAGAACTGGTACCTCGTCGGTAGTGCCCAGGGTCTCAATCTTGTTGAAGTGCAAGAAGGAGACATCAGACTTGGACTTACCGTGGATTGGACCACCTACACCGTGCTCTTCCATGTAAGCTTCGTCGATCTTGGATGCTTCTGCTGCAGCCTGACGCTCTTCGTCAATGCCGAAGTACTCAGAACCGGTTGGAGAGAACTCCGGTGCAACGTTGGCGTAACCGAACTTCCAGTTCCACTGGTACGCGGTGACGTCGACGGTAACCTTTGGATCCTTGTCCAAGGCAGTAACCTTGTCCTGGGTTGGGACGGTGAAGAAGAACAAAGCCATCACGATGAAGATCGGGATGATGGTCAGTACCAACTCCAACGGAACGTTGTACTGAAGCTGCTTCGGGAATTCGTCCTTACCAGCCTTCGCTGCCTTCTTTGCAGAGAATGCGCCGATGGCGTAGATCATCAGGGCCCACATGATGATGCCGATGATCCAGGCGGTAACCCAGACCCAAACCCAGAAGTTACCCATTGCGGTTGCTTCAGGAGTGATGCCCTTTGGCCAACCCATACGCAGTGCGTCAAAGAATCCGTTCTCTGGTGGCGCTACGTCACAACCAGCAAGTGCGAGGCTTCCTGCGCCAAGTACGCCTGTGAGCAGCGCTTTACGTTGAAAACCGCGCTTGTTTCGCTGTTCCACGTGTGTCTACCTTCCTGTTCCACACAAACCTAAGGACACTAAGTTCCCATTCCTAACTGTGCAGAATATCGCATTTCTCAGGGATTTCCATGTTTTTGGATGTAATGGGGTTAACCCGATTAGTCGTTCCACGCTCGAGTTTTGCCAGCCTACAGGTGTTACTCGACGTGGGAACGCCAGCATGGGCAAATGTCTGTTAGCTAATTCACACTCTATGCTCCCCTAACGGGGGCTTACGAATGGTTGATGTTCTATTTGTCTCGGCTCTGCCACTGCCATTTTTTCGGCCAAGTCCGTAGAGTTGCAGTGTTAACTTTTTACCTCAATCATTTAAGGGGATTTCGACATATGTGTGGCCTTCTCGGCATGTTGACCAGTTCTGGCAATGCCCAAGATTATGACGCGGCGATCCGCCACGCACTCCCCTGCATGCGGCACCGCGGGCCTGACGACGCCGGCACCTGGCACGATTCCCACGCAGTCTTCGGTTTCAACCGGCTCTCCATCATCGACATTGAGCATGCTCACCAGCCTCTGCAGTGGGGTCCCGCTGATCAGCCCGACCGCTATGCAATGACGTTCAACGGGGAAATCTACAACTATGTGGAGCTCCGCGCAGAGCTACAAGACCTCGGTTATTCCTTTAATACTGAGGGCGACGGCGAAACCATCGTGGTGGGATACCACCACTGGGGCACCGACGTCGTCAATCATCTGCGTGGCATGTTCGGCATTGCCATTTGGGACACGGTGAAGGAGGAGCTCTTCCTCGCCCGCGATCAGTTCGGAATCAAGCCTCTTTACTTTACGACGACCGCAGCTGGCACCGTCTTCGCCTCCGAAAAGAAGTGCATCCTCGACATGGGGCCTGCCATCGGCCTAAGCAATGACTTGGACTTGCGCGCAATTGAACACTATGTGGATCTGCAGTACGTCCCCGAACCGGAATCGCTGCACGCGGATATTCGACGACTAGAGTCCGGCTGCTTTGCCGTCGTTAAGCCTGGCGGCAACGTCGTGGCACAGCGCTACTTCGAGCCACAATTTCGCACCAAGCCGGTCAGCAACGAGCAAGATTTGTTCCGGCGGATCGCTCAGGCGCTTGAGGACAGCGTCGAAAAGCATATGCGTGCCGACGTCACAGTTGGTTCTTTCCTGTCCGGCGGCATTGATTCCACGGCCATCGCTGCCCTGGCGAAGCGCCACAATCCGAACCTGCTGACGTTCACCACCGGTTTTGAACGCGAAGGCTACTCCGAGGTTGATGTAGCTGCCGAGTCGGCCGCTGCGATTGATGCAGAGCACATCGTGAAGGTCGTCTCGCCTGAGGAATATGCCAATGCGATCCCGAAAATCATGTGGTACCTCGACGATCCGGTAGCCGACCCGTCCCTGGTCCCGCTCTACTTCGTCGCGGCCGAGGCCCGCAAGCACGTCAAAGTCGTCCTGTCCGGCGAAGGCTCCGACGAGCTCTTCGGCGGCTACACCATCTATAAGGAACCGCTGTCCCTCGCCCCGTTTGAGAAGATCCCTTCCCCGCTGCGACGTGGTCTCGGCCAGCTCGGCGCACTGCTTCCCGACGGCATGAAGGGCAAATCTCTCCTACAACGCGGGTCCATGACCATGGAGGAACGCTACTACGGCAATGCTCGCTCGTTTAACTTCGAGCAGCTCCAGCGGGTGATTCCGTGGGCGAAACCCGAATGGGACCACAAGGACGTCACAGCGCCTATCTACGCCAAGTCCCGAAACATGGATCCCGTGGCTCGCATGCAGCACCTGGATCTGTTCACATGGATGCGCGGCGACATCCTGGTCAAGGCCGACAAGATCACCATGGCTAACTCCCTGGAGCTGCGCGTGCCGTTCCTGGACAAGGTCGTCTTCGATGTCGCGGAATCAATCCCATACGACATGAAAATCTCCCACGGCACCACCAAATACGCACTGCGTCGGGCCATGGAAGGCATCGTGCCGGAACACGTCCTGCACCGCAAGAAGCTCGGTTTCCCAGTACCGATGCGCCATTGGCTCGCCGGCGATGAACTCTTCGGCTGGGCCCAGGACACCATCAACGAGTCCCAAACCGAGCGGATCTTTGACAAGAAGGCTGTTCTGGAGATGCTGAACGAGCACCGCGCCGGTATGTCCGACCACTCCCGACGCCTGTGGACCGTCCTTGCCTTCATGATCTGGCACGGCATCTTCATGGAAGGCCGAATCGACCCAAAAATCGAAGAGAAGGATTACCCGGTATCCCTGTAACGTCTCTCATAGCTGCCCCGGGCAACCTAAAGTTTTGGTAATCTGGAGGAGACCGTACAAGGAAGATTCAACAATTTTTAAGGAGCATCCAATGATCCCGCTTTCTCTCGATCTGCTTTCCTACTCCTTCTACCCATCCTGGATCCTGGACACCGTCGACTTCTTCGTCGATCTCGCATACGATTTCGTTGACTTCGTAGACGTTGTTCTGAGCTAACCGTCCACCGGAAAGTCGCATCCCCCGGCCTTTCACAGGCGGGGGATGCTTTTTGATTTCAGCAGCAAAGTGGGGTTAAAGACAAAGAAATGCTCCTAGATTCCGTGGTAAGCCAGGTCAGTCCTATTGGTTCTTTTAACCGCACAAAGTTTGATCACTGACTCATCCTGGTGGCTAATAAGCGATGCCCCAACTGTCAGGAAAAACGACCACAAAAGTTGGTAGAGAATGGTTGGTAGAGAGTTCAAGTAAAAGACAACCTAGGCTTAGGTTTGACGCCGCTTCCTCTCGACTTCTCGACCAACCGTTCTCTACCAACCGGCCCCGGTCGTCCCTTCATACGCTGGGATGAGACACCTGGAACGCTATCCTAGCCAGTTGCCAACACACCATCGACACCAGGCCATCAAGAAACAACAATGCCTGGGCAGCGGTATGCTGACCAGACACACCTTTTGCTCCTTGACCCGCAAGGTGTGTCATCTGCTATTCCCGGTTGTGGACTTGCTTGAAGGGGCTCACATATCAGGTCGTCCTTGGGTTAAGGGACAAAATGTGTGCCTGAATTCCACAGTAAAGCCAGGTCAGGGCATGTAAACAGGTGCTGTATATTGTTTCGGTCCTAAAGAAACCACAAATCTTGTTCAATACCGCGAGGGATGCCGCACCTGTGCTAAAAGGTGCGGCTGCCTAACTCCGGTGACCAAAACCGACCCCGATGCCCCGTCTGCCTGGGCAAACGAAACCCACGCAACCAGGAAACACGCGGATCAGCTCTGTTGCGTCAACGGCTATGCCAGCCGCCTATTAACACACCAGTGTCCGGCTAGAGATACGCCGGCCGGGCACAACTTGTATTACTTAACACTGCAAAACCCGGGAAGTATTCCCCGGGTTTCGGTGATTTTTTAGGCTTCACACTTGCTATTTCACCGTTTTGGGTCCGAGATCCGGGGAATGCTTCCCGGGTTTTAGTAAGAAACTTCAGGGGCCGTGGCCAAAGACCCAGGGGTGAAGTAACAACACAAATACGCCGACCGGGCACACTTTTCTTTACTTAACCAAGCGGTACTGACCAATGCCTCGGCAGGGAAATGGCAAGCGAACCAAACAAAAACCGCCCCTGCTGGTGCAGGCGCGGTAAGGCTTCGGGGGGGAACGTTTTAGTTGAAGGAGTCACCACAGGCGCAGGAGCCAGAGGCATTAGGGTTGTCGATGGTGAAGCCCTGTGCCTCGATGGTGTCAGAGAAGTCGATGCGGGCGCCGGAAAGGTATGGGGCGCTCATCTTGTCTACGACGAGGCGGACGCCACCGATAACGTCTACTTTGTCGCCATCAAGTTCACGGTCGTCAAAGTAGAGCTGGTAGCGCAGGCCCGCACAGCCGCCTGGCTGTACTGCGATGCGAAGGGAAAGGTCGTCGCGACCTTCCTGGTCAAGGAGTGCTTTTGCCTTTTCGGCAGCAGCGTCAGTCAGAATTACTCCGGTTGCGGTTTCTGGTGCGGTCATGGTGCTCCTCCTTGGAACGTTGTACTTTTGCCACTACGGTACTCGGTTTTTGTTACTTGTACACAAATCCAACGCAACGTGATACTAGTTTGTTCCCGTAAGGATGCCACAAGGTAGCCTATAGGGCGTGAGTACTCCAGATAACGAAAAACTTCCCAAGGGTTATACGCCGAAGAAGGGTCGCCCCACCCCGAAGCGTAATGAGGTTGAGCGTGCGCGCGGCGTTCGCCGTGGGCCTGCTACTCCAGCTGAAACTCGCCAAGAGATGAAGGCTCGCGAGAAGGCGTTGAAAGAGTCCATGACTAAGCAGGAGTGGAAGGAGTACAAAAAGAAACAGCGCGAGGAGCGGAACAGGCGAGCTAAGGAAACGCAGGCCGCGATGGATCGAGGCGACGAGCGCTACCTTCTCCCCCGCGATAAAGGCCCAGTGCGTGCATTCGTGCGTGATTGGGTGGACGCGCGCCGCTTCTTCAGCGAACTCGTCATGCCGGTGGCGTTGCTGCTGCTGATTGTGATGTTTATCGGTCAGTCTTACCCGCAGATTGCCGCAACGTTGTCGATGATTGCCATGGTGATCATGGTGCTGTTCTTTGTCGAGGGCATCTTCATTGGCCGTCGCGCAAATAAAGCTGTGCGCGAGAAGTTCCCTGATACGACGGAAACTGGGTTTGGCCTCGGTTTCTACGCGTACTCCCGCGCGTCTCAGCTGCGTAAGCTGCGTACCCCAAAGCCTCGTGTTGCGGTTGGCGAGAAGTAAATGATCACCCTGGTCCTAGGCGGCGCGCGCAGCGGCAAGTCTGCCTGGGCTGAGGCGTTGTTCCCGCCGGGGGCTGAGGTGCTGTATGTGGCCACAGCCCGCCCGTGGCCAGGAGATGAGGATTTCGCTGCGCGCATCCGGGCGCACCAGGAACGTCGCCCCAGCCATTGGGTCACCGAGGATAGCGCCGAGCTTCACGACGCCCTCCTTACACATCCAGAAGGCAACATCCTCGTGGATGATTTGGGTACCTGGCTGACCCACCAGTTGGATCAGGCACAGGCATGGGAGCGGCCACGGGGCTTCATTGCTCCGGCCGTCGATAAGCTGCTTGCTGCGCTGCACCGCACGTCCGCCCGGGTGGTGTTGGTGACCCCTGAGGTTGGCCTGGGGGTAATCCCGGAAACGCCTGCTGGCCGGCTGTTTCGTGATGAATTGGGGTGGCTGAATGCACGCGTGGCGGAGTTGGCGGATGAGGTCGTCCTCGTGGTGGCTGGGATCCCGCTAACCTTGAAATCCGAAAGTTAATTTCTTCAACGAAGGAGTCACCAGATGGTACCTGCCGAGATCTTCGCCCGCGTGGAAACGCCGAGCCTGACTGCTCGTAAGGAAGCTGAAGAGTACCAGCTCACCCTCACTAAGCCGGCGGGTTCCTTGGGACGATTGGAGCAGATCGGCGTCCAGATCGCGGCGTGCCAAGGGCAGGTGCCACCGAAGCCGATTACGCGGCCTCGAATTGTGATTTTCGCTGGCGACCATGGCGTTGCTAACTATGGGGTGTCTGCGTACCCTTCCGAGGTGTCGCTGCAGATGGCGGCCAATATAGAGGCCGGTGGCGCCGCTATTTCCGTACTCGCCGAGTCAGCGGGTGCGAGTGTGCGGGTAGCCGATATTTCCCTGGACCACGACGCATGGGGCGAAGAGCGGGTGTCCCGGTCCTGTGGTGCGATCCACCTGGAGGACGCCATGACTGAAGAGCAGGTGCTGCGCGCGCTGGAGATCGGTAAGCGCATCGCTGACCAGGAGGTAGATTCCGGCGCTGACCTGCTCATGGCCGGCGATTTGGGCATCGGTAATACCACTCCGGCTGCCGCATTGATTGGTGTTGCGACCCGCACCGAGCCCGTTGCTGTTGTGGGCCGTGGCACCGGTATCGACGATGAGGGTTGGAAGCGCAAGGTTGCCATAGTACGGGACGCGATGTTCCGCGTCCGAGATTTCCGCAATGACCCGATCCGCGTACTGCAGGCAATTTCTTCCCCGGATCTTGCTGCGATGGCCGGTTTCCTGGCACAGGCATCGATCCGTCGCACCCCGGTGATCCTGGACGGCGTTGTGGTCACCTCCGCGGCGCTGTGGGCCACCCGTCTTGCTCCTGGCGCCCGCAACTGGTGGATTGCAGGCCACCAGGGTGCGGAGCCGGCCCACAAATTTGCGCTGCAAAACCTGGAGCTCACCCCACTGCTGGATTACGGCATGCGACTCGGTGAGGGTTCCGGCGCGATGGCGGCGTTGCCTCTGGTGAAGGCATCTGTGGACATCATGGCGAATATGGCTACCTTCGCCTCCGCTGGCGTCTCTAAAGCCCACTAGATGTCCGGCAAGGCCGGCTACTCCGGCGATGGCACCCACGGCCCCGCCCTCATCGAGGGCATAACAACGGCACTGAGCTGGTTAACTGTCTTGCCCGTGCAGGGCGCGTCCACGTTTGACCGGGTGACCGGTGCCCGCGCGATGGCGGGATTGCCGGTCGCGGGCCTGGCGTTGGGTCTTACGTCAGCCGTGACTGCCTACCCGCTGCTCGCCTTCGGCAGCCATGAATTCCTCGTCGCCGCGCTGACGGTGATCGCCTGGGAGTTGGGCTCTCGCATGATGCACATCGATGGCCTCAGCGATGTGGGTGATGCCTTGGGTTCCTACGCCCCGCCGGAGAAAGCTCAAGAGATTTTAAGTGACCGCTATACCGGGGCGCTCGGCATGGGGGCCGTGCTGTTGACACTGTTAGCGCAGGTAGCGGGCCTCACAGCGTTGTATCACTGGGGCCCGATCGCCGCTGTCCTCGCTGCTTCGATACCGATGCTCGCACGTGCTTGCGCCACGATCGGCTGCCACAGCAGCTTCTCCCCGTTTTCTGCCACCGGTTTCGGGGAGCTCATCATCGGAACGGTGAAGGCGTGGTGGGTCGTCGCGTGGGTGGTGGCTATTGGTGTGGCAGTGGTGTTGGTGGCAGTGGGCGTCGATAAGCAGCTTGCGTGGGGCGCTGTCGCTGCATGCTTCACGACGCCCCTGGCTGCCCTCCTGCTGCTCCGCCACTGCAGTCGCCGCTTTAACGGACTCAACGGCGACTGCATCGGAGCCGCCATTGAGGTCGGTGCTGCAGTCGCCGCTGTGACGCTGGGGATTGCTAGCTAACCAGGGTGTGCTTCCAGCCGTGCTTGTCTTCCACTTCGCCGCGCTGGATACCTGTCAGGGTTTCACGCAGCTTCATGGTGATCTCTCCGGTCTTAGCGCCGGCGATCTGGAAGTCACCGTGTGCGGACTTCACGGTGCCCACCGGGGTGATCACGGCAGCGGTACCGCAGGCGAAAGCCTCGGACATCTCACCGGACGTCGCGGCCTTCTCCCACTCCTCGGTGGAGATCAGACGCTCCTCAGTCTCTAGGCCCAGGTCGCGAGCGACCTGCAGCAGGGAGTCACGAGTCACACCAGGCAGCAGCGAACCGCTGAGCTGCGGAGTGACCAGCTTGGCGTTGTCGCCTTCGCCGTAAATGAAGGCGAGGTTCATGCCACCCATCTCTTCGATGTACTTGTGCTCGATGGCGTCAAGCCACACCACCTGGTCACAGCCCTTTTCCACGGCTTGCGCCTGGGCAAGCAGCGAAGCAGCGTAATTACCGGCGAACTTCGCGGCACCGGTGCCACCGGGAGCAGCCCGCACATAGTCTTCACACAGCCACACGCTGACCGGCTTGATACCACCAGAGAAGTAAGCGCCCGCCGGGGAGGCAATAACCATGAACTTGTAGGCGTTTGCTGGGTGTACGCCCAGGCTGACCTCGGTGGAGATCATGAAGGGACGCAGGTACAGGGCTTCCTCACCGCCAGCAGCTGGGACCCAATTTTGGTCGATATCAACCAGCTGACGTACCGCCTCAATGAAGTCCTCTACCGGCAGCTCTGGCATTGCCATACGACGCGCAGAATCCTGCATGCGCTTGGCGTTCGCTTCCGGGCGGAACGTCGCGATGGAACCATCAGGCTGACGGTACGCCTTGAGGCCTTCGAAGATCGCCTGGCCATAGTGAAAAACGGTGGTCGCTGGGTCCATCTGGAGAGGTGCGTACGGAACGACGGCCGCGTTGTGCCAGCCCTCCTCCGCGTTCCAGTCAATGGTGACCATGTGGTCAGTGAAGGCCTTACCGAAGCCCGGGTTTTCCAGGATCTTCGCTACCTCCGCCTCTGGGGTCGGAGCGGAGGTCTTTTCAATTCGAAAGTTCAATGCACTCATGCAACCAACCTACACCCAACTCTGAGACATAGGTCTCAATTTATGTTTTAATCCCCAATTATGTGGTGTGACGTACTGTGTAAGTCACAGAACCTCATACTGTCCAATTCTTGATCGGAGGATTTTTCGTGCCTAAAACGCCATCGTTGCCAGCAGTGGGAATTGTTCCTAAGCTTTCGATTTCAGCCAAGCTACCGAAAAAGGCAGAAGCCGTACTGATCCCAGTATTTAAGGGTGACAACGGCCCGGAGATTGCCGGTACCGGTATCTTCAGCGATAAAACCCAGGTTGCGGTACTCGAAGCCCTCTCTGCAGTGGGCGCCACGGGCGCCGCCCAGGAAGTGACCAAACTCGCCGGCATTCCGGGGACGGACGTCCCCGTTGTCGTGGCGGTTGGCCTGGGTTCTTCCGATGATTTCGATGCTGAAACGCTGCGTCGTAGCGCAGGCGTGGCATCCCGCGCACTGAAGGGCTTCGGCAAGGTCGCCTCTACGTTGGGCACCTTCGGGCTTTCCGACGCCGTCCTCGGATCCGCTCTCGGGGCCTACACCTTCCGTGGTCAAAAGACCGCTGAGCTGGAAGCAGCGCAAGCGCCAGTGGATGAGATCGTTTTCATCAGCGACAAGAAGAAGGACTTCTCCGCTGCCACCATCCTGGTCGACTCCGTGGTCCTGGCCCGCAACCTGGTCAACACCGCGTCCTCTCACCTCTACCCAGAGTCCTACGCTGCCTACGCAGCAGCCTTGGCCGAAGACTACGGCGTGACTGCGGAGATTCTCGATGACAAGGACCTGGCCAAGGGCAAGTTCGGTGGACTCATGGCCGTCGGTGGCGGCTCCGCCCGGAAGCCTCGTCTTCTTCGCCTCACCTACACCGCGAAGAAGTCCGCCCCTTCCGTCGCGCTCGTAGGTAAGGGCATCACCTTCGACACCGGCGGTATCTCCATCAAGCCATCCGCCAACATGGATGACATGATCTCCGACATGGGCGGCTCCGCAGCCACCATCGCCTCCGTTTTCGCCGCTGCCCGCCTCGGCCTCAAGGTGAACGTCACCGCAACCGTCCCAATGGCAGAAAACATGCCGGACGGCGAGTCCTACCGCCCAGGCGACGTCATCACCCACTACGGTGGCAAGACCTCCGAGATCATCAACACCGACGCCGAAGGTCGCCTCGTGCTTGCCGACGCCATCGTCCGCGCCTGCGAAGACAAGCCAGACTACCTCATCGAAATGGCCACCCTGACTGGTGCACAGCTCGTCGCCCTCGGTGGCCGAACCACCGGTGTGATGGGCTCCGATGAGTTCCGTGACCGCGTGGCCGAGATTGGCCGCTCCGTCGGCGAGCCTGCCTGGGCCATGCCTTTCCCGGAAGAAGTTTCCGATGAAATGAAATCCGATGTGGCAGACCTGCGCAACACTGGCAAGTCTCGTTTCGGTGGCATGATGCAGGCCGGCTACTACCTCTCCCAGTTCGTAGCCGAAGATGTGCAGTGGGTTCACATGGACATCGCAGGACCGGCCTACAACTCCGGCAGCCCCTACGGTTACATCACCAAACGTGGCACCGGCGCACCAGTACGCACCGTCGTAGCAGTACTGGAAGATATCGCTGCTAAGTAAGCACGACGAATTCCCCGCACCCTAGTTACAGCGCCTTGGGTGCGGGGAATACGTTTTCATCGGGTTAAGGGGCTAACTCCGCTATGGCAATTCGCCCCGGTCAAACCGAGCGCGGCGGCGCTGCTGTTCTTCGCGCTTGCGCAGGAGACGATCACGTTCGATGCGCGCCCGCATGCGCTGCGGGTAACCGGTCTCCTCGACGTCGTAAAGCGGAATGCCCAGCTTTGCTACCACGTCGACGCCCTTGGGCCCACCGATGCGTCGTCGGGTGAAATCGCCCGACTCGTCCACCAAGACGACGCTCATTTCATTCACCAACGTTTCCGGCTCGACGAAGCCCTCTACAAAAGCGCGCCCGCGTGACCAGTCGCGGAGATAGTCAAGGTCTTCCGCGCGGATGGTATCGCCAGGAGCACGCGGAGGTTTGATCCCAGGCTTGGAACGTCGAGAGCCGAAAAGGTTGAACACAAACAGACATTGTAAGTGGTTTTTTCGGAAACGACACCACCTATCTGCGACATACGCGGACGCAAACCGGTACGCTATTGAAGTATCGATATCGTTTTTAGACCTACACGTTTAGGAGTCCTGCACAATGGCGTTTTCTGTCGAGATGCCCGAGCTCGGTGAATCAGTAACCGAAGGCACGATTACCCGCTGGCTGAAGCAGGTCGGTGACACCGTCACCGCCGATGAGCCGTTGCTCGAAGTTTCCACGGATAAGGTCGACACCGAAATCCCTGCACCGGCCTCCGGCGTACTGACCAAGATCCTGTTTGAGGAAGACGACACCGTCGATGTCGGCGAAATCATCGCAGAGATCGGCGAAGAAGGCGAAGAGCCTGCCAAGGAAGAGCCTGCAAAGGAAGAAGCCCCTAAGGAGGAAGCTCCGAAGGAAGAACCAAAGGGTGGCGCAGCATCCGGTGAGAGCACCGATGTGAAGATGCCAGAGCTCGGCGAGTCCGTCACCGAGGGCACCATCACCCGCTGGCTCAAGTCCGTCGGCGACACCGTCGAGGTCGACGAGCCACTGCTCGAAGTCTCCACCGACAAGGTCGACACCGAAGTTCCTTCCCCAGTAACAGGCACCATCGTGGAAATCCTGTTTGAGGAAGACGACACCGTCGATGTCGGCGAAGTCATCGTCCGCATCGGCGACGGCTCCGCACCAAAGAAGGAAGAAGCTCCTAAGGAGGAGCCAGCTCAGCCTTCCGAGGCTGCAACCAAGGAAGCCGAGACCAAGGACGACAACGCCACCGTTGACGAAGCTGCGTCTGCTGGTTCCGCAGGTTCCGGTGAGAGCACCGATGTGAAGATGCCAGAGCTCGGCGAGTCCGTCACCGAGGGCACCATCACCCGCTGGCTCAAGTCCGTCGGCGACACCGTCGAGGTCGACGAGCCACTGCTCGAAGTCTCCACCGACAAGGTCGACACCGAAGTTCCTTCCCCAGTAGCAGGCACCATCGTGGAAATCCTGTTTGAGGAAGACGACACCGTCGATGTCGGCGAAGTCATCGTCCGCATCGGCGACGGCTCCGCACCAAAGAAGGAAGAAGCTCCTAAGGAGGAAGCTCCTAAGGAAGAGGCACCAAAGAAGGAAGAAGCTCCTAAGGAAGAAACTCCTAAGGAAGAAGTCGCCGCTAAGGTCGAGGCCCCTAAGAAGGAATCTCCTAAGGTCGACAACTCCGACGCCCCTTACGTCACCCCACTAGTACGTAAGCTCGCCGACAAGCACGGCGTTGACCTGTCCAAGGTTCAGGGCACCGGCGTGGGCGGCCGCATCCGCAAGCAGGATGTTCTCGCCGCTGCAGGTGAAGGCGCTGCCCCAGCTGCTGCTGCCACCCCTGCCAAGAACGTGTCCACCAAGTCTGTGGATCCGGAGAAGGCCAAGCTGCGTGGCACCACGGTTCGGGTGAACCGCATTCGCGAGATCACCGCGGTGAAGACCCTCGAGTCCCTGCACGGCGCTGCACAGCTCACCCAGCTGCACGAGGTTGACATGACCCGCATCGCTGAGCTGCGCAAGGCTAACAAGCCTGCCTTCCAGGACAAGCACGGCGTGAACCTCACCTACCTGCCATTCTTTGCCAAGGCAGTGGTCGAAGCTCTGGTGTCCCACCCGAACGTCAACGCATCCTACAACGCTGAGACCAAGGAGATCACCTACCACGAGGCCGTGAACCTGGGCATTGCCGTCGACACGCCTGCTGGTCTCCTCTCCCCTGTCATCCACAACGCACAGGACATGTCCCTGCCTGAGCTGGCCAAGGCCATCGTGGACCTCGCAGACCGGGCTCGCAACAGCAAGCTCAAGCCAAATGACCTGATGGGTGGCACGTTCACCATCACCAACATCGGTTCCGAGGGCGCGCTGTCCGACACCCCAATCCTAGTTCCACCACAGGCAGCCATGATCGGTACCGGCGCGATCGTGAAGCGCCCAGTGGTCGTCACCGAGGACGGCAACGACGCCATCGCGATCCGTCAGATGGTGTTCCTGCCAATGACCTACGATCACCAGCTGATCGACGGCGCAGACGCAGGCCGCTTCATGACGACCGTCCGCGACCGCCTGGAGAACATCGACTTCACGGCAGACCTAGAAGTCTAAGCAGTTCTATAGAACAGAACGCATAAAACAACAGCACCCCCACTGAAAAACCCACCTCAGCGGGGGTGCTTTTGCATACTCAAAACAAGCATGCATAGTTTGTAAAACTTACCCCACAGCCACCCCCAATTGTGGAAACATGAAAACAAACTTTCTACACGTTTTCTCCGAAAGCTAGGAGCACACTACATGTCACAACAAGTGCATTCTTTCCTGGCCCGACACCTTGGGCCCGATGCACAAGAAACCGAACATATGCTTTCCGCCATCGGCTACACCACCGTCGATGACCTCATCAAGGACGCGGTACCAGCCGACATTTTGCTCCAAGAGCTACCGCAGACGATTTCACCGCTTTCTGAGCACGAGGCACAGGCCAAGCTTGGGGAATACGCGGGACGGAACGTCGTTAAGCGCGCGTTTTATGGTCAGGGCTACCATGACACCATCACCCCACCCGTCATCCGTCGTGGCGTGCTGGAAGACGCGGGCTGGTACACCGCCTACACCCCCTACCAGCCAGAAATTTCCCAAGGGCGCCTGGAGGCTCTGCTGAACTTCCAGACGATGGTGGAAGAGCTCACCGATCTACCGATCGCTAACGCCTCCCTGCTGGACGAAGCGACTGCCGTGGCCGAGGCGGTGGGCCTGATGAGCCGCGCGGTGCGCAAGGGGCGCCGCGTTGTCTTGGATTCCCGCCTGCACCCACAAATCCTGTCTGTGGCGGCCGAGCGCGCCCGTGCTATTGACCTCGAGGTGGAAATCACCGACCTCAGTGACGGGCTGGTTGGCGAAGACCTCGTCGGTGTTGTCATTGCCTACCCAGGTACTGAAGGTGACGTCACCAATCCGAAGGCCGTGATTGACGCTATCCACGAGCGCGGAGGCCTAGCCACTGTGGCAGCTGATCTGCTTGCGTTGACCATCCTGGAGGCGCCAGGCACCCTGAGTGCTGATATTGCGGTCGGCACCTCTCAGCGGTTTGGTGTTCCGCTGTTCTATGGCGGCCCGCACGCCGCGTACATGGCGGTTTCTGACAAGCTCAAGCGACAGATGCCGGGTCGCCTGGTAGGTGTGTCGATCGATGCCGACGGCCACCCTTCCTACCGCCTGGCTTTGCAGACCCGTGAACAGCACATTCGTCGCGAAAAGGCGACCTCTAACATCTGTACCGCGCAGGCTCTACTCGCTGTCGCTGCCTCGATGTACGCGGTGTACCACGGCCCAACCGGGCTGAAGGCGATCGCGGACCGAATCCACGGGCTGGCAACCTCATTTGCTGCAGCGGTGAAAGATGACCTGGTTCATGACACGTTCTTCGACACCGTCACCGTGCGAGTCGCAGATGCAGACGCCATTGTGGCTAAAGCTGCTGAGGCTGGTTACCTGATCCGCGCTATTGGAAACGACAAGGTGTCGGTCAGCTTCGGCGAGTCTGCCACCAGCGCGGACGTCGCAGCACTTTTCGACGTCCTCGGCGCTACTGCCACTAGCGAAAAGCTTGACGCCGTGCCTGCGGACCTTGCCCGCACCACTGAGTTTCTCACCCACCCGATCTTCAACCAGGTGCACTCCGAAACCCAGATGATGCGCTATATCCGCATGCTGGGTGACCGCGACCTGGCTCTGGATCGCACGATGATCCCGCTGGGTTCCTGCACCATGAAGCTCAACCCCACCGCCGGTATGGAGGCCATTTCTTACCCTGGGTTCGCCAACATTCACCCATACGCGCCGGTTGAGGACGCGCAGGGCTGGCAGGACCTCATCTCGGAGCTGGAACAGTGGCTCGCAAGCCTCACCGGCTACGCCAAGGTGTCCGTACAGCCTCCTAGTGGTGCGATGGGTGAGCTCGCTGGTCTGCTTGCGATTCGTCGCTACCACGTGGCTAACGGCGACAAAGGCCGAGACATCATCTTGATCCCACAGTCCGCCCACGGCACTAACGCCGCTTCTGCCACGCTGGCTAACCTTCGCGTTGTGGTGGTTGCTACCGCGCCGGACGGGTCTATTGATCTTGCTGATCTGGATGAGAAGATCGCCAAGCACGGTGACCACATCGCGGGCATCATGATCACCTACCCATCCACCCACGGCGTGTTCGAAGACACTGTCCGTACCGTGTGCAAGAAGATCCATGATGCAGGGGGCCAGGTCTACATCGACGGCGCGAATATGAACGCCCTGACCGGTGTGGCGGCACCGGGTGAATTTGGTGGCGATGTCTCCCACCTGAACCTGCACAAGACGTTCACCATCCCGCACGGTGGCGGCGGACCGGGTGTCGGCCCGGTGTGCGTGGCTGAGCACCTGGTTCCGTTCCTGCCGACCGATGCCCGCGACGTGGATCCGCGCGCGGCAGTGGGAACCGGACAGGGTGTTCCGATCGCCGGTGCTGTCCATGGCTCCGCCGGCGTTCTCCCGATCCCGTGGGCCTACATTGCGATGATGGGCACCGAGGGGCTGCGGGAGGCAACCCGCACTGCGATCCTGGGCGCTAACTACATTTCCGCACAGCTGAAGGACCACTTCCCGACCCTGTACACCGGTGAGAACGGCCTGGTCGCCCACGAATGTATCTTGGATATTCGCGAGCTGACGAAGCAGTCCGGCGTCACCGCAACCGATGTAGCAAAACGTCTGGTGGATTACGGTTTCCATGCCCCTACGTTGGCGTTCCCCGTCGCCGGAACGTTGATGGTGGAGCCAACCGAGTCCGAAGATCTGGCCGAACTGGACCGCTTCATTGAGGCGATGCGCAGTATCCGCGCAGAGATCCAGGAGATCATCGACGGCAAGATCGCCCTCGAGGATTCCGTGCTGACGCACTCGCCATTTACCGCGCCCGCAGCGGCTGCTGATGAGTGGCCGTATCAGTTCTCCCGTCAGCAGGCTGTCTTCCCGGTTCCTGGTCTGCTGCGCACCAAGTACTACCCTGCCGTGCGCCGCATCAACGAGGCATACGGTGACCGCAACCTGGTCTGTTCTTGCCCACCACCTGAGGCTTTCGATATGGAAGGAAACGAGTAAATGCTGAGTCCACTTCATGCTGAGCACGAGAAGCTCGGCGCTCTGTTCACTGATTTCGGTGGCTGGGAGATGCCGCTGCGCTACGGCAACGAGCTTGACGAGCACCGCGCCGTCCGCACCAACGTGGGCCTGTTCGACCTTTCTCACATGGGCGAGGTTCGCGTCACCGGCGCTGAGGCTGGACGGTTCCTCGATTATGCGTTGATTTCGCAGTTGTCCGCGATCGCCGTGGGCAAGGCGAAGTACACGATGATCGTGAATGAACAGGGGCACATCATTGATGACCTCATCGTGTACCGCCTCGGCGAGGCCGAGTTCATGGTGGTCCCGAACGCGGGCAATGCCACCACGGTCGCGGCAGAGTTGGTGGAGCGGGCTAAGGACTTTGACGTCACCGTCAAGGATGAGTCGGCTGACATTGCCCTCATCGCGGTGCAGGGTCCCCGCGCAGCCGAAATGCTCGGCGATATCCCCGAGCTGAGGTACTACTCTTCCGCACCGGCCAGCATCCTCGGCCACGATGTGCTGCTCGCTCGCACTGGCTACACCGGCGAGGACGGCTTCGAGCTTTTCCTCCCTGCCTCCGAGGCGCCGGCACTGTGGCAGGCGCTTATCGACGCCGGTTCTTCCTTCAACCTGCTACCCTGCGGACTCGCGTGCCGTGACTCCCTCCGCCTCGAAGCCGGCATGCCACTGTACGGCCACGAGCTGACCCTGAATTTGCAGCCTGCGGATGCTGGTCTGGGCGTGCTCGTCTCCAAGAAGAAGACAGAGGACTTCGTGGGATCTGCCGTGCTACTTGCAGACTACGCCCCGGCCCGGAAACTGGTCGGTTTGCAGGGCGAGGGTCGTCGTGCGGCACGCGCTGGTTCCGTGGTGCTTTCCCCTGCTGGCGAGGAGATCGGTGTGGTCACCTCTGGGCAGCTCTCCCCGACTCTCGGCTACCCGATTGCTATGGCCTACGTGGATGCGGAACACGCCACGGAGGGACACACCCTCGATGTGGATATCCGTGGCAAGAAGCACACGTACACTGTGGTTACTCTTCCGTTTTACTCTCGACCAAAGGACTAGAAACTATGTCTTTGCCTGAAAACTTCTCTTACTCGGCAGACCACGAGTGGATTGACTCCGCTGAGGTGGGCGCCACCGCCAAGGTTGGCATCACTGATTTTGCTGCCAATGCCCTGGGCGAGATCGTCTACGTTGACCTGCCAGCCGTCGGTGACACCGTCGAAATCGGCGAGTCTGCTGGTGAGGTGGAATCCACCAAGTCGGTGTCTGACATTTTCTCCCCGGTCACCGGTACTGTGACCGCCGTGAACGAGGAGCTGGCTGACGCGCCGGAGACCATCAACTCCGATCCTTTCGACGCTGGCTGGCTCTTCGAGGTCCAGATCACCGAGGTTGGTCCGCTGATGACGGCTGCGGAATACGCCGAGAAGAACGGCCTCTAGTTTATTTCCGCGTAATTTTGCTCGGTTGTCTCCACGGAATTGTTGTGGAGACAACCGAGCTTTTTCGTTCTTAATAAAAATTTTTGTCAAATTTGCTACATGCCAAAAAACTACATATATCCTAGTGATGAGAGCACAATCACAAACAAGTTAGGATTGTGTTTTCAGTCCATTTAGTAACCATGACAGGAGAATCTCACGCGAGCCTCAAAGCTAATGGCATTTGCAGCATGTATGCCATTAATCTTCTTTACCGGCACTGCCACGGCCACCCCAGTTAAAGCCGTAGCGTGTTAGGGAAATCAATGTCTCGAATCTCTTTGGAGCAACACCTCACTGCGCTACTTATCGCAATAATCTTGGCTTTCCCTGTGAAAAGCCTTGGCGATGACATGCCATGGTGGCTCGTCATAGTCTCATTTATTATCTACTTTGCTGCAGGAGAGTTCATTTTCTTCATGCGCGAAAGAAACAGAAATGATTCTGAGGCCACTGCATCTACGGAAGTAAAATCCAGACAAGACCGAACTATCCTCCTGTGGAGCGCTGTTGCAGCGACAGTTCTAGTAGTCACAATGATACTGTTTAAGCTAGTTTAGGGCCTTGGCTTCGCCCTGTTACCCACCTAGAAGGCTTGTGCCGAGCCAGTCAGCAGCTCGAAACAAGCCTTCTAGCAGTACTTCATTAACTACGAAATCGGCGCCATCTTCTCAGACTTAGCATCGTCGCTTTCTACTCCGGCCGTTTTATTCGAACAAGCTCCCCAGCATTTTTCCGGACGTGGTTCCGGCGTCTGTGGCGAGCTTGTTCCATTTCTCCCCTTCGGATGGCTGGATGACCACGATGCCGTGACCGCCAAAGGCGAGTTGGAAAGCTTCACCAGTTCCGCCGTGGATCATGGAGCGCAGGCCCCCGGAGAAGTCGGTTTTCACCTGCATAGTGACGCCACCGGTCCATAGGACGGCCGCTTGTGGGTCGGCGAAGGTGGGGGCTTCGGATACGTTCAAGGCCATCGGTTCACCTTCGGTGGTGATGGCCACGAAGCCGGTGCCATGCAAGGAAACGTTGAATAGGCCTCCGGTCATCACTGCGCCACCCTTTACTCGGTGGACGTCCCAATTAATGGTGGAGGAAAACGCGAGGACGTTATTGCCGTTGACGGACACTGTGTCATTGTCCAAGGAGAAGATTTGTACTTCCTGTGCCAGATCAGCGAGGAACACCTGACCGGTACCGGAGATCTCCATCATTTCCACGCCTTCACCAGTGACGTGTTTTTTAAACATTTTTCCGAGGATGCCAGAACCCTTGTTTTGAAAGCGAACATCGCCTTGATAGGAGACCATCGATCCGACTTTGGCCTGAATGGGGCCTTGGGACAGGTTGAGCTTGAGCAACTTCCGGTTCTGCTGCACGAATTGGTCAGTGGATTGGTTTTCTTCGAATTTTTGAAACAGTTCGCCATAGATTGCCATGTTTTCTCCCATCGCTGATCATGGCCAAGTGTAGAGAAAACCTACTGTTGTGTCCTCTTTCTCATCAGTGCTGGGAGCAGCTGGGTTGCGGCCAACGACGCTACCACGAGAGCCCCTCCGGCCCATTGCAAGGCGCTCAGACGTTCGTGCACGAAAATGACGGCGATGAGGGTGGCGCACAGTGGGGTGATAGGAGCGAGAAGAGCCACCCGCACGGCGTCGAGCCGTGCCAGGGCGCTGAACCAGATGATGTAGGCGATGAGTGCGCCGAAGATCGACAGATACGCATAGCCAGCAATGTTTACCCAGGTGAGACGCTCAGGCAACCCTTCCCAGGCAAGAAACGGCACGGGGAATAACCCACCGAGGGTCAGCTGCCAGCTGGTCACCGCGATTTGTGGTACGTCATCAGGGCGTCCCCAGCGTTTCGCAAGCACGGTACCTGCTCCGATGCAGGCACTTGCTCCCAAGCCAGCAACAACCCCAAGAGGTGAGAGTGCGACGGGCCCGGTGAGGGTCAGTCCTGCGACACCAAGGACGGCGACAAGTCCCGCCCCGATCTGGATCCTGGTGACCCGAACTCCCAACAAAAACGGAGCAAGAATCATGACCACCAATGGTGAGGTGTTGGTGAGCACGGCGGCGACGCCGTTGGGGAGTTGGTAGGCGGCGAGAAATAGCAGCCCAAAGAACCCTGTGAAGTTCGCTAGTGCGAGGATCGAGGATTTCCACCACCACTGCCCTTTGGGGAGTGTCCGTACGATCAGCAGCAGCACTAAACCGGCGGGCAGTGCGCGCAAGATTGCGGCAAGTATCGGGCGGTCTGGTGGAAGGAATTGTGCGGTGACCACGTAGGTTGTGGACCAAATCACTGGCACTACCGACGCCTTGAGAAACTCCATCAATTCACCTTCGCTGTTTGGGTTAACAGGTCTCCCCTACGCTAAAGTGGAAAACACTTCGATGTCAAACAGTTTGGATTTTGGGAGCCAGCCATGGCAATTAACGTGGAAAAACTCTTAGCTCAGTGGCACAGTACGCGGCCGGAGATAGACGCCTCGCCCATGCGACTTACTGCATACACAGCGCAGTTCGCACATCACGCACGCCAGCTTATCGACGCCAACCTGGCCCATCATGGCCTCCACCAATGGCAATTCGATGTCCTGGCTACCCTTCGGCGCGCCAACACCCCGCTCACCGCCAAGGAGCTCGCTGAGCAGGTACTCATTTCTGCGTCTGCGCTGACTAACCGGTTGGATAAGTTGACGGCCGAAGGCCTCATTTCCCGCACCGTCAACCCCAACAGTCGGCGAGAAAGCCTCATTGAGCTCACCGACGAGGGCCGCCAGCTCATCGAGGCTATCCTCCCCAGCCACCTTGGCACCTGCCGCACCGTCGCCGAGCGACTTTCGCCAGACGAAGCCGATCAACTATGCGGTCTCCTTAAGAAGGCACTTGGCGAGTAGGATACAAAAGCATGACAGCTCCTCGCCCACCGTTCACCGCCCCCGATATCTCTATTCGCGCTAGTGACGGACCACTTGACGTCGTCAAGCTTGGCGTGCGCGACTACGAAGAGATGTGGCACGCTCAAGCGGACATCGCGGAACAGCGGGCCGCCGACACCGTGCCCGATCAACTGCTCATGCTGGAACACCCCAGCGTCTACACCGCCGGCAAGCGCACTCAGCCGGAAGACCGCCCAACCAACGGGCTACCAGTGATCGATGTGGACCGCGGTGGCCGAATCACCTGGCATGGCCCAGGCCAGCTGGTGTGCTACCCGATCGTGAAGCTGCGCGACCCTGTTGACGTGGTGGATTACGTCAGGCGCGTTGAGGAAGCCCTGATCCAGGTGGTGCGCCAGCTCGGAGTCCACAACGCCGGGCGTATCGACGGCCGATCCGGGGTGTGGGTCCCCGCCTCCAACGGGCGTGCGGACCGAAAAATCGCCGCCATCGGAATCCGCATCACCAGAGGCGTCGCCATGCACGGCCTCGCACTGAACTGCAACAACACGCTGGAGCACTACCACCACATCGTCCCTTGTGGCATCAGCGACGCCGGGGTCACCACCCTCAGTGAGGAGCTCAGCCGGGACGTCACCGTCGCAGAGTGCATCGCCCCCCTTGCCACCGCGCTTACCGACGCCTTGAACGGCAAACTCACCGTCGCTGACCATACTTTTGGTAGCGCTCCCGACCCGTGCAAGGGGTTAGGCAGCCGAAAGGTGTAGGGTGGCCTACGTGACTGTTGCACCCGATGGAAGAAAGATGCTCCGCGTCGAGGCTCGCAATGCTGAGACTCCGATCGAGAGCAAGCCACGCTGGATCCGCACCTCCGTCAAAACCGGGCCGGAATACCAGGACATGAAGCAGCGCGTCTCGGGCGCTTCCTTGCACACCGTGTGCCAGGAAGCAGGCTGCCCGAACATCCACGAATGTTGGGAGTCCCGTGAGGCCACGTTCCTCATCGGCGGCGACCAGTGCACGAGACGCTGCGATTTCTGTCAAATCCACACCGGAAAACCGGAACCACTGGACCGCGACGAACCACGCCGCGTGGCAGAATCGGTGAAGGAAATGGGACTCAACTACGCCACCATCACCGGCGTCACCCGCGATGACCTTCCTGACCAAGGCGCCTGGCTCTATGCCGAGGTGGTGCGCCAAATTCATGCACTCAACCCACACACCGGTGTGGAAAACCTCGTACCAGACTTCTCCGGCAAGCCTGACCTGCTGCAGGAAGTTTTCGAGGCCCGCCCAGAAGTCTTCGCGCATAACGTGGAAACCGTGCCCCGCATCTTCAAGCGCATCCGCCCAGCGTTCCGCTATGAGCGCTCCCTCGACGTGATTCGCCAAGCCCGTGACTTCGGTCTGGTCACTAAATCCAACCTGATCCTCGGCATGGGTGAAACTGTCGACGAGGTCCGGGAAGCACTCCGCGAGCTTCACGACGCAGGCTGCGACATCATCACCATCACCCAATACCTGCGCCCAGGCATCAAGTTCCACCCCATCGACCGCTGGGTCCGCCCAGAGGAATTCGTGGAACACTCCCAATACGCGAAGGAGCTCGGCTTCTCCGGCGTTATGTCTGGACCGTTGGTTCGCTCCTCCTACCGCGCAGGCCGACTCTACGCCCAGACCATCAAGGCCCGAGGCGAGGAACTACCAGAAAACCTCAAGCACCTGGAAGAAACCTCCGAAGGATCCACCGCCCAGGAAGCACAGTCCTTGCTGGACAAGTACGGCGCTTCAGAGGAAACCCCAGTAGCAACCAGATAACGCGCGGGATTTGGCAAACAGATAACGCGTGGAATTTAGCGTACGGATGAGACGAATCATGCGCGAAAAATCCCATCGGTACGCTCGATTTCGACCCCGCCTCAGCGACCAGATAACGCGCGGGATTTAGCGTACGGATGGGACGAATCATGCGCGAAAAATCCCATCGGTACGCTAGATTTCGGCCCCGCTCTTACTCCCCATTCACCAGGTACTGCGCGGTCCCGTGCGGATCAGCGAGAAACTCTCGGTAGGCTTGGACGAGTTCACACTCATCGTAGGGAACAAACCCCAGACCGTTTTCCGTGATCTCCAGAATCCGAGCGCCTGGAATCCCCAGCAGAATCGGCGAATGCGTCGCAATGATGAATTGAGCTCCTTGATCTGCGAGCTTTTCAATCTTCCCTGCTAGTTCGACGCTGGTGTCAAAGCTCAACCCGGACTCCGGCTCATCCATCAGAAACAACCCGTTGCCGTGGAAGCGGTGGCGCACCAGCTCCATCGTCGCCTCACCATGGGAGTTGGGGTGCATGAAGGGTTGCCGACCGTCGTTGATCGTGTCTAGGTAGGTGTACGCGCGGTACATAGACTCCGCACGCACAAAGTACCCATCACGCGGGTTCCTAGGCCGCGTCACCGCCAGATATTTATGCAGCTCAGATACCGCGTCGAGGCCGGAGAAGTTCATATTTCGGGAGCCGCCCTCTGGGCTGAAACCGAGCGAGACGGCGATAGCTTCCAGCAGCGTCGACTTCCCGGAACCGTTTTCGCCCACGATGAAGGTGATGGGCGTCGTGAAGCGCAGTGCCCCGTGCTCGCGCAACGCCGCGACCACCGGGAGGTCATCAACGTAGGTGCCCGAGGTGAACTCCGGGACGGAAACGCTGGAAACAAACATCACACCCCCAGGTAGCTGGCGTAATTGCGGTAGAGCGGATGGTCATCGAAGGTCATCCGCTGAAAGCCCGCGGGTGTGATGTGGATGATGTCTGCGCCCGGAATCCCCAAGATGATGGGCGAGTGCGTCGCGATGATGAACTGCCCACCACCTGTGGCGATGCGGTGAATGTAGCCGAGCAACGCCATCTGGTGGATGGGGCTCAGCCCCGCCTCGGGCTCGTCCAGAATGTACAGCCACTTGTGGAAGAAGTTGTCCTCCACCACGTCCATGATGGACTCGCCGTGGGAACGAATCCGCGACTGGGGAGAGACATTGTAGTGCGTTTCCGCGCGCAGGAAATAGCCTCCCAGGATGGTTTCCGAACCGACCACCACTAAGCCTTTATGCAGCTCAGAAGTGGTCCATTCGGTGGTCAGGAACTCGAACTGGCGACCGCCCTCCGCATTGAAACCCAGCTTGCAGGCCAGAGCCTCGATGAGGGTGGATTTACCCGACCCATTATCGCCGGTGAAGATCGTCACTGGGCTGCGCAGCCACAGCCGCTGCTTAGCCAGGCACCTGGTGACGGGCAAGCCACAGGCATACCCGCGCACCGGCGCAGTCCTGGCAGCAATGCGATCGACAAACATAAAACCAGTCTAGGTGCCCTTGACGTTCAGCACCTGCCGCAGCTTGTGGCGGACCCTCACCAGCGAAGCTGCATCGACGATCACCTGATCAATGTCCTTGTAGGCATCCGGGATCTCGTCAATGAACTCCTCACCTGGACGGTGCACGATGTCACCCATCCGCGCCTCAAGGTCGGCTGCGGTGAAGGCGGCACGCGCCTGGGTACGCGACAGCACCCGGCCCGCACCGTGTGGCGCAGAGCGCAGCGCCTCCGGGTTTCCCAGGCCCTCGACCACGTACGATGCCGTGCCCATCGAACCGGGAATCAGTGCGGACACGCCCTCGTCTGCCCGGATCGCGCCCTTACGGGTCAGCCACACCCGCTTGCCATAGTGTTCTTCCTGCACGGTGTAATTGTGGTGGCAGTTGATCCGTTCGACTTCCTCAAAGTCGCCGGCGAACTCGCGGAGCGCGAAGGCGAACCGGTCCATCATCTCCTCGCGGTTGAGGTACGCGAAGCGCTGCGCCCAGTTCAGATCCCGCAGGTAAGAGTCGAACTCTGGGGTTCCCTCGCTAAGGTAGGCCAGGTTCGGATCCACCACGGTTCGACGCCGAGTTCGCATGTCTGCCTTCGCCGCCCGAATGTGCTTCTGCGCGATTTTGTTGCCCACTCCCCGGGACCCGGAGTGCAGGAACATCCACACCCGATCCAGCTCATCAAGGCACAGCTCGATGAAGTGGTTACCGCCGCCCAGGGATCCGAGCTGCACCTTCCACTTCGGTGAGTGCTCCAGGTTCACCCCACCCTCGGCAGCGAGATCCTCCAGCTCACGCACCCGATTCTTCGTGGCGGTGAAGCGGACCTTCGAATTGTAGTTACCTGGGGAGAGCGGGATGATGGCCTCCAGGGCGTCGCGAAGCTGCGTCAGGTCGCCCTTCAGGTCGTCCTTCACCAGCGACGTCCGCACGCCGATCATGCCGCAGCCAATATCCACGCCGACTGCCGCCGGGATCACCGCACCGATCGTGCCGAACACCGTACCGATACTGGAGCCCATGCCCACGTGCGCATCAGGCATCAGCGCCACGTGCGGATAAATGAACGGCAGCTCGGCGGTGATCTGTGCCTGCCGCAGCGCCTCATCCTCCACGATCGAAGCAAAGTTGATCACTTTGCACATCAGGATTCCTTCCAAAATAGGTCAGCGCAGGCTTATCGACGCCACAAGCCGTCACCCTAGAAACCCAAAAAGTGCCGCCTGCAACATCGACAGGCAGCACTGAGAATGAAAAATTCGTAGACTACATGCACCTGTCAGGTCGCGTAAATTCGCGCTGCAGGTGTAGCTTCAAGGTAACGATGTAACTCACGTCGTCCCTTTCCTTCCATGAATAGTCCGCTTAGTGACGCTAGCTGGTTTGCGGCCGAAGCGCAAGGGGTTGGTTTTGCGAGGCGGTGTGCTTGGCCCGAAAAGCAGCTGGGTGAAACCCAATATGTTGAGGATTTCGGGTCGTTTACGCGTTGTCCCCGACATTACCCTCCCGAAGTTCGGGCTGGTGGGGGCATTTTTGGGGCAACCTCGGGGCCGTAATGTCGGGGTCGCGGCACCGGTCCACCAATGTCGGGATCAAAAGGGCCGCCATGATGGCCCATTAACCACTTCATCCACAACGTTCACAAGCCGGGTTGAGGGGCTGCGGGGAAATCCGTTGTCCCCGACATTACCCTCCCGAAGTTCGGGCTGGTGGAGGCATTTTTGGGGCAACCTCGGGGGCGTAATGTCGGGGTCGGGGCACCGGTCCACCAATGTCGGGATCAAAGGGGCCGCCACACACTCTCAATACATCTGCTTTTCACGCCATAGGGCACTAATTCGCTCGCAGTCTCTCGACCTGCCGGGTTTCACCTTGCTGCTTTTAGGCGCGCCCGGCCGCGAGTACGAACCAAAACTCAACCTACGCGTGCCCGCAATATAGAAATTCAGGCGCGGTGGCCTAAAGTAGGTGTCATGGCAGATCCAAAGAAGGCTGAACTCAAGGCCGCCGAGAAGGAAGCGAAGGCCGCTAAGCGGGCCCAACGTAAGCAGAACTACGCCCAGATGTGGCAGGCGTTCCAGATGCAGCGCAAGAACGATAAGGCTCTTGTGCCGCTTATGTTGCTGTCGATCCTCGGTGTGGGCCTGGTGTTCTTCGGCATCGGGTTGCTTTTCAAGGCGCAGTGGTTCATGCTCCCGATCGGCTTGGCACTCGGGTTTATGCTCGCCATGTTCGTGTTTACACGTCGCGTGGAAAATTCCGTGTATGACCAGGCCAAGGACCAGCCGGGTGCTGCTGGTTGGGCGCTGGAGAATCTGAAGTCCGGCGTGGGCATGGTGTGGCGCGCCAAGACTGCTGTGGCTGCCAATACCCACATGGACGCTGTGCACCGTGTTATCGGCAATCCAGGCATTGTCCTGGTGGGCGAAGGCGAAATGCACCGCGTGAAGCCGATGATGGCGCAGGCTAAACGACGCCTCAACCGAGTATCCGGTGGCGTTCCTATCTATGAGATGTACGCTGGTGAAGGAGAGGGGCAAGTTCCGCTGCGTAACCTGCAGAAGGAACTGATGAAGCTTCCACGTAATTACAAGAAGGACGAAGTGTACGCCCTGGCCCAGCGCATTGAAGCCATGGATAGTGTGGGCAATGCGTCCGGCCAGCCCGGTTTGCCCAAGGGACCACTCCCGAAGGGAGCTAAGGTCTCTGGTATGAACCGACGTGCCCGCCGTCAGGCTGAACGAGGAAAATAAAAAAGTGCAGTTCTTTGTTGAGAACCAGCTACTAGCCCTAGTCGTCATCATGGCGCTAGGGCTTTTGCTTGGTCGGATCCAGATCGGATCCTTCAAATTAGGTGTCGCCGCCGTGCTCTTTGTGGGACTCGGATTCGCCACCATAGAACCCGCAGTGACGCTGCCGCCGATGGTGTACATCATCGGGCTCGCTCTCTTCGTCTACACGATCGGCCTGGAAGCGGGACCGGACTTCTTCCATTCGCTCCGCACCACGGGCCTGAAATACAACCTGTTTGCCGTGGTCATCATTGTTGCAACCACGGCTCTGGCTTATGGCGTCGTGAAGCTTGGCGGGCTTAACGCGGCGACCGGCACAGGCATGTTCACCGGCGCGCTGACCAACACCCCAGCGATGGCGGCGGCGAAGGAATCCCTGCCCCTGCTGTTCCAAGGATCTGAGCTGGCTGCGATGTCGGACCTGCCGGTGGTGGCGTATTCGCTGGCGTACCCGCTGGGTGTGCTGGTGGGCATCATCATGATCGGCGTGCTGGGCAAGCTGTTCCGGGTGGATCACGATGCCGAGGCGGTCGCGGCCGGCGTGGCGATGCAGGAGCTGATCACGCAGCGGATTCGGGTGGATAAACCCGGACTGCCAGCGATCACGAACATTCCCTACATTCTGGAGCTGGAAGTGATCGTCTCCCGCCGCGAACGTGATGGCGACCTGCACGTTCCCGACCTGGGAGATCGCGCCCGCGTTGGCGACATCCTCAGCGTGGTGGGCACCCCGGAGGAGATCGAGCGCGCCATCGAGGCAATTGGCACCCCGCTACCAGGCGAACCGACGCACGACGACGGCCTCGACTACCGACGCATCTTCGTCTCCAACCCGGATGTCGTGGGCATCCCTTTAAGCAAACTCCGCCCCAAGATGTCCGACATGCTCATCACCCGCATCCGTCGCGGTGACGATGACATGGTCGCCACCCCAGACATGACGCTCCTGCTCGGTGACCGCGTCCGAGTAGTCACCTCCGCCGCAAAGATGGATCGCGCCACCAAGTTCTTCGGTGACTCCTACAAACTTGTCTCAGACATTAACCTGATCCCGCTGCTCATGGGCCTGACGATCGGCGTGCTCGTCGGCATGATCGCAGTACCACTCCCCGGCGGAATGACCCTGAAACTCGGCAACGCGGGCGGCCCACTGCTGGTCGCATTGATCCTCGGCGCACTCGGACGCACCGGCCCGTTCGTCTGGCAAACGCCCTACTCCGCCCTGAAAATCCTGCAGACCCTGGGGCTCACGCTATTCCTCGCCGGTATTGGCACCACCGCGGGCGCAGGCTTTTCGACGGCGCTGTCAGACCCGACTTCGCTGACCATCATCGGATTGGGCGCAATCCTCACCCTGTTCATGTGCCTCTTCACCCTCGTTGTGGGGCACCTGGTACTCCGGCTGCCGTTCGGCATCGTGTCGGGAATTTTCTCCGGAGTGCAAACGCACCCAGCGATCCTGGGATACTCGAGCGACCAAGCCCGCAACGAACTCCCAGCGATCGGCTACACCACGGTCTACCCGCTAGCCATGGTGCTCAAAATCATCATGGCGCAGATCTTGCTTTTCGCTTTAGTGTAGGAGCGCCGGATTTAGCGTACGGATGGGACGTTTTCAGCAAATTTCGTCCCATCCGTACGCTCGATTTCGATCCCGCTACCCTAGGATTACCGCGGTGCCAGTCGCGCGATCGTGCAGCCCGCGACCGTCGGAGTCCACCAGGATCGGGGGCAGCAAGAATACGGTGAGGGCGATGCGCACCAGGGCGCGCCAGAGTCCGACGCGTTCCTCGGCGTCCACGCGCGCCACCCCCATGCGAAGCATCGCCTGCCCCGGGGTGCGAGCAAACAAGACGACACCGACCACGGAGAGCACACAGAAAATGATCAGCGTTAGGGTCGGCACACCACCCAGCGCATCGGTGGAATTACGAATGATCACGGCGATGAACATGGCAAAGAACCAGTCCAGAGTGATGCCACCGCATCGCCTCAGCACAGATGCCAGTGCTCCAGGACCTGATTCGGGGAGGCCGAGTTTTTCGCCGGGCCACTTTCCGGGGCCAAGGTCGTCGTAATCACCGGGGATGGAAGGGCCTTCAATCCAGCTGCGCTTGGGTTCTGACATACCTAGCAATGTATCCGTGAACGAAATGCCAGCGCAATTTAGCGTAAGCGGTAGTGAACTTTGTACACTGATACACATGCACCAGTGAATAAAAGCTGTGCTGTAGCTAGCTGTACCGATAGAGTTCACCTAGCTCGACAATTAACAGCCCGGCCCGACGAGCTACTCCCCTGTCGGGCCACACCCGCGAGGAGCACCACGTGGCATTTGAGAACGTCGCAGATGTAGTGAAGTACATCAAGGACGAAAACATCGAATTTTTGGACATCCGTTTCACCGATGTCCCGGGCACGGAACACCACCTGTCCATCCCGGCTTCGATGTTCGATGAGGAAGCTGCTGAGAACGGCCTCGCATTTGATGGATCGTCTATCCGTGGTTTCACCACCATTGAAGAATCCGACATGAACTTGTTGCCGGACGTGAAGACCGCAATGCTGGATCCGTTCCGCAGCGCGAAGACTCTGAACATGAAGTTCTTCGTGCACGACCCCTTCACCCGCGAGCCTTTCTCCCGCGACCCACGCAACGTCGCCCGCAAAGCCGAGGAATACCTCGCCTCTACCGGTATCGCCGACACCTGTTTCTTCGGCGCGGAAGCCGAGTTCTACCTCTTCGACTCCGTCCGCTTCCACGCCGACGTTAACGCTTCCTTCTACGAAGTAGATTCCGACGAGGGCTGGTGGAACCGCGGCGAAGAATACAACCTGGACGGTTCCCGGAACACCGGCTACAAGAACCGCACCAAGAAGGGCTACTTCCCTAACGCCCCTTACGACGGCGCAGTGGAGATCCGCGATGAAATGGCCCGCCACCTGAAGAACGCCGGGTTTGAGATCGAGCGGTTCCACCACGAGTGCGGCCAGGGCCAGCAGGAAATCAACTACAAGTTCAACACCCTGCTGCACGCGGCTGATGATCTGCAGACATTCAAGTACATCATCAAGCAAACCGCTAAGGCCAACGGGAAGACCGCAACCTTTATGCCAAAGCCGCTGGCTGGCGACGCGGGCTCCGGTATGCACGCTCACCAGTCTTTGTGGAAGGACGGCAAGCCGCTGTTTCACAACGAGAACGGCTATGCAGGCCTGTCCGACATGGCCCGCTACTACATCGGCGGTATCTTGCACCACGCAGGTGCAGTGCTCGCATTCTCCAATGCGACCCTGAACTCCTACCACCGACTGGTTCCGGGTTTCGAGGCACCAATCAACCTGGTGTACTCGCAACGTAACCGCTCCGCCGCGGTCCGCATCCCAATCACTGGCTCCAACCCGAAGGCAAAGCGCATCGAGTTCCGCGCACCGGACCCATCCGGCAACCCTTACTTCGGCTTCGCAGCCATGATGATGGCCGGCCTCGACGGCATTAAGAACCGCATCGAGCCACACGCCCCAGTGGACAAGGACCTCTACGAGCTCCCGCCAGAGGAAGCTGCCTCCATCCCGACAGCCCCAACCTCCCTGGAAGCATCCCTCGAGGCCCTGGCTGCCGACCACGAGTTCCTCACCGAAGGCGATGTGTTCACCGATGACCTCATCCAGACGTACATCAAGTACAAGTACGACAACGAGATCATCCCGAACCGCACCCGCCCAACTCCACAAGAGTTTGAGCTTTACTTCGACTGCTAGTTTCTAGGAGCATCCCCGAGCCTTTTGGCTCGGGGATTATTCTTCGACGAGAGCTTAGCCCAGCCATAAAACCCGGGAAGCGTTTCCCGGGTTTCGGCAACTTTCCCTACTTCACACTTGCTATTTCCACGTTTTTCTCCCGAGACCCGGGGAATGCTTCCCGGGTTTTAGAAGAAACCCCCAGAACAACCAGCACCCCCACCCACCCTAAAAATCACAACTTCACCACAAACAACAATTTCCCCACGCGCCAGCAGAAAGGAGCAGCTATAACTAATTTGATGTTGCCAATTACCTAGAAAGGGAACCATGTCTCTTCGTCACAGCACTCGCATTGCCCTGGCAGCCTTCACCGCAGCTGCTCTCACTCTCACGGCGTGCGGTAAGGAAGATGATTCCAAGCCTGCTGAAGATACCAGCACCCCTACCACCAGCGCATCGAAGCCTGCGACGAGCACGGCACAACCAACCCCAGAAAAATCGGATGAAAAGAAGCCGGAGAACAAGCCTGGCAGCTCACAAAATAATCCTGGCCAGCAAGCACCAGCTCCAGCCCCTGCTCCTGCTCCTGCTCCTGCGCCAGCCGCACCAGCGCAACAGGATCAGGCGCCAACTTCGAAGGCTCCTGAGGGCGAGATCGACAAGAAGCCCGGTGTTCCTTCCGTAGAGGCGGACCCGACGAAAAAAACCGGAACAACCGAAAGAAACAGAACAACCAAAGGAGCCAGAGAAGCCTAAGGAACCAGAAAAGCCAAAGGTAGAGGGCGATAAGGAGAAGTAGTCGCCAGTTAGGGGCAGCTGCAGCTTTCCTCTAGTTCGCCTTCCCAGGCTTCCTTGGCTTCGCCGAGCGCGAAGCAGGCGATGACAAAGGAGGCGAGGGCGTCGAATCCGCCCCAGCCGGTGAGTTCGAGGAGGGCTATCCCGATGAGGGCGGCGGCCGTCATCATGAGGCAGATTTTGGTCTCACCGGCGTCGGAAAGGATGAGCTGGTCGCCACCCAGCGCCTTACCGACGCGCACCTTCGCCCACCACAGCACCGGCATTACCACGGCAGACGCGATCAGGACGGCGATGCCGAGCCAGGAGCGCTCGGGAGTTTCCCCAGAGATAATCCCGGCAAAACCTTCCACCACGAGGTACACCGCGAGCACAACAAAGCTCACGGCTACTGCGCGCAGGGTGATGAGCTCTTTGCGCTCCCCCACCCCTTCGGGCTCGCCACGTAGCCGGCCGGCCAGGCGCAGGGCCACCAGGATTGCGACGAGCGACTCAATAAACGAGTCCAGCCCGAATCCAATCATGACCTCCAGCCCGGCAGACCTTCCCGACCATACGGAGAGCCCACCTTCCGCAACGTTGTAGCAGATGGTGAAAAGTGCCAGGCCGAGGGCGGTGCGCGTTAGTTGTCTGGTCTCCACACCATTGCAGTTTAGACTGGGCTCATGACTTCGCAGCAGTTGGATACCCTCGTCGCACAGTTGGGGCCAGAATACGTGCAGGTCCATGGCACAGACATCTGGGCCTTTCGCCACGATGGCATGGTGTCGCTCTGTACCGTGGACCTGCCTCAGAATTATCGGTTGGATGTGTATGAGCCTGACCTGGTGGCCGGGGTGGCGCTGCTCAACGTGGTGCTCGGCCGCACGGAATCCCCGTGGCTTCCGGGCCGGGTATGGATCAATGACGTACCGCTCCTGGAGGGCACACGAATTCAAGCGCTCGTCATCGGCCAGGGCGACTGGGCGCCGGTCTACCCGCTCACTGTCCCGGAAGCGGAGCTGGTGGCCAGGGAAACCCTCGCTGCCATCACTATCATGCACGGAAGAAATCCACGTGCGTTCTGCGATCTGTTCCGCGCCAATGCCTTCCCAGAGGTTAGCGACACGCAGCTGGAGGCCATCACCGTCGCCACTTCACTGCTCGCCCGCACCGCGCCACTGCGATCGCTCCACACCACCGAGGACGGCACTATCCGAGCGCTCACGGACGAAGAACCCGCAGGATACGAGGACTTCGAACCCCACCCAGCACTCGAGTTGCTGCCCCAGATCCACGGGTCAAGGTTGTTCTTTCATCAAACACAACCTGGGGAAACACTGCGCTATGGACACCAAGGCTGGGAATATTCGGTAACGTAGCCAGCTATGAGACGAATCACTGCTGCCGCACTCATCCTGATTACCACCGCCACCCTTGCATCCTGTGGCAAGAAGGAAGAAGAGACTGCGCCAGCGCCACAGCCGTCGATAAGCGAAACGCCAACGCCCACCCCCACCCCCACCGTGAACGTGGGGCCACCGCCCGCAGCCACTGGCTCATTCACCATGGACGGCCCCGCTGCCGTGACGGGCGCGACCTACGACTCCATGCCTTACGTCCTGCCGCTCAACCCCGCAGGCCCACAGGACACCATGGTGCGTTGGGTAGAAGGCTGGGGTGTGGACCCCAGCAAGCCGGAAGCCGGCACCATGTATGTGCTCGGGCATGCCTGGGGGCAGCAGAAGCTCGTCTTCAACTCGATCTCTGAGGTTGTCACGGCGGCTGTGGACCTCAATAAGCCAGCCGAACAGGTCCCTGCGGTATCGGGCGGCACGGTCGGCCGATACTCCAGCGACAAGTTGAACGGCTCGCGCATCACCATGACTGACAGCGCCGGCAACAACCGCCAGTGGATCGTAGATAATGCGTGGCTGGTCGACAAATACGACGCCATCGAAGATAAAGAGCTCGTCGACGAACATGATCCGGGGCGCATGATCCTCATCGCCTGCTCAGTATCCGGCGCGCAAGACTTGGGATACAACGTGATCGTCTCCGCCCGACTCGCCAAATGAACGTCGATCCCCGAACACAATTAACCCGGCGCGCCCTGGTGGTGTGGACCGCTGCGGTGTTGGTGTACGTCATGGCGATTACCGGCCGGACGTCCCTGGGGGTCGCGGGTGTGGAGGCTACCGAGCACTTCCACATTGACGCCTCTCAGCTGGCGGTGTTCACCTCCGTGCAGGTGGGGGTGTACGCATTGGTGCAGATCCCGACGGGCATGTTGATCGACAGATTTGGAGCGCGCCGGTTACTGTTTGCAGGCGCGTTGGTGATGGCGGTCGGCCAGTTGATGTTGGGGCTGACGGCGTCGTATGCGGTGGCGATTGTCGCGCGTGTGCTGATCGGTGCGGGCGATGCGACAGCGTTTCTGTCCGTCATGCGGATTTTGCCGTTCTGGTTCCCACTGAAGCATACTCCGCTATTTACCCAGCTCAGCGCCGCGATCGGTCAGGCTGGCCAGTTCCTGTCGGCGGTGCCGTTCCTTGCGTTGCTGGGGGCGCGAGGCTGGCAGACTGCGTTTATTTCGCTGGGCGCGGTGGGCATGTTGGTGGCGATTGCTGCCAGCATCCTGATCTCTGATGCGCCTGCGGAGCGCCGGAAACAGCAGAGCGGTTCGTTGCGCGATGTGCTGCGTCTGCCGGTGTGCTGGATGGGGTTTTTCAACCACTTCACCATGCTCATGCCGCTCATTGTGTTTAATCTGCTTTGGGGTATGCCGACGATGACGCAAGGCATGGGGCTGTCTGCTTCGACCGCGGCGTCGGTGCTGGTTATTAACACGGTGTGTACGGTGTTGGCCGGTCCGCTGCACGGAATTGTGTCGGCACGCGCGGGACGACGCCGAGAGCTGTTTTCCCTGTCCTACTCCGTGATTCTGTTTTGTGCCACAGCGGTGTTTTTCTGGCCATCGCAGCCCCGGGGTTTCGTCGCTATTGCCCTGTTGGCTGGGTTGCTGGGATTGCTCGGCCCGGCGTCGAACTACGGTTTTGATTCGGTGCGGGAGAACTTGCCTCATTCCGTGGTGACAACGGGTACGGGGCTGGCGAACATGGGTGGTTTCCTGGCTGCCATGGTTGCGGCGCAGGGTATCGGCACGGTGCTGGCGCAAGTCTCTGATGGTCACTGGTCCTGGAGCGCGTTCCAAGTGGCGTGGATCTCGATGTTCGTGGTGTGGGGCCTGGGAATCGTAGGATTAGCAGCCACCCGAGTGTGGTTCAACCGTGGGAGGGCCCGCTAACCTATCGCGCTACGGTGACCAGTGCTGGTTCCAGTCCCATTTCAGCCAGCCCCTGGGGTGCGAGCGTTCCTGCGTCAAAGTCCTCCAGAATCTCTTCCTTGTCGGCTAGGGTAAGTTCTCCTGCTTCGACTGCTCTGTCTATGCGAACGACCAATTCCTGGCGGATCTCCGTCAGATGTTCCGCATAGGTTGCCTCTTCTTCGTCGCTACGCATCGAGTGCTCGATCGCTGCGCCTTCCCGGCCAACGGTAGCGGCTATTCCTGCTAGTCCTGCGAGGGGCACCAAGGCAACGATAGCCACGGCAACGAGTGTGCCAGAGGGGCGGTGGAATCGTTTTCGTGCTGGATACATCGATATCCATTCCACGCCACTTAGTTGTTCAAAGGCCAACAATAACCTTCGAGCTGGCTCCGAAAAGCCTTCCGGTTTGCCAGCAACTATGGTTTGCGTGGCGGGTTCTTAGTGATGAAAGAATCCAGCACGCCGCGCACTGCTTCCTCGCCGAGGACCTGACGCACCGTGTCGCGCAGCGGATCCACCGGGGACACATGTTGCGGAGCAGGGCGGGTGACGACGCCCACGTCGATGGTGAGCTGGTCATCGGTGACCCGGATGGCGGTCTCCGGATCAACACCGGCTGCTTGGGCGGCGTTCACCAGGGCTGCTAACTCGGCCAGGGTTGCTGTGGATAGGTCCAGTGACATTGAGATTCCCATGCGCCCCACCCTAGTCCAATCCGCTGATGGACGCTGGTTCTCCCCAGAACACCTCGTCTACCACGGATCGGGCCCGTCGGGTGACTTTGAGGTAGTGGTCGAGGAATTCCTGCGATTGGTGCCTGCCCCACCCAGCAGCACCCGCCACCGCGGCCAGGTGTGGCCCGGACGGCGGGATTTCATCGGTACGTCGGCCACGGATCAGCACCAATGCGTTGCGGGCCTTGGTCGCTGTGAGCCATGCAGAGCGCAGGGTGTCTACTTTCCAGGGCTCCAGCACGCCTTGTGCGCCAAGGACATCGAGTGCCTCCAATGTGGATGGGGTCCGCAGTCCTGGTACCTCGTGCGAGTGCTGCATGGTGAGTAGTTGCACGGTCCACTCAATGTCTGTGAGGGCGCCGCGCCCAAGTTTGGTGTGCATGTTCTTGTCGGCGCCGCGAGGGAGCCGCTCGTTGTCCACGCGGGCTTTCATGCGGCGCACTTCCTGCACGGTTTTGCGGGATGCTCCTTCCGCTGGGTACCGAAAGCGATCAATCATCGCGATGAATGCTTTACCGAGTTGTTCGTCCCCGGCAATGAAATCAGCGCGCAGCAGGGCCTGGATCTCCCACGTCTCGCCCCAGCGTTCGTAATACTGCTCGTAGGATTCCATGGTGCGAACCACTGCCCCAGACCGGCCCTCCGGTCGCAGCCCCAAGTCCACTTCCAATGCTGGATCTTGCGATGGTTTGGATAGCCTGCTGCGGACGCGATCGCAGACGCCAATTGCCCATTTGATCGCGTCGTTTTCCTCAGCCCCTGCGTGCGGCTGGCAGACGAACATGACATCAGCGTCCGACCCGAAGCCTAACTCTTGGCCGCCCAGGCGGCCCATGCCGATCACCGCGATCCTGGCGGGTGGTTCCTGCCTTTCCGGTGTCGACGCCGCGATCTCTGCCTTGAACGCAGCATCGAGCACTGCGTCCCATACCCGGGACAAGCTGACGCACACGTCCTTCACATTCATCAGGCCTAGAAGGTCGGCGGCCGCGATGCGGGTCAACTCCACGCGCCGGAGGCTGCGCGCTACCTTCACCGCTTTGTCGGGGTCGGGGTGGCGCGATGCCGCCGCGACCAACGATGTGGACACCGTGTCGGGGTCGGTTTGTAGCAGCATCGGACCGTTCGCGCCGTCACGCAGCAGTTTTACGGCGTCGGGCGTGGAGATCAACAGATCAGAGATGTACGGCGACGTGCCCAAGATATGCATGAGTCGCTGCCCCACGATCCCCTCGTCGCGCAGCATCCGCAGGAACCACTGCTTGTCCAGGGCGGCGTCGGAAAGCTTGCGGTAGTTCAGCAGGCCAGCATCGGGGTCGGGTGAATCGGCCAGCCAGCCCATGAGCGTAGGCAGGAGCATGGCTTGGATCTTCGCTTTGCGGGACTTCCCGGACGCCAGCGCGATCAGATGCTCGTAGGCACGGTCCGGGAAGTGGTAGTTCAGGGCGGCCAGCTGGCGTTTTGCCGCCTCTGGGGAGAGCCGCAGCGTATCGACGGACAACGCTGCCACAGATTCCAGCAGCGGACGGTAAAACAGCTTGGAATGAAGCCCCGAGATGTCCATGCGCACGCGCCGGAATTCGTCGGCCAGGATCTCGCCACTGCGACGCGCCCCGGTTCCCACGGTGCCCGTCGTACGGGCAAGCCAGCGCAGATTCGCCGAGTCCTCTTCGGGAGGCATGGTGTGGGTGCGCTTGAGTTTCTGCAGCTGCAGGCGGTGTTCCAACAGCCTAAGGTATTCGTAGTCCTGGATCAGGACGCGCCCGTCTTCCCGGCCCACATATCCCGCCGCAACGAGAGCTTCTAGAGCGTTGATCGTGGACTTGGCGCGCAGGTTCTCGTCGCTACGCCCATGCACCAGCTGCAAGAGCTGCACCGCGAACTCTACGTCGCGCAGCCCACCAATGCCCAGCTTCAGTTCGCGCTCCCGCAGCCCCTGCGGAACGTTGTCAATCACGCGTCGGCGCATCGCCTGCACGTCCGCCACGAAACTCTCCCGCTCAGACGCTACCCACACCATCGGGTCCAACGCCGCCACGTATTCCTCTGCCAACGGCAGGTAGCCCGTCATCGGGCGAGCCTTGAGCAGCGCCTGGAATTCCCACGTGTGCGCCCAGCGCTTGTAATACGTGACGTGAGATTCCAAGGTGCGTACCAGCGCTCCTGCTTTGCCCTCCGGCCGCAACGCAGCATCTACTTCGAAGAAACACTTGGAGCCGATGCGCATCATTTCGCCCGCGATCTTGGTGGCCTTCGCATCAGCGGGCTCCGCGATGAAAATGACGTCGACATCCGAGATGTAGTTCAGCTCCCGGGCACCACATTTGCCCATGGCCATCACGGCGAGCTGCCCCGGCGCGTCCTCGCCACAAGCAGAGCCACACACAGCCCCCACCGCCACCGCGAGGGCCGCGGTCAGGGCCGCGTCGGCGAGATCTGCGAGCAGCCCAGAGACCACAGTAAATGGAACTTCGGGCTGGCCGGGGCGTCGCGAGTTTGAAGGATACGTGCCCGCCACATCGTGTGCCGCGATCCGCATCAGCAAAGTGCGGTAGGTGGTACGCAGCCGTCGCTCGGCCTCCGCCACCTTCATGTGGGACACGTAGGTGCCCGGGGTTTCCAGGGAGTCGGCGGCGGTGTCCCCCTCCAACCCGGCAGGGGTTGCTTCCACGCAGCTGAGCATCTCCCGCATGAGATCACCCGGGGTGGGCAGCTCCTCCCCTAGCAGGGGCCACACCTGCGGATTCGCCACGATGTGGTCCCCTAGTGCAGAGGAGGAGCCCAGCAGTGCGAAGAAGCGGACCCGAAAGGCGAGATTTTCGCGCAGGAGGGCGTCGAAAAGCTGCCACTGCCCGCTTTCTTGCAGGGCGCTGTGGAGCCGTACGCAGTTGTTGAGCGCCAGGTCACCGTCACCCGCGCCGGAGAGCGCCCAGAGCACGTCGAGGGAATCCCGGTTGTACCAGCCAAGCAGCTCCAGATCTGCGATCGCGGTGCGCGAATGCAGACTTAGGGCGCCGGGCGTGGGCAGACTAGAACGGGATGAGCGGGGGCTGGACATGGTTCTCCTTCGCTAGTAGCCCAGGTCAGTGCGCAGTTCCCAGGGAGTAACCTGCGCCTGGTAGTCCTTCCATTCGCGCCACTTGTTGCGCAGGAAGACCTCAAACACGTGCTCGCCGAGGGCGTCAGCCACCAGTTCGGATTTTTCCATCAGGTGCAGCGCATCATCCAGGCTCTGTGGGAGATCTTCATACCCCATGGCCAGGCGTTCGCGGCGGGTGAGCAGGGAAATGTCGTCCTCTGCGGGATCGGAGAGTTCGTACCCTTCCTTGATTCCCTTGAGTCCTGCCGCCAGCAGCACCGAGTAGGCCAGGTAGGGATTCGCGGAGGAATCCAAGCTGCGGATCTCGATGCGCCGCGAGTTCGCCTTGCCTGGGCTATACGACGGCACCCGCACCATCGCGGAACGGTTCGAAATGCCCCAGGTGGCCGCGGTCGGGGCCTCATTACCGAACATGATCCGCTTGTAGGAATTCACAAACTGGTTGGTGACAGCGGAAATCTCCGGTGCGTGCGTCAAAATACCTGCGATGAACTGCTTCGCCGTTCGCGAGAGCAAGTATTCGTCGTCCGGATCATGAAACGCGTTGGTATCCCCCTCGAACAGGGACATATGCGAGTGCATCGCAGAGCCAGCATGCTCCTGGTAGGGCTTCGGCATGAAAGTGGCGTAGACGTTGTTGCGGCGCGCGACCTCTTTCACCAGGTAGCGGAACGTCATGATGTTGTCCGCCATGGTCAGAGCGTCGGCGTACCGCAGGTCGATTTCCTGCTGGCCAGGACCAATCTCGTGGTGGGAGAACTCCACAGAGATCCCCATCGATTCCAGCGCTGCGATCGCGTCACGCCTAAAGTGCGGTGCTTCTTCGTGCATCGCCTGGTCGAAGTAGCTACCGGAGTCCGTCGGCTCCGGTGGAGTGCCATCGGTGGGCAGGTTCTTGGTCAGGTAGAACTCAATCTCGGGGTGAATGTAGCAGGTAAATCCCTCTTTGGCGGCCGCATCGACATTGCGCCGCAGCACCTGCCGCGGGTCCGCCCAGGATGGTTCCCCATCGGGCATGGTGATGTCGCAAAACATGCGAGCTGAATGCGGTTGGGGATCATCATGCTCGAACGGGAGCACTTGGAAGGTGGATGGGTCGGGGCGTGCCACAGTGTCCGATTCGGAAACTCGGGAGAATCCTTCGATGGCGGAGCCATCGAACCCGATTCCTTCTTCGAAGGCTGCTTCGATTTCCGCGGGAACCACGGCCACGGACTTGAGGTAGCCGAGAATGTCGGTAAACCAGAGTCGAATGTAGCGAATGTCGCGCTCTTCCAATGCCCGGAGCACAAATTCCTGTTGGCTGTTCATAATGTCTAGATTACGGTTCTACCCCGGGCCTGCGCAGACTCTTGGCATTACGCAACTGGCTATTACCACCGACCGGGGTTGTCCGATACCCTGGAGGGTGAATTAACCAGCGATTTTTCCAACATTTTTCGTACTGCCAATAGAGGTATAACCATGAGCAAGTCACCAGAACCACTAACCCGCGCGTTGGAGGTAGAAGTGAAGTACGCTGCCTCCACTACCGCTGAGGTCCCGGATCTCACCGGCATCATCGGAGTCAATGAGGTGGCATCGCAGGCGGTGCATCACCTCTCCGCCCGATATTTTGACACCGCCGATCTGCGGCTGACCCGCGCAAAAATTACCCTGCGGCGTCGTACCGGCGGCAAAGACGAGGGCTGGCACATTAAACTCCCGTCTGACCACGGCCGCATCGAAATAGGCGCGCCACTTACCGACGGCGACGTCCCCCCAGCGGACATCCTGAACCCCATCCGCGCGATCGTGCGTGACCTTCCTTTGCAGGTCATCGCGCAGGTAGACAACGAGCGCCACGAATCCATCCTTGCTGACGACAATGGCGTGGCGATCGCGGAATTCTGCGACGACCACGTCACCGCCTGGTCTCTGCTGCCCGCCGGCACGAAGCAACAGTGGCGCGAATGGGAACTCGAAATCACCCCAGAAATTGAGGCCAGCCCCGAGTTCTTCGAATCCGCGCAGTCTGTCCTGCAAGAAGCCGGTGCGGTTACGTCCGATAGTCCATCCAAGCTGGTTGCGGCGCTGGGCAATTCGATTAACTATGCTCCCCTACCACCGGCGATGGCGGAGCTGGATCCGGATACTGCGGCATATGCCGTCGTTAATGCCCTGCGCGTCAATAGAGATCGGCTCCTGGAAGTTGATCCTATGGTGCGTCGCGATGAATATGACTCGGTACACCAGATGCGCGTGGCCACCCGCGAGCTGCGCAGCCTCATGCAGACCTTTGAGGGGATTTTGGTGGGCGAGGAATACCTCAAGCTCGAGGAGGAGCTGAAGCTGCTCGCTGCTACCTTGGGGGTCGCTCGTGATGCGGAGGTGGTGGCAGAACGCTTTGAGATGCTGCTCGGCTTGGATGATGACAACATCATCGACGAGGCCGCCCGCGAACATTTGGCTGGCGATATGCAGCGCAAATACGCTCGCGCGCACCGCACGATCCTGAAAGGCCTGAATTCGCCACGCTATTTTGCGCTGCTCGCGGGCCTGGAGGAGTTGATTGCCAATCCGCCACTGGCCACCAGCGAGGAAGCGGACACCACTCCGACCAAGGAGCAGGTGAAATATGAAGAAGAGTCCGCGTTGTTTAAACACCTGGACGCCGCCTACAAGAAGCTGATGAAGCGCCACAATGCGGCCGTGGCCAAGTGGGATGACACCGAGATCCCACTCCGGAAGCGGGAAGAAAACTTCCACAACATGCGCAAAGCCGCCAAGAAACTGCGGTACTCCGCTGACGCCGTCGGCCGCGCCACGGGACTGAAGACCAAGGACCTCTACGCTGCCTGCAAGACGATGCAGTCAGTGCTGGGTGACTTCCAGGACTCGGTTACCTCCCGAGACGAACTCCTGGAGCTGTCCCGCCATGCCCGCGCACGCGGCGAGGACACGTTCTGTTATGGCGTGCTGTACCAGCGGGAACGCGAGCTAGGCATGGAGGCCTTGAGAGGGTACGCCGAAGCCGTCAAGAATATTGAGGCAGCGTACAAGAAGCTGGCGAAGTCTAAGAAGAAGGAAGCGGCCCGCGCAGCGGCGAAGGCCCGCAAGTCCACTTCTTAGGAGCTACTTCTCCCAGGAGGGCTTCACGCCCCAGTCATCGTCCTTCTCGTCGTAGGCATCGGCAGCCTTCGTCCGGGCGGCTGCCGTTTCCAGGGCGTGAGCTGCTTCCTCACGAGTGTTGTAGGGGCCCATCCGGTCATCCCAGCTGCCCTCTGGGCCCTGGGTGACCTCACCGGTGGCGGGGTTGAAGTACCATTTCAGATCTGCGTTATCCATTGGAGTGTTCCTTACCTTGTGTGAAGTGTCTTCGGGTACCTCCACGCTACTGTTTTTTCTCCACTTGGCACCGCCCCTTCCGCATTGTGCCGGTAAAGTGGTGTGAATCTACGTCCTTCCTGTTGCCAGAAGTTTAAAGGAGCTGCTGTTTCCATGCCGGTGTGGCCTTCCCCTGACGCCCAACTGACCGAAAAGGCAATTGAGCTGCACCAATCCGCCTTCGATGCGTCGGAGCCGTTTGTTGCTTCTGCGCCCGCCACCTGGAATTTTCTGGGCGAGCATACTGACTACGTGGGCGGTGTGGTGGTTAATGCCACTGCTCCACTGCGGGTGGCGGTGGCCGCGGCTCCCCGGACGGACGATACTCTCACGGTCACGATGCACGAGCTGGATCCGCACGGAGACCTGGTCAATTTCACGGGCAGCGTGACGCTGAGCGAGATCACGCAGCACGCGAGTTACATGCAGCACCCGCAGGAGGGTGATTCCGCTGGTCTTCCGCTCGGGGGTCTTGAGGTGCGCCTCGGCGGCGTGGTGTGGTCGATGGTGAATCGGCAGTATTTGAGCCGTGACACGCGTGGATACAACATCACGGTGCTGTCCGAGGTCCCCAATGGCGTGGGGTTGGGCGATGAAGTAGCCACCGAGGTTGCTTTCGCCACCATTCTTGCCGAGGCGTCTGGTCACAAGTTGGATCCGCCACTGCGTGCCCGCCTGGCTGAGCTGTGTGCTTCGTCTGCTCGGTTGTTTTCTGCCGCGCCGAGTTTCCGGTCTCGCTACACGGCGGCGCTGCGGGGGTCGGCGGATGCGTTCAACATCGTCGATTATGCCGACGGTAGCGTCACCCACGCGCCCATGCTTAACGACGTCCATACTTCGTTCCTCGTCGCCCTCCCGGATCGCGATGCCCGCCTGGCAGATATTGCTGCGCGGGAGCGGTTCCTTTCTGCCGCGGGCGATGCCTTTGGTGTTGACTGCCTGCGTAGGCTCCCCGACGCCACGCCGCGCGCTATTCAGTGGTTAACCGCGGTCCACAAGGCTGATGAGGCAGCCGGCCTGCCCGGGATCGAGGAAGCCCACCGCTGGCTGACGTTCTATGATCAGGAAATCGTCCGGGCGCAACGCACTGCGATGGCGCTGCGTGCCCGCAAGGCTCACGATGCTGTGGCACATCTGAATCAGTCTCAGAACGAGCTGTCCTCCCTGTACCGGGTGGTTCCGGAGCGTGAGCAGGCACTCGCAGAATTGTGTGTGGCCCGAGGTGCGGTCGCCGCGCGCAGTGCCTCAGCAGGTCTCGCTCACGCTGTGATCGTGCATGCCCCAGTTAAGCAAGCCACGAATCTCATCGCGGACCTTGCTGATGATGGGTTTACTGTGGTGCTGCTGGATAACAGCTAAGCGGGCCACTCGAAGGTGACGGTGCGTTGGGAAATGTCGACATCGACCAGCCTGACCTGCACCTCAGTCGCTTCCTCCGGACTACCGGTACAACCGCACAGCACTGGTGGTTCGTCCAGAAATATGCGGGATTTGTTACGCTCCGGCATGGACGCCAGCACCACCGCGGTGAAAGTATCTCCCACGTGTGGTTTCAGCACGGTGGCTTCTGTGAGCCGCAGGCAAGCACGATCCACATTCCCGGCAATCGCGCCGGAGCGTTGCATCGCCTCACATAGCTCGTCATATCGCGTAGTTACCCACTCCGGCACGGGCCGATTCGTGGCAATCGCCAAACAGGTCTCGGTAGCGAACCGATCGACAAGGCGTCGTAACGGCGCAGTGACGTGCGCGTAGTAGCCACCGACCCCGGCGTGTACGTCCTGCTCCGTGGGGGCCTCCCCGTCCAACACGTGGTAGTCCGCTCCCCGCAGCAGCTTCTGAGCTTCCCGCATGACCGCCATCCCCTGGCGCGTGGTCACGTCCAGCCCGGCAATAAACTCACCCACCGGCTGGTCGGGCTGATAATCAAAGCCCAGGGCCTGCGCCTCCACCGCAAACGCGCGCAACGCCTTCTCGTCCGCGGGCCCCAGTGTCCGTAAGATCCCTACCTTCGCAGCTGCCATCATCTGCCCCGCAACCATGCCGGTGAGCAGTGAAATTTCCGAATTCCACTCCATCGCCTCCAACCGGGGCTCTAGCTCCAACTCATAGCGACCGTCGTCCCGACGCTCCACCCGTTGGCTCGGCAGTCGCAAATTCACGGCGCTCCGACGCAACGCACTTGCCTGCCGCAGCTTCCCGACGACCGGAAGCAACACAATCGAAGAGTGCAAAGTGCCAGCCTCAACATCCCGCTGCACCCCGTCATAGTCCAGCCGGGCCCTGCTGCGCACCACAGCACGCTCCACCGCATGGCTGACCACTTCACCACGCTCATCCAGGTCAAAAGTCCACAACACCGCCGGACGATCCACCTCTGGGAGCAAACTAGCCACCCCCTCAGAAATCTCCGCCGGATGCAGCCGGGCCGGCTCATCAGGAAGATAAATCGTCTGGCCACGACGAAAAGACTCAGCCTCCAGCGCGCTACCCGGCGCGATGAACGCCGCCACATCAGCAATGGCATAGTAAACCCGGAAACCCTCGCCCTGCGGCTCAATGCACACTGCCTGATCCAGATCCATCGACCCCACCGGGTCAATGGTGACCAGTTCGATATCCCGGCAGTCCCGGCGTTCTGCCTGGTACCTGTCCACAGCTTGGGCCGCCTCCTGGTGCAACTCGGCAAGAAACTCCGTGGGGACAGAAAACTCCTCCGCAATAGGGCGGAAATTCAACGTGGCCGCATACAGCTTCATGCTCTGCCATTGTAGAGGAGGCTTTTCTGGGGACGGCGAGAAAAGGCGAACGAGCCAACCTATGAGCCGGATTATGTTCCCTCGCGGGCGGTAATCATCTATCTGGACACCGTGTTGCCACGATGCCTCAAGCAGCTACCCGCGGGTTGTTGGACGAGCAGCCCAACCCGCGCAGCCACACCACAAAGGTGCGGCCTCTTGCCTTGCTCCCGGTGGGGTTTACCTGGCCATTCCGGTCACCCGTAATGCCGGTGCGCTCTTACCGCACCCTTTCACCCTTACCTAGTTACCCAGGCGGTCTACTCTCTGTTGCACTGTTCCCTCAGGTCACCCTGGGTTGCTGTTAGCAACCACCGTGCTCTGCGGAGTCCGGACTTTCCTCGACCCACGTCAGCACCTTAAAAGGCCGATACGTGGCGCCGCGATTACCCGGTCGACTCGTTCGCGTTTTCCTAGTGTAGTCGCGCAGGGTTCCAGTCCGAAAAATAGCCTCTCCTGATCAACCGTTGACGAGCCGCACGATGCTAGGGCCGTCGGCGTAAAACTCCGCGATAGACATGGAAGCTAGATCCAGATGAATTTTGTTTACTACACTCGCTGGAACATCGAGGGCCTGCTTGAGCACGCACTTGATTGGGGTCACGTGGGACACCAGGACGATGTTCGCTTCTCCGTATTCTTCAGCCAGCGCGTCGATGGCTTTTTTCACTCGTCGGGCGACAGCTTGAACGGATTCACCTTCTGGAGGGGAGGCTTTGGTGTCAGAAAGGAACGCGGCGTGTGCTTCGGGGTCTGCCTCCATCACTTCAGCGAAGGTGCGACCTTCCCAGGTTCCGAAATCCAGCTCGCGAAGTGCGTCAATTTCGCGGACGGGGAGCCCGAGCTGGGCTGCGATGATGTCGGCTGATTGTCGGGCTCGGGTCAATGGGGAGCACACGATGGCGTCGATCCCGCCTCTGTTGGCCAGACGCTGCGCTACCTTTTCTACCTGTTCCACGCCGGTCTGTGTCAAAGGTGGGTTGGAGGACCCGGAGTATTGTTTGGCCACGGACATCTCGGTTTGCCCATGCCGAATGAGGATGAAACGGGTGGGTCGCATGCTTGCCCCGTGCCAATTCTTCTCGGCAGGCTTTTCTACAGGTTTCTCGGCAGGCTTTTCTGCATCCAAAACTCCGACTGGATTCCCTTCGGCGCACGCGTCCATGGCGACGTTGGACAGGGTGTCGGCTTTTTTGTTCTTTTCGCGCGGGATCCACGTGTAGGTCACTTGGTCAAAGCCACGTGCGAGTTGCTGCGCCTGGAGCGCTAGCTCTTTCATGTCAGGGTGCTTGATTTTCCAGCGCCCGGACATTTGCTCGACTACAAGTTTGGAGTCCATGTAGACATCTACGTCCGTGGCCCCTAGTTTCGCAGCAGCTTCTAAACCACGCAACAGTCCGTGGTATTCAGCGACATTGTTTGAGGCTTTGCCGACAACGTAGGCGATTTCGCGCAGCACTTCCCGGCTGTCGGAGTACACCACGGTGCCGGACCCGGCGACTCCGGGGTTGCCGCGGGATCCGCCGTCTGCTTCGATGATCAGTTTCATACGCGCACCAGGAATGTTCCACAGTCTGGGCAGCGAGGCATCTCGTCTGCTGGGGTGTTACGGATTTCGGAGAGGGCAGCTGGTGGGAGCACGATGTGGCAGCCTCCGCAGGCACGGCCTTTGAATGGGGCGGCGCCGACGCCGAAGATGGCGCGTTGTTCGTCGTATTCCTCCAGGATGGAAACACTCAATTCGGAGCGGAGTTCGCTGATGCGAGATTTCTTGTCAGTCCCCACAGTGGTAGAAACCGCGGCTTCTAGGGCTCGCTGTGCGGCTTCGAGTTTGCGGTTGATGTCGTCGAGAAGCGCGCCATGCCGATCAACGTTGGCGCGCATGGCTGCGATTTCGTCGTGGGCTTCCTTCAGCTCTTGCTGCAGGTCAGACATGCGACGGGAGGCGGTGGCCAGATCGTGCTTGAGGTCGCGACGCTGGTCAATGTCGGTGGCCGCGCCGAGGCCTTCCCGGTCTGCAGCTTGCCGACGCTGCAGCTTGGCCATGTCATCTTGAATTCGACGAATGTCCAGTTCGACGTCAGCCACGTTGAGTTGAGCGGAAGCAGCCACCTCCTGCTGACGGTCGCGTTCGGCGGTGAGGCGGTCGACTTCTTTCTGTTCTTCCCGTCCCGGCTGGATTCCCAAGTCTTGGGTTCGCTCGAGGTTCGCCAGCTCCAGGAGGAGTTGTTGCTGGGCTCGGCTGATCTTCATGAGGTGTTCTCCTACTGAGCGTGTGCGGACAAGGTCCACGGGTCGGTACGGATGTCGATGATATCGGTGGCAACGCCTGTTGCGGAAACGATCTCCGCGGCTTGCTCGCACCAGGGGAATTCGCTGGCCCAGTGCGCGGTGTCAATGACTGCGGGTCCCCCGGCGCGCAGGTACTCGTCTACCGGGTGATGCCTAAGGTCGGAGGTGACGTAGACGTCCACTCCGAGTCCGGCCACTGTGTCCAGGAAACTGTCTCCGGCCCCGGAGGAGACCGCCACTTTCTGGATCATTGCTTCTGGGTCTCCGGCGGCGCGGACACCCCATTCGGTGACGGGGAGGGCGTTGGCCACTTGTTGTGTGAATTCCCGCAGGGTCATTGGTTCTGGTAGTTCGCCGATACGCCCGAGTCCGCAGGCGGTCTCGGGGTCGTCAAACGAGGCGACGGTGACGCAATCGAAGGCGGGTTCTTCGTATGGGTGCGCGGCGCACAGCGCCTCTTTGATTTTGTGTCGCAGGGCCACGGGCGCGACGAATTCCACTCGAACTTCGGTCACTGTGTGTAGTTTCCCGTGTTCTCCCAGGGTGGGGTTTGCTTCCTCGCCGGGTAGGAATTGACCTTCGCCCAGCATGGAGAAAGCGCATTCAGAGTACTCGCCGAGGGATCCGGCCCCGGCGGAGAACACGGCAGCTTTTACTTCTGCTGCCTGCGCGACGGGCACCATGAAACCCCACTTATCGGTGCCCTTTGACGCTTTGGGGGCGATGGGCCGGCCGGGCGTGATTCCTACCAGTTCCGCCAGCCGATCGTTGACCCCTGGCCGGGCGGAATCCGCGTTGGTGTGCGCTGCGAACAGCGCGACCCCGCCCTTGATGAGGGTGTGAATGACCTTGCCCTTCGGAGTATCGGCGGCCACGGAGTTCACTCCCCGTAGCAGTAGCGGGTGGTGCACGATGAGCATCTGCGCCCCCAGTTCGACGGCACGCTCCGCCACGGCCTGGGTGCAGTCCAGAGCGAAGGCCACTCGGTTCACGGTCGCGTCTGGGTCGCCGCAGATCAGGCCGACTTTGTCCCAGGATTCCGCCAGGTGCGGTGGGTAGGCCTGTTCCATTACGGTGCGGATGTCTGCCACTGTTGTCATGCCAACTCCTTTAGTAGCTTCGCCACATAGTTTGCGGGGCGCACTGCCAGGCGCCAGTACCCCGAGTCTAGGCCGGGGAAGGTATCGCAGCGTCTGATGGCGATCCCGGCGTCACGTAGTTTCATACGGAGTGCTTCTGGGTCGTCGCCTGGCGGGCGTACGAGCACGTAGGGGGCTTGGGTTGCGGAGACGATTTCGAATCCGGCGCGCCCGAGCGCTTCTGTCATGGTGGCGCGTTCGGCTGCGATGATGCCGCGTTCCTTTTCGGTTTCGTCGCGGGCGGCCAGGGCGATCGCCGCCATGGCTCGCAGTTGTAGCGTGCCCAGTGGCCAGTGTGGTCGCCCCGCAGCAAGCTTATCGACGACCCGTGGATGCGCAATCAGATACCCGCAGCGCAATCCGGCTAGCGCCCAGGTTTTGGTGAAGCTTCGGATCACGATCACGTCCTCGCGCTGTGCTGCTTCTGTAGTGAGGCTTTCGGATTCGTCGGTCACGTCGAGGAATGCTTCATCGACCACGAGGGTCCGTCCGGCCCCTAGTTCCAGTAGGTCCCCCTTGTCGTGTAGCACGCCCGTCGGATTGGTCGGGTTTCCGATTACTACCATGTCCGAGTCCCCGAGGTCGAGCACCACATCCAGTTCGAACGGCGGTGGCACGATCACGTTGCGGACGTCGATCCCCGCTTCGGCGAAGACAGCGTTGGGTTCAGTGAACCCGGGGTGGATGATGGCGACGTGGCGCGGCGCCAGCTTCGGCAGCATCGTGAATCCTTCTGAGGCTCCGGAGAGCAGCAGCACTGATTCTTCTGGGACGTCGTGGAGCTGCGCAATCGCTCTTTTAGCGAGCTTGGTATCCGATTCGCTGGGGTACTGGGCGAGGTCGCTCAGGGCGTCGATAAGCACGCGCTGTAGCCACTCAGGCGGTTTGGCGCCGCGGACGTTGACCGCGAAATCGGTGGTGGCGCCAATGGCTTCACTGTCGCCGTGGAAACGGTAGGGGTCAGGAACACTCACCCGTTCCACTTTATTGTCTGCCAGACTGGAGTGTGTGAATATCCTCCTTGTTGACGTCGATGGCACCCTGATTGACTCCTTCCCCGGCATTCGCGCTAGTTTTCTGCATGCCCTGCAGCAAACGGGCTGGCCAGTTCCCCCGGAAGAACGCATCCGCGCTATTGCCGGGCCTCCAATGATCGAGACGCTGCGCGACCTGGGGATGCCTGAGCCTCAAGCACAGCTCGCGCTTGCCCACTACCTCGACTATTACGGACACACTGGGTGGAAAATGAGCTCCCCGTTCCCCGGCATGCACGAGTTTCTTTCGTGGGCCCGCTCCGCCGGCTTCTTGCTGTGCACGGCAACATCCAAAGGGGAATTCTTCGCCGAGCAAGCGCTGCGTCACCACGGCTTTTGGGAATTTTTTGACTTCATGGGGGCTGCGCAGGAAGACGGTCCGCGACGTTCAAAAGCCGCCGTCATTGCCCATGTGTTGGACTCAATGCAGCTTCGTGGCAAGGAAGAGACTATCCTCATGGTCGGTGATCGTATCCACGATATTGATGGCGCGGGAGAATTCGGAATCGAAACAGTTGCCGTTGCCTGGGGATATGGCACGACAGAAGAACGAAACGCAGCCCGCTATGAGGCTGCAACACCAGCCCAGTTGGAGAACATTGTCGATGAATGGTCGCGGATCCACTAGAGATTTCGACTTCGAACGTACCGAAAGCCTTTATGTCGTTTTTGTGTGCACGGGAAACATCTGTCGCTCCCCGATGGCTGAAGTGATTTTCCGTGATGCCGTCGAAAACGCCGGATTATCCCGCTTCGTGCGCATCCGATCCTGTGGCATTGGTGGCTGGCACGTGGGGCAAGGCGCGGATCGACGCGCTATTGCCGAACTCCGCAACGCCGGCCACGATGGCTCCCACCACCGAGCAGCCCAGCTCGGTGACCGTCACCGCTCTGCGGACCTATTCGTCGCGCTAGATGGTGGCCACGTAACCGACCTGGTGAACGCCGGGATCTTCCCCGAACGCATCCGGCTCCTCCGTTCTTTCGACCCAGCCTCCCCCGAGGACGCTGACGTCCAAGACCCCTACTACGGCGACGAGACCGGGTTCGCCACCACTCGCGCCCAGATCGAAGCTGCGGTCCCTGGCATGCTTACGTGGGTGAAGACTATGCTAGCAAGCGCCTCCGCGCGGTAGAATAAACAGATTATGAACGGCAAAGCGTGGAAAGCATTCCTGAACCCCGGGTGGATTTTCACCTTCATCCTCATCATCACCTTCACGTACGTGGCTTTCACTGTGCTTGCCCCGTGGCAGCTAGGTAAAAGCGAGGTAGTGAGCCACCGGAATGATCTGATCGCGGAGCACTTTGACAAGGAACCAGCCCCCTTCGATTCCGTCTTTACCGCTGGCGGGGTACTCCCCCCAGACAACGAATACCTTCGCGTCGCCATTACCGGGCATTACCTGCCCGAAAGCGAAGTGATCATGCGCGTGCGCCCCGTCGAATCCGGGCCCGCGTACCACGCCCTCACCCCGTTCATGATGACCGACGGCACGACCGTCTTGGTCAACCGCGGATGGACTCGCCCCGAAAACGGGCACCTGCCCAGCGACTTCCCCGCCCCACCGACAGGCGAACACACCATCGTCGGCTACGCCCGCATCGACGAGCCCAAGCCACAGATCGCCCCCACCATCGAAGCCGACCGCCAAATGGTCACCGGCATCGACACCGAAGAGATCTCCGAGCTCACCGGCGTAACGCTAGCCCAAGACTACGTGCAGCTTGCCGACGGCGAACCCGGAGTCCTCACCGCCTTCCCACTCCCAAGGCTCGACAACGGCCCCCACCTGTCCTACGGCATCCAATGGATAGCCTTCGGCATCCTCGCCCCCATCGGCCTTGGCTACTTTGTGTTCGCCGAACTGCGCGAACGTAGCCGTGAACAGGAAGAACAGGAAGCCCTGACTACTGGGGAAGTCCGCTCCCCTGCGCCTGCTCCTTCTTCGGCACCTGCTCCGCGCCGCAGCCGCTACGGCAACGCCAAAAATCATCGAACCAGCTGGCAGCGCGATGATGAGGAGAAGTTCTAGTAAGAGCCACGGGATTTAGCGTACGGATGGGATTTTTCGGGCCTTCAAAATCCCATCCGTACGCTAAATTTTGTTACCACCCCGAAAAATGAGGCTCCGCAGTCCGACGGCTACTGCCCCCATAATCAGCTGAGTTCGCTGTGCCAGCTGTACGGCCTCAAAAATCGTTTGTGCTGTTGGGCGAGGACCGGTTCCCAAGGTTGGTCGCATTTCTACCCCGTATGAGTAGTGAGTCTCTCCCCCAAGTTGAACTCCGAGCGCCACGGCTGCTGTCGCTTCCACAGGGCCGGCATTGGGGCTGGGGTGCTGCGGGGCGTCGTTCTTCCAGGCGGCGATCGCAGCCTGTTTGTCCTTTGCTAACACAACATGCGTTACTGCGGTGAGACGAGCAGGAAGGTAGGCAAGGACGTCGTCAAGCTTGGCTGCTGCCCAACCAAAATTCCGGTACTTCTCGCTTTTATACCCGACCATCGCATCCAGCGTGTTCACACACCGGTGCAGCACGACGCCCGGCGCCCCGGCGATGGCTGCCCACACGATCGGAGCGATCGCTGCATCCGACGTGTTCTCGGCGATGGACTCCACAGCGGCGCGGGCCATGCCCGCTTTATCGAGCAAATGTGGGTCGCGAGAGCACAGCCACGGGATCCAAGCGCGAGCTGAGTCAAGATCGTTGTTGTCCAGATCCTGCGCCAATTTGCGGCCAGTTTCCTCAAGGGTGCGCCCTCCCAACGCAGCCCACAGTGCAAGTGCTGTCGTGACCGTGGGAGCTTTTCGATAAACCGCATGCGTTGCCATGACGACGGGCAGTGTCGTCACCGCGACCAGCGCAGCTCCCGCAGCTTTGGCGTCTCGGTACAAAATCTTCTCCGCTTTGGTCACCGCGGTGCCGAAGTAGGCGACCGGGTGATAACGCTGCGGGTCTCCAAAAATTCGGTCCAGCGTCAATCCGCCAATAATTGCTATTGCGTGCACAGCTTCAAGGTAACCACATCTTGCTGGAGTGAAGTAAAGAAAACACCCTCCCCTGGTGGTTCAGGAGAGGGTGTTCGTCTGTGCGCCCTGACGGGCTCGAACCGCCGACCTGCTGGGTGTAAACCAGCTGCTCTTCCAGCTGAGCTAAAGGCGCATGCTTCGTCACTGTGCGACTCGAAGAAGCGTATCACGCATGTGTAACTCTTCCAAAATCGCCAGTTCAGAAGGTGTTTTTATTTCTTGCCAGGCTGCACCAGGCAGGAGCCTTGCCATTGGCCGACCCGGGTCGCCCTGGTTTGGACGAGGCCTGCGAGCTTCGCAGACTCGGCAATTTCACCGGCTACGAGGTGCCCTGGCTTACCGGCGCCTGGGGTGAGGAGCCAGATCCGACCGTTTTCGGAAAGCGGACGGATGGAGTCGACAAGGCCGTCGACAAGATCGCCATCTTCTTCGCGCCACCACAGCAGTACGACGTCGCAGATTTCATCGGTGTCTTCATCGAGCAGTTCTTCGCCGATACGGTCTTCCACTGCTTCACTGATGGTGCTGTCGCAGTCTTCGTCCCAACCTACTTCTTGAACGATCTGCCCTGCTTCAATGCCCAGGAGTTGGGCGTAATCCTGGGCGCCTGCTTTAGTCGCGCCCGGAACGTCGACCACTGTGATGAACCTCCTTTTGTATCAGCCCGTGTGAGCTGGTGAAAATGTACTCAATGGACGAAAATACCAGTTCCGACGCGGGATTACCTGCTAAGTCTCAAATAGCTGAAAAATTTTTCTTTTCGGTCATCAAACAAACAGAACCAGAAATACTCGTAACCAGAACCACATAATTACTAAATTTCGCCGTTCACCTGCACAAATAACAGCGGTCTTCACACAAAAACCCGGAAACCCGTATCCTTAATCACAGACCGACTCTCGCGAGTCAAACACCTGACAGAACCACTACGGAGGTATGCAATGGCTGATGCAGCTGAACAAAAATTCGGTGGCCACTCACCAGATGATTCCAACATCGCGCTGATCCGCGACGGTGTTGCTTCCTACCTCAACGACAGCGATCCAGAGGAAACCCAAGAATGGATGGATTCCCTGGACGGACTGCTCGATGAGTCCAGCCCAGAACGTGCACGCTACCTGATGCTGCGCCTGCTGGAACGAGCCACCGCAAAGCGCGTTGAGCTGCCTCCTCTGACATCCACGGACTATGTCAACACCATTCCAACGACACAGGAGCCTGAGTTCCCTGGCGATGAGGCGATTGAGAAACGCTACCGCCGCTGGATGCGTTGGAACGCGGCGATCATGGTGCACCGCGCACAGCGCCCAGGTATTGGCGTCGGTGGCCACATCTCCACCTACGCAGGTGCTGCCCCACTGTACGAGGTCGGTTTTAACCACTTCTTCCGCGGTAAGGACCACCCAGGTGGTGGCGACCAGATCTTCTTCCAGGGCCACGCCTCCCCTGGCATGTACGCCCGTGCGTTCCTAGAGGGTCGCCTGACTGAGGATGATTTGGATGGTTTCCGTCAGGAAGTATCGCGCCCACAAGGTGGCCTGCCTTCCTACCCCCACCCACACGGCATGCCAGATTTCTGGGAGTTCCCAACCGTGTCCATGGGCCTTGGCCCAATGGACGCGATCTACCAGGCACGCTTCAACAAGTACCTGCACAACCGTGGCATCAAGGACACCTCCCAGCAGCATGTGTGGGCCTTCCTTGGCGACGGCGAAATGGACGAGCCGGAGTCCCGTGGCCTGATCCAGATGGCTGCTCTCAACGGCCTCGATAACCTCACCTTCGTGGTCAACTGCAACCTGCAGCGTCTCGACGGCCCGGTCCGCGGTAACACCCAGATCATTCAGGAACTCGAGTCCTTCTTCCGCGGCGCCGGCTGGGAAGTCATCAAGGTGGTATGGGGTCGCGAGTGGGATGCCCTCCTGGAAAAGGACAAGGATGGCGCGCTCGTTGACATCATGAATAACACGCCAGACGGCGACTACCAGACCTTCAAGGCTAACGACGGCGCGTACGTCCGCGAGCACTTCTTCGGCCGTGATCCACGCACCCTGAAGCTGGTCGAGGACATGACCGACGAGGAGATCTGGGCACTTCCACGTGGTGGTCACGACTACCGCAAGATCTACGCAGCCTACAAGCGTGCGATGGAAGAGACGGGTCGCCCAACGGTCATCCTGGCACACACGATTAAGGGCTACGGCCTCGGCCACAACTTCGAGGGTCGCAACGCCACCCACCAGATGAAGAAGCTGACTCTGGATGATCTGAAGTTGTTCCGCGACAAGCAGGGCATCCCAATTTCCGATGAGGAATTGGAGAAGGACCCATACCTGCCGCCATACTTCCACCCAGGTAAGGATGCTCCTGAAATTAAGTACATGCTGGAGCGTCGTAAAGAGCTCGGCGGCTTCCTCCCAGAGCGTCGCGACAAGTACGAGCCGATCGCTGTCCCTGACATCGATGCGTTGAAGTCCATGCGTAAGGGCTCCGGCAAGCAGCAGGTAGCCACCACCATGGCGGTGGTACGTACCTTCAAGGAACTCATGCGTGACAAGAGCCTCGCCGAGCGCCTGGTGCCGATCATCCCAGATGAGGCACGTACCTTCGGTATGGACTCCTGGTTCCCAACCTTGAAGATCTACAACCCGCACGGCCAGAACTACACCCCGGTGGACCACGACCTGATGCTGTCCTACCGCGAGGCCACCGACGGCCACATCCTGCACGAGGGCATCAACGAGGCTGGTTCCACGGCGTCCTTCATCGCGGCAGGTACCTCCTACGCAACGCACGGTCACGCCATGATCCCGCTCTACATCTTCTACTCGATGTTCGGTTTCCAGCGCACCGGCGACTCCATCTGGGCTGCTGCTGACCAAATGGCCCGCGGCTTCCTGCTCGGCGCCACTGCTGGTCGCACCACCCTGACCGGTGAAGGCCTGCAGCACATGGACGGTCACTCCCCTGTGCTCGCTTCCACCAACCCCGCGGTGGTCAGCTACGACCCTGCCTTCGCATACGAAATTGCGCACATCGTGCGTGAAGGCATTGACCGCATGTACGGCCCAGGCCGCGGTGAGAACGTCATCTACTACCTGACGATCTACAACGAGCCTGTGTCCCAGCCGGCGGAGCCAGAGAACCTGGATGTGGAGGGCCTGCACAAGGGTATCTACCAGTACGCCGTGGGCGAAGGCACCGGCCATGAGGCCAACATCCTCGCCTCCGGTATTGGTATGCAGCAAGCCCTCCGCGCCGCTGAAATGCTGCGCGAGAGCTACGGTGTACAGGCCAATATCTTCTCTGTCACTTCCTGGAACGAGCTGGCACGTGAGGGCGCAGCCCGTGATCTGGAGCAGCTGCGCAACCCGGCAGCTGAGCTGGAGGAGCCGTTCGTCACCAAGCAGCTGTCGAAGGTGTCCGGCCCATTTGTCGCGGTCTCTGACTTTGCGACGGCCGTCCCAGAGCAGATCCGCAAGTGGGTTCCGGGCGACTACACCGTCCTCGGCGCCGATGGGTTCGGTTTCTCCGACACCCGCGCTGCGGCCCGCCGCTTCTTCAACATCGACGCGGAATCCATCGTCGTTGCGGTTCTGGCTGGCCTGGCCCGCGAGGGGAAGATCGATATGTCCGTGGCAGCGCAGGCTGCGGAGAAGTTCCAACTGACCGACCCAACAGCCGTCTAGGAGCTTGACGAGCTAACCCCTGGGAGAATCCTCTCCTAGGGGTTTTCTTGTTGGCTGAGCAGGTCGTCCAATGCTTCGTTGACCATGGTGGGTGCTTCGAGGATCATCATGTGGCCGCAGCGGTCGCATTTGCGCAGCGTTGCTGAGGGCCACAGCTCCATGATGCGGTTGCTTTGAGATAGTGGCGTGACGTGGTCGTCATTGCCCACCAGCACGAAACCGGGCAGGGATGACAGTCGCTCGGCGGCTGCTACTTCGGAGTGATGTTCTAGGTCGTCGAAGAACCCGATGAAGGTGGCTAGCGGGGTCCGGTGAATCATTTCTGCGTGGAATTTCACCAGGTTGTACGGGGTGGAGATGCGTTTGAAGACGGTGGCTGCCAGCGCCGGTGCTAGCAGCTTTCCCATTTCATCGCGGAATTGATTCACCATTTCTGGTGCATTTTGCATCGCTTCCAATGCGGTGTCCCCAAGTTGCGTGGTCAGCAGCTGCGGGGTGCCTTGTGCTGACAAAGAGTCGATGGAGGTGGCGATCAGCATGACGCCTTTGATTCGGCTGTAGATTTCGGGCGAGCTCCTGCGAATAGCGTTGAGGACGACGTGTCCTCCGAGCGAATGGCCTACCAGATACAGCGGGCCTTCCGGCGCTAATGACTCAATGACCGCGAGGACGTCATCGGCGGTGGCGTCGATGGTGCAAAGCTCTGGTGGGACTTCCCCGGTTTCTCCGTGCCCGCGTAGGTCCATGAGGAGGCTGCGCACTGTGGGGTGGTGGGCGATGAGGTGTTGCACTTGGAGGAAGTACGATTCTGCAGCGAGAGTGAACCCGTGAATAAAGACGACAGTGGCGGATGGGTCGTCGGGTCCTGCAACGTAGGCTGCGACGTTTAAGTCCCCGGAATCGACGTTATGGCGTGCGCTGATGTCGCTCAGCCGTGGCACGTCGGAATGCCCGGGGAGGATGCCGCGGACGAATCGAGCCAAGAACTGGGGCACTGCCATGGTGAGCTACTTTCTCAGGGTATTCTTGAGGAACCAACTAGTCGCCGGATGAGGGGTTTTCATGTCTGACTCTCAGAGTACGTTCACTACGCTTCGCAACATCATCGTTGAAAGCACTGGATATGACCCTGACGATGTCTCCCTCGAGTCCAACATCGTCTCCGACCTCGCGGTGGATTCTCTCTCCATTGTAGAGATCGCGGTCCGCGCCGAGGACGCCTTCGGAGTGTACATCGGAGATAAGGACGCAGCAGGCTTTACGACGGTCGGGGACTTCGTCACTTTTATCGACGAACATCGCGAAAGTTAGTCCACTAACCGCATTGAGACGTCGAACTCGTAGCGCTGGCGCAACTGCGTCAGCTCGCGCATAAACAGCTCTAGTTCTTCAGCGGTCCCAGTGATAACCTGGCGCGTTCCGATGGTTCCAGGCAGAATGGAACGCTCCCAGCGGGTGAACCATGCGGCCTCGAGTGGGTCGATCCCGGGGATTTCTAATTCGGGCGCGCTGGGAATGCAACGCACCATGAGTTCTTCGACATCGGGCCGCAGTTTCCGGGGCATGGCGTCGATAAGCAGCACCGCGGTGCAGGCAACGGGTGCGTGGGTGACAAATGTAGTCAAAGCGAGTCCTTTTGTAGAGATACAGATTAAGACGAGAACGTCTTCCCCAACGGACTCGGCGCATCGCTCAAAAAACTCTAGATGACACCCGCATTTTTACGCACCAGAAATCACGCCAGCAACCCTCAAGTAGTGCTTGAATCCCCCATTTATTCAAGCTTTAGTTCAGGGTTAGCCACAGCTGTTCATTGAAATCAGACCATAGCGGTTTAGCCCAATCACCGAACACACGGTTCGTGAGCACCACGCAGCCGTGCCCCGATTCGGGATGCACCCACAAAAACGTGCCGGCCTGCCCGAAGTGCCCCACCACTTCCGCAGGCATCGAAGGCCCCGTCCAGTGAGGCGATTTCTCTCCCTTGATTTCAAAGCCCAAGCCCCACGGGCAGGGCACCTGACGCCCATAGCCTGGCACGATGCCGGCCAGCGTCGGGAAGTGTGGGGTGAACGCGTCATGGAGGGTGGTGGCGTCGATAAGCTGCGGCGACAGCAGCTCGGTGGCGAACCGCTGCAGGTCCCGCACCGTCGACTTTGCGCCGTGCCCCGCCCACGCGTGAAACTGCGTGGCCGTCATGCCCAGCGGTTCAAAGACGGCCTCGCGCAGGTAGTCGGGAAAGGCGATGCCAGCTAGCTTTTCGACGCCGTCAGCCAGAATCTCAAAGCCCGAAGAAGAGTAGATGCGCCGATCCTCCGGGGCCCGCTCGCTCTCACGGGTGGCAAAGCCAACGCCGGAGGCATGGGCGAGCAGGTGCTCGACTGTCGCCGGCCCCATCGGGGTATCTAGTTCAAACACGCCCTCTTCCAACGCGACGAGGAAACCGTAGGCGCTCAGGAGCTTTGTGACGCTGGCCAACTCATACACTCGGTCAATATCACCAAAGGTTTCATCATGAACACCAACAAGGCCGGCGGACACATTGTCTACCGGCCAGTTTTCCAGGCCAGCAAAGAAACTCATGGCCTTAAGTGTAGTAGCTAGCTCGCAACAGCCTTGGGGTCATCAAAAACGTTCTTCTCCCAAATTCCCTCACGCTTCGATACCACCAACGGAACCAGCGCCTGACCAGTCACATTCACCGCAGTGCGCCCCATGTCTACGATCGGATCAACAGCAAGCAGCAGACCAACACCCTCCAGAGGCAAACCCAAAGTAGACAGGGTAAGGGTGAGCATCACCGTGGCACCCGTGGTACCAGCGGTGGCAGCCGAACCAATGACGGACACGAACGCGATGAGTAAGTAATCCGTAGCACTCAGCGGAATGCCGTAGAACTGGGAGACGAAGATCGCGGCAATCGCCGGGTAGATCGAGGCACAGCCGTCCATCTTGGTGGTGGCACCCAGAGGCACCGCGAAGGATGCATAGGAGCGTGGCACACCGAGGGCCTGCTCAGTGGCTCGTTCCGTCACAGGCATGACACCCATGGATGAACGCGTGACGAAACCAAGAGAGGTCACCGGCCATACCTTGCGGAAGAACTGCATCACCCGAATGCCGTGCATCTTCAACACTGCGGGGTAAATCACCGCGATCACGATGGCCAGGCCTAGGTAAATAGCCAGTACGAACTTGCCGAGCGAGCCCAATGCTTCCCACCCATACACGGCAACGGCCTTACCGATCAGCGCCGCGGTACCGATTGGCGCCAGGCGGATGATCCACCACAGCACCTTTTGGATGATCTCTAGCAGGCTGGAAGTAAATTCCAGCACCGGTTCAGCCTTCTGCCCCACCTTGATCGCCGCGATGCCAAACACGATGGAGATCAGCAGCAACTGCAGCACATTGAAGTTCACCGCTGCCGCATCCTGCTTTAGGGTCACCCCAAGACCCATAATATTGCTCGGCACCAGGCCCTGGACAAACGCCCACCATGAGCCAACAGAGCTCGGGGCCTTGGCGTTCGCCACATCGACACTGGTGTTCTGCCCTGGGTTAATCAGCAGCCCCACCCCAATGCCGGCAACAACCGAAGCGAAAGCGGTAATGGCGAACCACAGGATGGTCTGCCATGCCAACCGGGCCGCATTGGTGACCTGGCGCAGATTTGCGATCGACGTGACCACCGCGGTGACGATCAGAGGTGGAATGAGCACCTTCAGCAAACTGACGTAGGCGCTGCCTATTTCTGTAAGCCCCTTGGTGAGCCAGTTTCCCTCCCCAAGCTGCCGTGCGATGAAGCCGAGAATGAGGCCGGCGATGAGACCGTAAATGATTTGAGCACCGAAGCTCGTGAACCTACTCTTCTGCATTTTTAGACCATTCTGTCTACTTATTTCCGTTTTAGTAAAATGGAGAGTACGCCTGTTATGCAGCAATTGCAATTCATATACTAGACCTATTGGTCTACATTGGGCGGCACAGAAAAAGGGCTAGGCCTTCTGACCTAACCCTTTTTAACCTTGTGGGGCCAGCGGGGCTCGAACCCGCGACCAATGGATTATGAGTCCACGGCTCTAACCGACTGAGCTATAGCCCCAACGCACATGAGTATATCCAGTAAAGATAGCCAAAATAAAAACCACCCCCCTATTGTCATAAAACCGGCAACTACCTGGCGATTTGATTTAAAACGACGCCAGCCTATATAGTTACTACTCGTTGCAAGGGAGACCTTGAAAACACCTTCCTCCATAGCTCAGTTGGCAGAGCATGCGACTGTTAATCGCAGGGTCACTGGTTCGAGCCCAGTTGGAGGAGCAAGTTGAAACCGCCTCTGTTTAGAGGCGGTTTTTTTAATTCTCTGAGCACCAGCGCTCTCCTGGCCTAAAACCAGTTAACCCCGACATTACTCCCCCGAGGTTGCTCCAAAAACGCTTCAACGAGCCCGAACTTCGGGAGGGTAATGTCGGGGCCAAGAGCCAAACAAAGGTTCAGCAACACACTCCCACTTCAAATCACTTCTCGGATTTCACAAAAGCCACTACTGCCCCAATCAGGCATAGCATTAGCACCCCGAGCACCATGATCAGCTGATTCTGCAGCACCCAGGTCTGCGCTGCGTGCTGCGCCTCAACACTTAAGAAACTGGGCAGTCCGGTGGTTCCGTTCGTGCGGATAAAGAGTACCCCGATAGCAATAAACAACAGCCCGGAAGCCATCGAAATACTGTTTAGCCGAAGCGATCCAACGGAGAATTCGTGGCCTCGGAGCCAGCGGGCGTCGTTAAGCTTGCGTGCGTCCCACGCCCACGCCAGCAGAAACAGGGGCACTACCATGCCCAGCGCATACATCGCCATGATGAGGGCACCATAAAGCGCGCTGGTGGAGACAAGGGCAGTGGTGAGCACCGCGCCGAGCAGCGGGCCAGCACAAAAGCCCGCGAAGCCGTACACCGCACCTAGCGCACATACCGCCAGCCAGCTTGTGCCACGCACTCGGCTGTTGAGGCGGGACAGGCCTGGAATGTTGAAGCCTTTGCCGAAGAAAGAGATGATGCCGAAGAGGATCATCATGAGGCCACCGATCAAGATCAGCGTCGAACGGTGCACCAACAGCGCCTGCCCGAACCACCCCACACCTGCACCGAGCGGGACAAGCACCGCCGCAAGCCCCAGGAAAAATACGGCGGTACGGGCCACAAGCTGACGCTTCGAGCTGAACGCGTACGCGAAAAACGCCGGTAGCAGCAACGCCGAACACGGGCTAAGCAGCGAAAACACCCCCGCTACCAACGCCCCAACGATACCTATTTCAATCATGACACTCACCATAGAGCACCCACCCAGGTGCCGACGCGTTGCGTCGTGAGGTACGCTGGCTGGCATGATTCAGTTTGTTGTTGGTGCCGCCGCCGGCTACGTCTTAGGCACAAAAGCAGGACGACGCCGATTCGAACAAATCAAAAAAGGCTACGAACTCGCCGTCAATTCCCCCGCATCCAAGGCTGCGGTACGCGCCACCCGCCGCGCCATCGCCAACAAACTTGACCCAGAACCGCGCATGAAGGAAGTCAAGAACCTGCGCCGGGACGACGGCTCCCAGATCCTCGAGCCCGACCACGATTAACCGCTGGCGAATTTGTGGCTTCAATTGACCAAAAACCACCCCCGCTGTGGCCAAATAGAACCACAAATTCGACCTACCTAAAAGCTCGCGCCAACAGCTCTCGTCGGGCCTGCTCCAGTGCTAATAAGTCCGCGAAGAGGGAGTTGTAGGCTTCCTCGTCGTCGGAGGGGCGCATGCGCTGCAATTGCCCTTTGAGCTGCGCAATTTGGTTCCCGACGCGGACTTCCTGCAAGCGTGAGAGCACGCTGTCGGTGTACTTTTCCAGCTCTTCTTCGGAGCAATTGATCTGTTCGACGGCAAGCTCAGACAGTAGTGATCGGCCGAGCAGGTCTAGCTGTTCTGCGATGGTTGGCAACCACTCCATGCCTTGCGCTGCTCCCGCGACAACTCCGCCACCAGCCATGATCGCGGCACGGAGTGCGGAATATTGGGGCTGCGTAAAGCATTCTGCAGCTAGTCCGTCGAAGTATTCTCCGGCTAGCAGCGGGTACTGCAGGGCGATCTTTAAGGATTCTCGTTCGGGCCACAGCGCGGGATCACGGGGATCTGGCAGGCCTATGGGGGCTGCGGGGGCAGAAACCACGGCGGCGCCCGGTCGGCGCGCTTCCTTTTCTACCTGGCGCACGATATCAGTGGGGTCTGCCCAGCCCACCCAGCCGGCGAGCTGTCGGGCATATTCTTTGCGCAAGGTGGTGTCGCGGATCCCGGCGACGACGGGGACGGCGCGGCGGATCGCTTGCAGTCGTCCTTCCGCTGAGTCGAGTGAAAATTCGGAAATGGTGGCCCGCAGCACGAATTCAAACATCGGGATGCGGGAGGCGATGAGGTCACGGACGGCGCCGTCGCCACGCGCGAGGCGCAGATCGCACGGGTCCATCCCTTCAGGGGCCACAGCCACGAACGATTGGCCGGTAAATTTCTGGTCGCCCTCGAAGGCGCGCATCGCGGCTTTTTGGCCGGCTTCGTCGCCGTCGAAGGTGTAGATCAGCTCGCCACGGAAGTAGTTGTCATCGAGCATGATGCGACGCAGCATTTGCAGGTGTTCGTCGCCGAACGCGGTACCGCAGGAGGCGACGGCGGTGGTCACGCCGGCGGCATGCATTGCCATGACGTCGGTGTACCCCTCCACCACTACTGCTTGGTGGCCAGCCGCGATGGACTTTTTGGCCATGTCGAGTCCGAAGAGGACGCGTGACTTGTTGTAAAGCAGGGTGTCACGCGTGTTCATGTATTTGCCGAGCTTATCGTCGTCGAAAAGCTTGCGCGCACCAAAGCCGATGACGTCACCAGCCGTGTTTCTAATTGGCCACAGCAGGCGGCGGTGGAACTGGTCGATGGGACCGCGTTTGCCCATTTTGGACAGGCCCGCCGCCTCAAGTTCTTCGAAGGTGAAGCCCTTGCGCAGCATGTATTTGGTCATGGTGTCCCAGCCGGCGGGCGCGTAGCCGCAGCCGAATTGGTGGGCGTGGTCCGCGGAGAACCCGCGCTGGGTGAGGAAGTCGCGGGCAGGAGCGGCCTCCGGGGTTTCCAGCTGGGCGACGTAGTATTCGTGGGCGTAGCGGTTAGCCAAGATAAGGCGCTGCCGAGTGCCGGGCTCTTCACGACGCCCCGGTCCCCCACCCTCATAGTTAATGTGATACCCGATTTTGTCCGCACAAATTTCCACCGCTTCCGGGAAGGAAATATGTTCCATCTTCATCAGGAACGCAAAGACATCGCCGCCTTCCCCGGAGGAAAAACAGTGGAAGTAGCCACGGTTGGGGCGAACGTGGAAAGACGGGGTCTTTTCGTCCTTGAACGGAGACAACCCCTTCATGGAGTCTGCGCCGGCAGGCTTCAACTGCACATATTCGCCGACAATCTCTTCGATGGGAGTTCGTTCACGGATCGCTTCGATGTCGCTTTGTGGGATCCTGCCTTTGGCCATGGCTTCTACCATAGTTGGTTGTGTCAAAATGGGAGTCATGGCATCAACCTTTAAAACATTAGCTGGGCTCGGCGGCGCGGCCGTTGTGCTGGCTGCCGCGTTTTTCGGCCTTGATCTGGGAGAGAACGCACCAGACCAGGAGCCGAAGCAGACATCGGTGGTGCGCAGTGACAACGAATGCCCCGTCGCCACGCTTCCTGCCGAGGTCAACCCCGTGATCGACGGCATCCTGGGCGGTAAAAAGCCGAAGTACCCGGAAAACGATGGGGTTCGCTTCGGCAACTACGAAGGGCACCTGCCCAAAAAAGACAAGAACTACTACCGCGAATACACCGTGGACACCCCGGGCCTGAATCACCGGGGCGAGCGCCGCATCATCACCGGGGGCGGTACCAAGGCCGACCCTGAGGTGTGGTACTACACCGATGACCATTACGAGAGTTTCTGTGAGATCCCCGATGCCGAATAAAACGCTGCTTATCGACGCCCGCCGCGCCACCACTCTCCCCCAGCTTTTTGCCCTGGTGGCCGGCGCGCACCAGCCCACCCCGCGAAACCTCGACGGCTTCGCTGACTTCGTGCGCGACGCCCACCTAGCCGCACTCGTATTAAAAGGCTGCCGCCTGCAGATCGCCGACTACACGGCCCTGGCTAATGTGTGCCGCGACCTCGGGGTACGGGTAGAAACCCGCTAGACAAAGAACCCGGAGACCTCCGCCGAGTTGCGGGCGATTCGCTCCAAGCGGGTTTCCGTCATGGAGGCGATCTGGTCAATGACCACCCGCTGCCGCGCCGCATCGGAATCAGCGAGCGCGAACCAGGACTGGAACATCGGGTCCAGGGTTCCTGGGGCGCCAAGCATGAGGTAGTCGTACACCCGACAGATGCGTTCGCGCTGCCGATCTTGGCGTGCCAAGTGCCCCGGATCATCCATCACGTACAGCACCGCGATCGTTTTGAGCAGTTTCACTTCATTGCTCGCAGCCTCCGGAACGATCAAGTCCCCATGTTGGCGCCCAATGTGGTCGTTTCCCGCCAACGTCGAGGCGATGGTGATCCCCACGTAGCGTCCCACGAGTTCCGAGGTCATCGCCTTAAGCGCCACCAGTGAACTCAGCGACGCGTCGTACTCTGAAGCAGCGCGCACCACGGCGAGCTGGCGGAGGCGGTCGGCGGCGTCGACGAGTGCCTCCGGCTCTCCCCCGAAAGCTCGCGCGCCTATTTCCGCCAGTGCTGCTAGCTCCACCAAATCCCACAGCACCGCCAGGTCGATGCGCCCGGACACGATGCCGTCCTCCACGTCATGCACCGAATAGGCGATGTCATCCGACCAGTCCATCACCTGTGCTTCCATAGGTTTGCGGTGATCCTCGTGCCCGGCGCGCAGCCAAGCCAGCAGGTCAGCGTCATCATCATAGGCCCCGTATTTGCGGGGATTGTGCTCGCGGGTCCACGGGTATTTACAGGCGGCGTCGAGGGAGGCACGGGTGAGGTTGAGGCCGAGGCTTTCGGGGCCACGCATAACTTTGGGCTCCAGTCGGCTCAAGATGCGCAGCGTTTGAGCGTTGCCTTCAAAACCGCCGCACAGGTCCGCGAGTTCGTTCAGTGCCACTTCCCCGTTGTGCCCATAGGGTGGATGGCCGATGTCATGGGAAAGCGCTGCGAGTTCGCACAGATCCTGATCCAGCCCCAGTCCGCCACCGATACCGCGGGAGATTTGGGCAACTTCCAGGGAGTGCGTCAGCCTGGTTCGCGGGGTGTCGCCGTCGCGCGGGCCGACAACCTGGGTTTTGTCTGCTAGGCGTCGCAGTGCAGCGGAGTGCAGCACCCTGGCTCTGTCGCGGGAAAAAGCGCCACGGTGTTCTTCGTCGCCCCCGGCCATGGCGCTGCCTTTGGTGGGTTCAACGAAGCGTCGCTCAGTATCGACCTCGGTGTACTGGTACTGCGTATTCACACCCAAGATTGTGCCCCTTTTCCTGGGAAATCGGGGCGCACCTCGCCGTCGTAAGGCGAAATGCTGCAGTATCCTTAACCAGTATGAGAAGCCTTCGTACTTTCAGCGCTCTTTCCTTGTGCACGATCAGCCTTGGGCTGGGGTGTGCGTGGCCTGCCGTCGCGGCAGAGTATCAAGTGGTGGCGCAGGCCCCGACTACCTACTCCTCTACCGTAACTGATAACGCGGATGTGTTGTCCCCAGCGCAGAAACAGGAGCTGGAAGCAAGGATTAAACAGGTGCAAAAGGACACCCAGAAGAAGATTTACGTGGTGTATGCCACGGATTTCGCTGGGTTAGAGGGCACGGCGTGGGCGAAGCAGGCACAGCGTGCGAATGCGGGAACCAATGTGCTGATCGTAGGCATTTCCCCGCAAACGCGTGACTATGGCATTGCGGCGGGCAAGGATTTTAGTGATTCCGACCTTAAGCGCATCGATAAGGCTGTGTACAGCGAGCTGGTAGATGAGGATTATTTCGGTGCCGGTATGACCGCCGCGGATGAGGTCGCGGGTAACTCCAGCTCCGGCCTGGACGGGGAATCGCTCGGCTGGTTGGGTGGCGGCGCCGCTGCCGTGGGCGCTCTCGGTATCGGTGCTTACGCGATGCGCCGGCGCTCTAAAACCAAAGCGAACGTGGCGATGGTTTCGGACGCCCGGAAGATCGATCCGAAGGATACTCGGGCTATTGGCCAGCTGCCGATCGAAGTATTGGAGGAGCGCGCCCGGGAGGAGCTCGTGTCTACCGATGAGTCGATCCGCCGTGGCCGCGAAGAGCTAGACCTTGCGATTGCTGAATTCGGGGCGGAGCGCGCCCGGCCGTTCACCAAGGCGATGAACCACTCCACGACCACGCTGCAGCGCGCCTTCGGGCTGAAGCAGCGGCTTGACGACGCCATCCCCGAATCCGACGCCGAGCGCCGCGCGATGCTGGTAGATATTATTTCCAGCTGTGGCCAGGCGGACGACGCGTTGGACCGGGAAGCCGCCGAGTTCGCGGAAATGCGCAACCTGCTGATTCACGCCGATACCAGGGTGGAAGAGCTCACCCGAACCACGATTGAGCTTAGGACACGGATCCCGCAGGCCGAGGCGACGCTCACTGAGCTGCAAGGCCGCTACGAGTCCACGGTCATCGCGGGTATTTCCGACAATGCTGAACTGGCCGCTGCGGCGCTCGACGAGGCGGAAAAGTCCCTCGAATCCGCTCGAGCCGTGGTTCATCTGCCGGCCGGCGAGCAGGGCCGGCTGATTGAGGATATCCGCCGGACAGAAACCGCCGTCCAGAAAGCCGACAAGCTGCTGGCTGGTGTCGAGCACGCGGAGGAAAACATCGCGCTCGCCCGCGATAAGTACCACAGCCTGGTCGCTGAAATCACCGCGGAGATCTCCGAAGCCGACCAGTTGGAGCAGCAAGGCAAGCAACAGGGAACGCAAGCCGATTGGGCGGCGCTGCGCAAGGCCGTCGCCGCTGCGCAGTCCGCGTTGACCAGCGCCGAAGCCCAATTCAGCACCGACCCGCTCAGCGCCTACGCCGCCCTGATCACCGCCGACACGCACTTGGATGAGCACCTCGACGCGGTCCGTGCATCCGCCACCGACCAAGCCCGCACCCTGCAGGTCTTCGACAACACCATGCGCTCCGCCAACAGCGCCATCCAAGCCGCGGAGGACCTAATTTCCACGCGTGGCCGGGTGGTGCGTTCTCAGGCACGCACACAGCTTGCCGACGCCAAGAGCCTGTTCGCCCAAGCCCTGAACATTCGGACGAGTAATACGCGCCAAGGCATTGACTTCGCCCGCCAGTCGCTGACCGCTGCGCAACGTGCCGCTCAATCGGCTCAGAACGATATTGATGATTACCGTCGCCGCCAGTCTTCAGGTGGTTCCAATATGGGTGGCATCATCACCGGCATGTTGATTAATGAAATGCTCAGCGGTGGCAACCGTGGTGGATTCGGAGGAGGCTTCGGGGGCGGTAGCTTCGGTGGCGGCGGTGGCGTAACCGGCGGGAAATTCTAACTACACCCGGGGCCTGCGAACCGGGGAATCCACAAGAACGCATGCCCAGCTCAGGAACACCGCATGAACCGTCGGTAAGATTTCAGCGCGCTCGGTGCCGATCAGCTCGACCTTGCCGCTAATCATGGGGCGCACATGCGCCAGCACACCCCGAGCGCCCCGAATCACCCGCTCTTTACGCCACACCGAGGTCCGCTCCAGGGCGTAGGAAGTGTCGCCACAATTGGCCACCAGCGTGCTCACGGTGAAACCACGCTGGTAGACAGTGTACACGTCCCCGTTCGTGGAGGTCGCCCGGGCCCGAAAGCGCAGAGGGCCCGGCGACGACTCAATGAGCAGCCTGTCTCCCTCAATATCAATGACATCGGAACGAACCGTCGCCAGGAGCAGACCGGTCGAATCATGCAATTCATTACCGGTCCACGTCCAGCGCGGATACTGCTCCGACATGTAGCCGTCCTTAGAGGAAGAAGTACAACAGGATAAAGGGACTCAGGATCAGCAGGATTACCGTGAGGATCCAGCTGGAACCCACCAAACGCTGTTCCAGCGCGATGCGTGACAGCCACGCCAGGAACACCCGTTGCTCTTCATCTAACTTCGCGTCCGGCTCAAAATCCACCGCTACGTGGCGCACGCCGTGGTTGGCGCCGGTAAACTGGCCCAGCTTCACATCGTTTTCATCGATGATCCAATCGGACTTTTGTTCATTGATGAAGTCGATGGAACGCTCGCCCATGCGCGCCACGAAACGCTTCGACCGCTTGAAGCCCTTTTCTGCTTCGGCAACCCATTCCACGTCGCCACAGGTTGCGCGGGCAGTGGCGTCGTGAAGCTCGAAGCTCCACGTGCGCCCCGCGACCTCGGCGGTGGCGGTGGTGTCATTTTCCAGCTGGAACGTCGTGACCTCGCGCCCGTCCTCGGACAGGGTGATCGCGTGGTCCTGACGCTTGCCCCATTGCATTGCTGTCATGCGCTTAGCAACCAACCAGGCGCTGCGCGAGGTAGCCCTGCAACTCAGCGAGTGGGACACGCTCCTGGCTCATGGTGTCACGCTCACGCACCGTCACAGCCTGGTCCTCCAGGGTGTCGAAGTCAACGGTGACACAGAACGGCGTACCAATCTCATCCTGACGACGGTACCGGCGACCGATCGCACCGGAGGTGTCGTACTCGATGTTCCACAGGCCACGCAGCTGGTTCGCGATCTCCGTTGCAGGACCCGCCAGCTCTTCCTTCTTCGACAGTGGCAGCACCGCCACCTTCACAGGAGCCAGACGGCGGTCCAGCTTCAGCACCACGCGCTTATCCACACCGCCCTTGGCGTTTGGTGCCTCGTCTTTGGTGTAGGCGTCGATGAGGAAGGCCATCATCGAACGGGTCAAGCCGAAGGATGGCTCAATCACGTAAGGGTGGTACTTCTCGCCAGAAACTTGGTCAAAGTACTTCATGTCATCGGTAGAGTGCTCAGTGTGCTGGGAGAGGTCGTAATCGGTACGGTTCGCCACACCCATCAGCTCGCCCCACTCATTGCCACCAAAGCCGAAGCGGTACTCGAAGTCAATCGTGCGATCCGAGTAGTGCGCGCGCTCGTCAGCAGGAACGTCGAACTGACGCAGGTTCTCTGGGTTAATCCCCAGGTCAATGAACCAGTTCCAGCAAGCCTCAACCCACTCATCGAACTTTGTGTCAACCTCAGATGGGTGAACGAAGTACTCGATCTCCATCTGCTCAAACTCGCGGGTACGGAAGATGAAGTTACCCGGGGTGATCTCATTGCGGAACGCCTTACCCATCTGGCCAATGCCAAACGGTGGCTTCATACGCGCAGTGGTAGCAACGTTTTTGAAGTTGATGAAAATACCCTGGGCGGTCTCTGGACGCAGGTAGGCCAGACCTTCCTTGTCATCTACCGCACCTAGGTAGGTCTTCATCAGACCGGAGAACAGCTTCGGCTCGGTCCAGTTACCAGGCTGCCCCGTCTCAGGGTCATTGATGTCGGCCAATCCGTTTGCCGGTGGGTGGCCGTGCTTCGCCTCGTAGGCCTCGATCAGGTGATCCGCACGGTACCTCTTATGGGTGTGAAGTGACTCCACCAAAGGATCGGTGAACGTCTCCACGTGGCCGGACGCTTCCCACACCTGGCGTGGCAAAATGATGGAAGAATCCAAGCCCACAACGTCCTCACGGGCCTGCACAAACGTCCGCCACCACTGGCGCTTGATGTTTTCCTTGAGTTCAACGCCCAGCGGGCCGTAGTCCCACGCCGAACGAGTACCACCGTAAATCTCACCACATGGGTAGACCAATCCACGGCGTTTCGCCAGGTTAACTACGGAATCGATTACTGAAGCCACGACACTCCTTGAGGGGTTGTCCCACCGCTTTCACACACCGAGGTAACCATGTTCGCCCAATTCCGGAGTGAACCGGCGACGCATGCTTCCACGGCGGCTGCGATGAAGTTAAGGTTTGACTCGACTGGCTGCCGAGCTTGACTTGTGTTCTCAAGTGTAACCAAGTGTGCTCAAAGTCCCTCAACTAGCCCTTGACCTGCTATTCCAAGGTGGGATTAACTGGACATATAAGGCAATTCTTGCCTGTTCACTTCAGTTACGGTCAGGAGTGAGTGACAGTGAGCGACACTGTAAACCTTGCTACAGATTTTTCCGGCGCCCAACAGATCATTCGTGCGCTGGATTCAGAGCTACGTATGAAGATTGTGTACCTGCTCAATGAATCCCCCAAGTGCGTCCACGAGCTAGTTGAAACACTCGGATCAAGCCAACCTCTTATCAGCCAGCACCTCAAAGTACTGCGCACGGCTGGGTTGGTCGACAACGTCCGCCACGGCCGGGAGATGTATTATTCCCTGACCAATATCGACGCAATGTCCATTCTGGATGCAGCCCTGAAAATATCTGCACCATCGTGATGATACAAAGGTTGTAGACGTGGTAACTTAATTTTTCAACGACTGTTTAACCATAATGGAAAGGCATGACGTCGGCCATGACCCCTCGCAGCGAGTCTCCAATTCCTAAGTTAGGCCAGCGCAGCACCCGCCAGCGCGCCGCGGTGATTGAAGTGCTCCGCGACACTGACACCTTCTCTTCCGCGAAGCAGATCCACCATGAGCTCACCGCGCGTGACCTCAAGGTAGGGCTCACCACGGTGTACCGTACGCTGCAATCGCTCTCTGAGATCAACGCGGTGGATGTCCTCCACATGTCTACCGGGGAAACCCTCTACCGCCACTGTGAATCCGAGCACCATCACCACCACCTGGTGTGCACCAAGTGTGGCGCCACCGTGGAAATCGAAGGCAGCGAAGTTGAGCAGTGGGCCAATCGAGTGGCCAAGGAAAACGGCTACACCCTCGAAGGGCACACCGCGGAAATCTTCGGGCTGTGCCCGAAATGCGCAGCATAACCTGCCTACGCTACTGACACCCCAAAGATCCATCCCAGCCCGTAGGTGATCGCGGCTGCCCCCAGCCCGATCGCCACCTGGCGCAATGCCCGCGCCAGCGGTGGCGCGCCCGAGAGCACACCGACCACACCGCCGGTGAGCATCAACGCAATCGCCACCAGCACGCAGGCAATAATCGCCGCCAACGATGTGGAAAGCCCGAAGAAAAACGGGACAATGGGGATCAGAGCTCCCGAAGCGAAGAACAAAAACGACGCGACCGCAGCGGCCAAACCACTACCGACCACTTCGCCCTTATTCTGGTCGGTGTCCAACGCCTGTGAGGCCGACGGGTGATGGATCGACTGAATCACCAGCGAAGCCCGTTGCATCGCTTCTTCCGGATTCATCCCCCGGGCGCGATACACTAGCGCGAGTTCATTCGCGTTCACATCCAGCGCCGGGATCGCGTCAGCAGCCTGTGGATTCGGCTTTGAGGCGTCGAGAAGCTCGCGTGCCGACGACACCGAGATGTACTCGCCCGCCCCCATTGACAGCGCGCCGGCCAGCAACCCCGAAATGCCCGTTAGCAGCACAAAGTGGTTGGACACCCCGGACCCCACAATGCCCAAAACCAGCGCGAGGTTTGATACCAAACCGTCGTTCATGCCGAACACGGCTGCGCGGAAATTGCCGGACATCTGTTCCCGTCCCCGCTCCGCCAAACCACGCACCACCTCAGCGTGAATGCGTTCATCAGCAGACATTTGTTCCGTCGCATCGGCGTCATGTGAATAAGGGCTGCGGGTCTCCGCGGCCTGCATGAGCGCCAGCGCGAACACGGAACCAAAATGACCAGCCAAAAACCCTTTAATTCGGGTGGAAAGATCCGGGCGGATGTCGCGGGCTTCATCCCCGAGTAGGCGTCGCCAGTGAGCTTCGTGGCGGGATTCGGCGTCGGCAAGCGCGAGCAAAATGTTGCGTTCCTCGCCCTCCTTGCGCTCCGCCAGCTTCCGGTACACCGCAGCTTCGGCGCGCTCATTAGCCAAGTGGCGTTGCCAGCGCTTGAGTTGTGCCTTGTCCGGCACCTTACTTCACCCCTCCGAAACGGCGATCCCGCTGCGCATATTCCAACACCGCGGCATACAAGTCCTCCGGAGTGAAATCCGGGAACAACTTGTCTTGGTACACCATTTCCGCATATGCCGACTGCCATAACAGGAAATTAGAGGTGCGCTTCTCCCCCGAAGGGCGCAAGAACAGGTCCACGTCCGGCATGTCAGGTTCGTCGAGGAACTGGCCGAAGTTCTTCTCATGGATGTCATCCGGGCGCAGCTCGCCAGCAGCAGCGCGACGCGCAATCTCACGAGCCGCATCGACGATCTCGGCCCGACCGCCATAGTTGACGCACATCGCCAGGGTCATGCGGGTGTTGTCCTTGGTCAGCTCCTCAGCAGCCTCCAATTCCCTGATCACCGAGCGCCAGAGCCGTGGACGGCGACCTGCCCACCGAACACGAACCCCCTTCTCATTGAGCACATCACGCTGGCGACGCAACACGTCTCGGTTAAATCCCATCAAGAATCGCACTTCATCCGCTGAACGACGCCAATTCTCCGTAGAAAATGCATAGGCGGACAGGTACGGAACCTCCAGCTCCAGGCAGGCATCGATGACGTCCATGAGCACGGCCTCGCCACGCTTGTGCCCCTCTGTACGCTTCATGCCCCGTTCTTGGGCCCATCTCCCGTTGCCGTCCATCACGAGCGCGATGTGGCGGGGACGAAACTCGGCGGGAATATTTGGTGCAGTCACCCGACCTATCTTAGTTGCTCCACCCAGAGTCCACGAAGTTGAGGGATGTCACGGACCGCTCCAGGTGCCACTGCAAATGTGCCCTGGTCAGCTGGTGCGCCGTGGACAACAAATCGCTGAACCCAGGGTGCTGCGCTGCAGCTTCCACTGCATCCCACGCCTCGTGCGCCAGCCACCACATCAGCCGCAAGGCTTCCGTCGGTGGCGTCGCGCAGTCCGCTAGATGGCAGTTTTCACACAGCGCGCCCCCTGCCCCTGGATGAAACGCATGGTGTGGACCAGGGGCGCCACAATGAGCGCAGTCAAACAGACTCGGGGCCCACCCCGCGATCTCCATTGCCTGCAACAAAAAGGCATCCAGAACGGCCGTGGGCAACTCCGAATCCCGCATCCGACGCAGCGCCGCCACGGTGAGGTCAAACAACTCCCCCTCGTGGAAACTGAGCTGTTCGGCGGCCTCTAGCACAGCGCTCGCAGCGGTATATGAGTCATAGTCTTCGATGATGCCGGAACCGAAGTACTCGACGGTGTCTGCCGCCGTCAACGTGTCAAGGTTCCGGCCGGGATATAACTGCACGTCAAGCAGCACAAAAGGCTGCACCCGCGAACCAAACCGGGACTTCGCCCGACGCACGCCCTTGGCCACACTCCGCACCAGGCCTCGTGGAGTCAGCAACACCACGATGCGGTCAGCCTCCCCAAAATCATAGGTGCGCACCACCAAGGCGCGTTCGCGGTAAGAGTGCATTAGAAGCCGAGGCGCCCCAGTGCCTTCGGGTCAGATTGCCAGTCCTTGAGCACCTTGATGCGCAGGTCAAGGTAGATGTTCTGGCCCAGCAGGTTCATGATCTCCTGCCGGGAGTTATGAATAATCCGCCCCATGCGTCGGTTGTCTTTGCCCATCAAAATGGTCTTCTGTCCTGGGCGTTCCACGTAGATCACCGCGTGAACATCCAGCACGCCCTCACGGTCCTCGTTCGGGAGAACCTCGTCAATCTCCACGGCCACTGAGTGTGGCAGTTCGTGCTTCAAACCCGATAGTGCCGCCTCCCGGATCAGCTCGGACATGCGCTTTTCTGTATCGTCGTCCGTGACGTGATCGTCCGGGTAGAACTTCGGTCCTTCGGGCAGCTGAGAGGTGATCACATCGACCAGCACGTCCAGCTGCTCGGCCTTCTTCGCCGATACCGGTACCACTTCGCACTCGCCGCCCAGCAGTTCGTGCAGTGCCATGAGCTGCGCGCCGACCTCATCGCGGCTTACCTTGTCGATCTTGGTCACCACACCCATGAGCCGGGTCTTGGGCGCGGACTGACGCACAGCGTCCAGGATCCAGCGGTCCCCCGGCCCGATCTTCTCATCGGCGGGAATCACCAGGCAGATCAAGTCCACGTCCGAGTAGGTTTCTTTCACCATCTCGTTCAGCCGCTCGCCAAGTAGAGTGCGTGGGCGGTGCAGCCCCGGAGTATCCACCACCACGATTTGGGCGTCCGGCCGGTGAACCAAACCACGAATCGGGTGGCGCGTAGTTTCAGGCTGGTTGGCAGTGATGGCGATTTTCTCGCCCACCAGGGCGTTGGTCAGCGTCGATTTACCGGTATTGGGCCGGCCTACGAAACTGACGAAGCCGGAACGAAAGCCATCTTCGGTAAATCCAAGTTCTGTCATGGTTCGAGTGTATCAACCACTTCAACAACCGCTGAGGTCACGCGCATACGTCCGCGCCGATCTCTGCTGCCCTCCGTGGTCAGTTTCAGACCACACACCTCAACCTGCGCGCCTGGCAGCGGAACACGACCAAGCTCATAGGCGATGAGGCCACCGACGGTATCCACTTGTTCAGCGTATTCCGCAAAGTCGATGTCCAGGTCCAGTTCCTCATCCATCAACTGCGCGAGGTCATCCAGGGATAGGCGCGAGACCACCCGGAACTGCTGATCTCCCAGGCGCTCCACCGGTGCGACCTCGGTGTGGTCATACTCGTCAGCGATTTCGCCGACGATCTCCTCCAGGATGTCCTCGATGGAGACAAGCCCGGCAATACCGCCGTATTCGTCCACCAACATGGCAATGTGGTTGCGGTGCAGCTGCATTTCGTGCAGCAAGCTGTCCAGCGGTTTGGAGTCTGGCACAAAGGTAGCTGGCCGCATCACTTCGTCTACCCGCACGGATTTCCCGCCGTCGGTGGCGTGGTAGGTCTTTTGCACCAGGTCTTTCAGGTACACCACGCCCACGATGTCATCGACGGTCTCCCCGATCACCGGGATACGGGAATGGCCACTTCGCACGCACAGTGCGGTCGCTTGACCTGCGTGTTTATCTCTCTCGATCCAGATCATTTCCGGGCGGGGCACCATCACCGAGCGAGCTGTGGTGGAGGCGAGGTCGAACACGTTTTGGATCATGCGGCGCTCTTCCAGCTCCACCACGCCGTGCTCCTGCGCAATATCCACCATTTCGCGCAGTTCAATTTCGGTGGAGTACGGGCCATCGCGGAAGCCAGTGCCGGGCGCGAGTAGGTTGCCCAACCAGATCAACACCTTCGGAATGGGCCCCAGAATGTAGGACATGGTGTTCAGGATCAACGCGGAGTTGAGCGACACCGTGTAGGGGTTTTGTCTGCCGGCGGTGCGGGCGAACACGCCAATCACGGCGAAGGTCACCAGCGTCAGTGCCACGACCGCCACCGTGATGGCCAGCGGCCGGGATTCGATCAGTTCGATGCACAGGGAGACGGTGAAGACGGCGGCAATGGCGTCAAGAAGCGTGCGGAGCAGCACCAGCAGGTTGATGTGCTCGGCGCGCTTCGTGACCACCTTGAGCAGCGCGTCTGCGCCGGGTCGTTCCTCCTTGAGGAGTTCCTCCACGCGGGCGCGAGAGATGGACGAGACGGCGGATTCGACGGTGGTGAGGGCACCTGAGATGACGAGGGCGAGCAGCAGTCCGAGGGCAGTGAGCATTAGCCCAACTGCTCGCGATCTGCCGCGCTAGGGAAGGCACCGGGTCCGGTCGGCTTCGGCTGGTACGTCACGCCGCGCTTATCGACGTCCTCATACCAGTCCGCCAGAAGTTCGTTTTGGAGCGCGAACATTTCTTGCTCCTCAGCTGGGGTGATGTGATCGTATCCCAGCAGGTGCAGGCACCCGTGGACGGTCAGCAGGCACAGCTCATGGCCGAGGTCGTGCCCCGCTTTGGCGGCTTGTTTTTCAGCGAACTCTGGGCACAGCACGATATCGCCGAGCATGGCGGGTCCCATCGGAGCGGCATCGGGGCGGCCGGAACCCGGGGTGAGCTCGTCCATGGGGAAGCTCATGACGTCGGTGGGACCCTCGAGGTCCAACCAGCGTACGTGCAGGTCAGCGATGGTGTCTAGGTCGACGATGTGCAGGCTCATCTCGGCTGCGGAGTGAATGTCCATGCGGGTGAGGGCGTAGGAGGCGACGTCGATGAGCATCTCCTCATTGACCCCCGGGTAACCGGATTCGTTGAAAACCTCGATGCTCAATTTAATAGTCCTCTCGCGCGAGCGCTTCGTACTCTTCGTATGCATCCACAATACGGCCCACGAGGTCGTGGCGGACAACGTCTTCGCTGCCCATCTCCATGAAGAATACGTCGTTCACGCCCCGCAGGATGTCCCGCACCACGCGCAGACCAGACTTTTGACCACCGGGCAGGTCCACCTGGGTGATGTCGCCGGTGACCACCATCTTGGAGCCAAAGCCAAGCCGGGTGAGGAACATTTTCATCTGGGCTGGTGTGGTGTTTTGTGCTTCGTCGAGGATGACGAAGGAATCGCTGAGCGTGCGACCGCGCATGTAGGCCAGAGGTGCTACCTCGATGATGCCCGATTCGATCAGCTTTGGGATCATCTCCGGGTCGATCATGTCTCGGAGCGCGTCGTACAGCGGGCGCAGGTACGGGTCGATCTTCTCATCCAGCGTGCCCGGCAGGAACCCGAGCTTCTCCCCCGCTTCCACGGCAGGGCGAGTCAGAATGATGCGGCTGACCTGGCGGGCGTGGAGCGCCTGCACGGCTTTCGCCATCGCCAGGTACGTCTTACCGGAACCGGCAGGCCCGAGACCGAACACAATCGTGTTCTCATCAATCGCGTCGACGTATTCTTTCTGTCCGAGGGTCTTCGGGCGCACCACCTTCCCTTTGCGGGAAATGATGTCCGAGGCCAAAACCTCCCGAACGGACTGCGGTGCTTCCTGGGTAACGATCTTCACCGCATTCTTGACCGATACCGGGCTGATCACGTGGCCACGACGGGCGATCGCTTGCAGCTCATCCAGCACCTTGGTCACCCGGGCCACCTCATGTGCCGGTCCGGTGAGAGTCGCCTCCGTGCCACGGACGAAAATATCGACGGGGATCAGGTTTTCCAGTACCCGCAAATTGTCGTCGGAGATTCCGAGGACGGTCTGCGCGTACGTTTCATCAAGGACATAATTTTGGGTGATGATGTCCTTGCGCTGGTAAATGGCCAAGTGAACCTTTTCCTTGTGCTTCTTCGATGCGCTTCTTCGATCGATTGTTCTTTAAACTTACCGTAAGCAGCTACCGCCACCGGGCGAGCGCTCCATGAGCAGCGAGTGCCACGAGTCCGGCGCTCGCAGTGCGCAGCACCTCCGGGCCGAGCAGCGCGGTCACGGCACCGGCCTCCTGTAGCTGGGCGAGCTCCGCCGGGGACAGCCCTCCCTCAGGCCCCACCACAAACATCACCTCGCGGTCACCGAACTCCAGGGAGGTAACCGGCACTGCCGCGGCTTCGTGCAGCATCACGGCGAGACCACCACGGCTGGTAAGTTCTGCGACCAGGTCAGCTACGCCGCGGGTATCGGCCAGAGCTGCGATCTGTGGAATGACCATGCGGCGCGATTGTTTCGCCGCAGACACCGCCATGGAACGCCACTTCGCAGCAGCTTTTTCAGCCTTGGCACCCCACTTCGCAATCGTGCGCTCGGACTGCCACGGGACAATCACATCCACGCCACCCTGCGTCATAAGGTCGACTGCAAGTTCCGAACGCTCCGATTTTGGTAGCGCCTGCACGATCGTCACGGGGGCGCGCTGCGGAAACTCCACACGCCGGTCGACGGTGAACCGGAGCGATCCTTTGGCCACGTCAGTGACAGTGCACTCGATTCCGGAGCCGTGGCCGTCGATAAGCAACAGCTGCTCCCCCACGGCCAGGCGCTTAACGGTGGCGGCGTGCTTACCTTCCGCACCGTCCAGCACGCCGGAGTTTTCCGGCAAAACCGGACGACCCCCGGCAAGGACCGTGTCCAGGTCGTAGACGAATGCGGGCAGACTCATCGGCGGAAGCGGTTCTTAAAGCGGTCAAACATGGACTCAGACTCGCCCTCGCTGTGGATCGCGGCGGTGTCATTACGGTGATCGCGGAGCTTTTCCAGCACCTCGCGCGTGTGGCTATCCAGGTGGGTGGGGATCTGAACGTCCACGTGTGCGATGAGATCGCCGTAGCTTTCTTCCGCACGCAGCACGGGCATGCCTGCACCAGCCATGTGCACCTGCTGCCCCGGTTGCGCACCGGCGGGAACAGTGATGGTGGTCGGATTTCCGTCCAGCCCTTCCAGTTCCACATCGCAGCCCAGCGCTGCGTCAAGCATCGGAACCTTAGCCGTGACGTGCAGGTTGTTGCCCTCACGCACGAACACTGGGTGCGGTGCCACGTTGATCTCCACATACAGGTCACCCGCTGGACCGCCACCCGGGCCAACCTCACCGCGACCGGCCATGCGGATGCGCATGCCGTCGGCAATGCCGGCGGGGATATTGACGGTCAGATCCTTGCGTGCCTTGATACGCCCATCACCTGCGCATTTTTCGCACGGGTCAGGGATGATCTCGCCCGTGCCGTTACAAACGTGGCAGGGGCGGGTGGTCATGACGTTGCCAAGGAAGGAACGCTGCACTTCCTGGACGGATCCCATTCCGCCACAATGGCTACAGGTGATCGGCTTGGCCTTGGATTTGCTGCCAGTGCCCTCGCACACATCGCACAGGATGGCGGTGTCCACGGTGATGTCTTTCTTGGCGCCGGCGAAGGCTTCTTCCAGGGTGATGCGGGTGCGCAGGAGTGCGTCGGCACCGGGCTGTACGCGGGAACGTGGGCCGCGCTGCCCACCGCCACCAAAGAACGCTTCGAAGATGTCACCGAATCCACCACCGGGCGCGCCACCGAATCCCTGCGGCTGCTCTAGCGGATCTCCGCCCATATCAACGATGCGACGCTTGTCTGGATCAGTCAGGACCTCATTGGCCAGGGAGATTTCGCGGAATTTTTCCGCGGCTTCTTCAGTGTCGTTGACGTCCGGGTGGTACTTCCGGGCGAGTCGACGGTAAGCCTTCTTGATTTCCGAGTCGGAAGCCCCCTTGTCGACTCCAAGAATGCCGTAATAGTCGCGCGCCATTCACTCAAACCTTTCGTTAATTCTTCAACACTTCGCTGACATATTGTGCAACAGCGGACACCTTCGAAATAGTTCCGGTGTAGTCCATGTACGTCGGCCCCACCACACCCAGAGCACCAAAGGTGGCATCCTCGTCACCATACCCAGTGGAGACGATGGACGCTGATTGGAGTCCTTGCTCTTGGTGTTCCGCACCAATGCTGACGTTCACTTGGCCCTCTTGCACATGTGATAGCAGCTTTAAAACTACTACCTGCTCCTCCAACGCTTCCAATACGGATGCACTTAAGGGCGAAATTCGAGACAAATTCGAGGTGCCCGCCAAAATCAACCGATCCGAGGGCGCCTCTACCAGCGTCTCAATGAGGACGGTAGCGCACCGCAACATTTCATCCCGCAACTCGCTCGGGGTGTGCTCCACCAAATCAGCCAACGCCAGCGATGCATCGGCCATAGTTTTTTCCGCTAGCGCGTTGTTGAGCAGCGACCGCAACGTACTCACATCCTCGATGGGCCGCATGAGCTCCACGTTGCGTTGTTCCACACGCCCCAAGTCCGTAATCATCACCAGCAACAGGCGCGTCGGGGTGAGCGCCACCACCTCGCAGTGTTTGACGCGCGAAGTCCGCAGCGATGGCAGCTGAATCACCGCCGCTTGCCTAGTGAGCTGCGCGAGCAGCTGAACAGAGCGACGCAGCACGTCTTCCAGATCCACGCCACCTTCCAAAAACCCCAGGATTGCCTTACGCTCAGCGGGCGACATGGGCTTGACTTCGTGGATCGAATCCACGAACATCCGATACCCCTTCTCCGTAGGGATACGTCCTGAGCTGGCGTGTTCCTGGGCGATGAGCCCCTCAGCTTCCAGCACAGCCATGTCATTGCGGATCGTGGCAGAAGACACCTGCAGCTTGTGCCGTTCCACCAGAGCCTTCGATCCGACAGGTTCTTGCAATGCGATGTAGTCAGCAACGATGGCGTTGAGCACCTGTTGCCGGCGTGCTTTGGTTGAGGAAGCCATGTGCCTTAGTCTAGCTAGACTCCCACCAGGAGATCCGCAATGATGCCGTCGGCAAGCAAGCGCCCACGGTCGGTGACGGCAAGGCGTTCGCCGGCGGTCAGCAGGCCAGCACGCACATGCTTATCGACGGCCAGCGGCGCGTCTACCCACTGCGCGGGGATTCCCTCTTTGAGGCGCAGGCCCAGCATGACTCGTTCAGTGCGGATGTCTTCCTCGGTCAACACCTCGCATTCTTTGATCGGAAGCTCAGCGCGACTGAGGGTGTCGTTGTAGCGACGCGGGTGCTTGACGTTGTAGAACCGGGTACCGTCGATATGCGAGTGCGCGCCGGGCCCGGCGCCCCACCAGTCCCCGTTCCGCCAATACCCCAGGTTGTGCTGGCACTCACCACCAGGCTTCGCCCAGTTGGACACCTCGTACCAGTCGTAGCCATCCAGCATGTTATCGATAATTTCGTACCGGTCTGCCAGTACGTCCTCGTCCGGAGCTGGTAGCTCGCCCTTGCGCACTTTCCGCGCCATGGCGGTGCCGTCCTCGACGATGAGGGAGTAGGCCGAGACGTGATCCACGTCGGCTGACAAGATCGCTTCGACGGTTCTTCTGACGTCATCGTCGGTTTCCCCCGGGGTGCCGTAGATCATGTCCAGGTTCACGTGCTCGAACCCCGCGGCGCGTGCTTCCTTCGCAGCTGCAACGGCGCGTCCCGGGGTGTGTTTCCGCTCCAGGACGCGCAGCACGTGGGGCGCAGCGCTCTGCATCCCTAGGGAAATCCGGGTGAACCCCGCTTCCTTGAGGGCTACGAAAAATTCTGGGCTGGTGCTCTCCGGGTTGGATTCCGTGGTGATTTCGGCGCCGGTTTTTAGCCGGAAGTTCGCTGTGACCGCATCCAATACCCTGGTCAGCCCCACTGAGCCGAGCATAGAAGGGGTACCGCCACCAACAAATACAGTGTCTACCAGTCGGTCCCCAGTGCGTTCGGCCGCCAGTTCCAGCTCGATGGCCAGGGCTTCGAGGTACGGCTCCGGCCCCATGCCCAGTTCGCCGGGGGTGTACGTGTTGAAATCACAGTAGCCACAGCGGGAAGCACAAAACGGGACGTGAAGGTAAATCCCGAAGGTCACGAAGCCCTGCCCTTTGCGCGCTTGGCAGCCACCTTGGCGACGATGGCGTCGATACGCGCCCGCTCCGCCAGGAATTTTGGCGGGTTGCTCCCCCGCATGTTGCGGGCATACTCCGGGTGCTGCTTGGCTACGGCGTTGAACCAGCACTCAATGGTGGTGTCCACGATGCGCTGGGTCCTGCTGAACACTACGGGCAGACTAAGCGCGTCGAGGTCGTCAGCAACCACTGCGGTCTGGTCCAAAATCCAGTCATTAACCTCGCGCAAGCGGTCCAAAATGGCCTGGGAACGACCGTTCATTGCGGCCGTCATTTCTCGGATGGGGGCCGGGGCACCCAGCGGAAACGCGTCGGAAAGATCGGACATGGCGAGGGAATCTGGCGTAGCCACGCCTTTCTCCCGCTTCGCCCGCACGCTCACCGTACCGGACCGCAACCCGGAGGTGAGGGCCTGTCGCAGCCCAGCTAGCTCAGCGACGACGCGTCGCGAATCATTGCGGGCTTCCTCAACGATCTCCGTGAACTCTGCGTGGCAATCCTCGACGAGTTCCGAATCCCAATCCGCGATGGCTTCCATGAGGTGTTCAATGTATTCGACAACCTCATCTCCGATGTCGTACACCTCTTGGGTGAGCTCGCGATGGCGTAACTTAGCGTCGAACAGCTGCACGTCCTCAAGCTCCTTTTCTTCCATCGCGGTGGGGTGCATTGCCCACCATATACAGAAGGCGGGGCAAAAACTGTGTGCCCCGCCGGAGTTTTACCCTAACGCGTATAAATGTGTGCGATTTCCTTGGCAAAACGCCGAGTAACCACGTTGCGCTTGACCTTCATCGTCGGGGTCAGCTCGTCGGCTTCTTCGGTCAGGTCGCGGTCGAGAATGTAGAACTTCTTGATTGCCTCGGTGTGGGACACGGAAGCATTCGCTGAGTTCACGGCGTCCTGAATGTCTGCCCGCAGCTGTGGGTTCATCGCCAGATCGTTGACCGTCGCCTTTTCGGGGAGGTTGTGGATCAGCTTCCAACGTCGGAACGCGTCCTCGTCCAGGGTGATCAGCGCACCGATGAACGGCTTGCCGTCGCCCACCACCAACGCCTGACTGATCAGCGGGTGGGAACGCAGCAGATCCTCCAGTGGCCCCGGGGACACATTCTTGCCACCGGCAGTCACGATCAGATCCTTCTTGCGTCCGGAGATGATGAGGTAGCCATCCTCGGTGATTTCGCCAAGGTCACCGGTATTGAACCAGCCATCCTGGATCGCTTCCGCGGTGGCCTCCGGGTTGTTCCAGTACCCCTGGAACAACATGTTGCCCTTCAGTAGGATCTCGCCATCTTCGTTGATGCGTGCAGCCATGCCTCCCACCGGGCGCCCTACCGTGCCGATGCGCTGTGGTTTGAAGTCCACAGCAGCTGCAGCGGTGGTTTCGGTGAGGCCGTAGCCCTCGTAGATCGGCACCCCGAGACCGCGGTAGAAGTGCAGCAGATCATGGCTGATCGCCGAGCCACCGGAGATGCAGTACTTCACCTCATCGCCCATTGCGGAACGGATCTTGCTGTACACCAGCTTGTCAAACATCTTGTGCTTGAGTTTCAGCGCGCGGGACGGCCCGGTGGCATCCAGGGATTTGGAGTATTCGATGGCCACCTTCTCCGCTTCCAGGAACATCTGGCCAGCGATAGGCGACTTGTCCGCGGCCTTGGCGGCAGCCGCATTACGAACTTTCTCAAACACGCGTGGCACACCCAGGATCATATTTGGGCGGGAGCGCTGGAACTCGACGTTCAAAGAACTAAAGTCCGACCAGTGGTTTTGGGTCGCACCGGACACGGCAATGGCCAGCGATACCGCGCGGGCCAGCACGTGCGCCATCGGCAGGAACGTCAGGACTCGGGTGCCAGGGGTGGCGATGCCACCAATCGGGTTGCTGAGCAGGCCACGGACTTCCGCGACCCAGTTGCTGTGCGTCAGGTGGCAGCCCTTGGGACGGCCGGTGGTTCCGGAAGTGTAGACCAGGGATGCCAGGTCAGCGCCCTGCGCGGCAGTCGCGCGGCCCATCACTTCGTCATCGCTCACGGAGCGTCCCTCGAACTTTAAGGTGTCAATAGCAGAGGCGTTGATCTCTAGGATGCGACGCAGCTGGGTGGGCGACCCCTGCAACTGCGCAGTACCATCCTCAAGAAGGACGAGGTGCTGCATCAGCTCGGTGTGCTCGCGACTTTCGGTCACCGCGAAGACAGCACCGGAATCCTCAATGATCCACTGGATCTGCGACTGGGACGAGGAACCGTAGATCGGTACCGAGGCGGCGCCAGCGGCCCAAATAGCGAAGTCCAGCAGGGACCACTCGTAGCGGGTTTCCGAAAGCAGCACCACCCTATCCCCCGCCTGCACCCCGTTGGCGATGAGTCCTTTTGCGACTTCCAACACTTCATCAACGAACTCTTTCGCCGTGACATTCACCCACTCATAGTTCTGTGGGCGGGTGAACATCACTCCGTGTGGACGGGCCTTGGCCTGCGCAAACAGCAGTTTGAGTACTGTGTCATCCGGTTCGACAACATAAGGGGCCGGGGTTTCGTATTCCTGCATCCTAGGTCCTTTTCATGAGGTTTCTTTCATGTTCACGGTACACTTTTCACCCCGGCAACGGGCATTAGGCGCAGTGAGGTGGCAATATTAATCCTTGTGAGCTACTTCGAATCTTTAAAGGAACTAGCGGACCTACACGGTGTCGCTACCAACTACTGGTCTTCAAACGGTGAATTCATTGAAGTCTCGGAAGATACACTGCTCAAGACGCTCCACGCCTTAGACGTAGCTGTGGAGCCAAACCAGGAAAGCATCGGGGAGGCCATCATGGCGTTCCACGACGCCGCAGCGACCCAGATGCTGCCACCAACCGTGGTGATGACGGCGGGCACCGACTATGTGGTCAACGTGCATGTCCACGACGGCGCTCCAGCAGAGGTCACTGTTCACCTGGAGGACGGCAGCTCCTTCGCTGCCGAACAGCGAGAGAACTGGACCCCTCCGCGTGAGGTGGCCGGCGTGATGTGGGGGGAGGCATCATTCGCCATCCCGGGTGACACCCCACTCGGCTGGCATGAGATCACCCTGGTGTCCGGGGACACGACCGCTACCGCCACGCTGGTTGTCACGCCAGAACGCTTATCGACGAACACCGGAAAAGTTACCGGTGTTATGAGCCAGATCTACTCTGTGCGCAGCTCAAAGTCGTGGGGCATGGGTGACTTCAATGATCTGGGAGCGACGGCTGAGGTCGTCGCAAAGCATGCTCATGCAGATTTCATCCTGATCAACCCCCTGCATGCTGCCGAGCCGTTCCCACCCACGGAAGACTCCCCTTACCTGCCCACCACCCGCCGCTTCATCAACCCGATCTACATCCGGGTAGAAGACATTCCAGAAACCGCGGGGCTGGATGCGGATCTGCAGGAGGACATCACGCAGATGGCCGCGGAGTTCCAGGCACTGAACACCTCGGATACCATGATCGAGCGCAACCCGATCTTCCAGGCGAAACTGCAGGTCCTGCACGAGATCTACCACGTCGTCCGCACCCCGGAGCGTCAGAAAGCATTCGAGGACTACTGCGATCTCGAGGGCAAGGGCCTGGATGACTTTGCCCGCTGGTGCGCCGCCCGCGAGCAGCAAGAGAAGCCGGAGGACAACAGTCACGGCATCACCCCTTCCCTCGAAGAGACCGCGAATTTCTACCGCTGGATGCAGTGGATCTGCGACCAGCAGCTGGAAAACGCGCAAGCCCGCGCCAAAGCAGCCGGAATGAGCATCGGCATCATGGCTGACCTCGCCGTTGGTGTTCACCCTGGCGGCGCCGACGCGGAAAACCTTGCCTCCGTCCTTGCTCCAGCAGCCTCCGTCGGCGCCCCGGCAGACGGATACAACCAGCAAGGCCAGGACTGGTCCCAGCCACCATGGCACCCACGTAAACTTGCCGAAGCCGGCTACAAGCCATGGCGCGACATGCTCCGCACCGTGCTCCGCCACTCCGGCGGTATCCGCATCGACCATGTCCTCGGACTCTTCCGCCTCTGGTGGATCCCACGCATGCAATCACCGCTCACCGGAACCTACGTGTACTACGACCACAACGCGCTCGTCGGCATCCTCGCGCTGGAAGCTGAGCGCGCAGGCGCAGTCGTGATCGGTGAAGACCTCGGTACCTTCGAACCGTGGGTCCAGGAAGTGCTGGCCAGCCGTGGCATCATGGGCACCTCCATCCTGTGGTTCGAAAACAACGGCAGCACCCCGAAGCCAGCCAATGAGTACCGCGAGCTGGCCCTTTCCTCCGTCACCACCCACGATCTGCCACCAACGATGGGATACATCCAGGGATCCCACATCACGCTCCGCGAGAACCTCGGCGTCCTCACCCGCCCGGCGGAGCTCGAGGAAGCTGAGGACGTGGCCTGGCAGAACCAAGTTTTTGCCATGGTGCGTGGCGAGGACTTCGGCGACAAGCGCTTCGGTGGCGACATGGAAGAGCTGCTGGTAGACCTGCACCGCTTCATCGCCTCCACCCCATCACTGCTGACCTGTGTCTGCCTCGTGGACATGGTGGGAGATATCCGCGCCCAAAACCAACCAGGCACCACCCGCGACATGTACCCGAACTGGTGCGTCCCGCTGTGTGACTCCACCGGCAAGCCAGTCCTGATTGAGGACCTGGCCCAGCATCCGCTGTTTAAGAAGGTTGCGGAGGCCTCAGCTCGGGTGTAGGGAGGTTGGATAGGGATTTGTACCTGGCGACAAGTCCCTATCACTAGCCCGCAACAGACCCCCAAATCCGAAAACCCGGGAAGTGTTTCCCGAGTCTCGGCGCCTTTCAAGGCTGCACACCTGCTATTTGGCTGGTTTTCTCCCGAAATCCGGGTTGCACTTCCCGGGTTTCTCAAGAAACTCACTAGAGGTAGCTAACCGCCCAGGCGATGATGACCAGTGCGAGCAGTGCGTACAGTGCCAGTTGGACCCGGGAACGTGGGTATTTATTTTTCATTTTTTCCTTCGAACCATCGCAGTGTTTTCGCCCCGACGATATCAATGAGTCGGAGGAAGCAGAAGGCCAGGACGGCGCACAGCACCACTGATACCGTCACCACGATGGGTGCTTGCAGCCACAGTGGCGCTGAGCTGAGCCAATCGAGAACCTGCATAGGTTACAGATCCTACACCTTTGTTCCCCCGAGCCCACGTCGGCGCAGCAGTGGGGCGATGTCGCGTTCGCGACCGCGCAGTTCTGTGAAGGCTGCGGTGTAGTCGCGGGACGCACCCCGGGACAAGACCAGGTCGCGGAACCGCTGCCCTGCAGCCCGCAGATCAGACTGTTCACTGAACCAGTCAAAACCATCTGCATCGAGGACTTCCGCCCACAGGTAAGAGTAGTAGCCGGCGGAGTAGCCACCGCCGAAGATGTGGTTGAAGTAGCGGGTCTGGTAGCGGGCTTTGATGTGGTCAACGTTCAGGCCGTAATCCTCCAAAGCCTGCTTCTCAAACGCATCGATGTCGTCGATCTTGGCCAGTTCCGCGGCGGAGAGACTGTGCCACGCGTAGTCGATGATCGAAGCGGCGAGGTATTCGGCGGTGCCGAATCCTTGGCCGAACTGCTTAGCGGCTTCGATGGCGTCGACGAGGCGCTGTGGCAGATCCGGCGCGTAGTTGGCCAGCACCGCGGGGTGGAATGCCCAGTTTTCGTTGATCTGGGAGGGGAATTCAACGTAGTCGCGGGGCACGCTCGTGCCGGAGAAGCTGGGGTAACAGACGTCGGAAAGCAGGCCGTGCAGGGCGTGGCCGAACTCGTGGAAGACGGTGGTGAGCTCGTCGAGGGTGAGGTAGGCCTCGCCGTCGACGGGTTGGGTGATGCCCATGACGTTGACGATCACCGGCTTAGTTCCCATGAGGTGACTTTGGTCGACGAAGGAGCTCATCCAGGCACCGCCTCTTTTCGACGGCCGTCCAAAGTAATCTGTGAGCAGCAGGCCGATCCCGGTGCCGTCCTCCTCCTTGACCTCCCACACGTCCACGCCTTCGGCGTAGCCCTGGAGATCAGGACGCGGCGTCACAGTGATGCCGTAGAGCAGGTTCGCTGCGTAGAACACGCCGTCTTTAAGTACCCGGTTAAGCGGGAAGTACTGGCGCAGTTCGTCCTCGTCGAGCGCGAAATCACGCGCGCGCACTTTGGACTCCCAGTAGGGCCAGTCAGCGCCGGTGATCTCGGTGCCGGCGGCGTCGGCAAGGAGCTTGTACTCCCCTGCTGCGTTGGCGGAGGCGGCTGGGGCGAGGTCGCGTAGCAGGTTGCGCACTGCCTCCGCACTATCGGCGGTTTCTTCCTCCACCACGAACTCCGCATGGTTGGCGTATCCCAAGAGCTCCGCGCGTTCGGCGCGCAGGCGAGCCATTTCCAGGGCCACGTCGCCGTTCTTTCGGCCACGCTGCTGGGACTGTTCGTAGAGGCGAGCACGGGAATCAGGTCGGGTCAGCACCGCCTGTTCGGACTGCACGGTAGGCAGCTCCAGCGGAATCACGTATCCCTCGCGTCCGATCTCCTTGGCGTAGGCCGCGGCAGAGTCGATGCGGGACTGCGAGAAGCCGTCGAGTTCTTCGCGGGTGAAGGATACCGCCAGTTCTTTGGTGTCCTCCAGCAGGTTGTTACGGAATTCCTCGCCGAGGGTGGACAGGCGCTGGTCGATCTCCGTCAGTCGGGTTTTTCCTTCGGCAGAAAGATCGGCACCACGGCGTCGGAAAGCGCGCAGCGTGTGCTCATGCAGACGCTGGCTCTCCTCGTCTTCCGGCGCAGTGACCGATTGGAGCCGCTGGTAGAGCGCTTCATTTTGGTAGATCGCGGAGCTGTGCGCGGACAGCTTCGGCAGGATCTCGGCGGAAATCTCGTTGAACTCGTCGGAAGCGTCGGTGCCGGAAAGGTTGAAAAAGACGTTAGACACCCGGGTCAGCGCAGTTCCAGAAGCCTCGAAAGCTTCCATCGTGTTTTCCCAGGTCGGAGGCTCCGGATTGGACACGATGGCGGAAATCTCCGCGTTGTGGTCATCGAGAGCGGCGAGAAAAGCCGGCAGATAATGCTCGTTTTTAATCTCCGCGAACGGCGGAAGTTGGTAGTCGAGCTGGGATGGTTCTACAAGTGGGTTCACTTAAGGCTCCTGTCGGGTACGCACCAAGCCAGCGCGGGTTGGTGGCACGGTGTAGGTGTCAGCGGAGGCGCGATCAAAGTCGCGCTGCCAGTCGTACGGGGCTTCGTTGTTCAGCAAAGATCCGGGTGCCAGCCAGTCAAAAATATCTTCGTAGGGGCGGGCCTGGGTCGGGTCGATGCGTCGCACGATGTGGGCGGGGCCCAGGTCGCGGAAGTCGGTCAGTCCCATGGCAGACAAAATACGCATCGCGGACTTGAGGGTGTTGGCCTGGTAGTTCTTCACACGCTCAGCCTTATTGTCCACGTCAAGGCCACGGTAGAAGCGCGGGTTCTGGGTCGCGACGCCTGCGGGGCATTCGTTGGAGTGGCATTCCTTGGCCTGAATGCAGCCGACCGCCATCATCATGCCGCGGGCAGAGTTGGTGAAGTCAGCGCCGATCGCCAAACGGCGGATAATGTCCGCACCGCCGACAATCTTGCCGGCAGCGCCGATTGCGATATTCTCACGCAAATTGCATCCCACCAGCGCATTGTGCACCACGATGAGCCCTTCGGACAGTGGCGTACCCACGCGATCTAGGAACTCCAGCGGCGCGGCACCCGTGCCGCCTTCCGCCCCATCAACGGTGATGAAGTCCGGGGTAATCCCGGTAGCCACCATCGCCTTGACCATACAAAGCACCTCATGACGGGTGCCGACGCACAGTTTGAAGCCCACTGGTTTACCGCCAGAGAGATCGCGGAGCTTCTTTACAAAGTGCATAAGCTCGGTGGGCGTCGTGAAGGCGCTGTGGCTCGCTGGGGACAGGCAGTCCTCCCCCTCCGGGATGCCGCGGATTTCCGCCAACTCAGCGGTGACCTTCTCGCCCGGCAGCATACCGCCCATGCCTGGCTTCGCGCCCTGGCTGAGCTTGATCAGGATGGCCTTCACATTCGGGATCTTGGCTTTTTCCGCGAACTTCTCCGGGCTGAAGGTTCCGTCAGCATTGCGACAGCCGAAGTAGCCGGAGCCGATCTCCCACACCAGGTCAGCGCCGTATTTCAGGTGGTACTGGGTAAGGCCACCTTCACCGGTTTCGTGGACAAAGCCACCCATCGCGGCGCCCTTGTTCATGGCCAGCACGGCGTTCTTGGATAGCGAGCCGTAGGACATGGAGGAGATGTTGAACAGCGGAATGTCGAAGGGTTGGGTGCAATCCGGCCCGCCGAGACGCACCTTCGGAGCCTCGGTCATCATCGGCGCTGGATGTGCGGAGTGCATGATGTGATCACGACCAGGCTTAAGCAGGTCACGCTCAGTTCCGAATGCTTCCTCAGCGCCAAGGTTCTTTGCTTGCTGGTACACCATGGTGCGGGTCTCGCGGTCAAATGGTGCGCCGTCCGTGTCAGATTCCACGAAGTACTGCTGGACTGGAGCGCGGAGGGATTCCGCGATCCAACGAGCTCGGCCGACAACGGGAAAATTCCGCCTGATGGAGTGCTTGGGTTGCACGAAATCATAGACAGCAAGTGCAGAGGTTCCCGCTGCTAGTGCGATAGCACCGAGCTTGAGGTTTCTCATAGAGGTCTCCTTTGGTGTTAGCTATGTCACTAACCATAACAGTGACGGGCACGACATGACAGCAGCACTTTGCCTACGCTGGTGGGTATGACTGAACCAATCTCCACTACCCCACTAGTTGACGATCAAGGATTCGTCGTCGAGCCATCCTCCGATTCCTTCCGCACGCCTGCCCCGGCACCTGGCGAAGAACCCTGGGAGCGCTCACAACCCGAGTGGTACAAGGAAGCAGTCTTTTACGAAGTCCTCGTCCGCGCCTTCGCGGACGACAACAATGACGGCATCGGCGACCTCGCAGGCCTCACCAGCAAGTTGGACTACCTGCAATGGTTGGGAGTCGATTGCATCTGGATCCCGCCGTTCTACGATTCCCCACTGAAGGACGGCGGCTACGACATCCGCAACTTCCGCGAAATTCTCCCTGAGTTCGGCACCGTGGATGACTTCGTTGAGTTGGTAGACAAAGCCCACCAGCGAGGCATCCGCGTGATTACCGACCTGGTCATGAACCACACCTCGGACCAACACCCATGGTTCGTGGAGTCCCGACGTGACCCGGAAGGCCCCTACGGCGACTTCTACGTGTGGAGCGACACCGACGAGCTCTACCAAGATGCCCGAATTATTTTCATCGACACCGAGGAGTCCAACTGGACCTTTGACCCGGTGCGTGGCCAGTACTACTGGCACCGGTTCTTCAGCCACCAACCGGACCTCAACTACGACAACCCCGCTGTTCAGGACGCAATGCTGGATGCGATGCGCTTCTGGCTCGACCTCGGCCTGGACGGTTTCCGACTCGACGCCGTGCCGTACCTCTACGAACGCCCTGGAACCAACGGCGAAAATCTCCCAGAAACCCACGGCTTTTTGAAGCTGTGCCGACAGGTCATCGAGCAAGAATACCCAGGTCGGGTGCTCCTCGCGGAAGCGAATCAGTGGCCCCAAGACGTGGTGGAATACTTCGGAGAGCCCGTGGTAGGCGACGAGTGCCACATGGCATTCCACTTCCCACTGATGCCACGCCTGTTCATGGCAGTTCGCAAAGAATCCCGCACCCCGATTTCCAACATCATCCGGGACACCCCGGCTATCCCAAGTTCCGCACAATGGGGCATCTTCCTGCGTAATCACGACGAGCTGACCCTGGAGATGGTCACCGATGAAGAACGTGCCTTCATGTATTCGCAGTACGCGAAGGAACCTCGGATGCGCGCGAATGTGGGAATTAGGCGTCGTCTAGCGCCGCTTCTCGACGGCGACCGCAACCAGCTCGAGCTCTTTCACGCCATGCTCCTATCCCTGCCTGGCTCGCCGGTGCTGTACTACGGCGACGAGATCGGCATGGGCGACAACATCTGGTTGCACGACCGCGACGGCGTGCGCACCCCGATGCAGTGGAATGCGGACCGCAACGGCGGTTTTTCCAAAGCCGACCCAGAGCGCCTGTTCCTTCCTGCAATCCAAAATGCGCAGTACGGCTACGGCGCGGTCAATGTGGAAACCCAGATGAACCAGGAAAATTCCCTGCTCAAGTGGACTCGTTCCCTGATTCACGTCCGCAAGCAGTACAAGGCCTTTGGCCTGGGGTCATTCCGCGAGATCGAATCGACCAACAACGCGGTATTCGCCTACTTGCGGGAATATGGGCAGCAAACCATTTTGTGTGTGAACAACTTGTCCAAACGGCCACAGGCAGTGTCGTTAGACCTTTCGGAGTTCGTGCGGGTGGTTCCGCGGGAGCTCACCGGTGGCGCTGACTTCCCGAAAATCGACGATCGCGACTGGACAGTGACACTAGCTCCCCATGGGTTCTTCTGGTTCGATCTGACCCGGTAAAGGGGGCATACGACGTGTACGAAAACCTTGCCGCACAACGCTTTTTCCGGTCCAAACAAGCCGGAATCACCTCACTGACCCAGCTGCAATCCACCCCAGTGGGCGACGCTCGCTGGGTGCTGGCCGACATCGACGGTGACTTGTACCAGCTGGTGCTCTCCGGCGACGACGACGTGCTGCCAGATGAACTCGCGGCACTGCGGGACGCATTCCTGGCGGAGCAGGCCTTCGGCATGGGAGAACTCGAGGTGCTGTCCCGCCCTGTCGTTCCGGAGGATGGGTCGGTGAAGATCTCGGCCGCCGAGCAGTCGAATTCCTCCGTGATCTTCTCCGGTGAATCCCCGGCGATAGCTAAAATTTTCCGCAAACTGGAGCCAGGAATCAACCCCGATGTCGAGTTGCTCTCTGGGCTATCCCACGTTGGCTGCAAATACGTCCCGGCCCTGCGCGCGTATTCCACCATCGAGTGGTCGGGGGACACCTATGTCACGGCCATGGTGCAGGATTTCGCCGCCGGCTCCCGCGAAGGGTGGGATCTCGCCCTACACTACGCCACAGACATGCAGCCGTTTACCGAGGAAGCAGGCCTGATCGGGACGGCACTGAGCGCAGTCCACCGGGACCTGACCACAGCATTCGGAACGGAGCAGGTGGCCGCAGCGTCCCTAGTGGAGGGGCTGTCAGATCGATTGGAATCACTGATCGCTCAAGCCGAGGTGTTGCGTCCATTCGAGCCTGCCATCCGGGAGTTGTACGCCCGGGCAGCAACGGGGACAGCCACGGTGCAGCGCATTCATGGCGACGCTCACCTGGGCCAAATCCTACGCACCCAGGATAAATACTTGCTGATTGACTTCGAGGGAGAGCCCGCCCGGCCACTGGCCGAGCGCAGGCAGATGTTCTCCCCGCTGCAAGACCTAGCGGGCTTCATCAGGTCGTTCGGTTACGCCGCCCACTTTGGTTCCAATCTGGCGGATCCAGAGGGCTGGGCTGCGGATTGTGCCGCTGCCATGCTGGAGGCCTACGGGGCGCAGGCCAGCCCGCTTCTCGACGCCCTCGTCCTGGACAAAGCCCTGTACGAAGTGGTGTATGAGGCCAACAACCGACCGGATTGGCTACACATCCCGCTGGAGGCAGTCAAGCGCCTGATCGGAGCGTAGCTCTACCGCAACAGCGCGTTGCGAAGTTCTGCGTGGGACAGCTGCTCCACCATCCACGGGCTAAAGGCGAACGGGGCGCTGGTCACGGCATTAATTAGGTCCGCAGGCCGCACCCAGACATGCGAGTCCACTTCCGCGGCGGATGGTGCCACGTCGACTCCTGCTGCGAGCACGGCGTGGTGCACGGGGCAGATTTCCCATTCGACGACCCCAGAGGAGTCTGTCGCCCGGTACTCAAACGACGGCAAGATACACGTGATATCGGATAGTGAGCCAGCAGGGAGTCCGAGTTCTACGCTGGCACGTCGGTGGATGGCGCTGTCGAAGGACTCCCCCGGTCCTGGGTGCCCGCACATGGAGTTCGTCCAGATCCCGGGCCACGTGAGTTTGTGCAGCGAGCGACGAGTGATGAGCAGCGCCCCGTCTTCCCGGGTGACGTAGCAGGAAAAGGCCAGGTGAAGTGGGGTGTCGGTGGTGTGTACGGTCGCTTTGGGAGCGGTACCTCGTGGGTTTCCGGCTGCGTCGGTCAGCACGACCAGTTCTGGGCTCACAGTCATAGCTACACACCGTAGCTGGTTGTGGCTGGGTTTTGTAGCACGGGGCATGAGATTATGGAAGACATGATGTTGTGCGAGTTTAGGGTGTGCCAGTGACCCCTCTGGAAAAATTCAACCGGATGTCTGCCCAGGCGGCTGGAACTGTCATCGCTTCTTACTCCACTAGTTTTTCGCTCGCCACTTCTTTGTTGGCGCCGGATACCCGCGTGCATATCCGAAACTTGTATGCGGTCGTGCGCATTGCAGATGAGATTGTTGATGGTGTCGGCGCGGAGGCAGGGCTTGCTCCGGAACAAATTAAGCAGGCGTTGGATCGTTTCGAACAGGACACCTTCGATGCCATTGAGCTACAGTTTTCGCCGAATCCAGCGCTTCATGCTTTCGCTGGGACCTGTCGCACCTGTGGCATCGAACCGGAGCATTTGCGGGCGTTTTTCAGCTCGATGCGCAGTGATGTGACTCCGGGCTGGCATACGCCGGCGTCCCGTGATGAATATGTGTTCGGTTCAGCCGAGGTTATTGGCTTGATGTGTTTGAGTATTTTCACGCATCGGCGTCCGTTGAATGATCGGGCGCAAGCCAATTGTGTGGTGGCCGCGCGTCATTTGGGGAAGGCGTTTCAGCTGATTAATTTTCTGCGTGATTATCACACGGATGACACCGCGTTGGGGCGTCATTATGTTGAGCTCACCGAGGACGCGAAAGCGGATCTCATCGCGGAAATTCGGGAGGACCTGCGGGTTGCTTATCTGGGGATTCCAGTGCTGCCGCTCTCGGCGCGCACCGGAGTCCTGGCGGCGTACTACCTGTTCGAGGACCTCACTGACCGCCTCGATGCTGCGACGTTGTCTGACATTGCCGCGCAGCGGGTGCGGGTACCGGCGGTGCGGAAGACTTTTTTGGCGGGCAAGGCGGCGGCCTGCGCCCCACGGTTGAAGGAGCGCTAATGCGTGCAGTGGTTATTGGAGGTGGCATAGCTGGCTTAGCGACGGCCACCCTGCTCGGTCACGAAGGCCTCGACGTGACACTGGTGGAGAAAAACCCGGAGCTAGGCGGGCGGGCGGGACGCCTCGAGCAGGACGGGTTCGTCTTTGATACGGGCCCGAGCTGGTACCTCATGCCGGAAGCCTTCGACAGGTTTTTTGCCTCCGTGGGCACATCCACCGCAGAACAGCTGGACTTGGTGGATCTCTCCCCTGCTTATCGCGTGTTTCCGGAAGGTCATGAGCCTTTCGATGTAACAACGGGCCACGCCCCGGAGCTGTTCGAATCCTTCGAGCCCGGCGCGGGCGAAAAGACCCGCGAATATTTAGATACTGCGTCCTTGACGTACCGAGTGGCAGTGGACTCCTTTTTGTACACCACGTTCAGCTCCCTATGGCCGTTTATGACGCGCCCCATACTGGGTAATCTCGCGCTGTTGGCGCAGCTACTGACGTTGAATTTGCACCAGTGGGTATCCCGGGATTTCACAGACCCTCGGATCCGCCAGGTGTTGGAGTATCCGGCGGTATTCCTCTCCAGCGCCCCGAAGCGAACCCCGGCGATGTATCACCTGCTTTCCCACACGGATTTGGTGGAGGGCGTGCGCTACCCCATGGGCGGTTTTTCTCAGCTCATCGCTGTGATTGCCGAGCTGGCCCGCCAGAACAAGGTGCAGATCCGAACCGCCACCGAGGTGGAACAAATCACCTGTGCCAAGAAAGTTACTGGGGTGCGGGTGCGCACCGAGCACGGCCGGGAACATATTCCCGCTGACATTGTGGTTTCTGCTGCGGATATGCATCACACAGAGATGTTGCTTCGCCCGGAGCAACGCAGTATCAAGTGGAGTCGCAAAGATCCGGGAATTAGTTGTGTGGTGGCGCTGCTGGGAGTGCGAGGCGAGCTACCGGAGCTGGTGCACCACCAGTTGTTGCTTAACGCCGACTGGGACGAGGACTTCACGGCCTTGGATTCCGGTTCTGGGGTATCCCGCTCGATTTATGTATGCAAGGCGTCGGCTACTGACCCGGATTGTGCACCTGCCGGGCACTCTAATGTTTTCGTGCTGATCCCGGTGTCCGCGCGGGAGGATTTTGGCGCTGCCGGCGACCCGCACATCGAGCAGATCATCGATCGCACTATCGCGCTTATCGACGCCCGCACCGGCACCTCGATTGCGGGGAACGTCGTCACGCGTGCCAGCATCGCCCCGACGGACTTTGCTGAGCGCTATCACGCCTGGCAGGGCAACGCGATTGGGTTGGCACACACCCTGCGTCAATCGGCGTTCCTGCGAGGCAGCAACGCCACTGCGAAAGTAGCTGGGCTGTATTTTGCTGGCGCCACCACCACTCCTGGCGTTGGGCTCCCGATGTGCCTGATCAGCGCTGACAACGTGCTGACCAGGCTGCGAGAAGAAGGGCGGCTCTAGCGAGACAGGTAGCCCTTGAACACAGCGTTGCCGAGTTTGAGCTCGGCATTGCTGAGGTTCCACGGTGAGGTGTTAAAGGTGTAGCTGATCGTTGTTTCCGCCAGGGCGCCCAGCGGTGCATCCAGACCTTGATCAGGCACCTGCATCAGGGCGACGTTCCCGCCGGCGGAGCTCAGCGTTGGGTCGCCGATTGCTGATGGTGGGACCGCGAAATCTTTGTTGAGATTTTTCATCCTGATGAGGATCTGGGCACCGCCCGTCGGCCCCTGGCGCACGGAGCGGATCTGCCACTCCACTCCGAGGCCTTCGTCGGTGACGGTATCGAATGGGCTTTGGGCCGTCGTCGGCGGTACCTGCTTGGCGGAGAATTCCGGTTTAGGGGTCTCGGTCACCGCTACCTGTTCTTCCGCCCCTGCTTGCGCCGCTGTTTTGCCATTTAGTTTCTCACCCAGGGGTGCGCAACCAGTAAGCACCAGCGCGACTGCGAGGCTTGTAGAAATCAGGGGTATGTGTTTCATATGGCACCTTGTTATGTAACTTCTCACGGACCGTTGCCCGTCTCAAAGGGATATTGTAGCTAGGTCACCAACTATTTTGATGGGAAAGCTGTGCGTTCTTTAGCTCGAATCTTGCGGAGCACTTCCGCTCTCTGGCCCTTTTATCTCGGCGTCATTTGCGCCTCGGTATCGGTGGCGGCGCTGTCGCTGGTCACGCCGTTTATTCTGCGGTCAGCCACCAACACGATCGTGTCCGCTGTCAGTGGTGAGGTCACCCCAGACAGCGTCACTCGAACCATTGTCATGCTCGCGGTGGCGTTGCTAGTCGCGGAGCTGGCCAACACCACCATCCACAATCTGGGCGGATACGTGGGCGATGTGATGGCGGCCCGGATGCGTCAGATTCTCTCCACACGGTATTTCGCCCGGTTGCTCAGCCTGCCGCAGAAATACTTTGATAACCAGGTGACCGGCACGATAATCGCACGCCTGGACAGGTCGATCACGTCGATCACTCAATTCCTCCAGTCCTTTTCCAACAACTTCTTCCCCATGCTCATCACCACCGTCGCGGTGCTGGCGATCACAGGGTGGTACTACTGGCCGCTGGCGGCACTCCTGGCCATCATTTTCCCGCTGTACATGTGGCTGACAACCCTGACCTCCAAGAAGTGGCAGCGCATTGAAGGCGAGAAAAACAGCGAAATCGACCAAGCCGGTGGTCGCTTCGCGGAGGTCGTGGGCCAGGTGAAGGTGGTCAAATCCTTCGTCTCCGAGCTGCGCGAGTTAGGCGGGTTCGGTGCCCGGTATGCTCGCACGGTGTCGCTGACCCGGCAGCAGTCCCGCTACTGGCACACCATGGATTTCGCACGTGGCAGCGCCCTAAACCTGGTGTTCTTCGGCATCTATGCCGTGCTGTTCTACCGCACCCTCCACGGCTACTTCACGTTGGGCGACCTGGTGTTGCTGCTGCAGCTCATCAACATGGCAAAACAACCGGTGTTCATGATGAGCTACCTCGTGGACACGGCGCAGCGCGCTGTGGCGGGTTCCAAGGACTACTTTGAGGTGATGGCGCAGGTCCCGGAGCCGACGGCGAATAAGCAACTGTTGGCTGCGACGTCGGCAAGCTCAGCACCGGAGCTGGCGCCCGAGCAAGCTCAGCCCCTCACCCCGCGCCCCGACGAACCGGTGATCGGTTTTAACAGTGTGAGCTTCGGCTACACCGACGAGCAGGTCATCCACGACGTGACCTTCTCTGCGACGGCCGGGGAGCGGATCGCATTGGTCGGTGAGTCGGGTGGTGGCAAATCCACCCTGGTGAATCTGCTGTTGGGGCTGTATCGGCCGAGTTCCGGCAGCATGACCGTGTGCGGGCGCGATGTCGCGGAACTGGACAACGCCACGCTACGCGCATCCGTGGGTGTGGTGTTCCAGGAGGCGGCGCTGTTTTCCGGCACGATCCGGGAGAACATCGCCTATGGTCGCCCGGGGGCGAGCGAGGCAGAGATCCTGGACGCCGCGAGGAAAGCGAATGCACACGAGTTCATCACAAAGTTTGCCGACGACTACGACACCGTCATCGGTGAGCGCGGACTTCGTCTGTCCGGTGGCCAGAAGCAGCGCGTGGCGGTGGCCCGCGCGATCCTCAAGGACGCGCCGGTGCTGGTGCTGGACGAGGCCACGTCGGCGCTCGATACCAAGGCGGAGCGCGCGGTGCAGAAGGGCCTGGACGAGTTGATGGTGGGTCGTACCACCATGATCATTGCGCACCGGCTGTCGACTATCGCGAGTGTGGACAAGATCATCACCCTGGTTGATGGCCGTGTTGACGAAGTTGGTAGCCCAGCCGAACTCGCCCAAACGGGTGGTATTTATGCTGAGCTTTTGGCCCTCACCGCCGAAGACTCCCTGGAAAATCGCAGAAAGCTCCAAAAATTTGGATTTAAGTCCTAGAAATTTTCTCAAGATATGGGACGGCCGGTACTATCTTTTCCGATCCCCTTAACTTCTTGCTCGATCAGACCCCGCGCCACTACCACCCATTGTGGCCGGGTCATCAGCACCATGAAATAAGACTTTTGAAAGGTTCCCCATGACCAACGCGGACTCCACTACCGCCACACTGAGCAGTAGGTCGCGTGCCACCATCATCCTCACGACGAGCTTCATGCTCTTCTCTATGTTCTTCGGCGCCGGAAACCTCATCTTCCCGCCGATGCTCGGCGTGAACTCCGGCACCAGCTTCTGGCCAGCCATCATTGGTTTCTGCCTCGCCGGTGTCGCTCTCCCCGTCGTCGGTGTGATCGCGATTGCGCTGACCGGTAACAACGTCCAAGACCTGGCAAAACGGGGCGGCTCCATCTTCGGTCTTATTTTCCCGGTACTGGTGTACCTGTCCATCGGCTGCTTCTACGCCCTGCCACGCACCGGCGTTGTTAGCTTTGAGACCGCTATCGTCCCCATCGCTGGGGTCAGCGGCACCGGCGCCAACGCGGTATTCTCCATCATCTTCTTCGGCATCGCACTGGCGCTGGCACTGAACCCTGCCGGCATCGTGGACGCCCTGGGCAGGGCCCTGACTCCACTGCTACTGATCCTGCTGGTGGTGCTGGTCGTGTTGTCCATGGTCAAGCTGGATGGCACCCCGGGCACGGTTGGTGAAGATTACGCCGCGCACCCACTTGCCAGCGGCCTAGTCGAGGGCTACCTGACCATGGACTCCCTCGCAGCGCTCGCCTTCGGCATCGTGGTCGTGAACGCCCTGCGATACAAGGGCTTCCCAGAAGGCAACACCCTCGTCCGCGGGGTCTCCACCGCTGCTGTGATCGCTGGTGGTCTGCTCGCCGTGATCTACGTGGGCCTCGGCGTGATCGGCCAGGTGATTCCGGACCCAAGCAAGTACGAAAATGGTGCATCGCTGCTTGCCGACGCCGCCAAGCTCACCATGGGGCAGCCCGGCATGATCGTGTTCGGCGCGATCGTTCTCCTCGCCTGCCTCACCACCGCAGTCGGCCTGATCGGCGCCACCTCTGAGTTCTTCAACCACCTCATGCCTGGCGTGTCCTACCGCATTTGGGCCGTCCTGTTCACCCTCATCGCCATCGCCTTGTCCATCATGGGCCTTGATGCGGTACTCGCTGTGGCCGGCCCCATCATCGGCTTCCTCTACCCACCAGCCATCGCACTGATCTTCCTAGTCCTGCTGGAGCCAGTGTTCGGACGGCGCATCAACACCGTGTTCAAGCTGGCCCTGCCGGTTGCCACCATCTGGGCAGCCCTGATGAGCTTCAACTCCCTGGGCTGGGGCTCAAACATCATCGAGCCAATGATCGGCTGGTCCCCAATGCACAGCATGGATCTCGGCTGGGTTGTCCCCGTGGTGATCGCCGCTGCGATCGGCCTCGCAGTTGATTTCAAACGCCCAAAGGAAGAAGTCATCTTCCGCGAAGACGCAAAAGCAGAGCTACCAACCGTATAGCCTGCCAAGCATGGAATGCCACCCCTATGGGGTGGCATTTTGGGGTTCAGGGGGACTATGGTCCCCCCTCCCTTTTTCTTGCAAAACCCGGGAAGCATAACCCGGGTCTCGGAACAAAACCACCCAAATAGCAAACCTGCAGCCCCAAAAACCACCGAAACCCGGGAAACGCTTCCCGGGTTTCACACCTCAACCAACCAGCTCGCAGCTAGTTACTCGTCACGTCCTTTGGGGGACATCGATTCGATGATGCGGTGGCTGTCGCCAATGGCGGGCTTGGATTCTGACAGTGGGTCTTCGTCCACGTCACCGACCACCCCGAGGTCGCCGGCGATCACCACGTCACCTGCGATGACGATGCGACCTTCGTCGTCATGTTCGTAGCGCAGCACTGGCAGTTCGTTGCCTTCTTCGTCGTAGCCAGGGGCAGGGAGAGCTTCGTGTGCTTCCAGCTTTTCAGCGGTATCAGTCTTCTCCCATTGTCGGGTCACAACGCGACGTCGGGCGGCAGAGTCATCTGTCATGCCTTTGATCAGCGAGTACATCATGACGAACTGCATGAGGAAGAACGGCAGGGCCACGATGATGACAACCTCTTGCAGTGTGGCAATGCCGGTTTCTGGGGAAATCAGCAGCAACGCACCTGCGACGGCACCGATGAGCAGCGCCCACAACACTCGGTAGGACGTTGGGGATTTGTTCTCTTCACCGGTGGACATCATGTCTGTCACCATTGCGGCGGAGTCAATAGACGTGATGAAGAAAATGACGACGATTGCCAACGCGACTGGAGCGACGATCGCAGTGAGCGGGTACGCTTCCAGGAATTTGAACAAGGCGGCAGGGACATCGCCGTCTTCTACGACAGGCTTGGTCAAAAATCCTGGGTCAGCAAATTCTAGCTCCAGGCCCGCGCGACCGAAGATCGCGAACCACACCACAGCAAAAATGGTGGGCAGCGCCAGCACGCCGGCGATGAATTCACGGACGGTGCGGCCACGAGAAATACGGGCGACGAAGAGGCCCACGAATGGGGACCAGCAGATCGTCCATGCCCAGTAAAACACAGTCCATTTGCCCTGCCAGCCAGGGTTTTGGTGGAAGGAATCCGTCCAGAACATCAATTCTGGCAGCTCTTCCGCGTAGATACCGAAGGCTTCGATCGTGCCGCGCAGCAGGGTAAGGGTTGGCCCCGCTACCAAGACGAATCCCAGGAACACCACAACCATAGCGATGTTGATGTTCGAGAGGATTTTAATGCCCTTATCCAGGCCGGAGGCCACAGACACGCAGGCGATAACGGTGAGCACCAGCAGAATTCCGAGCTGAACCCAGCTGATTTCCGGCACACCGTACAGCTTGTTCAAGCCAGCATTAATTTGCAGCACGCCCAAGCCAACAGAGACCGCGATACCGAAGACCGTGCCGATGATGGCCAGGGCGTCGATAAGCTTGCCTGGCGTAGAGTAGATACGGGCGCCGAGCAATGGCGCGAACACCGACGACAGGCGTGGCGGGAGTTTGCGCTTATAGATGAAGTAACCAAGCGCCAACCCTGGCAACACCATGATCACCCACATGTGGATGCCAAAGTGGTAGAAGGTGAACGCCATTGCTTCGCGGGCTGCTTCCTGCGTCTGCGAATCGACGTCGGCACGAGGCACGTTGTAAAAGTGGTTGATTGGCTCGGCAACACCCCAGAACATCAACACCGCACCGGTGCCGCCAGCGAACAGCATGGCAAACCACACGGGTAGGGAGTGCTCTGGTTCGTCGTCATCGTCGCCGAGTCTGACTCGGCCGAAGCGGGAGACGAAAACCGCGATGAGGAACAGGAATGCCAGCGAGACACCACCGATGTACATCCAGCCCAGGTTGGTCAGCAATCCCCCAGCAATGTTGGTAAACGCGAGCTGAGCTTTCTGACCGGCGATAATCGTGCCGATGACGAAGGTGATGATGAAGCCGGTGGCTACCAGAAAGACGACCGGGTCAGTTTTCAGACCGAGGAATCTCTTGTCATTCGGGTTCTCCGGAGTGGTCTGTTCGACCACTTTGATGGAATCCATGAATTTCTTCCTGTGTTTTGATGAAACGGAACCCTTGTAAATTAGTTCATCTCACGGCAACTTGCCCATTTTTTTAGCAAGCGCTTTTGTCACACAGCGCCTATTTTTTCCACTCGAACATCGCCATGAGCAGCAACAATGACGTCTGCTAGCTCGAAGCTGTGAATTGTTGGCTGTGCGGGAAATTCCACAATGTAGCCGTGAACGTGGTGCTGCCCACTACGGGCGCTTTGGGCCGTCAAGCGCTCTGTCACGTGGACTGGCAACAGGGCCATGTAGGAGTATCCGTTTTTGCTAAACAGCTGCAGGGTGCCTAGCTCCGCTAGCGGGAAGCTGACCCCGGTGCCGGGGATCGTGACCTGCTCCCCTACTTCAAGCACGATCCGTCGGCGTCGGATCACAAAAGCGATGAAACTCAATACTGCCACCACGATGCCGCATGCGGGCGCCGCCACGCCTACGGCGTAGAGGGCCCGAATGGTGCTGTTGGTAGCTTCCTCGAATTCCCGGTAGAGGAACCAGGTCAGCGGCGCAAGCAACACAGTCAGGATTACGAGCGTGCGCGCAGCTGGCGAGCGCAGCAAGGCGCTGAATCGAGACGTTACTTTGATAAGGGCCACGGGTGTGAGTGTAAACCACCCTGGGTTAAGGATCGGGTACCGCATCCCTATAATGTTGCGTGTCTAGTCCTCACAATGAGAGTGGAATTACATGCGCCATTTCCGCATCGCCCTCACCACCCTAGCGCTTGCCACAACTGTGCTGGTCAGCGCGTGTTCTGCGGGCAGCACCGCCACTGGAATTGGCCGTACTGCCGATGAGGATGCGGTTGTCGTGGCAACCTTTGGCCCACCAGCTTCCCTCGATTTCACCCGAACTGCCGGTGCCGCGATCCCAGGTGCGCTGATGAAGAACGTCTATGAGGGCTTGGTGCAGATCGACGATAACGGCGACATTGCTCCCCTGTTGGCTACCCACTGGGAACGCTCAGCGGATGGCACAGAGTATGTCTTCCACCTGCGCGAAGGTGTCACGTTCTCCAACGGCGATACGTTCACCGCCCACACCGCCAAGTTTTCCATTGACCGGGTCTCATCCGACGCCTGGACCAATGGACTCAAATCCCAGATGAAGGTGGTACAAGCCACCGAAGTACTAGACGAGCTCACTCTCAAAGTCACGCTGGAACGCCCCAGTAATCAATGGTTGTGGGCGATGGGGACTTTCGTCGGGGCAATGATGACGCCTCATGGCGTCGATAAGCTAGCGTCTGAGCCGATAGGCACCGGCCCCTACCGGGTTGAGCACTGGGCGATCGGGCAGTCGCTGACGTTCACCGCCCGGCCGGATTACTGGGGTGACCAGCCCCCAAACCGCACCGCGGCCATCCGCTACTTCGCCGACGCGGTGGGTGCGACGAACGCCCTGCAGTCTGGCGACGTGGACGTGGTGTGGGCAATGCAGTCGCCCGAGCTTATCGACGTCCTCCGCGCCCGCGGCAATTACCATGTGGCGGTGGGCACCACCAACGGTGAAGTGCTGCTCTCTATGAATAACCAGCGCGCCCCCTTCAACGACGTACGTGTGCGCCAAGCCGTCATGCATGCCATTGACCGTCAGGCCGTGATCGACACCGCCTGGGACGGCTACGGCCAAGACACCGGTGGTGTTCCCGTACCACCGACCGACCCGTGGTTCCAGCCTTCCAACCAATACCCTTTTGATCCCGCAAAAGCCCGCGAGCTGCTGAAAGAAGCCGGAATCTCCGACGACAACAATGACATCACGTTCACTGTCCCGTCACTGCCCTACGCCACCGCTATCTCTGAGCTGGTGGTGTCCCAGCTGTGGGATGTCGGCCTGGACGTCACCATCCAGTCCGTGGAATTCCCCGCAGTGTGGTTGTCGCAGGTGCACAAAGGCAAGGACTATGACATGTCGCTGATCGCGCATGTGGAACCGCGTGACCTCACCACGCTGTTCGCGCCGGGCTACTACCTGGGATATGACAACCCAGCCACCACGGAGTTGTTCACCAAGGCGGACGTGGGAACCCCTGAGGAGTTTCAGCAGTACATGGGCGAGGCAGTGGATCAGATCATGGATGCTGCCGCCGCGGACACGTTGTTTAACTTCCCCAATATCGTGGTCTCTCGTGACAACATCACCGGGGTGAGCCCGGATGTGCGTACCGATGGGATTGCCCTCGGTAAGTTAGGAAAACTGCCATGATCCGCCAGGCCGCTCGTTATCTTTCCACGTTCTTTTTCGCCAGTGTCGCAGTCTTTCTCCTGCTCAGGGTGGTTCCTGGGGATCCGGCGGAGGTCGCGCTGGGGGTCAGCGCAACACCCGAGGCGGTAGCCGCGAAACGCACCGAACTGGGATTGGATCAGCCACTCCTTCATCAGTATGTGTCCTGGATCGGCGGGATTCTGCGTGGCGATTTCGGGATTTCGCTCACCTCGGGAGCTGAGCTGACTCCGTTGTTGTGGGATCGGATCCAGGTCTCCCTGATCTTGGTAGCCACAGCAATGGTGTTATCGCTGGTGGTGGCGCTGCCGCTGGGAACGTGGGCGGCGCTGCGCACCCGGTCGCTGGACGGGGTGCTGATCACTGCGGCTTCCCAGGTGGGTATCGCGATTCCATCATTTTTGGCTGCGGTCCTGGCGGTGTCTTTGTTTTCGGTCCAGCTCGGGTGGTTCCCTGCTAATGGTTGGGTCCCGCCGGGGTATTCCGTTGCTGGCTTCCTGTCACGGTTAGTTCTTCCCGCCGGCGCGTTGGCAGCGGTGCAAGGAGCCATTATGACTCGATATGTGCGCAGCGCCGTGCTGGACATCATGCGGGATGACTTCATGCGGACTGCGCGGGCAAAGGGCCTGACCACCATCGGCGCGCTGCGGAAACATGGCCTACGTAATGCGGCGCTTCCGGTGGTGACCGTGGCTGGTTTGCAGCTGACGTCGCTGGTAGTGGGCGCCGTGGTGATTGAGCGGGTGTTTACCATCCCGGGGCTCGGCTCCATGCTTCTCGACGCCGTCGTCGGCCGCGATATCACTACCGTGCAAACAATCGTCATGGTGCTGGTGATGTTCACCCTCTTGGTTAACGCGGCGGTAGATATCGCCTACACCATCATCGATCCACGAACGAGGGCGCAATGAAACTGAATCTTTCCGGCCGCATCGGCCTGGCTATTGTGGCGTCGGTAGTGGTGGCTGCCCTCGTGTCCCTCGTATGGACTCCTTATGATCCGATCCATGCGATCCCCGCGGAGCGGTTGCAGGGTTCCTCGTGGCGGCATCTGATGGGCACGGACCGCTACGGGCGTGACGTGTTTTCTCAGATGATGGCGGGGTCCCAGATCGCGTTGCTTGTGGGCGTAGTCGCGGTGGGGATCGGCGCGGCGATCGGTACCCCTTTGGGTGTCTTCGCTGGTATGCGCCGGGGCTGGGTGGAAAGCCTGGTGATGCGGGTATCCGATGTGCTGCTCGCGTTCCCTGCCCTGTTGTTGGCGATCGTGACGGGTGCGGTGTGGGGTTCCTCTACGGTTACGGCGATGGCGGCGATCGGTGTGGCTTCGATCCCTGCTTTTACCCGTATTGCCCGGTCAGGAACCATCCAGGTGATGAGTAAAGATTTCATCCTGGCTGCCCGCGATTCTCAGATTCCGGGGTGGTTGATCGCGCTGCGCCACGTGGTTCCGAACATCACGAGCATGCTGATCGTGCAGGCGTCGGTGTCCTTTGCCTTGGCGATTCTTGCGGAGGCGGCGCTTTCGTTCTTGGGGCTGGGCACCCCACCGCCGGATCCTTCGTGGGGTCGGTTGCTGCAAAACGCGCAGAGTTCCCTAGCTTCAGCCCCGATGCTTGCGGTGTGGCCAGGCGCAACGATCGCCATAACAGTGCTCGGTTTTAACCTGTTAGGCGATAGCTTGCGTGATTTTGTGGACCCTAGATACCGGCGCTCGATGAAGGTGAACTCCTTATGATCTCCATTTCTGATCTGCGCGTCGGCACCCGTGAGGGCGACGAGCTGGTGCACGGCGTGAGCTTAACGATCGCCCCTGGCGAGCGGGTCGGCTTGATCGGCGAATCGGGCTCCGGTAAATCCCTCACCGCGCTATCCATCATGGGATTGTTGGACCCCGATCTGTCGGCCGCCGGTTCCATCAGCTTCGAAGGGCAAGAGCTGCTGCAGCTGCGCGAACCAGAGCTTGCTGGCCTGCGTGGCGAGGAAATCTCCATGATTTTCCAGGAGCCCATGACCGCGCTCAATCCCCTGATGCCTGTGGGCGCGCAAATCGCTGAGGTCATGGTGGTGCACGGTACGGCGTCGAAAAGCCAGGCAAAAGAGCGCACCCGCGCGCTTCTCGACGACGTTGGCCTGGAGCCTGGCATGGCAAGCCGATATCCGCACCAAATGTCCGGTGGCCAACGGCAGCGTGTCCTCATCGCCATGGCACTTGCGAACAAACCCAAGCTGTTGCTCTGCGACGAACCCACCACCGCGCTGGATGTGACGGTGCAGCGGCACATCCTGGAGCTGATCGCGACGCTTGCGGAAAAGCATGACACCGCGCTGCTTTTCATCACTCATGATCTGGGGCTGGTGTCGTCCCTATGTGAGCGGGTGGTCGTGATGAAGAGCGGGTCCATTGTGGAGGATGGACCGGTGGCGGAGGTTCTCAACACGCCGTCTCACGAGTACACCCGCGGGCTGTTGGCTGCCTCTGACCTTGAGGCACGCGACGCGGAGGGACACCTGTACACCGTGCACACTGCCAGCGCCGGGTCCTATCGCAAGGGACAAGCGCTCGCCATGCCTATCCGCCCAGAAATTGGTGACGTGGTAGTTTCCGCGAACAAACTCGGAAAGGTGTATCAGCGCCGCTGGTTCCTCAAGCGCACGGAAACCACCGCAGTTCGTGACGTTTCCTTTGAACTGCGCAGGGGCCAGCGCCTCGGGATCGTAGGCGGATCGGGCTCTGGAAAATCGACGCTGCTGCGGATGATCTCTGGCCTCGACATCCCAACTACCGGCACCGTTGCGGTCACGGGCAGCACGCAGATGGTGTTTCAGGATCCGTTCGCGTCCCTGGACCCGCGGATGACCATCGCCGCCTGCGTAGCGGAACCCCTGCGTGGGATGTCTGGTCCGGAGCGCCAGGCCCGAGTGCGGGAGGTGCTGGAAGAAGTCGGTATTCCGTTGTCAGCGTTGGGCCGCTATCCGCACGAGTTTTCTGGTGGTCAGCGCCAGCGCATTTCGATCGCCCGCGCACTGACAGTAAAACCCGACATCATCCTGGCCGATGAGCCGGTGTCCGCACTGGATGTTTCGGTTCGTGCGATGGTTCTGAACGTGCTTGAGGATCTGGTCAGTGCGCATAACATGTCGATGATCTTTGTCTCTCACGACCTGTCGGTCGTGCGTCAAATCTGCACCGATGTGTTGGTGATGCACCACGGGGAGGTGGTGGAACGGGGCGCGGTGGCCGACGTCTACGCCACCCCTCGCTCCGATTACACCCGCGAGCTGCTTGCAGCGGTGCCACGGGTGTAGCTGGGGTTAACAACCTGATCGACCTCGATCAATATTGCTGACGAGTTTCCACGTCGGGTCTTCCGACCCCTTGCGGATTCGCTGTTGCATCAATCCCGCGGGAATGACAAAAGCTAACTGGCCACGACAACAACAATGATTTTGGTGAACTTAGCTACCCCGAGTACGCAGCGGGGCGAAGGGTGGTGGTGCCCAGCACATGCTCCTGGTGCACTTCGAAGCTCGCGACGAGGCGATCGAATTCTTGCTGTTCATAGGCCGTGATGGCGGAAAACTCCATGAAACCCTCTCCTAGTGGATGTGAGGCAACGAGGAACTTCCCCTTAGCCTAGGCCACTTCTTTCGTTCCTGCTTCATGAGACACGCGAGGCTAGTGATCAAGCAGCATCCGATCGAGCTCCTGCACAATTCCGGCCCCATCCACGCGTAGTCCGTCGTGCTGGAAACGGTTGGTCACGAGCGGTCGCAAGTCGCGGTACATGGCTGCGGTGTTCATGGAGTAGCCGAACGGCACGAAGATGTCGTCCACATACACAGCCGCTGCCGCGGTAGCCGGGGAGTTTGAGAGGTTGTGGACGTCGTAAAGCGCAGGCCAATCAGTGCGGGTGGCCAGCTCGTTCGCCGCGGCGGCGAAGGGACGCAGCGCTGGGTCTTCTTCGAAGAGCCACGGGTAGATGTGTTCGCCGGTGAGGTAATGGTCGGCGCCTTCCTCGAAGCCAGCGAATTCCTCGCGAATGCGGTGCGCCGACCAGTTGGTCGCGCAGCCGGGGCCGGCATAGAGAGTTTCGTGCAGCACTGCGTAGAGCGGGCCGCCCGCGAAGGACACCCGGGCACCGACGTCGAGGAGAAAGTCCGAGCGCAGGCGCTTCTCCCCGCGCACCTGGTGGAATGGCTCTTCCAGCAGGTAGGCGAGGGTGTCAAACCCGGAGCCTCGGCCCAGTTCAATGCCGATGGTGCGGAAGCGGCGGGCGCTGAGTCGCTCTCCTGTCGGGAGCAGCTCCTCCGTGTTGTTTAAGTGGTGGCAGATCTCCGCCACCCGATCCGCTGCCCACGGAACTTGGTGGTAGAAGTCGTCGTGGCGACGACGCAGCGCCGTGTAGGTGGCCCGATAAATGTCATCGACTTCCACTCCCACCGCCGGTAAACCGCCCGTGAGGTAGGCGCGCTCCACGGAGTTAGGGAACAACGACAAGTACGTGGTGATGCAAAAACCACCGAAACTCTGCCCAATGAGGGACCATGTGTCCACGCCGAGGGCGGTGCGGAATTGCTCAGCATCACGGCAGATGGAATCCGCACGCAAGCAGGCGAGTTCGTTTGCGGTCCATCCCGAGTCGGCATCCACTCGCGTGGAGCGCCCCGTTCCACGCTGATCCAGCAGCAGAATGCGGTAGTTGTCGAGCATCGGAGCAATCCAGCCGTCGATCCCCGTGGGGCGCGGAGCTGGAAAACCGGGACCGCCCTGCAGATATACCAGGAAGGGAAGGTCTTCTCCCCCATCGCGCTGAATTTCGCGGGCGAAAACAGAGATCTTCTTCCCGGCCGGATCCTCGTAGGACAGTGGCAGCTCAAGGGTGTGCTCAATGAAGGTGTGCCCCATCCGGCGGGAGCGACGTTCAAACAAACTCATAATCGCCACTGTACTTGGCCTCATGCCCGCGACGGTGCACAATAACTAAACATGACTACCGTTAAGTCGCTTGCTCCTGGTGTCGGATTGTGCGTGATCGGCGCGGTCGCCGCCTATGCGCTGGATCTGGCGTTCCGTTCCACTGCTGGGTTTTCTGCGCTGATCCTCATCGCGATTGTGCTGGGGATCGTGGTGGGTAACGTCCGTCCGGTCTCTGGTGCACTCAACCCTGGCGTAGCATTCACCGCGAAGAAGGTCCTGCGCTTCGGCGTGGCTATCCTGGGCTTTTCTATCTCCTTGGCCACTCTTGCCCATCTTGGCCCTGCAATGCTGGGCGTGGTGCTCGCCATCGTTGCGGGTGGCATTGGGACCACATATGCGCTCACGAAGTGGTCGTCGTTGTCGCGGGAGCATGTGCTGATGATCGGCGCGGGATGCTCCATTTGTGGCGCTGCGGCGATCAGTGCCGTGGAGTCGGTACTGCCGAAGCGCAAGACTGAGGAGATTGCGTCGGCGATTGCGGTGATCGTGGTGCTGGGGACCATGATGATTTTCGCCGGCCCGCTGGTTGCCTGGGGTCTGGGTTTTTCCCCGGAGCAAGGCGCGCTGTTTATTGGTGGGGCGACTCATGAGGTGGGCCAGGTGGTAGCTGGTGGCTTGATGGCCGGTGTAGTCGAGCTGGCGGTGGCGATCAAACTGGGCCGGGTGTTGTTGCTTGCTCCAGTTGTGGCTCTGATCGGGATGGGCGGTGAGCAGAAAACCCGCTGGACCACGCTGGTTCCGGTGTTTGTGCAAATGTTCATCTTGGCGGTCCTGGCCCGGACTTTCCTGCCGATTCCCGAGGTGGTGTTGGACGGCGTCGATACGCTGCGTACCTGGTTGTTTGCGGCAGCAATGTTTGCGCTGGGCACGTCGGTGACGGCGCGGGCGCTGCTGAAGTCGGGGGCGCGTCCGTTCCTGGTGGGAGCGGTGGTCAGCGGCGTGATTATCGTTATCGCTTTGCTAGGAACACAGCTGATTTGAACGCCGTTTAAGATGGCGTTATGAGCCTTTACTCAATCAAGATGCGCGCCTCCCGCGCCGGCGCCCACATTTCCGGCGCGGAACGCATCGTGCCCCAGGCCGACATCGCAACCGAGGTCAGCGCCCTCACCGAGCGTGCGCTCACTCACCCGCATGGTGTCCCCGACAGCGTCAACATCAAAACGACTCTCCTGACCGAAGAGATCACCCGGGTCCCAGCGCTGCAGGTGGTGGAAGTGCCACAGTCCCAGACGTTTATCCCCGACTTCCTACGTGAGCACGGGCTGAGCGAAGCTGCCCACGAACTGCTCTACACCGTCACCGGCCTGCGGGGCGCCATGCTTATCGACGCCCACACCGGCGAACGCCTCGATCCCAACGAAGATCGTGGCGTGCGGGTGACCAATATGGACCACGTGGTTTCTAGCGTCCGCGAGGGCAAACAGCATTTCGCTGAAGCTATGGCGCTGGCCAGCAAAGTGAATTTTCACCCAAACATCGTGGCTGAGCTCTGCATTTCCGACGACCCGAACTACACCACCGGCTATGTCGCGCACGAAGGCACCTACTATCGGCTGGCGAACTGCAAAGAACCAGGCGCCACCATCGGCACCCGCGTATTCCTCTATAACGGGCCGCAGGAAGAAATCGCCGACACCATCGATTACCTGGAACACACACCCGTACTAGTAGAGGGATGGCCATGCACCTAACGGATCTTGCCCGCACCGCAATGGCAGAATGGCAAGCTCAAGGCCTGCTGCGCACTCCCGGGATCTTCAGTTCCGCCCAGCACCCGGTGGCCACCATCGACGGCCGCGACTACGTGTTGTTTTCCTCCTCCAACTACCTCTCACTGGCTGCCCACCCAGCTGTCATTGCCGCAGCAACGGCAGCAACCGAGGAATTCGGGGCTGGCTCCGGAGGGTCACGTCTCACCACCGGGTCCACCACCTGGCACCGCAGGGCCGAAGCAGAATTCGCCCAGTTTGTTGGGAGCGAGGACGCCGTTCTGTTCGCCACTGGCTACCAGGCGAATCTTTCCACCATCGCCACGATCGGTACACTCACGGAGGATCTGGTGATCTTTTCAGACTCCCTGAACCACGCCAGCATCATCGATGGCTGCCGGATCTCCCGCACCCCACTTAAGGTGTTTCCTCACCGTGACATGGCTGTATTGGCAGACCTCCTAGCTGCCAGAACAACCACCCACGCGCTGGTCATCACCGATGGACTCTTTTCCATGGACGGGGATATCGCGCCCCTGCCGGAACTGCTTCGTCTTTGCCAGGACCGCGGGGCGTGGCTCATGGTTGACGATGCTCACGCCGTCGGTACGCTCGGCGACCATGGGCGCGGAACAGTCGAATACTTCGGGTGCGCACTTCCGGACATCCTCATCGGAACCGCCAGCAAAGCCCTCGGCGCCGAGGGCGGGTTCGTCTGCTGCAATTCGGAGGTAGCTGGGCTGCTGCGCAATCGCGCCCGCAGCTATGTGTTTTCCACCGCGGTGCCTGCCAGCTCGGCAGCCGCGATCAGTTCGGCGCTCACGCTCGTAGATGAAGCTCTCCCCGCGCTCCGCCGCAATGTTACGCACCTTTGCCAGCTTCTGAATCTGCCGGTATCCCCCTCCCCAATCATCCCCATCCCGGTCGGTGATGAAGCCGAGGCGACGAAGCGCTCGGCTGCCCTCAAAGAGCAAGGGCTGTGGGTTCCAGCGATACGGTACCCCACGGTGCCGCGGGGAGCCGCCATCTTGCGAGTTACCGTAATGGCGGAGCACACCCCGGAGCACATCGAGCAGCTAGCTCGGGCGCTCGCTACTTCTGGACAGTGATCTGCCAGCCAGCGCTGCCTTTCTTACTGAAGTCAGTGACCTGGTATCCCTGGTCGGTTGCCCACTGCGGGATGGTTTCGGTGGCTTGGGTGCAGTCGAAGTCAATGACGAGGGAGTCACCTTCGGAGAGATTAGCCATCGCAGAACGCGCATCAACCAGCGGGAATGGGCACACTGCGCCGAGGGTGTCCAGCGCATAGGTGTTCGGTGCGATCTGGCGCAGGCCCTGCTGAGTTTCCGTGCGAACCTTCAGCGCTACCGGAGCAGTGGCAAAGGAGACAGAGGACTCTGATGCAGACACTGGAAGTGCGGTGTTCTGCGTCGGCTTGAGCAGCACCTTCGATGCGGCGCCCACGCCAACGGCGGTGAACAGCAGCGCTACCCAACCCTGGTAGCTGAACAGGCTGGTCTCGACCATGCCGTTACCCACGGTGCAGCCACCGGCCCATGCCGCGCCAACACCCATGAGGATGCCACCAAACACCGAGCGCTGCGCCTGGATTGCGTCTGGCAGGCGGACGCGGAACTCCCCAGTAGCCTTCGCAGCGAAGTAAGACCCGAGCAAGATACCTACGACGAGCAGGGTTCCCCAATTCAGGTGCTTCGCCTGCGCGGTAACCACAAAGCTAAAGATGTCAGCAGATGGCGTGGTGATACCCAGGCCACCGTTGCGACCAGAGGCCGCGGAGAGTGGCCAGGAAATCACGCCGAGGATACCCACCAGCGCACCGGCGGTGTACAGGTGCAGCGGGCGCTGCCACAGTGGCAGGTCAAGCGCAGTTTTACGGCCACGCAGCGCGTCACGCTGCAGGTAGAAGTTCACCGCATAGATAGTGAATGCCGTGAGCCCCAGCGCAAACCACCACGGAGAAACCCCCAGCGTTTCCGGGATGGTGCGGATCGGGATGGTCTTGGAGCGGAGGAACTCGTTAACTGGTTGGAGCGCGCCACGCTTCATTGCTGCAGCTGACAGCCCGTAGAAGATCAGAGCGATCCAGGAACCCACCAGGCCTTCGCCCGAGCGGTACCAGGTACCGGAGGCGCAGCCGCCAGCGAGGACGATTCCGAAGCCGAACAGCAGGCTGCCGAGAATCACAGCGAAGGGGGCGAAATCGTCCACTTCGGGGGAGATGATCCCGGCCGTCGTGAGGCCAGCTAGGCCAACGGCATGTACCGAAATGACCACCAGGAGGGCGACGATGCTGCGCCATGATTTCAGGGTGAAAATGTCTCGCAGCATGCCCGTGACACAGAACCTGCCTCGTTGCATAACGGCGCCGAGCAGGAGGCCGACGAGTAATCCAGTCACGATCATGGTGATCTTCCCTTTCACTTGAAGACTAAGTTGTGCATCTAACTTAAACTCAAAAACCAATTTTGTCTACTCAAAACAGACCGCTTAGTCTTTTTTGTTCTGAAAAACCATCACAACTGGCAACCCCACGCAAAGAAGAGTTATATAGTCATGGCGAAGAAAACAGACAAAGGAGTACATGTGGCGGGCAAAGACCAACGACTCGTTGAGCAACTCCCGCCAGCACCCAATCCATGGCAACTCCTCACTGCCTTCCACACCCCCGGCCCGCGCTGGCCTGGCGCGCTGCGCGCGGCCCTCGCCATGCTGATTCCGGGTTCCCTTGCGCTGCTCTTCGGGCTGGATCATGAGGTCGTGTTGATCACCGCCGGGTCGTGCACTGTCATTTACGGCGAAGGGCACCCCTTCCGTACTCGCATTAAAGTGTTGGTGATCGCGGCGGCTCTCATCATCATGGGCACCGGCTCAGGTGCACTGGTAGGGCAAACGGTGTGGGGGCACATTAATGCTGGTGATACGCACTGGTGGCTGCTTCTCACGGCGGTGTTTTCCTGCGCGATCGCCGGGGCACTCCTCTTCGTATCGAACGCGCTTCGGCTGCCACCACCTGGACCGTTTTTCATCGTGATGGTGGCGTCTGCCTCGACGATGACTCCTCGGCTAGGGGTGGAGCCCTGGCAGGTATCGCTGTTTGCCAGCATCGGCGCGCTGAGCGCCATCGTGATCGGAATGGCACCGGCCCTGGTCCACCCGCAGCAGCCGGAGGAATCAGCGGTTGAGGTCTTAGAAGGCGCAATCGCCGCGCTGCAGGAGTGCGGAGGCGTCAATGTAGCGCGGCGCCACCAAGCGGAAACAGCCCTGGCTAATGCATGGTTTGCGCTCTCCGATGCGAAGGTGGTGCGGGGAGGCAAGGTTATCGACCAGTCCCGTACCCAGTTGGTAGAGCGCGCGCTAGCGGCTCAGCAAGAGCTAGCTCGGCTGTCCGCGGGTCTCACCGACACTGGCGCCACGGCCAGCGATTCACCGTCCTACGTCAACACCTCACGCGTCACCATTCCGCATACTCGCCCCTCGGTGACATTTCGGCTCTACCGGTCCGCGAGCTGGCACAGCCACGCGACGGTCACTACCGTACGTATTCTTTCCGCGGCGCTGGCTGCCTCGGTGGTCGGCATCGCGTTGGACTTTGACCGCCCGGACTGGGCGATTGTCTCGGCAGTGATGATGCTACAAATGGGCCCGGATCTGATTCCGGGAACCATCCGTGGGGTGCACCGCTTGGTGGGGTCCATCGTCGGCATCGGCGCTTTTGCCCTCATCCATCTGCTTGATCCGGGCCCGTGGGGGTTGCTGTTCTTCTTGGCATTCACGCAGTTCATGGCGGAAATTTTCGTGGTTCGCAACTACGCTATCACGGTGATTTTCACTACCCCACTGGCGCTGCTCATGGGTGGCGCCACGCACACTGAGCTCGCGCCGGTGCTTGTCTCGCGTATCGCGGAGACCACGATCGCCACGGCGTTCGCTATCGCTGCACTCTGGTTGGTTTTCCGGGGTGCGGATCAGGTGCGCCACGCCGAGCTGGTCGAGCGCTGTTACGGAGCGATGGGCAACCTCATCGGTGCACTCACCACCAAGACTCCCGACGCAGCGCTGGCTTCTCGACGCGCCCTTCAACACGAACTCCTCGGCGAACGCGGCGCTATCCAGTCGTTAGCCGCCAACTGTCGCGCTGTGGCCGAGCAGCGCTGGGACTCTCACCTGCGCTTGCAGGACGCCGGATACGCAGTCTTGGACTATTGCACCGCCCACGCCGATCGGGAGTTGGAACTGGAGGAGATTGAGCAGCTCGCGCAGCGAGTTCGACGGAGTTCCTCAGGCTAAGAACTCGAGAATTTCCCGCACGACAGCATCCGGGTCTTCAAAGACGATGCCGTGGCCGCCGTGGAGATAGCGCAGGTGGGCGTCGGCAAGCGCGGCGGTGAGCTGTTGTTGATGGTGTGGGGGTACCATCGCGTCCTGGGTGCACGACAGCACCAACGTCTCCGCGGTGATGCTGGGCAGCAGCGCGCTAATATCGACGCTCCGGTTGAGTCGCATTTGAGCTTCGCCGAAAGCGCTAAAAACCAGTGATTTCCTGCTCGCTTCGAGTTGCCGTGGGCTCATCGAGGCGATGAACTCCGGCCCGAACACCGAAAGCACGGTAAAGGTGCGGAGTGCGTCTTCGTCGGTCTCGCGCAGCCGGAACCAGATATCGTTGCGGGCATGTTGCTGCTGATCGCTGCGCGCCCAGCCCGCCAGTACCACCAACTGGCTCAGCAGCTCCGGGTGGGTACCCGCAAAGGCCGCCGCTACCACTGCGCCCAGGGAATAGCCGACGATCACTGGACGCTGTAGCCCGAGACCGTCAATCAGCTGTCGCGTTTGCTCCACCAATTGCGACACGGTGAGCTCCTCCTGGACTGGCTGGAAATCCAGTCCAATGACCCGGCGGTGGCGCGCCAACTCGGGAAACACGAGCCCGAAGTGGGAGGCGGTGCTCCCAAACGTGCCGTGGAGCAGCACAATCGCGCCCGTCTCAGGCCCTTCTGGGTCGGAATCGTAGTAGCGCGGTGCGAAGGGAGCGGAGCGGAAATCGAGGGCGCGAAGTTTAGGCATAACAGCTAAAGCTTAGGTGCTAAACAGCTCACTACACCGCACCGGCTCCCCAGCAGCTGCGAAATCCGCTCGCGCCGCGTCCAGCAGCGCCGGGTCCACGATCGCATCCACGATCACTTGCCCCAGCCCAATTGTCGAATCCAGGATCCCCTCCGCTGCGGCGTCGGAAGCGGCCGCTTGTTCAAAATCACCGGTATGCAGCGCCACCCCCACCGGTGCGATTTTCACCATCGGGTGAATCCCCGGGATGAGGTGGGAGACGTTTCCAAAGTCCGTGGAGGCCGCTAGGGTTTCCGGAATGATCCCGGCGGGCAGGGGGTCTCGGCCTCGCCTAGCCTGCGTTGTCCGCCAGCGTTCCGCCAATGCGTGATTGTTACGTACCGGCAGTGTCGCCGGGTGCACGTCCCAGTTCGTGGTCACGGTCACCCCGGCCATGAGCGCTGCACCGGTAATGATGTCGTCCACGCGTTGGGAAAGGTCTACCAGGGTGTCCGTGTACAGCGAGCGCACGTAAATGTTCATCTGGGCGGTCTCCGGGATGATGGAGGCTCGTTCTCCGCCTTCATTGATGATGGCGTGCAGGCGATCGCTCGGGGGCATTTGCTGACGCATCAGTCCGAATGCCTGGTAAGCCAGCGATGCCGCGTCGAGAGCGTTTCGTCCCATGAAGGGTTCGGAGGAGGCGTGGGCGGGCTTGCCGTGGAAGGTCACTTCCAGGTTGCGACGTCCCACCCACACGTGGCTGCCGATGTCGTAGGTGAAGGGGTGGATCATGACGGCGGCGTCGATCCCGTCGAAGGCGCCGGCCTGGATGAGATACTCCTTCCCGGAGTGCCCCTCTTCGGCGGGAGTTCCTAGAAACACCACTTTTCCTTGCGCGTCACTGTCTTTCAGCACCTGCGTGGCAGCGAGGAATCCGCCGAGCCCACAGGCTGCGATGACGTTGTGTCCGCAGGCGTGGCCGATCCCGGGCAGCGCGTCGTACTCGCTGATCACGGCAATGGTGGGGTGCTCGCCGGATGTGAAGTCTGGGCTGGCCCATTCTGCCCGCACGGCAGTGTCCACGCCATGCACCCCCTTGCGTGCGTCGAAACCGTGGCGGCGCAGCAGGTTGGTGATTTGTTCTGCGGAACGGAATTCCTCAAAGGCGGTTTCTGGATGGGCATGCAGGTCCAGGGCGAGTTCGACGAGCTCTTCGTGGAACTGCTGCGCTGCCTTATCGACGCCGTCCCACAGTTCCTCCTGCCCGGAATAATGTCCTAGTTCGGTAGGAACGGGTGACGCGGTAGCAATCTTTTCTTCGACGCGGGCGTTGATCTGATCGAGGTAAGCGGTTGACGGGGTGTACTTGTCAGTCATGAGCGTCCTTATCCGTGATTGTTACTGGTTGGGGATCAAGATTCCGGCACCTGGGCCAAGTGGCAGATCGAGCACGTACCAGCCGAACAGCATCAGTACCCACGCCATCCAGAACGGCACAACGAAGGGCACGAGGCGAGACATGAGTGTTCCGAGACCAGCTTGCGGTTCATAGCGACGAAGCAGGCCCAGGATCACGATCATGTATGGGTTCAGTGGTGTCATCACCTGAGTAGCAGAGTCGCCGACGCGGAAGGCTGCCTGGACGAAGGCTGGCTCGTAGCCGAGCAGCGCAAACATTGGCACGAAGACGGCTGCCATGAGGGTCCACATGGCGGAGCCGGAAATGATCAGCAGGTTCAGGCAGGAGGCGAGGATGATGAAGGCCAAGATGGCAACGAAGCCGGTCAGGTGCATGGATTCCAGGAAGGCTGCTCCCTTCACTGCGGTGAAGGTGCCGATGCCCGTCCAGGAGAACAGGGCGACGAACTGTCCCAGGATGAAGGCAAGGACCAGGAATTCGATCATGTCCTTCATGGCCAGCCCCATCATCTTCACCACATCGGGCATGCCCTTGATGGTGCGGATTACCGCGCCGTAGGCAATGCCCATCACCATGAAGTAGGCGAAGACGATGAAGACAATCGAGTCAAGCAATGGTGATTTCGGCAGGAACTGGCCGTTTTCGTTACGCCACGGCGAGATGGGAACCAACACCGACGCCATGATCACGACGGTCAGCACAAATGAGGCGAACAAGGACATCCAGAGCGCCTTGTTTTCGATGGTGCTCAGCTGCGGGGAGAGCTCGTTGCCCTCTTCATCGCGGTCACCGCGGGTTTTGGCGTCCTCAGTGCTAATAGTTTCTTCGGTAGGGACGCCGATTTTCTCCATGCGAGGCTCCAGGATCCGGTCGGTGATAAAGCCGGATAGCAGACCGAGGATCAGCGCCGAGCAGAAGTTGAAGTAGAAGTTGGACACCGGGTTCACTTCGGTGGCTGCTGTCCCGGGCAGGGTCTGCATGACCGCGTTCGTAATACCAGCAAACAATGCGTCCAAGCTGGTTGGGAAGAAGGACGTCGAGTAGCCTGCGCCGACGGCGGCGAATCCGCCGAGCAGTCCGGCCACTGGGTGGCGGCCAGCGGCTTTGAACACCATGGCGGCCAGTGGTGGAATCACCACGAAGGCGGAGTCAGCCATGATGGAGGCCGACACGCCCACGATGCCCACCGCGTACGGCAGCGTCCACTTTTTTGCCGTAGCAAACAGCTTGCGCACGAGGGCACTGAGCATGCCGGATCGTTCCGCCACGCCCACTGCAAGAAGGATGGGCATCACGGTGAGCAGCGGCGGGAATCCGATGTAGTTCTTGCCCAGGTTGGTGGTCAGCCAGGTCATTCCTTCCCCGGTGAACAGGCCATTGATGGTCAGTTCATCTTTTCCGGGAACGAGGACACTGACCCCCATGTAGTGCATAACTGTGGAGGCCACACCAGTAATAAGGAAGAGGATGAGGAACAGCGTGAACGGTTCGGGAAGCTTGTTTCCTATCACTTCGATGGTGTTAAAGGCTTTATCCCAGCGCGTTTGCTGCGGCGGGTTGGTTCGGTTGGAGGTCGCGGTAGTATGCGTCATTTCCGTGGGTCCCATCTCATCGCTTACATGTGACCCACAACACTATTCATAAATGTGCTACCTCGACACCAGAACGGATGCATCGTAATAGAACCGAAACATTTCCTAACCGAGCTGCCCCACACTGCGCCGCATGACGTCGCTCAGTAGCTCCCCTACCCTAGCTTCTTGGCCCGGCGCGGCAACAAGCGGATGCACGATAGCGAAGAAACCTCCCGCCCACACTTTGAGCAACCCGTATTGATGGTCATAGCGGGCTATCCCCCAGTCGGCGAACCACTCAAAGAGATTGCCCACCAACTCCGGGTCGTGCACCCAGGCCCAGACCGGGTCGCGACCGTCGATAGCGAGCAAGAAGGCACTGCCTTCACGACGCACAAGGCTGGCATCTAAGAAGTCTCCCGAGTTTCGGGACAGTTTGATACGGAGCGGATCTACCTCAAATCCGGGGGCATATGATGCGGTCATAACAATGGCCTCGTTTCCAAAATCGCACTTCCCACGATGAAGGTGACATCGCGGGCCGATCTTCCCTTGTGGGCACCGTCATGCGATATGCGGTTGCCAGTCGGCCAATTCAAGGGGATTGTGGGCCGAGCTTCAGGATCGTGCCCTGGAGCCTACCAGACAACAGACTAAGCTGTCTATTGATTTCAAAAAGCCCACGTCAGCCTCTGCAGTAACTTATAGTGTGTGCTATGACACAACCTGAAGTTAGAAAATGGTCAATCATTGGCCCTGGCCTTGTGGCCGCTGCCACCGGCGTCGGTTCCGGCGATCTAGTAGCCACCTTGATCGCTGGACAAAAGTACGGCTATGCCCTGTTGTGGGCGTGCATCGCCGGCTCAGTTATGAAGATCGTGCTCGTGGAGGGCGTGGGACGCTATACCCTTGCTACTGGCAATACCATGTTCCACGGTTGGCGTGAGCTCGGAAAGTGGACCTCCTGGTATTTCGTCCCTTACATCGTGATCTGGGGCTTTGTCTATGGCGCCGCCGCCATGAGCGCTTCCGCTATGCCACTGAAAGCGCTGTTCCCTGGTACACCATTGGAGATGTGGGCGGTGCTCACCGCACTGCTTGGTTTCGCTTTTACCTGGTTGGGGAAATATCGCACTTTTGAGAAGGTGATCGCCGTTCTAGTCGGCATCATGTTCCTCACGGTTTGCGGTATCGCCACACTGTCCCTGCGAAATATTGGAGAGATCGCCTCTGGCCTCGTTCCCACGATTCCGGACGGGTCCTTCGTGTACGTTCTCTCACTCGCAGGTGGCGTGGGTGGCACCATCACGCTGGCAGCCTACGGTTACTGGTTTACGGAAAAGAACTGGCACGGCCCATCGTGGATGAGGGTCATGCGCTTGGACAATACTGTCGCTTACGTGGTCACTGGTATCTTCGTGGCCGCCATGCTTCTGATCGGTGCGGACTTGCTGTATTCAGCGAACCTAGCCGTCGCAAAGGGCGACCGCGGTTTGCTTGACCTCGCCGTCATCCTGGACGAGCGCTACGGTCCCATCATGGCCAAGGTCTTCCTCGTCGGGTTCTGGGCCGCAGCCTTTTCTTCCGTGCTCGGCGTATGGAACGGTGTTTCCTTGATGTTCGCAGACTTCGTGGGCCATGTGAAGCAGCTCCCTAAGGACGATCCCGCGATTCACGTCGGTGGACGTTACTACCGCTGGTACTTGCTGTGGCTCACGTTCCCGCCGATGCTGCTACTGTTCTTGGGCAAGCCAACGGCATTGGTCATCGCCTATGGTGTGCTGGGGGCGTTCTTCATGCCGTTCTTGGGTTTGACACTGCTCATTTTGCTGAACACCAAGCACACTCCAAAGGAATGGCGCAACGGTTGGCTGGTCAACACCTTCATGGGAGTGATCTCCGCGGCGTTCGTCTACATCTGCGTGACCGAGCTGATCAAGGTGTTTAACTAGCGGTATTCCACCCCACAGCTACTAAAACGATAGTGCATCTTTCCCCATTCTCGACCCTCGATCCTTTTGCACACTTAAGCAGCACTAATTAAAATCCCTCTCACTTATGTGAGTAGCGGGAGGCATAGTGAGCCACGTTTTTGATCTGCGTACGTATCGCATCCGCGCACTATCTACGCTCATCATTGCGCAGATTGCAGGCGCCGTCGGTATGGGGGCGGCTACCTCGGTAGGCGCACTGGTCGCCGCCGATATTGGTGGCGATGGCTGGACGGGTATGTCGGCAACACTCAACACGGTGGGTGCTGCGCTGTTTTCCATTCCACTCGCGAGTTTGGTCCTGCGGTTTGGTCGAGCGGCATCCATGTCCGTCGGGCTAATTGTGGCCACTGTGGGCGCAGCGCTCGCGATCCTCGCTATCCAGCTACATAGCTTCCCCATCATGCTGCTGGGGTTCGTGCTGCTGGGCGCCGCCACCGCAACGAACCTGCAAGCGCGTTTCGCGGCGGCGGATGTCGCGCACCCAGATACCAAGAGCCGGAATCTGTCGATTGTCATTTGGGCAACGACTCTCGGAGCAGTGCTCGGCCCCAATCTCATCGCCCCAGGTGGCAGAGTCGCCGCTGCTGTGGGGTTGAACGAGTTCGCTGGCCCGTTCCTGTTTTCCATCGCCGCACAACTAGTCGGTGTCGTGGTCCTGTTCTTCGGGCTTCGCCCGGATCCCGCGGTAGTCATTCCAGAGCGGCACGAGACTACCCCGGAGACCGGTAGTCCGAAGCGCACGAACGGAATTCCTACCGGCGCACTCATTGGCATGCTAGCTATCGCAGTGTCACATTTGACGATGGTGGGGATCATGGCGGTAACACCCCTGCATCTCAGCCACCACGGGGCAAGCTTGGTCATCATCGGTTTGACGATCAGCCTGCATATCGCGGGCATGTTTGGTCTGTCGCCGGTGTTCGGTATTGCTGCGGATAAGGTGGGCAAGCTCGTGGTGATCTGGCTTGGGTTCCTCATCCTGGTGGCGTCGGCGGGAGCGCTTGTCCTATTGCCAGAAAGTCACACCGTGGTGACGGTCGCGCTGGTGGGCGTTGGTTTGGGCTGGTCCGCCTCCTTGGTGGCAGGTTCCGGTCTGGTGGCGGAAAGCGCAGAGACACGGACGGAGGCGACCCGAGTACAGGGTGCCTCGGATCTAACTATGAATATCGCTGGTGCTGTGGGTGGTGCGGCGGCCGGTCCGATGTTGCTCTTCACCGGCATGCCGGGGGTTGCTGCGATCGCTATCGTTTTACTTGCTGTGACGTCAGGCGCAATCCTCTGGCTGGGGAAGCAAGCGCCAATACACTAGACGGTGACAGGTTTCCCGATTTTTCAGGAGCTTTCCATGTCCCATCCTTTTGAGCTATCGTCTCGCGTTGCACTGGTCACGGGTGGCTCTACCGGCATTGGTTTGGGGATCGCGCGCGCTCTTACGGAGTCTGGCGCCCGCGTCGCCGTCGCAGCGCTTCCCGACGCCCACCTCGATTCCCTGCCCGAGAACCTCCCGGATGCCTTGGCTATCCCATGCGATGTGACTGACGTCGAATCCTGTTCCAGCGCCGTGAACACCACTGTAGAGCACTTCGGTCAGCTGGATATCCTGGCAGCTAACGCTGGGGTTTTCCCACAGGCAAATCTCGACACTATTGATGCCGACGTCCTGGAGCAGATCACCCGAATCAACGTCGGTGGCCTGGCTAATTGCGTGAAGGCTGCGCTTCCTGAGCTGAAGAGGTCCACTGCAGGTCGCATCATTGCTACCAGCTCCATTACCGGAAACATGACTGGCTACCCGGGCTGGGCACACTATGGTGCCACGAAGGCCGCCCAGATGGGCTACGTGCGCACCGCGGCGGTTGAGCTGGCGCCACACGGTATCACGGTCAATGCTGTGTTACCTGGGAATATTTTGACCGGCGGCCTCGAGGACTTGTCCGAGGATTACCTAAAGACTATGTCCGCGGCGGTACCGAGCGGCGAGCTCGGCCGACCGTCGGACATTGGCTACGCGGTGGCGTTTTTGGCTTCCGATGCCGCCCGCTTTATTAATGGCCACGGGCTTGTGGTGGATGGTGGACAGATCCTGCCGGAGTAGCAATCAATTCGTTGCTGAGTTTGCGCTCGCTGCGTTGGCGCTGGCGCGCCAGATCATTTTCGGTAGGGAATCGTCGGGCTACTGCCGAGAACACTGCCCCGGTGACGTTATGCAGAACCGCCGCGACGGCGCCCGGCAGTGCAGCTTCGGGACTAAAGAATTTCGCGGCCATGCCGGAGGATAGGCCAGCGGATTGGGTTCCGATTTCTACAGCCATGGTTCGGTTGTAGGATTCCGGCATCTTCAGCGCCTTGCCCGCCAGGTATCCGAGCAGGTACCCGAGCGCATTGTGCAGCAAAACAGCCAGGAACACCAGCAGCCCCACCTTGGCCAGGTTGGCGCCGTTCTTCGCCACGGTCGGGAACACCACGCCGCCGATACCCAGGATGGAAATCCATGGCAGCACTGGGGAAATGAGCCCGATCCACCGGTCAAGCAAGTAACGCAGCACCAGACCACCGATCACCGGCAACAGCACCGTCTGCACCAGGGAGATCGCCATCGCCCGGGCATTAACGTCGGTTTCCGCGCCTGCGAGCACCAGCATCAGCATCGGCGTCACGATCGGTGAAACCAGCGTGGAAACCGAAGTCATTGCCACGGACAGCGCCACATCTCCTTTGGCTAGGAAGGTGATGACGTTGGAGGAGGTTCCGCCGGGGACAGAGCCGAGCATGAGTAGGCCCACGGCAAGTGCAGCATTCAGGCCCAGCAGCTTAGCGACGACAATCGCCGCCAGGGGCATAATCACGAACTGAGCGATCACTCCGATCAGGATGGGCAGTGGTCGGCGCGCGATTTCTTGGAAGTCGGGGATGGTGAGAGTCAGTCCCATACCAAACATGATGATCATGAGGAACTGGGTAATGTACGCGGCTGCAGGCAAGAACGGCGCAGGATAAAGGAAGGCGATCACAGTGCCCACGAGGATGAACGCTGGGAAAGCGGTAACAGCTATAGCTGCGGAACGGTCAGCTGCGGAAAAGTTGTGAGACATGCGAAGTGCTCCATGAGGACAGGGTGGATACTGTGCAGTGCGTGCGGGGTGGAGCACGGTGAACTTTGCAAAGCCAGGTGTGGCTGTAACTTCACCATAACACCTTGTGATTACAGTCACAAACAACTTACCCTTTAAGGGTTACCCGGTAACCTACAGCCATAACAGTTACCCGGTAACCTTTCGGAAGGTGACTCATGCCAATACCCCACTCCCTACTGGAGCTCCTCACGGATGGACCAGCCTCTGCTAGTGATCTTCGCCGAAGATTCCAGGAGCTCACCCATCAACAATGGCCTCTTAACAAGGGGCAGGTTTCTCAGACCTTGGGCCGTCTGAATCGAGATGGCCTCATTCGCAGCATGGGTTCCGAGTACGGCCCTAGCGGCCACGCCACCGAGCTTTTTGCCATTACAGAAACTGGCAACGAAGAGTTGCTTCGTTGGTGGCGCAGCCCCGTGGTGCACTCCGAAAACCAACGCGATGAACTGGTGATCAAAATTTCCCTCGCAGCCGCGACCAAATCGCAGCAGCTTCCAGACCTCATTCAGCGGCAACGCGAGGCTGTCATGAGTGAATTGAGATCCACAACCATGCAGCTGCGCGAACTGCCCAAGATCCGCAGCGCTGACCGGTTACTGCTTGAAAGACGCATTTTCAATCTCGAAGCTGAAAACCGCTGGCTTGACCGCATCGACACCCTCAAGGACGCCTAGAACCATGACCGCCCCTACCCTTTTCCTCGACAACGTCACCAAGATCCACCAAGACGGCCCGAACCACATCCACGCCCTGGATTCCGTCACCCTGGAAGTCATGCCCGGCGAACTCGTTGCCATCATGGGCGCCTCCGGTTCCGGAAAGTCCACGCTGCTCAACGTCTCAGGTACTCTCACCACTCCCACCTCCGGGCGTGTGCTGCTCGGCGGTGCCGACACCAGCGAGATGAGCCCTAACAAGATCGCAGCTTTACGACGCCAATTCATCGGATTCGTCTTCCAAGACTTCAATCTCCTGCCCACACTTACCGCGACGGAAAACATCGCGCTCCCCCTGGAGTTAGATGGGATGAACACTCGAAACGCTCGTGCAGCAGCGCTGCACACGCTGGAAGAACTGGGGCTCACGGAATTAAGCGACCGCTTCCCGTCTGAAATGTCCGGTGGACAGCGGCAGCGCATCGCGATTGCGCGGGCGGTCGTCGGCAAGCGGCAGCTTTTGCTGGCTGACGAGCCGACCGGCGCTCTCGACAGCACCACCGCCGACGACGTCCTCGAGCTCTTGGTTTCCCGAGTTCGCGCCGGCGCCGCAGGTCTTTTGGTCACCCACGAGCCACGCCTCGCTGCCTACGCCGACCGCACCATCTACCTACGCGACGGCCACATTCATGGAGGTGCCAAGTGACAGCCCGCCTCGCCTGGCGCGACCTGCGTCAAAACTGGAAACGATCCATCCTGGCTGTACTGCTTTTCGCCGCCCCAGTGTTCCTCATCGGTACCTTCCTCGGCCTGGTTGAAGGCCCTTGGCAGCCTCCCACCTACCAAGGAAAGGAGTTCGTCGCATCCGTATCCACCTGGCAATGCAAAAACACCTCAGACGATGGATTCTGCACCAAGGATCCCGAAGCGCTTAATCGCCCTGACCTGCAGCGCATTGCCGCGACCGTTCCCGGGGAGTTCGTCCCCGAACTGAACCTCACTGCAACCATTCATGGCAGTGACGCAGAGTTCTATCAGGCGGTTACAGCCTCCGAGGTGGATACTAGTTCGATCGCCGTTCCCCCGCCCGGCCAGATCTACTTATCACCACGAGAGGCTGCGCTCCTAGGCGTGCAGGAAGGTGATCGGGTAGCTCTCACTTTCTCTGGTACAAATAGCACCCAAGACTTTGTCGTTGGAGCTCCAGAAACGGGAGGCTTCTACGGTGGCCGGTCCAGTGTGAACATCGCTGACCTGTCTTTCTTCGACCCGGCCACGGCTGTATCCGCACAGCTCCCCGCAGACTGGCATGTGCAGTGGTACTCCGACAACACTCGCGAAGTTTTCGACACCGACCAGGGCGTGAGTGTGTATTCCTCGATTCCCACTCCACCGCCAGCTAATACGGATAAAAAGGACCTGCTCGTGGTGTCCTTTTTGAAAAACCTCAACGCAGATGACCTAGCAGGCACCATCGCACTCACCGTATTGATAGCAGTTCTTCTTGCTTCCATCGTGGGACCAATTTTCGCCGTCGCGGCGGGGCGGAACCTGCGGATCAATGGCATACTCGCCGCCAATGGCGCCACCTCAGCTCATCTGCGGGGCATCATGCTCTGGCATGGTATTTTCATCGGGCTTGCCGGGGCGATCGTGGGCACTGCACTAACCGCACTCGCCGGGATTGGAATCCGGGTGTTCAGCACCGACATCGGCTTCGCATTCCATCTGGACTTATGGGTTGCACTGATCGTGCTCGCGATGCTGTGGGGTCTCGTCGCCGCACTCGTCCCTGCGATTCGGGCCTCCCGAATGGACCCGGTACAGGCGTTGGCGGGAGGAGCGTCGGTACGCATGCGTCGGCTGCGCCCTTGGCACCTTATCCCGCTCGCGTTCGGTGCGCTGTTTTTCCTCCTCATCATTTTCGACGACGGCGACGCGCTACCGATCCACATCGCAGGGTTGATCACGGTGGTGGTGCTCAGCGCTCCACTGCTGTTATTGGGAGCATCGCGGCTCGTTCGTTTTGTTTCTCTACCGGCGCGGCTCGCCATCCGTGACGGCGTGCGCAACTATGGCCGCACGATGCCAGCTATCGGCGCTATTGCCGGCTGCCTGCTCATCGGTCTGTTCAGCGCTGGTTTTGCGACGCCGCTCATCCCGGGAGAGCACCCGGTAGTCATCGCGAAACCAACTATGGTGTCTGCCAGCGATCCAGTAGTGTTCCAAGAGCCCCTGCACAACGCCCAACACGTCACTCATGCGCCCCTACGGGTAGATCGGTACGAGCAGTTCGGTTCTGAGGACTACAACGCAACCGCCAAGGACGGCGTCACCCCCTACAGCATGAGCCCGCTGGCCGAGGCACTGCACATCCCGAGCTCCTTCGAATACGGCAGTGGCGTTTTTATCGCTACCCCAAACATCATCGACTTCCTCGCGCTGCGTGCCCCGGAAACCGTGCCCCCAGCAAAAGCCACGGAATACCGGGACGCCTTAGAGAATGGAATTGCCATCGCAGGCAGCCACAACCTGCTTACCGACGGCACAATCACCCTCACTAAAGACCAGGACAGCGTCCAACTCCCAGCAATCTCGCTGCCCTTCGACTCCGAAGCCCCATCGGTCATCATCACCCCAGATATGGCCCGCGACATCGGAATCCAAGCCTCTTATAACGGCTCCCTTTTCGCGGAAGGGAAACCGCTCAACATCTTCCAGCAAATCCGCCTCAACTTCGGGAACAACACCCTTCAGATCACTAATGAAGGAGACGACGGCCTGGGCAGCTTCTTCCTCATCCCGCTGGGATTGGCGATCGTGCTCACCTTCATCGTTACCCTTCTGCTAGTTCTGCTCACGGGAATGGAAACCCGCAAAGATCAAAGGATCATGGCATCCCTCGGCGGTTCCCCCGCTCTGCTTCGTCGCTACTGCGGCGCCCAAGGCATGTTGGTAAGTGCTCTCGGGCTCCTCGGCGCTGTGATCGGGGCAGCCCTGCTATTCCTCGCGTTCCTATGGCGAAACACCGAAATAGCCATTGCCGACGTCTACCAAACGATGCTCTACAGCATCAGTGCCCCACTGCTGATTGTTTGTGGCGCGATCCTGCTCGTCGGATGGCTGACAGGCCTGATCTTCGGGTCACGCTTTAGCGGTGATCTGGCCACACGCTAGGGGTTGGCTGCTTCTGAGAAACCCGGGAAGCATTTCCCGGGTTTCGGAAGAAAAACACTGAAATAGCACCTGTGCAGCTCAGATTCCTCCCGAGACCCGGGTTATGCTTCCCGGGGATACGGGGTGCGGGAGCCAATTGTTACTGGTAGCCCCCTCAACAGTGAACCCCTGATAGGGAGTTGAAGCGCGAAACTAATCCCTACGCCGTTGATCTCCAATGACCTGGACTTTTATCACCAAAAGGCGTAGGGATTTCTCGCACGCCCCCTAATCACTATCCAAACCCCCTCACCCCTAGAAATCGAGCGCAGACACGATGTCGTCGATGAGCCGTGCCGCTGCTTTGGCGGTGCGGCCGTCGATGTCGTATGTGGGGTTGAGTTCCACCACATCCACCAATCGAAGTTTCCCGCTGCGCGCCGCTGCGACGGCCATCGCGTGGATACGGTCAAAAGAGACGCCGTAGGCAGCAGGAGCAGAAACTCCTGGCGCAACTGCAGCTGGTAGGACATCGAGGTCAATGGAAAGGTGCAGGGTGTCAACGGATTCAGCTGCTTGAGCGACCAGCTCTGCGCACTCCGCCGGGCTCATGGCTGCCAGTTCGGTGTCCAGTGTGTAGTGAACATTCAGTTCGTCAGCCGCTGTAAACAACGCGCGGGTGTTGTTTGGTCGGGAGATGCCGAACACTGAGTAGCGAAAGTCCTCGGTTTCGTTGGCGAGCTGCCGAAACGGAGTGCCCGAGGTCGGTTCGGGCGCGCTACGCAGGTCAAAGTGTGCGTCCAGGTTCACGATCCCGACGCTGCCGGAAACATTGTCCCGCAGCCCGCGGTGTGAACCGTATGCGGTTTCGTGGCCACCGCCGAGGACAATCACGGTGTGACCTGCCTTGATAAGTTTTCCTACCGCACCGGTGAGCTCGTCATGAGCACCGGTTAAATCGTGGCCGGTTAGGGTGCAGGTTCCGGCGTCGTATAGCGGCGTGCTGTGGTGCACGGCCAGGCTGCCGAGCGCGCCGCGAATGATGTCGGGGGCGGTGGCTGCACCGACGCGCCCCTGGTTGCGACGGACGCCTTCATCGCTGGCGAATCCAAGGAGAACGACGCCGGGTGTCGCGTCGGCGGTCGCAGGCTGTATCGTCGAATGCCAGCGCGCGTGTTCGGCGCCGGGGCCATCGATGCGGCCTGTCCAAACGTCCATGTGGTTGCTCATGCCTAGCACACTACCAAGCCCTAAGGAGGCCCGAGTGAGTTCGAAAGTGCCGGCTGCTGCGAATACCTTGAAGATCCTCACGCTGCTGACCAGCATCGATACCCCAATTTCGGCGTCTCGCATTCATACTGAGCTCGGTCTTCCCCGTTCCACGGTGTATCACCTGCTGAATGTGATGGAGGAAGCGGGGTTTGTGGTGCATATCCCGGAGCAACGCACCTACGGTCTAGGGCTCGCCGCCTATGCGATGACCAGGGCGTATGTGACGCAGCAGCCGCTCGTGCGGGTGGGGGCGAAGCACGCGCAGCAGCTGGCGGCGAAGGTGGGTGGCAGCGCGCATATTTCTCGCTTAGCGACGACCCAAGTCCACTATCTCCTGGAAGAACGCGCCCCGGGCGCGGTAAGCCTCGTCACTGCTGAAGGGGTGCATCTACCTGCATTGATGACCGCGAGCGGGAAATGTCAGCTCGCTTATTTACCGGAGCAGGATCTGAAAGCGACGGTAACGCTTGCCGGCGCGGGCGGGTCGCAGTGGGCAGCGTTACGAAAAGAGTTTCAGCAGGTCCGGGAGCGTGGCTGGGCCGAGGAAATTGGCGAGGTCTCCCCTGGCCAGCAAACCGTCGCAGCCCCCATCATGGACCATTTGGGCAGGCCAGCGGCCGCTTTGGCATTGACCTTTAGTATGGGGAAATTCGGGGAGCTGGCCCACGAAGAGCTGGCCGAGGAGGTCGCCGCAAAAGCCGCCCTGATCTCGCAGTCAGTCTTCGGCAAACGCAGTCTGTAATTGCAGACTGTTAATGTGCTGCGGTGGGCGCCCCCGCTCGCAGCCTCGACAAATACAACGGGCGTCACCTAGAATTCGTACCAATGCGCAGGCTGTCGCGCAGTTGTCCGTAACTGAATGCGTCTCTTCCCATTGTGAAGCGACGATTATTCCCGAAGGTGACGACCCATGCCTGCACACAAAAATCATCCCAAGGTTCAAGAACACCATCCTGGTGCCCCCGCTTTCGAAGCTGCCATTCTTCGATCCGAAGATCGTACGGATCATCGATCGACGTGGCCGTTCTTCGTCTACTCTGCGCTTGGCATCGCCATCTTTTTCCTCCCGCTTTCTTGGCGAGGCAACACGACCATCATCGTGGATCATGTTGTCACTGCTTTCCGCGATGTGGCGGGCCCCGTAGTTCCTTGGATTCTCCTCGCATTTATGTTGTACGGAACAGTGCGCCAGTTCATCACTGGCCGCTGGAAAAACGGTGCCCTGACCGGCGTTTTCTCTTTCGCCAACATTGTCGGCGTCATTGTCGCCGGGCTCTATGTGTCCGGATTCTTGTCCGGTCCCCTGGCGGCGAAGGACCTGGTTCCGTTTCTGTTTGAGAAGATCGCCACGCCGGTTGGCCTCATTGTTCCCATTGGATCGATGTTCCTCGCGTTGATTATTTGCTACGGGTTCCTGGAGTTCGTAGGGGTCCTTATGCAGCCGGTGATGCGCCCCATCTGGCGCACCCCAGGACGTTCCGCGATTGACGCGGTTGCTAGCTTTGTGGGCTCGTACTCGCTTGGCATTTTGATCACTGATCGGGTGTACCGCGAAGGCAAATACACTGCCCGGGAGGCAGCGATCATCGCAACGGGCTTTTCGACGGTCTCGGCAGCTTTCATGGTTATCGTCGCCAAAACTCTCGATTTGATGGCCTATTGGGGCCCGTTCTTCGCGGTCTCTCTTGTTGTCACGTTCATTGTCACCGCAATTTCAGTCAGGATCCCTCCCCTATCCTTGCTCCCCAACGACTACTACGAGGGGGCGACCGCTCAGCCAGAAGAGATTGTGCGCAAGGATCGCATGAAGGTGGCCTGGTCCGAAGCGAAAAATACGTTGGATGAGGCGCCACCGCTTCCGCAAGCAGCGTGGCGAAACTTTGTTGATGGCACCAACATGGCGGCTGCGATTACCCCGTCCATCATGTCGATTGGCCTGGGCGGTCTTTTGTTAGCTAAGTTCACCCCAGTTTTCGATTGGCTTGGGTTTCTTTTTTACCCGTTTGCGTGGGTTGCCCGGGTTCCGGAGCCGATGTTGGCTTCTAAGGCTGCGGCCACAGGTATTGCTGAAATGCTTCTTCCGGCCACGCTGGTGTCCGATCAAGAGTCTCTGGTGCTCCGCTTCGTCATTGGCGTGGTGGCAGTGAGCGCCATCATCTTCTTCTCCGCGCTGGTGCCATGCATCTTGGCGACGCAGATTCCGGTGAAGATGTGGCACATGGTGGTCATTTGGTTCGAGCGGGTGGCGCTGACGTTCCTTATTGCCACTCCGATTGCCTACCTTCTCCTCTAACCTCAAGTCTGGCATTTCAGACACTATCGCTAGCCACGCTCTCCTTTTTTGCAATTGTCCCGCCTACACTGGCGACCGTAAGTGATCCACAACACTATCGACTTTTCGAGTGATGACAGCCCCGGCCCCACCGGATCACTCGACAGGGTGATAACTACAGCTTTCTCAGGAGTCCTCATGTCCGAACCCCGCATTGTCCGCGCCCCACGCGGTACCGAGATTTCCGCAAAATCGTGGCAGACCGAGGCGCCACTTCGCATGCTGATGAACAACCTGGACCCGGAGGTCGCTGAGCGTCCGGAAGACCTCGTTGTTTATGGTGGCACCGGCAAGGCTGCCCGCAACTGGGAGGCCTTCGACGCGATCGTTGCCTCCCTCAAAGACCTTGAGGATGACGAGACCCTCCTCGTCCAGTCCGGCAAGCCGGTGGGCATTTGGAAGACGAACCCATGGGCACCACGCGTGTTGATCGCCAACTCCAACCTGGTGGGCGACTGGGCCACCTGGCCAGAATTCCGCAAGCTTGAGGCCGAGGGCCTGATGATGTACGGCCAAATGACCGCGGGTTCCTGGATTTACATCGCCACCCAGGGCATTTTGCAGGGCACCTTCGAGACCTTCGCCGCCATCGCCCGCAAGCGCTTCGATGGCACACTCAAGGGCACCATCACCCTGACCGGCGGTTGTGGCGGTATGGGTGGTGCGCAGCCACTGGCAGTCACGCTCAATGGTGGCGTGTGCATCATCGCGGACGTGGATCGGGCGCGCCTGGAGCGTCGTCAAGCAAAGCGCTACCTCGACGAGGTCGCCGACAGCCTTGACGACGCCATTGCCCGCGCCACCACTGCAAAGACCGAGGGTCGCGCCCTGTCGGTCGGCGTCGAAGGCAACGCTGCGGATATCTTCCCAGAGCTGCTGCGTCGCCACCGCGCCGGTGACATTCAGGTCGACATCGTCACCGACCAGACCTCTGCCCACGACCCGCTGTCCTACCTGCCGTCCGAAATCCCATTCGCCGACTGGCAGGCCGAGGCTCGCCAGGATCCGGAGACCTTCACCAAGAAGGCGCGCGAGTCCATGGCCGCGCAGGTGCAAGCGATGGTGGAGTTCCAAGATGAGGGCGCTGAGGTGTTCGACTACGGCAACTCCATCCGCGACGAAGCCCGCCACGCCGGTTACGGTCGTGCCTTCGAGTTCCCTGGCTTCGTCCCCGCTTACATCCGTCCGCTGTTCTGCGAGGGCCTCGGCCCATTCCGCTGGGCTGCACTCTCCGGCGATCCAGAGGACATTCGCGTCACTGACCAGGCCCTGAAGGAGCTCTTCCCTGAGAATGAGCATCTGCACCGGTGGCTGGATGCTGCCGAGGAATACGTGGAGTTCGAAGGCCTGCCAGCGCGTATCTGCTGGCTTGGCTACGGCGAGCGCCACAAGGCCGGCCTGCTGTTCAATGATCTTGTCCGCGAGGGCAAGGTCAAGGCACCGATCGTCATCGGCCGTGACCACCTGGATTCCGGCTCCGTCGCCTCCCCATACCGCGAAACCGAGTCCATGCTGGATGGCTCCGACGCGATCGCGGACTGGCCACTGCTGAACGCACTGACGGCAACATCGTCTGGCGCAACCTGGGTGTCCATCCACCACGGTGGTGGCGTCGGCATCGGCCGTTCTATCCACGCTGGCCAGGTGTCCGTCGCTGATGGCACCGACCTGGCAGCCGAGAAGCTCTCCCGCGTTCTGACCAACGACCCTGGCATGGGCGTGATCCGCCACGTGGATGCTGGCTACAATCGCGCGCAGGAGGTCGCTGAGGAACGTGGCGTCCGTATCCCTATGCCGTTCAACTCCCGAGAGAAGTAGCCTTGAGCACACTTTTTACTGGAATTTCCGAACTTCGCACGGTGTCCGAGCTGGGCACCGTGCCGGACGCGGCCCTCGTGGCCACGGACGGGGTGGTCGAATGGATCGGTTCTGCCAGCCAGGCACCGGCCGCCGATGATCGTGTTGATCTCGGCGGCCGCGCCGTGCTTCCTGGCTGGGTCGATTCCCACACCCACATGATTTTCGACGGCGACCGTTCCGCCGAATTCGAAGCGCGCATCGCCGGGAAGTCCTACGAGGCCGGCGGTATCGCTGTGACGATGGACGCGACCCGGAATGCCGGGGCAGATCGCCTCACTGAGCTGCTAGATATGCGTATCGCCGCTGCTCACGCCGGTGGCACCACCACCTTGGAGACCAAAACCGGCTATGGCTTGGACGTCGCCTCTGAGGAGGAAGCAGCGCGCATCGCCGCTTCCCGCATTGAGGACGTAACGTTCCTCGGCGCACACCTAGTGCCACCAGGAGCGGACGCCGAGGAATACGTCGACCTCGTCTGCGGCCCCATGCTCGACGCCGTCGCTCCTTACTGCATCTGGATCGATGTGTTCTGCGAGCGGGGCGCTTTCAATGAAGAGCAATCCCGCCGCGTGCTCCACGCTGGCCTGGCCAAGGGCCTGACCCCACGTGTGCACGGCAATCAGCTGGGGCTGGGACCAGGTGTGGCGCTCGCCGTGGAGGTTGGCGCTGCCAGCGTTGACCACGTCAACTTTGTTACCGACGAAGACATTGAACTGCTCGCCGGTTCCGACACGGTCGCAACCGCGCTGCCGGCATGTGATCTGTCCACCCGCGCGCCGCTGACTCCCCTCCGCAAGCTCATCGACGCCGGTGTCACGGTTGCCATTGCCTCAAACCTGAACCCCGGCACCTCGTACACCTCCGCGATGAACTTCTGCGTTGGCACTGCGGTCCTCCAGCAGGAACTCACCCTGGACGAGGCCATCAAGGCCGCAACCTGGGGAGGCGCCCGCGCGTTACGACGCGAATCCCTAGGATCCGGCCTGGACGCCCAAGGGCGCCCAGCAAAGGGATCCCTCGTGGTGGGAGCCGCGGCGGACCTGCATGTTTTGGATACCCCGCACGCCATTGACCTGGCGTATCGCCCAGGAATGCCATTGACGTACCAGACCTACGTTGCTGGTTCACTGGTGTAGCCAAATCATAGATTTAAGCCCCCATACCTGCTGGTATGGGGGCTTTGATTCGCGAGAGGAATCTTAAAGCCATCCTTATTCCACTCGGTGGCGCACCACCAGGAAGTACAGCGCGCTCATCACCGCGAGGAATCCCACGCCTACCACAAGAGCCACGTGATAGTCCGGGATCCAGGCCATGATCCCGAAGGTTCCCACAATGAACGCGATGGCAAAGTACTGGCCAAACGGCCAAAACGGAACCCGATACTTCAGCGCAGCGACGTCGGATGGGGTGAGGTTGCGTCGTGAAGCGACGTGCGCCAGGAGGATCATCAGCCAGACATACACGGTGGCGAACGTTGCCAGGGAAGCGACGATTTCGAACACGCGATCTGGCAGCGCGGCGTTGAGGGCGACGCCTACGATCAGCACGAACACCAGGATGACGGTGGTCATGACGGGGATACCGCGAACAATCTTGCCCATCACAGGTGGAGCGAGGCGTTGCTTGGCCAGGCCCGTCAAGACGCGCCCAGCACCGAACAGATCAGCGTTGATCGCGGACAGTGCAGCCGAGATCACCACGATGTTGAGGAGGGCGGCAGCCCAGGTGACACCGAGGGAGGAGAAGATCTGCACGAATGGCGACTCATCGCCGGTGATCGTGCGCCATGGATTCAGGATCAGGATGATCGTGATGGCAAGAACGTAAAACAGCAGGATACGCATCGGGACGGTGTTGATGGCCTTGGGCACCGAGCGCTCGGGGTGTTCTGCTTCCGTGCCCGCGACTCCGATGATCTCCGTACCGCCGAAGGCAAACAGCACCAGGATGAAGGAGGCCACGAGTCCGCCGATGCCATTGGGCATAAACCCGCCGTCGTTCCACAGGTTGTCTACCCCGTGGTTGTGAGCACCGTTGCCAAGGTTGAAGATCAAAATGGCTGCGCCACCCAGGATCATTGCTATGACTGCGCCCACTTTGATCAGGGTAAAGACGAACTCTAGTTCTCCGAACGCTTTAACGGTGACCAGGTTGGCAGCACCGACAATCAAAAGGGTTACTGCCACCCACACCCACTGCGAGGTATCGGGGAACCACATTTTCATATAGATGCCAATAGCCGAGAGGTCAGCCAGGCACACGATGATCATTTCGAAGGCGAACATCCAACCAGTGATGTATCCAGCCCAATTGCCCAAGTGCTGTCGCGCGTACTCCGCAAACGAACCGGTGATGGGGTTGCGCACCGCCATTTCTCCCAGTGCCCGCAACATGAAGTAGACGACTGCGCCGCCCAGGAGATAAACGATGAGGACCGACGGGCCCGCAGCTTGGATTGCCCCGGCGGAGCCGTAGAACAAACCAGTGCCAATAGCTGACCCGAGGGCGATGAAGTGTAGATGGCGGTGGGACAGGCCACCTGTTCGTTGTTCCATATAACCTTCCCTTCCAGATTTTGTAACCCGGATCATGTTCACCACATACCGCGTGCTGGAACACACTACAGACTGCAAAAGTCTGGCATTTCAGACTTCTTCATAATCTTCCCCTACAGATCCAACTGTGTTCCCCGTTACACTCGACTGAAATTAATCAACCAAGGAGGACACCATGACCGTGGCCGTTGGCAAGTACGGGCTGAGCATTACTGACGTCGTCAAGGTGGCGCGGTTCGGCGCCCGCGTCGAACTCACTGAGGAAGCGCTTACTGAGATCACCGCCACCCGCACCCACATTGAAGCCCTAGCCGAGCAAGAGACCCCAGTGTATGGCGTTTCCACTGGCTTCGGTGCGCTCGCACGCCGCCACATCCCACACGAGCTCCGCGCCCAGCTGCAACTGAGCCTCGTCCGCTCGCACGCCGCAGGCTCCGGACCGGAGGTGGAAAAAGAAGTGGTGCGTGCGTTGATGCTGCTGCGCTTGTCGACGCTCGCGACCGGCCGCACTGGTGTCCGAGCCGAAGTCGCGCAGACCTACGCCGACATTCTCAATGCCGACATCACTCCCGTGGTCCACGAGTACGGCTCCCTCGGCTGCTCCGGCGATCTGGCACCGCTCGCCCACTGCGCTCTCGCGGCGATGGGCGAAGGTTTCGTCCGTGATGCCAGCGGAACCAAACTCCCTGCTGGTGACGCCCTCGCTGCAGCGGGTATCACCCCGATCGTCCTGCGTGAGAAGGAGGGGCTGGCGCTGATCAATGGCACGGATGGCATGCTCGGAATGCTGTGTCTGGCTATCACTGATTTGCAGCAACTGGCCAAGCACGCCGATCTTGCTACCGCAATGACTGTTCAGGGACTGCGTGGCACCACCGGGGTTTACGAGCCACACCTGCACGAACTGCGCCCACACGCCGGCCAGGCAGTATCGGCAGCCAATATCCTCAAGCTCGCTTCTCGCTCTCCGCTGCTGGACGCCGCTTTCGAAGAGTTCAAAACCACCCAAGTGCAGGATGCTTACTCCATCCGCTGTGCGCCACAGGTGGCAGGTGGTTTCCGCGACACCGTCGCGCACGCCGTGAATGTAGCCAACATCGAACTGAACTCGGCGGTAGATAATCCGGTAGTCACCAAGGACGGGGAGGTCCGTTCCAACGGCAATTTCCACGGAGCTCCGGTTGCTTATGTGCTCGACTTCCTTGCTATCGTCGTCGCAGATTTGGCCTCCATCTCTGAGCGTCGTACGGACCGCTTCCTGGACACCGCCCGCAACCGTGGATTGAACGCTTTTCTAGCCGATGACCCTGGTGTTGACTCGGGCCACATGATTGCCCAGTACACCCAGGCAGCCATTGTGTCTGAGCTGAAGCGGCTCGCCAATCCTGCCTCCGCCGATTCCATCCCTTCCTCGGCAATGCAAGAAGACCATGTGTCTATGGGATGGTCTGCTGCCCGCAAGCTGCGGAAAGCCATCGATGGCCTCACTCGCGTTCTCGCCATCGAAATCCTCACTGCTGCGCGCGCCATTGATATGCGGGGCGAGGCACCTTCGGCTCCGGTTCACGCGGTGATCAGTGCACTGCGTGAGCAGGTTCCAGCACCGGATACGGACCGCTTCCTCTCTCCTGAGATTGAAGCGACCATCTCCCTGGTTGCTGACGGAACGTTGCTGACGGCAGCTGAGGGCGAATCCGGCCCGCTTGGCTAACGAGCGCTAGGCTAGGTGCGTCCTATTTTTCCTAGTTTTTGCGAGGGGTTCTTAGCGTGGATATATCCGCGGTGTACATATTCATTGGGGTGCTGGTTTTGGCCGGCACCATTATCCAAGGCACCATCGGATTCGGTTTAGGAACCATAGCCACACCTATCATCGCCCTGATTGCACCGGAGCTCCTTCCCACTGTGCTGCTCATTCTGGCTTTCTTCATCGCGGCCTACACTTTGATGAAGAACCGTACTGAGACCGAGTGGCGCCTCGTGGGGATCTCTTCCCTAGCACGGTTACCAGGATCATTGCTTGGGGCATGGTCGCTGACGGTACTTTCCTTGCGTGGCCTGCAGCTATTCATTGGCTGCGCCGTGATCCTGGCGATGTCCCTGTCCTGGCTGGGGTGGACGCCCCGCCACAATAATCGAAACACCGTGATCGCAGGTGTTGCTTCCGGCTTCCTTGGCACCACCACGTCCATTGGTGGTCCACCGATGGCGCTGGTGCTCAAGCGGTTCAACCCAGCGAAGGTACGCGGCACCCTCTCAGCTACCTTCGTCATCGGCTGTCTCATATCGCTCACCATTTTGACGCTCAGCCAACACGTAACCATGCATCACGTCGTGGTGGCGGGCGCATATCTCCCGCTGGCGGCGTTGGGGCTGTTCATCGCAGGGAAAATAAATCGGCGAATTGACACGGTTTTGCTCAATAAGCTGGTTGTCATCGTCGCGGGGAGCGCTTCGTTGCTACTTATCGGGCAGTCTCTCAGTACTTCCATTACTTTTTAGGAGTATGAAAATCCTCGACACCTTTGTCTTCATCTTCGCCCACCTGATCCTCGGGGCTATTCTTCTTGTTGTTCTACTAACTAATGAAAACCCGCAAATGGGCATTTACTTTCTCTTGCTGATCCCACTGTCTTTTGCGTCTTTCGTCCTCGTCCCGTTTGCAGTGCTACGCTCCATTGCTTTATTCAACACCGGGCAGACGTTCATGCAGATCGGCTATATCCTGCTAGTCGCCATTTCCATGGTTGGAGGCGGAATGTATCTATCCGATCCTGACAGTGTTCTCGCGCCCGCCGTTTTTACGGTTCCAGCATCATTAGTGCCTATAGCAGTTTGCGGATGGATAACAATCTTCAAATCTTTGAGCCAAAAGAAACCGGTTGTCGTACCGTGAAGGCATGAAACGTCTGCTCACTACTCTCGCCGTTCTACCCCTCGTCGCCTGTTCCCAGGGGCAAACGCCCGATACCGAAATGGTCACCGTCACCACCGTCGTGGAAGCAGCGACCGAATCCGGAACACTAGCACAGCAACCAGCTGAACCGGCACAGCCCGAAAACAAGGTCATTCCGGTTGAAGCTTTGGAAACGCTCGAAGTGCCACCTTTGTGCGGGCATGAAGGTGGGCGGTTGGTAAATGGTGAACTGCCCGTCGAAAAGCACAGCCAATATCCCAATGCATTAGCCCGGCTGGTCCGCCACAAGGATGGGTCACCTCAGGGCGCTTATACCGACATCAACGGTGACGGTCGCGATGAAGCCGTGGTCGCTTACAACTGCGACAAGGGTGGCGCATCGTGGCCCACCAACCTGCTCATCTATGACAATGACCTGAACTTCATCACGGCCATCTCGGACTGGACCGAAGGGGACATGACAGCGCTACGCGCCCATATTCGCACTCTGAGGTGGGATGACTCGAAGGTGTACGTCGATACCTATGGGTGGATGCCGGGAGATGCCTCGGTCGCACCGTCCCGCCTGCTCACCTACGAGCTCACCCTCAATGGAACCGAACCGGTGCTGACGCTGGTATCCAACGAGACAAACCCTAACAAGGGGATTTGATAGCGATTAGTTTCCCACCCCGAACCCCTATCACCGCACTACTGTTAATTCTTATGAGATCCCTTTCCATTTTAGGTATTGGTTCGACGCTGTTGTTGGTGTGGCGATTCTTTTCGCTTCCTCCGGTGCCTGACATGTTGGTCTGGAATGCGGCGGTGGGAGCGCTGGCTGTTGGAGTCGGTGCTACCTTGGCAGATGTTGCCCCCAACAAGGAAAATCGATTTGCGGTGCTGCTTTGGGCCTTGGTGTTCGGTGTTATCCATCAGGTGGTCAACCCGATGGTCGTGATTGAAGAGATCACGGCCGGTATTGCGCTAATTCTGCTGGTAGGAGCGTTTCTCCTCGGGCAGCGTTGGTGGGTGCTAGCGATGGCTGCTGCCATAGCGATTGTTTTTGAGGTGTCGCAGTTTGGCTCTTTTGATCCGTGGCGGTGGCTGCTGGTAGGCGTGTTAGGAATGTTGCTGGTACGAGTTCCGTGGTGGGTGTTGGGGGCGCTCGGCGCGGTGTGCATTGGCGTGGGGCTGTGGATGGCGTTTGCGGGCACATTCTTCAATGGCCCCGGAATGTTACTGATGGCAGGGTTCGGTTTGCTGACGTTGGCGATGCCGATATGGAGGCCGCTGGAGAACGTGGGGCGGCATGCGGTGTCGCTGTACGCGTTGGGATTGGCGTTGGCCGCGGGCTTTGGCGAGGGGTCGGTGACGTTTGGGTGGACGATGTACATCCCGGAGCCGGCCCCTTATAGTGGTGGCCCTACCACGTGGCCGCTGGGCTTTACGCTTCCACAGCTCTGGGTGGGGATCGGCATGCTGGCGGTGTGCGCGGTGTGCGCGTGGCACCGCGGGAAAGGCCCGTTGGAGCGCCTCGCCCACGCAGCTTACCGACACCTATAGCCCGCGTTACTTGGACAGATAGGCGCGCATTGCTTGGTCGGCAAGCTCTTCGCCAGCACCATCGTAGAGATAGACGGCGACGTCCGCACCCTGTTCGCGTAGGGGTTGGCAGTGCTGGCGTTTTTGGGTGGTGCTGGCTACAACCACTTCGGTGTTGGACCGTCTGATGGCTTCCAGGATGTGGAGCGCATCGTAGTGGGATGGGATTGCCATCACGATGACCCGTGGACGCTTGCTGAGTTTAATGCGTGACCACAGCTCAGAGTCGGTGATATCCCCAGCGATGATGTTGTGCCCGGTCTCCCGGAGCAGTTCGATGCGGTCTTCGTCGAAGTCCAAGCCGTAGACCTTCATGCCATATTCGTTTTCCAAGCGGTGGTAGGCGCCGAGCCCAACGCGCCCCATGCCGAAAATCAGGGCGTCAGCATCATCGATGTGTACGGGCCGTTCGTTCGGGGCAAGGCGTTCTGGTGGCAACTCCGGCAGGTGCCGGAGCGCAGCGTGCAGAATTGGGTCCTCAAATTTAGCCATCGCCGACCCTGCGATGAAGCTGCCAGCTACGGCGATAGCCATGATGGAGGTCCAGGACGGCTCGAGGATCCCGTTCGTCACCGCCACCGACATCACGATCAGACCGAACTCGGAGTAGTTGGCCAACGTCACGCCAGAGAGCACGCTGGTGCGCGAGGACATCCCCATGCGGTGAATGGTCACCATGAAAATCAGGGCCTTCGCCACCAAGGCAACAACCAAGAGCCCTGCGATCAGATAGCCGCCAACCCCCGGCAATCCGCCCAAGCCGATCTTGATGAAGAAGGCGACCAACAGCAGCTCGCGGACGCTGACCAGGGCGTCGAAAAGCCGCTCCGACACCGGGTGCCCAGACAGCACCATGCCTGCTACCAACGACCCCAATGAGCCGGACACGCCAGCCAGCTCAAACAACGAGTACGCGCCGACGGCGATTCCGATGCCCGTCAAGACCAGCATCTCACGGCGGAACATCCGGTCCGGCATATGCGACACCAATGGCCGGAGCAGCAACAATAGCGGCAGCGCAATGGCCCACGGCTCCGGAATCCGGCCGGAGGAAAACACCAGCACGCCCACCGCCATGATGTCCTGCAGCACCAACACGCCGATCGCGATACGCCCAACCGACGACCCGTTACGGTTCTGCTCCCGCAGCTGAGACATCACAAACACCGTCGAGGAAAATGACGTGGCAATGCCAATGTAGATAAGGGCCGTGACATCAAGCCCCATCACTTCCTTTAGCGGCAGGAAACGCGCGGCACCGAAAATTACTGCGAAGATCAGGGTGTTTATGATCGCGTGTACCGTCGCTGACCCAATAACGCGCGGACCAGCCACCTCGCGGGGCTTTAGCTTCAGACCGATTGTGAACAGCAACGTGGTCACGCCCAGCTCGGCCATCACATCAATGAACGGGATCTCGTTCAGCCCAATCGCGCTAATCGCGAAACCGGCACCCAGGAATCCGATCAGTGGAGGCAGGCGAAGAACCGACGCCGTGAGGCCACCAATGATCGAAAAGAGCAACGCTGTCAGGTACAGGGAATCCACAGGTCCACCTTAGTTAAAAAGCGCTGTAAGTTCTCGAATGCACGATAATTTACGCGAGAGTTAGCTATGTCATTCCGGGGTTCCTTCCCACCCCCGCAGAATAATTTTAAGAGGAAGTACTCCGCGATTTACACAGCCCATTTCACATACCCCTACCTCGCGGATGTCATCCCCTAAACACGCTCACCTCGCCGTGCCTCCACTGGGCCCGCCAGTTCGCTTCCGCAGATTCTTGCCCATCGCGGAAGCGAACATATACCTTTCCGTCGTCTCTCAGTTTGGCCCAATACACGGTGTTTCCTAGCGAGCCGCGTAGCAGCTGGTCAACATCCTTCACCTGCTCTGCGGGAGCGAATCCAGGGAACTCAGCGCCCGGAGCGTTATCGCTACACTGCATGAAGTCCGCCTCCACGGGAACTCCTTGACGTTGCAGTTCCGCAATTTCAGGCAACTGCGCAACAAACTCTGACCTCGCAGCCTCGCAGGGGCCTGCTTCCCCACCGTTCGCATCAGCGGTTTCTACCAGACGATAACCAGCACGAACAAACAGCCGGGGTTGATCTAGGCTTACCTTCACTTGTTTTGCTGGTCCAGCAAGTTCACCTGCGAGTCCCGCCATGGCGTCAAGCCGGGCGGTGTCAACGCCGGTGATCTCCACTTTTGCATCCCCCGTATCGATAGTTGTGGAAGGGCGCACCTGGACGGAACCTGGATTCGACTGGGAGATGGCGTCGATAAGCATGCGGTGCGTGACGACGCCATCCTCCACCGTCCCCGTCCCCCTCGCCGAGAAACTCACCCCACTGTTCACCATGAGTTTTGCCTCAGCGCTAAACGCGGCCGGAAGCGGGCCGACGGCGTCTTTGAGGACAGGCAGCAGCTCTTTTTCTTGCGTGCGCGATCCGGGTATTGCCCCAGGGTGCGTCCCTAGGAGGAGCTTCGCACCGAACATCGCCGGGACAAGGCACGCGCCCAGCACCACAATGGCCAACACACAACCCAACGAACCACGGTTACGAACCATCACGTTTTCCACCATAGTAGTGGAGCGGGTGGGCTTCAGTCCGGGGCAAATCTTGGCGCCTCACACAATCCGCCCCACGTTAGATACTCTGCTACAGCAAAACCCCAGGTCACGCCAAAGGGAACGGTCCTAACATGGGGCAAATCTTGCTATTGGCGCACTAAACGCTTAGTCAGCCCCGGTCGAAACACATCTGGCTGAAACAGCCACCAGCAGCGGGCCCCAGCCCTAAAGCGTTTTCAACCCATGAGAGCGGAAGATCTCGCGAACTCGTTCGGTGTCCTCTTTGCTTGGTGGCTGGACGTCTTTGAGCTGGTATTCCATCCCCAAAGACTCCCATTTATCGCGCGCCATTTGGTGGAAGGGGAGCACCTCAACCCGGGATAGTGAGCTCCAGCCTTTCATGATTTCTGCGGCGGCTTCGATGTTGCGGGGGTCGTCGGTAAGGCCTGGCACGAGGACGAAGCGACCCCAAATCTCCACCCCGGCTTTGGACAGGCGTTTGCCAAAGTCGATGGTCGGCTGTAGTTTCCGGCCGGTGGTGCGCTCGTAGTAGTCAGGTAGGCCAGACTTGACATCGAGGAGAACGAGGTCGGTGTTTGATAGCATCTCGTCGCTGAGGTTTCGGCCGAGGAACCCGGAGGTGTCGATGGCCGTGTGGATCCCCATTTCCTTTGCACCGCGGAGCAGCTTAGCCAGGAAGGCTGGCTGCATCAGTGGCTCTCCTCCGGAGAACGTCACACCGCCCTTGGAGACGCGGAAGATGGTCTGGTAGCGCTTGATGCGTTCGAGAACGGCATCCGCTGTGGCTGGGGTGCCGTCGTGTGCGTGCATCGTGTCCGGGTTGTGACAGTACAGGCAGCGCAGTGGGCAGCCCGCGAAAAATATTGTCATCCGGGTTCCTGGCCCGTCCATGGCTGTGACCAATTCCCATGAGTGCAGGGACCCGAGGTCACCACTGCGCACTGCCATGATGTGTTCGTGGTGGGTCATCTCAGGTGCGCGCGCGATTCCGTCTAAACCTTTTCCGGCGGCGCGGGGGACCTCATTTTCCAGGGGTTGCGGCGCATACTCGCCGGTAGAGCCCTCCCCTACCCTGAAGTATGTGCGAGCATCAAGCTGCTGATTTGCCATCGTTCTTCCTTAAAACGAGCCGGGCGCGGGAGTGTCTCCCTTGCGCCCGGCTCGTTTACCGCTGTGCGGTAGTCGTGTTACATCTGGTCGTGGAACGTGCGGGACAGCACGTCGAGCTGCTGCTCACGGGTGAGGCGCACGAAGTTCACGGCGTAACCCGACACACGGACGGTGAGCTGTGGGTACTTCTCCGGGTTCTCCATTGCGTCTTCGAGGGTTTCACGGTTGAGAACGTTAACGTTGGCGTGGTACAGGCCCTGAACGCCACCGTTGCTCTCGCGCTGAGCCTTCATCGAGGCGAGTCGCTCTTCATAGGTTGCAGCCATTTTTTGGTCTCCTTTTCCTGGTTAGCCCTTGACCACCATGCCGGCATCGAGGATGCCGACGAGGTTGGTGATCTGCTCGTCTTCATTGCGGCCGAGGGAGCTTGGGATGATGGTGTTGGTCAGTGAAATTCCGTCGAGGGCATCGTTGTAGTCAAGCTTACCGACGGACAGCATCGAAGCCAGCATGCCATGGGTATCGGCTCCGTTTTCTGGGTTTGCGCCTGGGGCGAATGGGGTGCCTGCGCGGTGGCCCGATGGGAAGTTACCCGTGTTCTTGCCGTACACGACGTTCGAGGTGATCGTCAGTACCGACTGCGTTGGGATCGCATTGCGGTACATCGGGTTTTCCTTGATCTTGCTCATCACGGTGTGGACGACGGTGGCAGCGATCTCGTCGGCGCGGTCGTCGTCATTGCCGTAGCGAGGGAAGTCACCTTCTGTGCGGTAGTCAACAATCAAGCCGGTTTCATCGCGAACCGGGTACACCTTGGCGTACTTGATGGCGGACAGGGAGTCAGCCACGATGGACAGGCCGGCGATACCGCAGCCCATGGTGCGGACGATGTCGGTGTCATGGAGCGCCATTTCCAGGGCCTCATAGGCGTACTTGTCGTGGCTCCAGTGGATGATGTTGAGGGCCTCAACGTAGGTGGCGACCACCCAGCTGAGCATATCCTCGTACTTCTCCCAAACCTGGTCAAAGTCCAGTGGGCCGTCGCCCTCAATGGCGTCGTATCCGGTGACGATCTGCTTACCCGTCATCTCGTCACGGCCACCGTTCATCGCGTACAACAGCGACTTCGCGGCGTTGACGCGTGCGCCGAAGAACTGCATTTGCTTACCGACGAGCATCGGAGACACACAACACGCGATCGCGGCGTCGTCGCCCCAGTGGTCAGAAATCTGGCGGTCAGCTTCGTACTGAATCGAGGAGGTCTTGATGGAGATCTCAGCACAGAAGCGCTTGTAGCCTTCGGGGAGGTTCTCCGACCAGAAAATGGTGATGTTTGGTTCCGGTGCTGGGCCCAGGTTCACGAGGGTCTGCAGCAGACGGAAGGAAGTCTTTGTCACGAGAGTGCGACCGTCAGCGCCGAAGCCAGCATCGGACCAGGTTGCCCAGTATGGGTCACCGGAGAAGATCTGGTCGTAGGCCTCGGTACGAAGGAAACGGACGATGCGCAGCTTGATCACCAGGGCATCGATGATTTCCTGGGCTGCTTGTTCGTCCAGGATGCCGCGCTTGAAGTCACGCTCGAAGTAGATGTCGAAGAAGGCAGACACACGTCCGAAGGACATTGCTGCGCCGTCCTGCGACTTGATCGCGCCGAGGTAGCCGAAGTAGGTCCACTGCACGGCTTCCTTTGCCGTGTCAGCGGGACGGGAAATGTCGAAGCCGTAGGCAGCAGCCATGGCCTTGAGCTTTTCCAAAGCATGGATCTGCTCTGCGATCTCTTCCTGGTCGCGTGCCCAGTCTTGCGAGAATGGCATGTCTGCGCGAGCGTTCTTATCGGCCTTCTTTTCTTCGATGAGGCGATCCACACCGTAGAGGGCCACGCGACGGTAGTCACCAATGATGCGGCCACGACCGTAGGCATCTGGCAGGCCGGTGATAATGTGTGACGAGCGGGCTGCGCGGATGCGTGGGGTGTAGACGTCGAAGACGCCTTGGTTGTGAGTCTTACGGTAGCGGGAGAAGATCTCCTTGACCTCAGGCTTGGCTTCCATGCCTGCCTCTTGGATTGCGGTTTCCACCATGCGCCAACCGCCAAACGGCATCATTGCGCGCTTGAGCGGAGTGTCGGTCTGCAGACCGACGATCACATCATCGTTCTCGGAAATGTATCCGGGTGCGAATGCGTCAATATCCGCTGGGGTTTCCAGGTCAATGTCGTAGACTCGCTTCTCTCGTTCCACCGAGAGGAAGTTCTTTTCGAGGTCTTCCCACAGACCGAGGGTTTTGTCTGTAGGGCCAGAGAGGAACTCCTTATCGCCTTCGTAGGGCTGGTAGTTCTTTTGGATGAAGTCGCGAACGTCGATTGACCGCTGCCACTCCCCCTCTGTGAATCCTTGCCACTGTTCAGTGTGCTTGATCGATTCTGATTCGATGGCCACGCCTTATACTCCTTAGGTCTTGCCAAATTCGTCTCCATTCTAGAGACATTCACCCCAGCTTTTGAAGGGCAGGGAGATAGATCACATAAGGTTTGTTGAACAAAATCCCAGGTCGGCTACCACTAAGTGAGAAGGCTCACTTAAATTCTTCCGAATCCCCTTTTATCGATTAACCAAATTGAGTCCCAAAACATTGAAAACGAGACTTTTTTGTTATCGCTGCCCGCCCTCTCGAACCGATCTAGATGGCGGACGCCGTGTCAGAAACCTACCGCAACGGATCAAACGGCTTGATCGCAGGGTCGACCTCCCCGGTGGCAATCTGCTGTACCAGCAGCTTTCCTGATACTGGCCCAAGAACGATGCCCCACATGCCATGACCACCGCAAACATAGACGTTTGGGGCCTTGGTAGCGCCGATAAGCGGCAGACCATCCGGGGTCACAGGACGCGACCCCACCCATTCATCCTGACGATCCTCCCAGTTCACCCCAGTAAACATTGGTGCGGTGACGCGTTCAATCGCGTCCACACGTGAAGGCTCGAACGCCTCATCAGGACCACGGAACTCCATGGTGCCGGCAACGCGGAGACGACCTTGGTATGGAGTGCAGGCAACGCGAAGGTGCGGCAGGTAGATCGCGTGTTTCGGTTCGTTTTCTGTTGGGACAGAGAATGAGTAGCCACGCCCGGCTTGCACCATTGTTTTCACGCCCAGCGGGCGGGCAAGCTTCGGAAGCCACGCCCCGTTTGCAAGGACAACGGCGTCCGCGGTGCGCCACTGGCCGTCGGCAAGCTGCACCGCAGGTTTGCGTGTCGACGTCACCCCGGTCACCTCAACGCCCGTTTCGATCTGTCCGCCGCGGCCGAGGAAGGACTTCGCGAGTGCCTCGCAGTACGGGCCAGGTTCAATGAACCGTTGGCCGCCCAGCCGGTACACGACCTGCGCTTCCTCCGACAGCAGCGGTTCGAAGGAAGACACCTGGTCAGCGCTGACCCGTTCAAACGGGATCTCCTGGCCGTGGCGCACCGCACCCTCGACTTCCTCCAGGAACCCCTTGGCCTCGGATTCTTTGCGGAAGGCGACAACAAAGTCCTCATCGCTTAGCTTCGCCTCGACGCCGTTTTCAGCAAGTTCATCAAAGGCCTCGAGGGCAAGCAGGTCCACCTCGGTCAACGCAGCCATCGTGGTGTCCCATTTGCGTTGCGTAGCATGCGACATGAAGCGCGCGACAAAGGACCACAGCTTCGGATCAACGCGCTTGGGTACGGACAGTGCAGCATCCGGATCCAGCAGCGCGGTGAGCCCGTAAGACCATAGGCCCGTGTTCGCAAGCGGGATCGTTTTTCCCGGCGCGAGCCAACCGGCATTACCCCATGACGCGCCACCTGCCACGCCAATGCGATCCACAACCTTGACCTCGTAGCCGTAGTTTTGCAGATGCCAGGCGGTGGCCAATCCCGTCATTCCTGCACCAACAACCAGTGCCGTACTCACATCTCCTCCTTGTGCTCTTGCTCACATTCTCGATTGTCACCTCATTGTAGATTCGTAGCTAGACTACGGACTATCAGTTGCAGAAAACTCTCACGATGACCTGCAAAAATGAGAGGATCCGCTCAGAAGGGAGGCCAAACAGGCATGGATAATGTCATCGATGACACAGACCAAGCGATCATCAATGCTCTGAAGAGCAACGCCCGGCTGCCCATCGCCGACGTCGCAGCCGCTGCACACATCAGCACCGCTACTGCACACCGACGACTGAAGAAACTCATCGATTCTGGCGTTATCCGCGGGTTTACCACCCTTGTTGCCCAAACCTCGAACGAGCAGGGCACCCAGGCCCTGGTCCACATCAGTTTGCACAACAATTACCGCAGTACGCTGCGGAGATTTTATGACTTTTTACGCGACCTGCCGGAGGTGCAACGCGTGTATTTCCTCTCCGGCGCGCACGATTTCGCGGCGCACGTTAACTGCAGAGATTCGGCAGCGCTCTCGACGTTTGTTTCAGACACCATTAGTCGGCGGGAAGAAGTGGCCTCCACCAACACCAGCTTCATCTTTACGTACAGCGATTGACGTGCAGTTGGGGGCACCCTACTAACCAAAGCGCGCTCGAAGCAAGCTCCTCCCCTAGACTCTTAGAGAGCATTTAACAGTGGATTATGGAGTGTGTCATGCGTCGAATCGCAGTCTTTGCATGTGGCCTGTTATTGGTGGGGTGTTCTTCGGGCAATGGCGTCGATAAGCCAGCGCCAGAGACCGCCGGCGAAGTGACCGCCGAAGCTGCCGCGTTGGAGACGAAGCACGCAGCGCTTATCGACGCCTACACCACCGTCCTCAACAACCCGGGGGCTTACGAGTTCAACAAAACCGACCGTTTCGAACCCACCGGCACCTATTCTTACGCTATCGCCGAGGTCACCGGGGATGATCAACCCGATCTGCTCCTGAAAGCCGACGCCCGCGACTTCTGGGCTCCCGTAACGGTTTTCAGCAAGCCCAAAGATGGTGAGCTTTTCAATACTCGTGAGGTGTTGATTTGGGGCGCGGGTTCCGCCGGTGGCGGACGCGCGAACATCGCCACTTCCCCGCTTGGGAACGGCCTGTTTCAAATCACAGGACAATCAATTCAGCGAGAATGGGAAGCTGAGCTGTTCGTGGTCAAGGATCACCAGTTGGTTCCTGGCAATGGCAAAGCCACCGTCCCGGCTACGAATCTGTATAGCGGCGGATATCGGGAAGTGGAATGGACCCCGAGTACCGACCTTGGCCCATTGAACCAACTGGGCGCCAGTAAACCTGCGGCGCCGAAAGGCGAAGCCACCGAGACAATTGCGCACAAATGCGGGGTGTACGCAGACACCGCAGTATTCACCGGAACCGACGCCACCTCATGCGAATTCGCCAGAGCAGTAGCGACCGCAGCTGCCGGTAAAACCGGTTCGTTCGAGGTAACAGCAACCAGCCCAGTCACGAACCAGAATTACACCATGAACTGCAGCGGAACCGACGCCGAAACCGTCTGCACCGGCGGCAACAACGCCTCCGTGGTGCTGCGGCCAGCAGGGGCAGTTGAGCTGAACACTGTATACGACCAATCATTCGAAGGAACCGTAGTTCTAAAACGGGCACTGGAAGTTACAAACCACCTCGGCGTCCCCAATGGCGAAGGCCCTGACAACGAGTACTTCATGCTTGTCCTGGACACGCCTCAGCCAGCGACCGCGATGAAAGCAGGCCCAGACCGCCCAGTGACCAACACAGTCGATTCCATTGGGCTGGCAAGAAAAGATTTCACACCTTACGGCGTTCTGGATACCACCGCGCCCTGGCGCCTCTACGAAGGCAAACGGATCCGCTTGCACATCAACACTATTTCAATGCGTTACCAAACCGATGCGAGCCTGCCCTGGGGCAAACCACGAGTAGACAACTTCCAGGCCGACTACCAGGTAGAAGTACTGGACTAGCAAGCACCGCTTACCGACGGGCGGTAGCGCCGGGATCGTCTACCGCACTAGAAAAGTAGGCCTCCGCAAACGTGCCGGGCTCGGAAAGATCGATCTGGCAGATCTGCTGAATCTTTGCGATCCGATTCCTAACAGTATGCCGATGGATACCTAAGGCCTGCGCTGTGTCCTCAAGCTTGCCTCCCTCCTTGAGATACACAGTCAAGGTGCGGGCATAGGACGTACCGGAGTGCTTATCTTCGAGTTCCAGGCGGCCGAAAAGCTCCTGTTTACGAGCGATAAGAGCCTGAACCACTGTGGGCTCATGAAGCCAGGGAAGCTGAATAGAGTCAGGAAGTGCGTGTTCTCCTAAAGCGAGGAGCTCTGCCCGGGAACGCAAAGCTGCGACATAAGTTTCATCTGGGTGCGCCACTGGTCGACCGATTGCTACGCGAACACGCCTGGCTGCCGACCCTAGCTCTGTAAGGATCTCCTCCACTGGTTGATTTGGGAGAGCAAGGACCAATGCTGCGTGGTCCGGCAACAGTACCGAAAACAAGAACCTTCCTACTTCCTCTGCGCTGTGGTCCAGCGAGGAAAGAGCGAGGCGAAGACCCGAAGAATTATCCGCCACCAAAACAATCGGCCTGGTCAGTCCTTTATCATCCGTAGGCGAGTCAAATGCACTGGGTAGAAGTTCACCTTCCTTGGTCAGCCCTAACCGCACTGCGAGTGCAAAGGAATTCAATTCGTTGCGGGCTGCTCGGAGTTCATGCGGGCGTGCTAGCAGAACGTCTGCAAGGCCAGCACAATGACGGACGAGAGTACGCTGCGCGCTGGTTAACCGAGAGGCCGAACGAATCTCCAATACATGATGTCTTCCCGAGCGAGCCGGCATCTTGTAGGAAGAATAATGCAGTTTTTCACTGGCAGGCGATGACAAAGCACTAGCACTTCCAGCCAGCGAACCGGCACTACCAACAATGCTCACGCGCGCCTGAAGGAGCTCCGCAGCTTCCTTGAGAAGGGAGTCAAGAGAGCCTGTTGTGGCAGAGGCCGTGAGTCGTTGTTGTGCATCCATGAGCTTCTGCTGCTCAAGATGCGCGAGCCGCTGCCTCTCCTGATGAGCCGCTGTGACGATCGAAATAAAAGGAATATGCTGAGGGACCTCATATAGACCGATACCTCGTCGACGTGCTGTGTCCATAACAATTTCGGGCACCGTAGCAAAGGGCACACCAGTGCCAAAGCCAATCGCCACCGCACCTGCATCAACGAGGTGGTCGATGTAATGGCCAAGCTCCTCCGGCCGCTCACGGAAAGCGATTCCTAGGGTGAGCACCAAAGAATCCGCTTGAATGAATTCCTCCGCGTTCTCCAACTCCGAAGGTTGCACTACCGAGAATCCCTGTGCAGCTGGGGCTATGTGTTCAATTAGCGCAAGACTTCGGTTGTTCGCGAGCCAGGAAAATGTCAGCATTTATCCTCTATGTACAACTAGGAAACACACATTCGCCATAGTGTACATGGCCTAGGACACATCTGTGTAGTTATGCTGACGCGCAGCACTTTTCCCTACACATAAGGAGTTCCCATGAAGGACCTGACCTACCATCTCCCGCAGCAACGTCAACTCGTCACCGACGGGATGGGGACCAAGAGTTCAGCTCTGGACGAGCGCCGTCGCGCTTCCGTCGCCCGCGCCTTGTCCCCAGGATTGCCAGGGTACGTCGTTGCCGCAGACGGCGGTGTGCTCGTCGATGCTGACGGCAACTCCTTTATCGATTTCGCCTCCGGGATCGCGGTAACGTCCGTGGGCGCGTCCAACCCGCGCGTCGTTAAGGCTGTTGCTGAGGCTGCCGCAGCCTTCACTCACACGTCGTTCATGGTCTCCCCCTACGAGTCCTACGTGGCAGTGTGCGAAAAGCTCAACGAACTGACCCCTGGTGACCACGAGAAGAAGTCAGCCCTGTTCAACTCGGGCGCCGAGGCCGTCGAAAACGCGGTAAAGGTCGCCCGTTCCTACACTGGAAAAAATGGTGTTGCAGTGTTCGACCGTGGCTACCACGGCCGTACCAACTTGACGCTAGCGATGACGGCCAAGAACAAGCCCTACAAAACCAAGTTCGGCCCATTCGCTTCCGATGTGTACCGGGTGCCGGGATCCTACCCGCTTCGCGACGGGCTCTCCGGCGAGGAAGCTGCGCACCGTTCGATCACGATGATCGAGCAGCAGATCGGAGCAGAGAACCTAGCATGCGTCGTGATCGAACCGATCCAGGGCGAGGGTGGTTTCATCGTTCCTGCTGACGGCTTCCTGCCTGCTATCGCCCAGTGGTGTCGCGACAATAATGTCGTCTTCGTTGCCGATGAGATTCAGGCTGGTTTCTGTCGCACGGGCGAATGGTTCTCCGTGGACCACGAAGGCGTCGTTCCAGACATCGTTACCACGGCTAAGGGCATCGCAGGCGGCATGCCGCTTTCTGGTGTGACCGGTCGCGCGGAAATGATGGACGCCCCCATCGCTGGCGCGCTCGGTGGCACTTACGGTGGCAACCCCGTGGCATGTGCCGCCGCCCTGGCTGCCATCGAAGAGATGAAAACTTTGAAGCTTAAGGAGCGCGCACTAGAAATCGAAGCCATCGTCCGCGAGCACCTTGAGCCTCTCACTGCACTGGCTGGCGTACGTGAAGTGCGTGGCCGTGGCGCAATGATGGCGATCGAGCTAGAAAGTGCTTCTGCGACCGCGGCGGTCGCCGCATCGTGCAAAGCCCAAGGCATTCTCATCCTTACCTGCGGTATGGACGGCAACGTAATCCGTCTTCTGCCCGCCCTCACCATTCCTGAGTCCCTGCTCACCGAGGGGCTGACCATCCTTTCCGATGCAATCAAGAAGGAGGCCAACTAAATGCTGCTCGATCAAAGACTCCCGCAAGATATCCCGACTGGGACCGGTGACAAGTCCTTCGAAGTGGTCGATCCCGCTACGGAGGACGCGATCGCGACAGTCAACGACACAGATGCAACCGTTTGGTTGGAGGCCCTGGGCAAAGCCGTAGCAGCGCAAGCCTCCTGGGCGCAGTTCGCTCCTCGTACCCGTTCGGAGATCATGCAGGCGGTTTTTGAGGAAATCACCCGACGCGCTGACGATTTTGCCCGGACAATGACCATTGAAATGGGCAAGCCACTGGTTGAATCTTTTGGTGAGGTCACTTACGGTGCGGAGTACTTCCGTTGGTTCGCGGAGGAAGCCGTTCGGGTGCCGGGTCGGCTGGCCCACGCGCCAGCCGGCAACGGCGATATCTTAGTAACCCGCACCCCGGTAGGGCCGGTGTTGGCGATCACACCGTGGAATTTTCCCCTTGCGATGGCGACCCGAAAGATTGCTCCTGCTATGGCAGCAGGATGCCCAGTGCTGGTCAAGCCTGCTCAGGAAACTCCGTTGACCATGCTATTGGTGGGCAAGATCATCGCTGACATCCTGGAATCGTTCGGGGCTCCGCGTGATCTAGTGCAGATCCTTCCCACGACCGATGCCGCGGGGATGTCGACAACCCTCATGCAGGACGGTCGCCTACGGAAGATCACTTTCACCGGCTCTACCGGTGTAGGCAAGGTGTTGGTTAAGCAGTCTGCCGACAACCTACTGCGTACCTCCATGGAACTGGGCGGAAATGCCCCCTTCGTGGTTAACCACGACGCTGATCTCGACCTCGTACTGACCTGCGCCATGCAGGCAAAAATGCGAAACGGTGGCGAGGCGTGCATCGCCGCTAACAGGTTCCTGGTTCACGAGGATATTGTCGAGGAATTCACTTCCCGCCTGGTCGGCGCGATGTCTGCTGTGACCATGGGCCCGGGGCTTAACGACGGCGTTACCCTCGGAGCCCTGATCACCGCGAAGCAACGCGATGGCATTGCCGCGCTTGTCGACGAAGCACGAGCCGCAGGCGCCACTGTCCACTGCGGCGGTGAAGTTCCCGCCGGCAAGGGATTCTTCTATCCCGCCACTGTACTATCCAACGTTCCCTCCGATGCACGCATCATTAAGGAAGAAATCTTCGGCCCTGTCGCAACAGTCACCTCATTTTCGTCTCTCGATGAAGCGATCGCGCTGGCCAATGACACCGATTTTGGCTTGGCAGCCTACGGCTTTAGCGAAAACATTCACACGTGCCGCAGGTTCGCAACAGAATTGAACGCTGGGATGGTCGGCATCAACCGTGGCGCGATTTCTGATCCGGCAGCCCCATTCGGCGGAATCAAGCAGTCCGGTTTTGGCCGTGAAGGAGGCACTGAAGGCATCGAGGAGTACCTCGATGTCAGATATGTCGCCCTCTAGGTCGCTCGATTTACTCATTGAAAGAACTGAAAAATGTCCACTACCACTACGGTCTCCCCTCGTGAAGACTACAAGGAAAGCCACATCAGCCCGTTGCAAGGCGTTGCGCTGATCTTCGGCACTAACATCGGGGCCGGAATTTTGAGTCTCCCCTATGCGGGACGAAACGGCGGATTCCTGGCACTGTTCCTCGCTCTATTTATTGCTGGAACTTTGACGACGATCTCCATGCTGTACGTCGCCGAGGTCTCTCTGCGAACCAAACGCCCTATGCAGCTGTCAGGCCTGGCTGAACAGTACTTAGGCAATTGGGGTCGGTGGGCTGTGTTCGTCGCCATCATGGTGAACGGCACCGGCGCCCTGATCGCTTACGCCGCCGGTTCCGGTGAGCTCTTGAACAACCTGATCGGCATTCCCCCGATAGCAGGAACGTTGGTGTTCTTCCTCATCGGTTCAATCATCATGTACAAAGGGCTTGAGGCGACAGGAGTTTCAGAACTCCTGATCACTACAGCCATGGCCTTGATCATCTTTATCCTGTGTGGCTGGACTTTTATCGGCCCGGGTATCAGCCTCAGCAACGTATGGGTGTTCAACCCATACTTCATCATCCCGATCATGAACCTCGCTGTATTTACCTTCATGGCACAGTACGTGGTGCCTGAACTCGCACGAGGAATGGAAAAGCAGCATTCGGCACAGATTTCCAAAGCAATTATTGCTGGGATGGTTGTCACCGGGTTCATGCTCTCGCTAGTCCCGTTTGCAGCTCTTGGTCTACTCGGCCACTCAGTTTCCGAAGTTGTCACCCTCTCGTGGGGAGAAGAACTCGGCCGGTCTGCGTACTACATGGCTAACGTCTTCGCCCTGCTAGCTATGTTTACCTCCTTCATGGCTATCGGGTACACCACCATGCGCAACGTCATCGATATAGCGCATTGGCCCCAGCACGGTAAGCAACGCGCGATCGCAGTACTCATTACTGTTTTGATCCCCCTGTTTATCTCTTTAGCAGGATTCGGTGGTTTTGTTTCTGCACTGAGTTACGCAGGTGGACTCGCGGGAGTAATCATGTCAATCGTTCCAGTCCTGCTACTCAATGCTTCTCGCGTTCGCGGAAACAGGGATCCCGCTTGGACGGTCGGTTGGAGCTCCCATCCCTTGATCCAATGGACGATCATCCTCGTCTACGGACTCGCTGGCCTCTACTCAGTGGGGACCATCCTCGGGATCGTACCTGCTGGATGGCAATAAGGAGCCGTAAGTTCGTTGTCCGTATTCGTAGCTAGCTGCGGATATTAGAAACACCTTGTACTAAAGAAACAGCCTGGAGCAAATAGCTCCAGGCTGTTTTACTTCGCCGCCCCCCACTAAGGGCTTAGTAATTTCACCTACTGTTTATTTTGCGACATAGTACAACTGTTTGTTCACAAACTCATCCATTCCCAGAGGTCCAAGCTCACGACCGTAGCCGGAATTCTTTACACCACCGAATGGCAACTCTGTGCCTTCTCCGGCAGGGGTGTTCACGTTAGCCATTCCTACCTCGAGCTTTGAAGCAACTGCCTTAGCGCGAGCTTCGTCCTGAGAAAAGACTGCCCCACCAAGCCCGTAGCGGGAATCATTAGCGATCTCCAGGGCCTCCTCTTCGGAGGTAGCTTTGAACACCGCGGCTACCGGACCGAAGAACTCTGTGTAGAACGGCTCAGAACCACGTGGAATATCTGTGATCACAGCTGGTGAAACATAAGCACCAGCTTCAGAAAGTTCACCACCCACGCGAAGTGTCGCTCCGGCGGAGACTGCCTCTTCGAGTTGATTACGAAGAGTCTCTGCTGCTTGTCGCGAGGACAGCGGGCAGTATGTTCCTTCTTCGAAAGCATCCCAGGTAGTTGGCGTCATATTTTCTGCCAGCGCGACGAGTTCCGAAACAAACTCATCGTAGATATCATTCATAACGATGATCCGCTTGTTGGAGTTGCAGGCCTGGCCCGTGTTCACCATGCGTGTGTCCCAGGCAAGCTTCGCTGCTTCTTTAACGTCTTTGGTGTCAAGGACGATGTACGGATCGGTTCCACCCAATTCCAAAACTACTTTTTTCAAATACTTGCCTGCTTGGGCAGCCACCGCAGAGCCGGCTCGTTCGGAGCCGGTCAAGGACACTCCCCTGATGCGCGAGTCAGCGATGATGTCAGAAATCTGCTCGTGAGAGGCGAAAAGGTTCGTGTAAACCCCCTCAGGGATCCCCGCTTCTTTTACCAGTTTTTCAATGCGCAGCGCACTTTGCGGGCAAATCTCAGCGTGCTTAAGGATCACGGTGTTGCCAAGCATGAGGTTCGGACCAATGAAGCGAGCCACCTGGTAGTAGGGGAAATTCCACGGCATGATACCCAGGAGTGGTCCGATGGGAAGCTTCCGGATGTAAGCGGCTGAATTCGGTGATTCGATCGGCTGATCTGCAGCAAAATCCTCACCGTTATCCGCATAGTAATTGATGATGTCAGCGGAGAATTCAATCTCCTCGATCATCTCTTCCAACGGCTTTCCCATTTCGATGCACGAGATCTTAGCCAATTCTTCTTTGTTGTCGCGCAGCAACTGGGCCAAGCGATTAAGGGCAGATCCTCGCTCACCAAAGGACTTATCAGCCCAGCTTCCGTATGCCTCAGTGGCATTGGCCACAGCTTGTTTGACCTGAGCATCGGTAGCTTGTTCAAAGCTTTCGACGATCTCGTTAGTGGACGGATCTTGAACACGATAGGTGGTAGACATTTTTCTCCTATTCAGTAGATAGTGGAAGATCATGTGAGGAGCCAACTCGATCTTTAGTTGGCTCTAGTTCCGTTAATGGGGTCTGTGAATCGTGCGCGGAGGTATTCCTCACGAGAGTCTCTCCCCGGAAAAATGCCGGGTGTGTGATTCGTGTGAACAACATTAGGGCTACCCCGAGCCCGAGAATTCCCATGCCAAGCACGAACACAGCACCGACGCCCAGGATTGATGAACCGGAGCCATAACTTGGATCGAGTGAATCCACGGCTGTAACACCGAACATCAGTAGTAGGAAGCCTCCGCCAAGGGCTGGAAACACCAGTCTGAATACAATGTTCCGGGTGTTTGATATCAAGTCGTCCCGGAAGTACCAGATACAAGCCACTGCGGTGATCCCGTAGTAGAAACAAATCATCAGGCCCAGAGCCGTGATTGTGTCCCACAACGCATTTTCCGAGACCAGCCGAGTGATTATGTAAAAGACTCCTGCAGCTATTGCCGACGCTACTGTCGCCACGCTAGGCGTTAGGTATCGGGGAGAGATTTTTGCAAACATTGGTGGTAGCGCCCGGTAGTGCCCCATGGCCAGCAGCGTACGGGCTGGCCCAACCATTGTCGACTGTAGAGATGCGAACGAACTGGCTAGCACTGCAAAGTAGATTAAGAATGCGAATGGGCCTAGTACCGGATATGACAGAGCAGCGAAGATAGACTCTTGGTTTTCTGGGTTCCCTGCTCCAAGCCCGGTGGTTCCGGTTCCCGCCCAGCTCACTATCGCAACAGCAGTGAGCACGTACAGGGAAATGATGATTAACACTGTCAGCGTAGCTGCGCGCCCCGGGGTACGCTCTGGGTCTTTTGTTTCTTCATTCATTGTCAGCGTGACGTCCCACCCCCAGAACATGAAGATAGAAAGTGAAATACCAGCTGCCATCATAGAAAAACTATCGATGCTCAACGGGTTGAACCAGCTCCCTTGGAAAGGAGTGAAGTCGAATCCACCTCCTGTATACGCCTTGCGGAGGGCAATGACATCGAACACTACAACGGCAAGCATTTGAAGTGTGACAAGCACATATTGCAGGTTCTTTGTGGAATCCATCCCACGGTAGGAGATCCAGCAAGCGATAGCCAAAAATACTACAGTAGTGGGAATATTAATGGCTAGATTATTGGTCCACTCTGCTATTTCCGGGTTTCGCAGCACTTGCGCCAGTAGCAGGTAGAAGAAATCAACCGCTACCGCTGCCAGGTTGGAGATAACGAGGATAGTGGCGGTGATAAGACCCCAACCTCCCATCCAGCCAACGTACGGTCCGAAGGCTTTGGTAGCCCAAGTAAAGCTGGTACCAGAGTCTGGTACGGCCTGATTGAGTTCGCGGTAGGCAAACGCAACCAAAAGCATGGGTATGAAACCAAGGATGAGAATTGCTGGGACATGCTCACCGACGGCGGAGATCGTGGGACCAAGGCCAGAGGTAAGGGTGTATGTAGGTGCAATGCAGCTAATGCCGATTACAACAGCGCCGATCAAACCAACGCTGCCGGCTTGCAGGCCTTTTGAAAATGTCGTGCTTTCTTGGTGCGGCGACATGGTATCACTCATGGTGAGCTCACCTCCTAGGGGTGTAGTTGTTTAACGACCAGCCATATATCCGTTGGGAATCACAATGGTGGGTACTGGAATGTATCGCAGGATTTGGGCCGCCGTGCTACCCAAAAAAAGGCGTCCCTCTGCAGCTATTCGCGACGATCCCATATAAGCCACGTCGCCGGGATACCACTCCAAGTTGGCGGCCGCGCTTTCTATGCTGTTGCCAGAAATTACCTCCGCAGAGGCTGCGTCTGAATCAACAAGAGCTCGAGCCTGATTTGCCAAGTCGTGTCCTGCCACGCGCTCGATGGCTTCTAAGGGATCGCTTGCTGCCGGTTGCTCCTCGTGGATATTTAAGGAAACAAAACGTAACGGGACGTTTCGCTGTGCAGCCCGGATGAGACCGAGTGCGATCAAGTCTGTCGCACCAGGTCGAGTACCAAACATAACGGTCACCCGGTCAACTGGCCCCGGGTAACTGTACCCACGAGGAGCAATAGCTAACGGGATTGGGCAGCTGTGCAACAGCGTGTTTACTACAGACCCCATGGTCAGTCGTTTGAAAAACCCTCCGCCTTGCGAACCGACTACCAGCATTTCACTGCCCAGCTCAACCGCAGTATCGATGAGAATGTTTGGGATGGAATCGCCGACAGCTACCCGGGTGGTGACATCAATGCCACTTGGCACCTCAGCCCGTGCGTCGTTAAGCCATGACGCAAGCTGACTGTCCAGGATCGTTTCGAAGCCTCGGTCGTGTGGATACTCTCCTGGAGTTACTTCGCGATTCGTGTGAGCGATAACAATATCGATTCCTAGATTCTGGCCGGTAGCCAGAGCAATGGCTAAACGTAACGCATCGATTCCACCGCCTGTTGCGATATAAGCGACCATGATCCGTCTGGTAGGAACCATTGTTATCCTTTGCCGATTTGTTCAGCGATTTGCAGTGCGACTGTTTCACCGATGCGGATAGCACCGTCAACATGCTGGTAACCAGCTCCTGCAATATCGGAACATGCGTAGTAGATCGGGCCAGTGGGTTGGTTCTGTAGGTGTCCCCAGCGCGACAGTCCACCCAGGTCATAGCTCGTCGCATACGCACCGCGAGTCCATTCCTCAGCAGCCATGTCAGACAAATAGAACGCAATGGGTTCTTTGGTTTTCGGCCCCAGGAATGCTGCCATGGCTTCGAGGATGGCCTCTTTACGCTCTTCAGGAGGCAATGCCCACATCTGCTCTGCGTAAATGTCGGAAACGAATCCGACCAAGGTTCCGTAGGAGTCCTCGCCGTCGCTGAAGTAGTTGGTGTTGTCGTACACCTCTTGGACCAGGCGGCCTCCGGCAAAACCAGTGCCAGATAGTCCCTCTTCACGCCAAAACGGAGTGTCATAGACCGCATGAACCTTGATTACTAGCCCCATTGAAATATGCTGATGCGCAATGTGTTGGTCGCGAGGCAGCGGTGGGAAATAGTTGATGCGACTGTACAAGTTCGGTGGGACTGCGAGGATCACAAATTTAGCGTGAACCTCCAGGTCATCACTATTGACGATTACGTCGCCCGCTTCGCCGTTGTGAGGAACGCCGTTACGAACGTCCGCCGTTACGTTGTTAAGGTCATCTGCGGTGTCAGGGTCAATGTCGGACCAGGTTATGGAACGAACTGGGTTGCCGAGGAAAATGTCTTCACCTAGTTCCTTCGCCATGGTTAAAGAAACCGATTGCATTCCGCCAACCACGCGACGATCTAGGATGAAGTCTTCATCCACCAGGTTCGAAAATGACCCAGCAGATGATGCCATGAGCAAGGCTTGAAGAGTGGAGAATGTGTAGGACGGTTTTGTCAGCATTCCGGAAGCGACGTAAATGGAGACGTTGTCGATTGCTTCCGCATCATCTGATAGTTGTTCCAACCAATCGCGGAAAGATACCCGGTCGAGCTCCTTAGCCAAGGGATGCTCCCAAGGCTTGTGGGGGTCAATCTCGGCGGCGAGTTCATCGAGGCGTTCGATCAATTTTTCCATCTCGGAGATTGTCTTTTCCGAAGCAGGAAAAGTGACGCCTTCGTACTCATGACGGGTACCGTCCGGCGAGACATAGATCGATTTTCCATCCCGATACCGTGGGAAGGTTGTCAGACCGAGTTCCTGAACGAGCTCCGTCAGACGGGTCTGATCCGGAGAGATCCACTGGCCACCGATCTCGATGAAGTGTTCAACACCCTTGTCATCTGCAACTTTGCCATTCCAAGTGCGACCCCCGACGCGATTGCGTGCTTCCAGCACCGCGACAGATAGCCCCTTTTTCTTTGCAGTTCGGGCAGCCATGAGGCCAGCTGGACCAGCGCCTACAATTACTACATCACGTTTCAGTTTCTCCATATGATTGCCTCCAGTCAAAGCAGGAATTAAATGAACCTGATTCATTATGTGATGCTGGCCATAATACAGGCCAACTTGTGATTTGGGAATAGTTGAGAGGTGTTTTATGTCCGAAAGATCCCGCGGAAGGCCCCAAAAATCTATCGTCACCAGGGAAAAGATCGCGTCCGTCTCATTAAAAATTGCCGAGCAAGAAGGCTACGACGCCATCACAATGGCAGCCGTTGCCAGATCACTAGGCGTTGCAACGAGCGCGCTATACAACCACGTGCGAGGCAAGAAGGAACTTCTCATGTTGGTCCAAGACGCAGTAATGGCCCAGGTCGATACGAGCGCGCTTGAGTTGAATCTGGATGGCACTATCTCTACCGAGGAAGCGGTTATTCGCTGGGCACATTCCTACCGTGATGTTTTTTCGCGACACTCACCTCTCATTGCCCATATCGCCACCATGCCTGTTTTTGGCACCCAAGAAACAATCCATATGTACGAACTTTTGGTGCAGGTTCTACTGCAAGGTGGAGTGACAGAAGATCGGGTCATGGATGTGATCGTGGCGTTTGAATCCTTCATTTTTGGTTCTGCCTATGACGTTGCCGCCCCCGCCAACATCTTCGACCTACCTGAGCACGTTACGGACGCCCCTGGGTTACGACGCGCTCTGGGCCAACGCCTCGCACCGACAGTTGTCGGCACACAAAACCCTTACGCGAACCCGCCCTTTGAACTGGGCTTGTCCGCACTCATCCGAGGCATTGTTCTCAACAACTAACCTTTACCCTCCAAGGCGTTGCACCCACGCAACACATGGTGCATCTATGCGACATCTTGCTATTTCTGGGATATGGACGTCAACGAGCTCATCTGCATCGCAAGCGAGCACCCTTCAAGGACTGCTCGCGAGGCAGGGATTGCTCGTTCCACTTTGAATCGAATAGCGACAGGCAAAACTCAGCCTTCTTTGGAGACGTTGCAGAAAATTGCCCTTACCTTAGGCTTTGACATCGAGTTGAATGTCACGGCTGCTGCTTTCCCACGGATATGGCGCCATCAACGTCCCTTTTGCTCGGGCGTTGGAATTCCACTTGGCATTAGATGAGCTTTTCAGATCTGATGATGCGACCGAAATGCTGAAGTTTTTGGCCAGTTGTTAAGGGCCTGACTCAATCACAGCCTTAACGAGTGGCCGGGAATGCCATCTGCGGAAAAGGTTGGACTTGTTCTGACGCATCAGCTCGATTGCCGTTGAGCGCGCAGCGCCTAGCAATTCTGCACTGCCCTGGAATAGTTCAGACAGGCGCCCTACCTCAAAATACAATCGATCTGTCCGACAGAGGTCGTATTCAATGCACACACAGAAGCAAAGAGGCCCCGGCCCTATAAACGAAAATTCTTCCCAAGGTTCCCAATCTTGCTCGGGGATGAGAGTGCCTTCAGGCAGATTGATGAAACCAAAGTGGCTCTTCCGGTTTCGGAGTGCGTAGCTGACCATGGGGTGGGGTTCGGGGTGGCACAACATATAGGGGTCCTGGCCGGTACAAGATGAGAGTTGCGAAGCTTCCATCCAACCGAACCAGGACCCTACTGTGCAGCCTACTACTGGCAACCTCGTCGCCGACACCATCTGCCGCACCGCAGAAATCGGCCTCACGATCACCGGAGCCGCCGACGCCGGAAACATCACCATCATCGACGCCACCCCGGTGGCCGTGAACCACACCTGCCCGGACTGCGGGCACCCAGGCAAGCTGAGGGATCACACCCTGCGCCGGCTCGTTGATCTTCCCGTCGTCGGGTTCCCCACCCGCCTGGACGTCCGCGTCCCCCGCTTTCTGTGCACAGAGCCCTTCTGCTCTAGGAAGATCTTCCAGGCATCCCTGGCCTGCGCGGATGACGGATCCAAGCTCACCCACCGAGTCACCCGCTGGATCCTCCAGCGCCTCGCCATTGACCGGATGAGTGTGTCTGCCACCGCCAAAGTACTCGGTATCGGCTGGGACCTGGTCAACCAGGTCGCACTCGATGCCTGCCGCCAGCTCGTCTACGACGACCCGCACCACCTCGACGGCGTGCGCATCCTCGGAGTCGATGAGCACGTCTGGAAACACACCCGAGGTTAGCCTTCGAACCTGGTGACCATCCTCGTGGACCTCACCCCACTGGTCGACGGCCGCGGGCCCGCCCGACTACTGGACATGAGACCGGGGCGGTCCGCGGACGTGCTGCGCGGGTGGCTGCAGGAACGCGACCCCGGTTTCCGCAGCCAGGTGCAGGTGGTGACCATGGACGGGTTCACCGGCTACGCCAGTGCTGTGGACCAGGTCCTCCCGGACGCGACCAAGGTGATGGATCCGTTTCATGTGGTGCATCTGGCGGCTGAGAAGCTTACCGGGTGCCGGCAACGACTCCAACGAGAGACCACCGGACGCCGCGGACGCAAAGATGATCCGCTGTATAAGTACCGTCGCACCCTGTTGACCAGGACGAACTACCTCACCGAGCGGCAGAAACAACGCCTGGACATGCTGTGGGCCACCGACGATGACTACGTGGCACTCGAGGTCACCTGGATGTTCTACCAGGACCTGATCACAGCATACGGGCACCCGCAGAAATCAGAAGGCAAGAAGTTGATGGAACGGATCATCACCACCCTGCGCAAAGGCTTGCCGAAAGGTCTGGAGGAGCTGGCTCAACTCGGGAGAACCCTGTGGCGTCGGCGGGAAGATGTGCTCGCCTACTTCGATATCGGGGCGTCCAACGGGCCGGTCGAGGCCATCAACGGCAGGCTCGAGCACCTACGGGGGATCGCCCTGGGATTCCGAAACCTCAACCACTACATCTTGCGGTGCCTGATCCACTCCGGACAACTACAGGACAAGATCAACGCACTCTAAAACCGGAAGAGCCACCAAAGTACTTAGGGCATTCCTCATCGATGCGAAACTTCGTACGTGGAAATACCACGAATTCGAGTACTCCCAGGTTGAGCGTTGCAAACCTGCCACCCGCAGTACTTGGATAATCGGAAAGAGTCCAGTACTGGGATTCCAATTCCGGCGCATTCGGAACGAGTTTCTCAAAAGCAAATCGAAGGTCGGAAAGAATCTTCGATAAAAGCTCCGGATCCTTCAGCCTCAGTTTTTCGACCAACTTAGGCGATGCTGCAACATCAACGAAATTAAATGCAGCGGAACCATACGTTCCCTGCCCCAGCACCCAATGCTCTTGTTCTTCAACGGAAATGATTTCGTCAAGGCCGGAAGGCTGCAGATGACCGAAGTTACCCATCTTATTGCGTAACTCAATCCCTTGGCCCCGCAATCGAGCGATGTGTGTGAACTCGATCGGGGTCAGGTGCTCTTCAATGACGGGTAGGAATTGAATTGCGACAATGTCTGTCCATGGCTTGTGATGAGCTGATCCATGCCGGTGATTGGCAAACCTGGTGACAACGTTGAGCGCTTGCCCAACATACTGTTCGCCGTTTTCGAACTCGAGAATGTAAATTCCCCGGCGCTGATCCACGGGAAACAATGGTGCGATCGATTCCAACCCTGCGATATTAAATCGCTTAAACCGAGCCATCACAAACTTTGATAATACTCTCGCAATTTTGCGGCCATGAGGATTCGACGTTCCCGCAGGAAATCATCGTAGTTGTCTACAGTGGTCTCGAGTAGAGACCATGGGACAGCGTTTTCATCAAAGTTCCGTTCAAGGTCCTCGCGCGAGGTAATTTCACCCAAGGTCGGCACGCCAGACTCTGTTTGAGCCAGTATTTCACCCAGATATTCTGCGGGTTCACGTTTTCCGATCTTAATATTGGTCGCTGTCTCTGCGTACGCGAAGTTACCAACCTGGTTGTACTCACGCTTGTCGTTCACACCGTTCTTGCGCAGGTATTCCTTAGGCACCATGTGGTGAATATCGCCTTGGGTTTCAATCATTGCGCTCACCTCGGCGTGCTTGGACAGGAATGCACGCGCCTTGGACTTCACTTGCGAGGCAAGGAAGGTGCGGAACTGCGGATTGCCGATGCTTGACGACGCCAACCGCTGCGGCAATCCAACTTCCCAGAAGGATTCACCAAGTTCTGCATCCTCGATTTCCTTGAGAGTCGCTGCTGCACCGATGGAATCGACACCTCGTAGATCGCGTTCAAAGGCGGTTTCAAAGCTTCCCGATGATCGACCAGTAAGAGCGATCATCACGAACCAACGGCGTACCAATGAGCTAATTTCTGGATCGGGGCGCTTTTGCTCCCGCATAATCAAGAACAGTGCATAGGCAAAATTCACCGCATTCACAGAACTGATCATGTTCGGACGGATGAATCCAGTACTCTTCAGGATGACCAGGAATTTCTTGAATTCGTATTCGTTTACTGTGCGCAGTAGTGCTTTTTCAAACTTGTCGTAGGCTGGCTGGATGCGCTCGGGTTCGAAAGCCCGAGTTTCCGGATTCAGGCCACTGAGTTCTCTGACAACGAAGGAAATGCGGCCACGACGGAAAGCGAGCATGGAGGCGACACGAATGAGGTCAACATAGGAAGGGTCGTAAAGGTCTTCTGCATCTGACTTTAGCCAAGAAATAGCTTGCCAAAACGGGGTGTGGGCGAACTCGTCGTCATTAAGCAGCTCGTCATAGTCATGTGGGCTTACCGCTAAGTGCGCGAAGTAGTCGATGAGTTTGCGCAGGTTGCGTCCTTGTTCACCGTAGGCGCTGATCTTGGACATGACAAAGTCGGCGCTGGAAAGCGGGACGCCCTTGGAATTAATACGAACGAAAATTTCGGTGACGGTTTCAACGTCTAGTTCGCTCGACAGATTAATGATGCCGATGGGAGCTTTAGGGATATCTATGAGCTTTTGAATCGCTTCAGCAACCTGTTTCATATCCACGTCAGGGTTCTTTTGTAGATACTCAGAAGTAAGCATGAAGGAGTTAGCTTTACTCACCACCTCGTGGATGTCATAGATCCATTCGGGTTGCTTACGGAGAACAGGCGTGGCAGTTTCAAACTCTTCCGTCTGAGGGTTAAAGGAAATGATGATGCGCTTCTTTTTGAAGTTTTTCCCCATGACCGGTTCTCCAGCAATTGCGGCACGCAATGCGGTAGTTCGCTGTTGACCGTCGATCAGGATCTGCTGGGAACCAGCCTGCCCACCGCCCTTCTTAGGGGCGTCCTGAGACTCCCAAGTGATCAAGTATCCGACGGGATATCCGCGGTAAAGAGAGTCCATCAGATCGCGCACTTTGGTGGAATTCCACACAAAGGGCCGCTGCATCTCAGGGATGGCAATCTTGTCACTTTCGATCCACGAAAGTAGTGTGCTCACCGGATTCTGGTTCACGGAGTACATGCTCATGACTTCAAGTGTGCCAGGTTTCGCTACGGTTAGTCCCATTAAACAATTCCTTGCGGGAGGTAAACGACACACCTTTTCGCTGCTGGCCCCGGGATGTCTTCAACGACAATGCCAGTGTGGTCGCTGTCATTCGAAAATTCGGCGCGTGGGTACTCGAACAACGAAAACATCATACTGCTCAATCTGCAGTGTACTGGGAAGAACGGAAGCGTAATCTGAGGTGAACGGATGAAATGTTGCGCGCCACAATACTTGGAGCACTCGAAGATTATCCCATAGAAATTAAGCGAGTGTTTGTCCCGAAGAAAAAACTTATGACCGCCTACTCACAGCACCAAGGAAGCTTTCTTCAAGCACCATGTACCCAGTGGCGGGTCGCTTGATCGCCGGAAAATGGACGTGATTCTTACTCCCACGGCACACTGTAGTTATGAGCGCCAACGAGAGTGAAGAGATCAAACGACTCCTTGAGGAAAACGCACGTCTGCGCAAAGCTAACGAAAATTTGCGCCAGCGGTCGCAGACACACCAAGATGCAGCTGAAGCATTAGAAAGAGCTATCGTCGCCTTAAGAGGCCTCTCCAAGGACTAAAACCGCTGTGACTCAGCACCTTGGAGAGCCAACGCAACCACCTGGAGCAATTGACCAGTTGCAAAGGTTTAATTCCAGCTAAATCACGATAAGATAACACCCATGAGCTCCCTCTCCCCCGCTGAAAAACTGATTGCTGCCAGAACCTTCGTCACCACCTGGGCTGACAGGGGCAACGAGAAGTCGGATACGCAGCAGTTTTGGCTCGATTTACTCGAGAACGTTGTGGGGATGAAGGACACGACTACCAACGTCATTTTTGAGGCGAAGACGAGCCAGCGCGGGTACATCGATGTGTGGATTCCGGATGCGAAGACGTTCATTGAGCAGAAGTCGATCAATGTCGATCTAGACAAGGCTGATATTCGCCAAGGGCAGACGGTGACGGCGTTCCGCCAGGCGCTGAACTATGCGAACACGATGCAGTTCAGCCAGCGCCCGCGTTACATCATCACCTGCAATTTCCAGGAGTTCCGCATCTATGACCTGGACAAGGAGAACGCGGAGGCGAATTATCTCAGTTTCACCCTCGATGAGCTCCCTACGCAGGTCCACCTTCTCGATTTCCTCGTTGACCCGCAGAAGGCCCGCGCGGTCCGCGAAGAGAAGGTCTCGATGGATGCGGGACAGCTCGTCGGCAAGCTTTACGACGCCCTTCGCGCCCAATACCTAGACCCCGACACAGATGCGTCCCAGCATTCGCTCAACGTGCTGTGTGTCCGGCTGGTGTTCTGTTTGTTCGCAGAGGACGCAGGCCTGTTTAATAAGGATGCGTTCTATCGCTACCTGGATGGGTTGCGGGCGGATCAGGTACGTGGCGCGCTGCTGGATCTGTTCCAGGTCCTCAATACCCCGGTAGACCAGCGTGATCCGTACCTATCTGATCAGCTGAAAGCTTTCCCTTACGTCAACGGTGGCTTGTTTGCCCATGAGGAGCAGATCCCGCACTTCACGGACGAAATCCTGGACTTGCTCCTTAACGAGGTGTCCCAGAAGACCGACTGGTCGCAGATCTCCCCGACCATTTTCGGTGGCGTTTTCGAGTCCACGCTGAACCCGGAAACCCGCGCGAAGGGCGGTATGCACTACACCTCGCCGGAAAACATCCACAAGGTGATTGACCCGCTATTCCTCGACGCTCTCAAAGCCGAGCTAGCCGGCATTGTCGACGCCCAGGGCATCTCCGCGAATAAGCGCAAGAAGCAACTCGAAGCGTTCCACGACAAGATCGCGGGCCTGACGTTCTTCGACCCGGCCTGTGGCTCCGGCAACTTCCTCACGGAAACCTACATCCACCTGCGCAAACTCGAGAACAAAATCCTTTCCGAGCTCGCCGGCGACCAAACCCAACTGGGTTTTAGCGACGTCACACTCAAGATCAGCCTGAACCAATTCCACGGGATCGAAATCAACGACTTCGCCGTAGCCGTCGCCTCCACCGCCCTGTGGATCGCGCAGCTCCAGGCCAACATCGAGGCCGAAACGATCGTCACCACGAACATCGAAAGCCTCCCGCTTCACGACGCCGCCCACATCCACCACGGCAACGCACTGCGGGTTGACTGGGCTGACGTGATCGCGCCCGAGAAGTGCGATTACATCATTGGCAACCCGCCATTTTTGGGCTACTCCCGTCTTACTGATGAACAGAAGGAAGACCGGAAGGCCATCTTCGGCAAGGACGGCGGTCTCCTGGATTATGTCGCTTGCTGGCACAAGAAAGCCGCGGACTTCATGACGGGCACCCTGTGCGAAGCTGCTCTCGTTTCCACGAACTCGATCTGCCAGGGTCAGCAGGTCACGCCGCTGTGGAAGCCGCTTTTCGACGCCGGGATCAAAATCAACTTTGCCCACCGCACATTCGTGTGGAGTAACGAAGCCACTGATCAGGCACATGTTTTCTGCATCATTGTGGGATTCTCATATGTCGACCGCCCGCTCAAACAGGCGTGGACCTACACACGATCTGGAGTTGAATACACAGAACCTGCACATCTGAACGGATATCTCGCAGATGCGCCAGATGTGTTCTTGACGCGCAGGTCGAAACCAATTTCGGATGTTCCGGAGATGGCACAAGGATTTAAGCCAGCGGATGGTGGTCACCTCTTACTTTCGCCGGACGAGCGGGCAGAATTAATCGCGAACGAGCCAGCTGCTGAACCATGGATTCGCAAATTCTCGATGGGTGCCGAGTTCATCAATGGCAAGGACCGATACTGCCTTTGGTTACCCGAAATTACTGGGTCTGAGATGAAGAAACTTCCATATCTCCGGAAGCGAGTTGATGACTGTAGAGAGTGGCGCCTGGCTCAGACCAAGACTGGCGATGCCTACAAGTTGGCCGATCGACCGCATTTGCTGAGGCCGACCTCGAAGTTCAAAGACGGCACTTACATTGGCATTCCAAAGGTGTCGTCCGAACGTCGGAGATACGTGCCCTTCGGTTTTGTCCAAGACGGAATGATTCCAGGTGACATGTTGTATTTCATTCCCTCAGGATCACTGTTCATCTTTGGTATTCTTCTCTCACAATTTCAAAATGCTTGGATGCGTGTTGTCGCCGGCCGACTCAAGAGCGATTACCGCTACGGCAACACCACCTTCTACAACAATTTCGTTTTCCCCGAGGTGGATGAGGCTGCGAGGGGCGACGTCGAGAAGCGGGCGCAAGCTGTGCTTGACGCGCGCAAGCTGTACCCCGGTGCGACGTTGGCGGACATGTACGACCCGGACAATGATTTCTTGTACCCGGAGTTGATGAAGGCGCACCGGGAGCTCGATAAGGCGGTTGAGCGGGCGTACGGCGTGGATTTTGATGGCGACGAGCAGAAGATCGTAGCTCATCTATTCAGGCTACACAATACATAACTAGGGCATTGTTTACAGCCAAAAATTCTGGAAGCCTCAATGATTCAGGAAATAATAACGATACTTCTCTAGATACCCGCTCCTATCCACGTTGGCATAAACCATGACATTTGACATTAACGTACCACTTTTAAGCTCTCTTTTAGTCTCAATCCTCTGCGCATTCCTACTTCAATTCATTTATCGATTCATAAAAAATGAGTGGCCCGAAGCCTATACAAGCGTAAAATCAACTCTGGATAATCATGTGCGAACCTCACCGTTCCGCAGCCTTGTCGTCTTCCGCGCGACACCGGTAGCTATTGTCACATTGTTCGCGACCACATTCGTTGATCGTATCGGAGGTCCGACAACCATTTGCTTCCTTGTATATCTTGGCCTTTATCTGTCAATTACCGACTTTTCGTCAATTATAAATTTATGGAATAGACCCGCACAAAGTAACCGAATACTTTTTTCGGTTTATCACATTAACGGATTAATTACAGTAATCATTTCAGCGAGCACTGTATACCATTTTAGAAAACACTTTGCAATCCTCGTTCCCGAAACTAAGGAGTTAGTAACCTCGGTTTGGTCAGGCTTTTTTGCCGCCATCTTAATTTTCATGTTTAGGTCAATAATGACAGCGAAGAAGCTCGAAGGAAAAAAGCTGGTAAATGAACTAATTGAAGACATTGGCGCTGAAACCTGGAATGAAATTCCGTCACTTTGCAACAAAGATCCGCAACTTTCAAACATTGTTTCAGCAATCGCACTCGCAGAATGTCAACAACGCCCAAAGTGGTTTAGACGGCTTGAACGAATATTCGGCAGATTCACGCGATCCGCAAGCTACGGAGTTTGTCAAACCAAAAGCGACAGACCTATCTCCGATCTTGAGTCAATAAAATTGACCATCTCAGCGATCTATAAACTGGGATATTCACCTTCAACTAAGCTTTTCTACCACAGTCCAGAACTTAGGCACTACTTTTCATCCCACAATCCCGACTCCGGCCAAATTAGCCGAATGCTCAAATTCTATGACCTAGTTAAGCATTACCACAGCCATCCGGAATAACTTAACGAAATAGGAATTCCCTTCCGGGATTTTCGATAGAAATGCAACTTCGAGCAGAATGAGAACTGGAACACATGATAAGTTCAGAAATCGCCATCTGGATAGGCTCCCTAAGTACCCTGGGGGCTTTTATCGTCACATTTACTCAAATTAAAATTGAACTAACCTCAAGAATCAAAAGAGAAAAGCAAGAGTTCAAACAGATTGAACTGTATCAGGCTTCAAAAATTTCTGGCTGGCTTCATATAGGAAATAGCATCCCCAATTGCACATCTTTTATTATCCATAACGGTTCGGAGTTACCAATATACAATGTCGTTGCTTCACTGGTAATTTATTCCGGTTCTGGACCACACAGCTCCGAAGAAGTCAGAAGCTTAGAGAAGAAGGCCGGCAATTACCTTTACCTTAGAAAAGCTAGTTCATCAGTTCCACCTGGAAGTCGTATTGTGTCTTTCGAAAATAGTTGGGGCGGAATGAGTCGTAAACCAGGTATTGAAATCGCTTTCACTGATACAAACGGAATCCATTGGATAAGAAGACACAACGGAAAACTTGATAAAATCCCAGTTGATCCAATTCGCTTCCTCGAGGTCCCGGTTCCTTATTCCGATTCTTTTTAGATAGTTTTCTAACACTACTAAGAGTTCGTAATTTCGAGTCGGCCTGAGCCTACAGTAACGCCGCCTAACATTGCAGTGCCAATTCGTACATGCCCGAAATGACAGTTCATCAAGCTGAACTGTCACGAACAGCCTTTACACTTAAACAACTCAAGTTGTACGAACCTATAAAAATCACAAACGCCCCCATGAAAGTAATCGGTAGAGACCCAAACCATATTGACATTCCAATGTGCATCGGACATTACTGAGTTTCAGGATATATAACTGGTCTCGCAGGCAAGATCCTCGCACAATTCGATGACAGCGCGCAATATTGGCTTATGTTCGAGCTTTTCGTTTCTTCGAAGTCTTTTGCCAAGCGCATGAGGCTCATTACGGAAAGAAGGATCGCAATGGACTACCAATCCCTTGCCAAGCAAGTCACTGAACACGTCGGTGGTAGCGAGAACATCAATTTGGTGCCGCACTGCTCCACTCGTCTTCGCATTAATATTGCTGACCAGTCGAAGGTCGATAAGGCAAAGCTGCAGGCTATTGATGGCGTGCTTGGTGTCATCACAGGTCCGCAGACCCAGATCGTTATCGGCAATAACGTCGTCCCGGCGTACGAGGCGATGATCAAGGAAACCGGTCGCTCTGGCGGCGGTTCCAGCGAGGCCCAAAGCCACTGTCGCAGAGAAGCGGCCGTGGACGGCCAAGCACGTCGGCAATGCGGTGATGGACTTCGTCGTTAGCATCTTCGTGCCGATCGTTCCTGTCATCGTCGGCGTCGGCATCCTGAAGCCTCTGCTGATCTTGGACTTCACCTTGGATTATCTGAGCAAGTAGGCAGACATCTATTGTGTGTTGCTTTCCGTCTCTAACCCGGTCTTCCGGTTCGTACGCTTACACAATTGCCCGCAAACTCGATCTGAACCGACCGGTAGCCATCGGTATCGCTCCACTGCTGATCTTCTCCAACTTCACCGCTTTGCTCAAGTAAAACGCAGGCAGGTTCGTCGTCAAGCCCCAAGCCAGCCCCAGCCTCAGCTTTGCGTGTTCAGTTTGTAGATCAGTGCCTTCTCTTCATCGGTGAGGTCGGAGTATGCGAGTATCTCTTGCAGCACGCCGGCCTTCCCCGCGATGTAGGTATCGATGTCCATTTCGGGATCTCGAGCCAAGTGCATTTTCACCGCGCTGTATTTCTCGCGCAGGTCGGACCGCTGCCGGAGGACGTCACGGAAGGCCAAATGGTTTCGCAGGTGCAAGGTGTCTTCTACGCAAAGGTAGACGTGCCGGGCTGGATCATTGTCTGGTGCGGTGAATGCTTCTCTGTCTGTCACGCCGAGATCGCCGCGGTGAACGTATCCAGCAGTAGCAAGTGCAGAAATCGCAGCATCAACATGCTGGCGTTCCACGATGATGTCGATGTCGAGAACGGGCTTAGCTGCAAGACCTGGCACTGCGGTGGAACCGACGTGTTCGATCGCCACGACGGGGACGGTTTCGAGCGCGCGGTGCAGCTCGCTCGCCACCTCCGCGAAGTGTGTTGGCCACTCGTCCGAGTACGGCACGACGTGAACAGACATAGCGGTGATTTTATCACCGCCCGCGAAAAAACGGGCCGGTAACCGAAACAGCCGAAAACCGATGGGAGAGTTATGGACGTTCCAGTCGCGGCGCAAGGGCCACCGTGGGCCAGGACGACGGTGGCTAAGCAGGACGCGCACGATCTCGCGCGTCCGAGCACATCGACATGCTAGGTCGTACCAGATAAGTCGAGTTTCCTGAATCACGCGAAAACTACATTGTTTCTATTACCGCGTGGGCAAAGCTGTAGCTCCCCAATTTAATCTAGAACTGCTGGAAATCGAAGAATGCTTTCACTGACAGTTTAAACAGAGCATGTGTTTATATCCAATGAACAACCGTTGAAAAACCCTTGGGATTTTTCATCTTCAGGCTAGCCGTGACACTGTTCCCGCCACCAGTGCGATGAAAAAAGGAATCGAGTCAGGATAAATGAATTCGTGACGTGCGTGCGCGCCCGCGCCATCAGCCCCAATGCCACATATGACAGGGATCCCCAATGGGGCAATAAAGTTGGCATCGCTGGCTCCACCGACGGCTGTGTGCTCGATGCTTTTCCCCATTTCCAAGGCGGTAGTCTCTAATTCTCGGTACAGGTCCTGGCTCGCGGGCGTGAACTCCATTGGAGGCCGGTTCCATCCCTTAGTGACGTTGATCTTAACACGATCATCAGTCCACTCAATTTGGTCAAGGGCAACATCGAGTCGCTCCTGTTCTGCAAAAGTCCGGAGACGAATATCCAACTTCGCTGTAGCTTTACCTGCGACGACATTACTGCCGGTACCACCTGATATTAACCCTACGTTCACTGTGGTCCCCTCCACAGGATTTGCCAGTTTCACTGCCTCCAAACACCACTCCATCAAGGCGGTGATAGCGCTAGCGCCGTCCCCAGGGTTGAGTCCAGCGTGTGACTCCACTCCAATGGCTTCCACGGTGATAAGGCCAACCCCCTTACGTGACGTTTTAACCTTTCCCTCATGGGAGGCTTCGAAAACAAACGCCATGTCACTCCCCTTAGAGTGATCTTCAATCAGCGCACGCGACGAAGGCGATCCGATCTCTTCGTCACCATTGATGAGCAACGTAATTGTTGGGCGTGGCAAATCCCATTCCTGCAGTACCTTGGTAACCCAGATGGCTTGAACTAGCCCGGTCTTCATGTCAAAAATCCCGGGGCCTGACAGTTGGCGTCGACCAGTCGCATCAGTTTTTTCTCGTTGCTGCCACTGTACGAGTGTTCCCTGTGGCCATACCGTATCGTAATGCCCAACAAATAACGCCTTTTTGCCAGACGTGCCCGGCACCGTTACCACTAAATGGTCACCGAATCCTTCTGCTGGAATGGTCTCAATTTTGATATTGGCACCAAGGCGAGCAGTAAGGATCTTTTTGATCTTGTCAGCACCATCGTCTAGGCCTTTGAGGTCGGTGCTGTAAGTTTCGGTTTCCACCAAACAAGTAATATCCGAGATGATTTCATCCAGGTGCTTTTCTACTCCGGTAAGCAACTTCATTGGTTTTCTCTTTCCTCTTTCTTTTTAGAATCCAAACGGGATGCCGGTGAGATACCAGATCATGAAGAACGCGACCCACACTACCCAGATGACGCCTGCCAGAGGCAGCGTGAAGGAAGCTAGGGTGCCGATACCTGCGCTCTTCTTGTAGGACTGGATGAAGCCGAGTGCCATCACAAAGTATGGGCTCATCGGAGTAACACAGTTGGTAACCGAATCCGCGACGCGGTACATAGCCTGAGTGGCTTCCGGCTCAATTCCGAGCAGCATGAGCATTGGAATGAAAACCGGCGCGGCGAGCGCCCACATGGCGGAACCACTGGTCAGGATCAGGTTCATTACCGAAATGACGAGGGCCATTCCCAACAGAATCGCCCAACCAGGTGCATTGATCTGCTTGAAGATATCGGCACCGTAGATCGCAAGAACCTGACCGATACCCGTCCACTTGAAGTAAGCGAGGAACTGCGCGATGGCGAAGAACAACACCAGAATCGGAGCCATAGACTTAAATCCTTCAGTCATGGCTGGGATGACGTCGCCAAGCTTCGAGTAAGTCTTTGCAGCCTTCCCGTAGGCAAAGCCCACAAAGGCGAAAAACAGGCCAATAACACCTGCCATTCCTTCCATCACTGGGGACTTCAGCAGCTCATTCTGGGGACCACGGAACGGCGAATCCGGAATTGTCATAGCGATAACGAGCGCAACGAAAAACAGCATTCCGACGAGGGTGGCCATGCGTATTCCGGCGCGTTCATTGCTGCTGAGATCCAATGACGAAATGGTGGTAGCTTCGCCAGTCACGTCTTCGTCTTCCTCCAAATCTGGACGCTTGACCAGCACCTTTTCCACAACGATGGTGATAGTCAAAGCGACCAGTACGGAGGATGCCAAGGAGAAGAAGTAGTTAGACGTTGGGTTCATGAATCCAGCAGGATCCATGGTGTGGATTGCAGCGGTCGAAATGGTGGAGAGCAAAATGTCGGTCGGAGTAATCGACGGCGATGCATCATAGCCCGCGGATACAGACACGAACGCTACAATGCATCCGAGCACTGGGCTACGCCCCAAGGATTTGAAGACGATTCCACCAAGAGGAATCAACGTTACGTAAGCGGCGTCGCCAGCAACGTGACCGATCATGCCTGCGTATGCGAGCGCAAACGTGGTGAAGCGCGCTGGAATTCGCAGCACGGTCAGGCGTAGGACAGCGTCGAAAAGCCCGCTCCTTTCGGCGATCACAATGCCGAGCATCGTGGTCAAAATAGTGGCAAGCGGCGGGAAGTCCGCAAAATTCTTCACTACGTCGCCAATGATGACTTCTGCACCAGCCTGGGACAGTAGCGATTTGATAGCGATTGTCTTGCCGTCAGCTGGGTTCACCGCGGTAACGCCCATTGCTTTGAGAACTGCGCTGAGAACGATGAGCAGCACGGAAAGAATGCAGAACAGCCAAAACGGATGTGGCAGCTTGTTGCCCCACTTTTCGATGGCATTAATTGAGCGGAAAGCAAGCTGAATGAGCTTTCCTCCCGAAACCTCTTGTGTCGAAGCTTGGACAGGTGCTGACATTTCAACCCCCTTGAGTGAAGTAGATTTATTCGACCCTTGTTGGCGACTTAGCTCACAGTAAAGCACACTTTGCCGACTTTGTTCACGAATTCATGTCCATATGCCGGAATTGAAACCCAGAATTTTGTGCAATGATGAAAACATGCTTGATGAAACAGATGTTGTCCTGGTCGGAGCGCTTTTCTTTGATCCCCGCGCCACCTTCGATGCCTTAGGGCACGTCGCGGGCGTTTCAGCATCGACAGCTTCCCGCCGACTTCGTCGCCTCGTGGAATCGCGAACAATTCGTGTAGTCGGTGAAGTGTCTTGGCATCTGTTTTCCCAGACCTACCCGGTTCACGCTTGGATAAGCGTTTCAGGGCGAGAATATTCCGCCGTGGCCCGCGAAGTCGCCCAGCTGCCCGAAGCCCAGCATGTGGCCTCACTTTATGGTCGAGAACCAGTGTTTGCCACGCTGCACGGCCAAAACGACATCGATACCGTCCGAGTCATCGATCAGATTCATTGCATTGACGGAGTCTCCGCCGTCTACACGCTTCCCGTGCTGCAATGGGCTGTAAAGGCTTCAGGTTGGAATCCAATGTTGCTGGAAGGTGAACACCTGGAGAGAGCCCAAGCAATTCTGCCTCTGAATGGGCCACCCCACTTGCCTCAGATAACAGCTACCTCTGAGCTTCCACGCACCAAGGCGGAAGTCATGGCGCTCAGCGCACTACAACAAGATGGCCGACTGACTGCAACGGAACTTAGTGGAGTGATCGGCGCATCGATCCCCACTGCGCAGCGCCTGATTAACCGCCTTATCGACGACGGCTGGTTCCGTCCCCGCGTCGAATGCAACCTCGCAGCTATCGGCATGGGCTGCAAGTTCCTGGTGCGCGTTCAGTCCGACCCGCAGCACACAGAGTCCGTTCTGTGTGAGTTTTCCCCGCATCCCGCCAACCGATTCGTGACGCAAATCGCCGGCGACTCGGATGTCTTCGCCACCGGCGTGTGCAGAAATCGCCACGAACTCACGACGATCCTCAACCACGATTTCGCCGCGATCTCTGGGCTCAAGGCCACCCAGACCAACATCATCGCGCGCGATTGGAAGCGCTACTGGACGAGCATCGACGAGGACGGAAACCTAGGAGAATTCACTCCGCCTGCACTGTGGCCCGCCAGCTAGGGAAAGTCGACTCCCACGTGTTGTCCAACCTCGAGCTTTTCTTCAGTGAAAGCGCGGAAGGTCAGTTCACCAGCAAGAACGGTGACGGAGTAGCCACCGCGTTCAAACAGCACTGATTGAACTGTACCGTCGAGTTTGCCGGTTTTTTCCGGAACAACAGTTACATCGGAAGGCAGCACCCATTCCCCGGAGGGCAGCACGGTTGCGTCGGCAATGAAAGACGCTACCTCAGCAGAAATTGGTGCAGACAGCAGCTCAGCGGGCGGAGCTACTTGCAAGATTTTTCCGCCAGACAAAACCACTACCCTATCCGCGAGGGCTAGGGCTTCAGCACGATCGTGAGTCACATGAATGGTGGTGAGCCCTTTCGATCGTACGAGGGTAACGAGGTCACGTCGAAGGGAGTCACGCAGCGGCTCATCGAGCGCAGAAAGCGCCTCATCCAGCAGTAATACTCGCGGATCTGCCACGATGGCGCGAGCCAAGGCGACGCGCTGACGCTGACCACCAGACAGCGACGCGGGCTTTCGCTTGGCAAAGCCTTCCAGCCCCACCATTTCCAGCGCTTCGCCGACGCGCTCCGCAGAGAACACGCCACCTCGGCGCAGTGGGTAAGCCACGTTCTCATATACATTCATGTGTGGCCACACTGCATGCTGCTGAAAGACCATGCCCAGATGGCGTTTTTCCGGCGGGACTCCTCTCATCGGATCGCCGTCGATAAGCAGCGTGCCCTCGGTTGGTTCGATGAATCCGGCGATGGTGCGCAGCAACGTCGTCTTGCCTGATCCTGAGGGACCGACGAGGGCAACGAATTCGCCGGGTTCGACGCTGAGGTTGATGTCGCTGAGTCCGGTTGTGCCGTCTGGGAAGGTGACCCCCAGGCCGCTGAGCTGAATCATGCGCGGTCCTTTACTGTGAAGCCGAGTGCTGCAACGCCAACGAGGACGAAGAGGAGTGACAGAGCGCTGGCCTGGTTGTAGTCACCGGCCAGTTGCAGGTTGAAAACTTGCACGCCGAGAGTGGTGGTGCCCGGCGCGACCAAGAGGATGGAGATGGTGAGCTCACGAACGGCGGTGACCAGCACCAGCACTGCACCCGAAATGGCTGCCGGCAGCGAGATTAAACCGGTGGTGAGCAGAGCGCGCAGGCGCGAGGCCCCGGAAACGCGTGCGACTTCTTCCACTGCGAGCGGGGTTTGCTGCAATGGGGCTCGCACGGCTTGCAGTACCAGCGCAGTGAACGCGCACACATATGCGCCCAGGATCACCCACCTAGTGTTGTAGGTGCCGGTGTAACGGCCAAGAATCAGCCATCCCACACCAATGATCAGCCCTGGTAGCGCGGTGGGCAGCAGGATTACCAGCGACATGGGCACATTGCTCCAGTGCCTTGTGCGGGTCACGATGATTCCCGCCACCCAACCGAGCACGCCACACAACAGGGCGGCCGAAACAGCAAGCAGCGCGGAATTGCCAAAGCCCTCGACGACGCGTGGGTTGCCCAGCGCCAAGCGGAAATTATCGAAGCTGACGGTCTCCGTAGTGAACGGTACGCCCGGAGCTGGCAGCAGCGAGCGGTAGGTAAGCCCGAGCAGTGGCGCCAACGTCACTGCGAGCCCGAGGCCCCAAGCGACAACAGTGACCGGCAGACGCAGAATACCAAGTGGATACCGCTGCGTCGCGCCCGTATCGGGCATACTTGCCGACGCCCAGAGGGACACCAGGTAGTCGCAGATAACGGCACCTATTCCCAGCAACAACAGCACGACGCCGACTGTCGACACTACCTGGAGTGGATTAGCTACAGTCCCGGAATCCATGAAGCAGTAGATCATGGTGGCCAGTGTTTCAAAGCGCTCGGGAGAGCCGAGAATAGCTGGGATGCCGAAGTCTGCGAGATTGGCTACTGCAGTAAGGGTAAACGCACTGAGCAGCGCAGAGCGCAGCAACGGGATGGTGACGGTGCGCAGTGCGGTGAACGTCCCGGCGCCACTGATCCGGGCGGCGTGTTCCATGTCTCCGGGGATTTGCTTGAGCGCTGCTGCGATCACCAAATACACCACTGGATAGGAGTGGAGGATCATCAGCACAATGACGCCATCAGCGCCATAGACATTCCATACTTCCCGACCAAACCAACTGTTGACTCCCTGTTTCGGCCCAAACAGCTGCATCCACGCAATCGCGCCAATGAACGGTGGCACCAGCAGCGGAGAAAGCAGGAAAAGCCTCAACAGCTGCGCCCCACGCACATCGGTGCGTTCCAGAATGAGAGCGCCTGCCGTACCCACAACAAGTGCGCCAACGCTGGCGAAGACGGTGGTGTAGACCGAGTTCCAGGTAGCTTTGCCGAGCCCTTGCTCAAAGAGAATGGGCCATTGGTTGCCTCCGAAGGCGAGCGAGACAACCAGGCCAAGAGGAGCGAGAAAAAGGCCAATGAGGATGAGCCAAACGCCCATCCTCATCAATCGAATTCGTGTCACTTCATTGCTTCCTGGAAGGCAGCGACGGCGGCCTTCTTATCAGCGGTGATCTTCTCCAGGTCCTGGTCCATCAGCGCAATGTCATTCAGTTTAGGCGCGTCCTTTGGTGCACCTGCGTCCTCGCGAACTGGGAGGTAGTTTTGCTTGACTGCCAGTTCCTGGCCTTCCTTGGAGATCAGGAACTCCAGGTACTTCGTGGCTGCTTCCTGCTTGTCAGAAGTCTTGAAGATGCCCGCGGGCTCAGTGATAAATGGGGCGCCTTCCTTCGGATAAGAAACGGCCACTGGGGAGCCCTTCACCGCAAGATCACGGACCAGGTAGTCAACCACGATGCCGACCGGGCGAGAACCGGAAGCAATCTCCTGGGATGCTGGCCCGTTGGACTTTGCGATCATTGGCTTGTTCGCGCCAAGGCCCTTGACGAACTCTTCGCCGAGAGCTGAATCATTCTTCCAAGCAGATGCATTGAACGCTGCAGCACCAGACACGGCAGGATCAGGAAGAACCAACTTGTCCAGGAACTTAGGATCGGTCAAATCCTTCCAGGAACCTGGGGCTTCGGTGATTTCCTTCGTGTTGTAGGCAATAACGGTTGGAATGATGCGGGTGCCGACGTAAAAGTTGTTTGGATCCTTCGCGTCATCAATCACTGCCTTGGTGTCCAAGTTGTCCAGCTTTGCCAGGTCACCTGCCTTTGCGTATGTCTCAAAAGTTGGAGCGTCGGCTGCCCACAGGATGTCGGCGCCGATCTTGCCAGTCTTCTTCTCGGATTCGATGCGCGCGTTCAGGTCACCGGTACCAGCTCGGAAGACCTCAACTTCGATGTTTGGATTCTTCTCCTGGAAAGCCTTGTTGATCTCATCAACCTTCGCCTCAGGCTCCGAAGGGTACACCGTAATCTTGGTCTTCTCACCAGACTTTGCCTTATCGTCGACCTTTTCTACAGGTTCTGCACAACCCACGAGGAGAGCAGCTGCAGACAGCGTAGCGATGGCCAGGCGTGCATCTTTGAGGAGCATGGTCGAAGAAGCCTTTCAATTGATTAAGAATCAAGCAATACGATCCTTCATTTTGATATGGCCCCTGAATCATCGCAGCGCAACTATCTTGCCACGGGGGTATTCGGGGGTATTTTCCAAAATTCACCTCCACGAAGCTTCTCCCCCTACCTACAGAATGAAAGGCCACGGTCATTACCCCACGGTCGAATCTGACTCAGAAAACTGCGCTTGCACCACACCATCCTCGCCAACCTACAACCGACACGTTCGCTGTCGATTTCGTCATTCACGCACCAACCGGGGCCAGCGTCACATTAGGCAACAACTGCAAAGCGGGGGATTAAAACATCACATTACGCTACGGCATGCGTTCTCTTCCCCCACTCGAACCCCAGCAGGCTACTTTTTACGCGGAGATCTCGCTGGCTACCCTGCGATCCGTGCCGTCGCCACAGTCATCCTCAAAGACAACCCCGTGTGGTGATATACCTTAAGAAGCATATCCCTGACGACGACCTCATCACCTTGCCAGAAGGCCCAAACTTCACTGCGTCCTGGGTTGATGAGTTCCCGGATGGTCAAGCGTTGGTTCAAACATCTGGCAACCAAGATTGGTTCGGCTGGAATGCCTGGGTAGCTACGGAATCTGCATCGACCAGACGCTCTAAAACACTGCTGAAAAGAGAGTTTGACCTCAACTAAGCCACCCTACATGCGCAGGCTAATTGGGGTCGGGGCCGCGAGATAGGCAAAAGCCATAGGTTCAACTGATCGTTGAAAGAGCATCCCGATGAACAGCTAGAAGCAGCGCAGGCCCTACCCCACGTGATTCACTTCTGGAATCTTGTGCACGGGCGTGTCCATCCCTAAATATCGCGCAGCCAGCTGGATGGCCAGGTATCGGGAGTAGTGACGCGACTGGTGGAGATTGCCACCGTGGAACCAGAGGTTGTCCACGGTGGTTGGTTTCCACATGTTGCGCAGTTCGCCTTCCCAGGGGCCGGGGTCTTTGGTGGTGTCAGAGCCAAGACCCCAGCAACGGCCTACTTTGTGGGCGGTTTCGCGGTCCACGATTTTTTCTACCCAGCCACTCATGGATCCAAAGCCGGTAGCAAAGATAACGGCCGCACATTCAATGGCTGCACCGTCGGTGAGCACCACGCCATCGCGTGTGAAGTGGTCGATTGAGCAGTGCGAATGGAGTTCGATGGAGCCGTTCGCGACGAGCTCGCAGGCACCAACGTCGATGTAGTATCCGGAGCCGCGTCGTAGGTATTTAAGGAAGAGTCCGGAGTCATCGTCACCGAAGTCCAGTATGAAACCGGCGTCTTCGAGCCGCTGGTAGTAGTCGGCGTCTTCTTCCCGAATCGTGTTGAAAACCTCCCGCTGCACCTCGGGCAGGAGTTTGTACGGCCACGATGCGAACAGCATATCGGCGGTATCCGTATCGATCCCGGCTTCCACGGCGTCTTCCGAGTAGAGCGGGCCAAAGACATGCTTCATTAATGTTTCGGATCGGGAGACGTGCGTCGATGAGCGTTGCACCATGACCGGGTGCGCACCGTTTTCATACAGGTCAGCGCAGATGTCATGGGCAGAGTTGTTCGCTCCAAGCACGACCACGGTTTTGCCTTGATATTTTTCTCCGCCGGGGTGTTGTGAGGAGTGTACGATATCCCCCGAAAATTGTTCCTGGCCGGGGAACGTCGGCATGTTCGGCACACCCGACATACCGGTGGCAAACACGAGTTGAGTTGGTCGCAACTCCACCACGTCACCGTCACGGTCTACCTGAACCTTCCATCCACCGTCCACTTGCTCAGCTTTGGTGCAGGTTGCGTTGGACCAATAGTCAAGATCCATGATCCCCACATAGTGCTCGAGCCAATCCCCCATCTTGTCTTTCGGGGTGAAAACCGGCCAATCGTCAGGGAATGGCAGGTAGGGCAGGTGGTCGTACCAGACCGGGTCGTGCAGGCACAGGGAGTGGTAGCGACCGCGCCACTGGTCGCCGGGGCGCGCATGCTTATCGACGACCAGTGCCGGCACCCTCAACCTCTTCAGACGCGCGGCTAGCGCGATCCCACCCTGACCACCTCCGATTATCAGCACATAAGGTTGTTCAGTGGTTCCTAGCGCTGCAACACGCTCTGCTTTCAGGTCTGCCCAATTGCGGCGATCAGTTTTTACTCCATGCTGCGCACCCAATTCTCGATTACGTCCCCGCTTCTCTCTCCGCTCCTTCAGCTCTCGCGCGCTCGTGAGCAAAGTCCAAGCTTTGCCATCACGGATGCGAACAATGCCTTTGCCGAGGAAAAGTGGGGTTTCGAAGTCGAAACTCACCCGGGTAACGTCCTCAGTTTCGGCAACCTCCTCCGTCACCTGGATCCGATCGACCGGACGCATCGGCGGATTATGCGCTATCAGTTCCTCGATCTGCGGGATCCCTTCAGCGGTATGGATATTCCAGGTGAAGGTGACAAAATCCCGCCAAAACGAGTCTTCTGCAAAGACCTCCTGGGGCTGAGCGGAACCATCAAGTAGTTTCTGCCAGGCATTGAGCCAAGTCGTAGCAATTCCCACAATCACACTCCTGTGATCTAGATCATCATTGGGGTGGAGTTTATATTGCATTGTCCTACAGCTAAGGGCGCTTTTATCCAATGGTTACCGCTGCAAAGCTGGCTAAGTTCGTTGCCCGATTCGTGACGTGTACCCTTTGGCTCCACTTAACAAGAACTGTTCAACACTTTGTGCTGTACATGTTTTAGGTACTCAGGCTGCCCCTCTTACGGGGCAGCACCTGCTAGTTCTTGAGGAATTCTTCGGCGTCGATGAAACCACCGGCAGCTTCGAACTCTTCACTCACTGCTTTACGCAGTTCTTCATCGTTCAGAAAATCAAGCGCTACTGCGGCCAAACCAAACGCCCCATCTATGGCGGCCTGATCGCCTGCTGGCGAACCTGCTGCTTCCGCCATTTCCCGAGTGTGAAGAGCTACATCTTCCGGGCTAACTTTGATCAACGGATGAATACCTGGAATACGATAAGAGACATTGCCAAAATCGGTTGACGCCGCAAGGGTTTCAGATACAACTCCCAAAGGCAGCGGGTCCCTCCCCCGACGACGCTGAGCAGCAACCCAACGAGACACCAGTTCATTGTTAGTGCGCACTGGTAAAGTAGCAGGACTCTCGTCCCAAGCTATTTCCACACCACAACCAGTCATAAGCGCAGCACCCTTAACCACGTTTTCCACTCTTTCCGAGAGGTCTTTCAGCGTATCAGGGTATTTGGAACGCACATAGAACTTCATCGTCGAATCCTCAGTGATAATCGACTGACGAGTTCCCCCCTCAGTGATAATGGCATGAATGCGATCCACCGGAGGTATTTGCTGCCGCAAAACGGCAAGGCCCTGGTAAGTCAATGCTGCAGCATCCAGTGCGTTACGCCCCATCCATGGCTGCGAAGAGGCATGCGCGGGAACACCCTTGAAGTGGACGGTGAGAGTGCGGCGCCCCAACCAGACTTGATCTGCTAGATCGTAGCCATAGGAATGCAAGGCCAACACTGCATCCATATCTTCTGGTTTGAAGGCTCCCCCTCGAATCATTACTGCTTTACCCGAGGTCCCTTCTTCCGCTGGTGTACCAATGAATTTCACGGTGCCTTGAAAAGCATCTGGGTTTTCTCGAACCAACTTTGCAAGTGCCAAGTATGCCCCAAGCCCAGTTGCTCCCATGACGCAGTGTCCGCAAGCATGACCGATATTGGGCAACGCGTCGTACTCAGACAGAATCGCAATCGTTGGGCCACTGCCATTGCTGATTTTAGACTCAAAGGAGGTCTCAACATCATAAACCCCGAGCTCTACATCAAGGCCATGCGCTTCAAGATACTCCTTGAATTTGGCTTGTGCCTTAAATTCTTCAAAACCAACTTCAGGGTTTTCGTGCAGGAAATGCGACATCCCTACAATCGTCTCCGAAAGTTCGTCGATCTTCGACTCCAATGCGTCCATAAGCTCGGGCGCAGCACCCTCCCGTTTCTCCACAGAAAACGCACTCGATTCTTTCAGTTGCGCAGTGGCTTTCGCTAACTGCTGGGGATAGCCAGCATATGGAGGAACGGGCTCTGTGCTTGGCTGATATTCAGACATTTTGATTTTCCTTTCAGGATTGAGTTAAACGACGGTCGAAATCAACAGTCCTGTGATAACCGCTGCAATGATCGCGACAACACCGGGCACCATGAACGAGTGGTTAAGCACCGCGTTGCCGATTCGAGTAGTTCCAGTCCGGTCAAAGTTGAGTGCTGCAACACTGGTGCCATATGTAGGTAGGAAAAATGCACCGTTAACAGCAGGCCACATGCCCACCAAGGCAGGGGCCGCAAGTCCCAAAGAGACTCCCAGTGGTGCCAAGGTTCTGGTCGTCGATGCTTGAGAAAACAGAACGATAGAACATGCAAAGAGGGCTACTGCGAAGGTCCATGGGCTATTAGTCACCATATTTTCCAGGCCATTAACAATGGTGTCTTTATTCGCTTGAATCACCGTAAGCCCTAACCACGCCAGACCGAAAATACCGACGAGAGCAATCAACCCTGTTCTTGCAATAGCACTTTCTGCAATAGCTCTGACTTTAACTTTGGTGATCATGCACATAATTGCGGCTGCCGTAAGCATGATGATTTGAATAACAATCGCAATGTTCAGTGCCTTACCTTCAGGCCCTGGAGGGCGCCACTCAGGCACAGCTCCCAACACAACTACGGTGATGACTGCCAACAAAAAGATCGCTGCCGTAACTTTTCCAGACCCTGGAATTGCACCATTCTTCTCAGCAGTAATCTCTTCCTCAAAACGTTTTTCTTGTTCACTTACCTGCTCATCAACTGCGACAGCAGTGTCAAGATTCAGCTCCGTCAAAGCCTCTTCCACAGAAATCTTCTTCCGAGAAGCGAGCCGACGAGCTTTGATGATCCCCGGGATATCCTCTACTTCCCCTGCCGCAACGCGAGCCTGGAAAATTGGATCCTCCTCCAGTTCTTTGCCCCATTTCAGCATCACCGCCGACGCGGCTAAAACACCAACTATTGTTGCCGGCACGGCAATCATCATGATCTTTGGCAAAGACATACCCAGTGGTTCTACCACCACGATCAAAGCAGCCATAGCTGCGGAAACCGGACTAGCGGTGATTCCTTGAAGAGAAGCCACCACAGATACCGACATCGGCCGTTCAGGTCGAATTCCGTTGCGTAATGCCGTGTCATGAATTACGGGGAGCAAGGGGTACAAAATATGCCCTGTACCTGCGGCGAACGTGAATAGATACGCCACAAGTGGGGCAACAAAAGTGATTCTGGAAGGATATTTCTTGATTATCGCTTCGGCTATCCTCACCATAAAGTCGATTCCTCCGGCGGCCTGCATTGTGGCCGTCGCGCAAGTCACAGCAAGAATGATAAGCATGACATCGACCGGTGGTTCAGTCGGTACTTCGCGGAAAACAAAAGTAATGATGAGAAGACCAACACCGCCCCAGAAACCGGCTCTTCCGGTTTTAGAGTGCGTTGATCTTGTCCTGTAGTTGTCCGGAGTGGATCAGGCACCGCAAGATGTAGTGGTTGAGGTTTCGGAATCCCAGGGCGATCCCCCGTAGGTGCTCGAGCCTGCCGTTGATGGCCTCGACCGGCCCGTTGGACGCCCCGATATCGAAGTAGGCGAGCACATCTTCCCGCCGACGCCACAGGGTTCTCCCGAGTTGAGCCAGCTCCTCCAGACCTTTCGGCAAGCCTTTGCGCAGGGTGGTGATGATCCGTTCCATCAACTTCTTGCCTTCTGATTTCTGCGGGTGCCCGTATGCTGTGATCAGGTCCTGGTAGAACATCCAGGTGACCTCGAGTGCCACGTAGTCATCGTCGGTGGCCCACAGCATGTCCAGGCGTTGTTTCTGCCGCTCGGTGAGGTAGTTCGTCCTGGTCAACAGGGTGCGACGGTACTTATACAGCGGATCATCTTTGCGTCCGCGGCGTCCGGTGGTCTCTCGTTGGAGTCGTTGCCGGCACCCGGTAAGCTTCTCAGCCGCCAGATGCACCACATGAAACGGATCCATCACCTTGGTCGCGTCCGGGAGGACCTGGTCCACAGCACTGGCGTAGCCGGTGAACCCGTCCATGGTCACCACCTGCACCTGGCTGCGGAAACCGGGGTCGCGTTCCTGCAGCCACCCGCGCAGCACGTCCGCGGACCGCCCCGGTCTCATGTCCAGTAGTCGGGCGGGCCCGCGGCCGTCGACCAGTGGGGTGAGGTCCACGAGGATGGTCACCAGGTTCGAAGGCTAACCTCGGGTGTGTTTCCAGACGTGCTCATCGACTCCGAGGATGCGCACGCCGTCGAGGTGGTGCGGGTCGTCGTAGACGAGCTGGCGGCAGGCATCGAGTGCGACCTGGTTGACCAGGTCCCAGCCGATACCGAGTACTTTGGCGGTGGCAGACACACTCATCCGGTCAATGGCGAGGCGCTGGAGGATCCAGCGGGTGACTCGGTGGGTGAGCTTGGATCCGTCATCCGCGCAGGCCAGGGATGCCTGGAAGATCTTCCTAGAGCAGAAGGGCTCTGTGCACAGAAAGCGGGGGACGCGGACGTCCAGGCGGGTGGGGAACCCGACGACGGGAAGATCAACGAGCCGGCGCAGGGTGTGATCCCTCAGCTTGCCTGGGTGCCCGCAGTCCGGGCAGGTGTGGTTCACGGCCACCGGGGTGGCGTCGATGATGGTGATGTTTCCGGCGTCGGCGGCTCCGGTGATCGTGAGGCCGATTTCTGCGGTGCGGCAGATGGTGTCGGCGACGAGGTTGCCAGTAGTAGGCTGCACAGTAGGGTCCTGGTTCGGTTGGATGGAAGCTTCGCAACTCTCATCTTGTACCGGCCAGGACCCCTATATGTTGTGCCACCCCGAACCCCACCCCATGGTCAGCTACGCACTCTAAAACCGGAAGAGCCCAGAAACCCAGAGCAATGCCACCGCTACGGGATCCTAACCAGATACAAAAGAGCATCACTAGAAGCTCTATTACCAGTATCCAATCCATCTTTTTCTCCTAGAGAAATGGTGCATAAGGTTTGTGTGAATGTTTTATTTTCGATCAAGTCGCAGTATTGCCTCGTACACCACCTTCGTTCCCATTTCCAGGTCGTCGATTCGGGAAAGCTCCCGAGGTGAATGGCTCACCCCGCCGTTGAGGCTGGGGACGAACACCATGCCGGTGTCACAGATCGAGCTGACAATTTGCGCATCGTGGCTAGCACCGGAATACATGTAAGTGTGGGAAGCTCCCACGCTGCGCGCGGCGTCTGCCAGCGCGGTTTGAATCTTGTTGGATAAGAATGCAGGGGCGACGTCAGAAAGGTACTGAGTTTCCACCCCAATTCCTCTCCGTTCGCCACTTGAACTTGCTAGGTGCACCAGAACTCGCGCTGTTTCGCGCTGCCGGACGCTATCGATATCCCTGACGTCAACTGACAGTGTGCATTTTCCTGGAATGGTCGTGATACTTCCGGGCTCAACGCTGACCTGACCGATTGTCACTCGTGTCCCGTGGTGTTCACTATCAAGTGCAATGGCTTCAGCGGCAAGGGCAAACTCCGCTGCTGCCATGAATGCGTCTTTTCGCAGGTGCATCGGCGTGCCACCGGAGTGTGAGGCTATGCCGGTGAAAGTCACCAAGAAGCGGCACGACCCCGAAATGAGGTTGACCACGCCGATGTCTATTCCCTGCGAATGCAAAGCTGGCCCCTGCTCAATGTGCAGCTCGAGGAAGGAATCCCAATCTGCAGGGTTCCAGAGGGCTTCAGCAAGATCATCTGGGCGGAGTCCGCAGTCCTTCATCGCTTGATAAGCGCTCACACCGTCGCTGTCTTTCAGTCGCTGCAAGTCCTGAACTGATGTGCGACCAGTAACCAAACGGGATCCGATACATGCTTGTCCAAACCGCGCTCCCTCTTCGGTAGCGAAAGCAACGAACCGAATCGGGTGCCGCGTTGTTACGGCTTCCTGAGTCAGCCTCTCTGCAACCAGCATTGCCGTAACTACGCCCGCAATGCCGTCATATTGTCCAGCCCGATAGACGCTGTCGAGGTGTGAACCAACACCAATTGCCGATAACGGTTGTGCGCCAGGGTATTGAGCGATGGTATTTCCCACTGCATCGGTCCACACTGACAAACCCAGGTTTTCCATAAATTCGACGAATACCTGATGCGATTGCCGTTCTAATGCACTGAACCCGAGCCGTTGTACCCCGTCAGCGCACGCTGGATCGCTGATGGCGGCAAATGTATTAATGAGGTCTGCGAAGGAGGTGGCGGACATAGTTACGCGCCGCCTTCCTCAAGCACATCAACTAACGAAAGTGCATTCGCGCACGACGCAAAACTCACCAGAATATGACCACTTGGCACCTCAAGCTTTTCTGAAGCGACCGAAAATGGGATGCCAGTATGCAAGCTGAGCGCAACTGTCAGCGGAAGATCCTCAGGAGTGCACACAAACTTGGTTGTACCTTGTGGCACCTGCGCTGCCAAAATTCGTGCAGCTTTCCGCAGTATGTTTGGCTCACACTGTCCCTTGGTTCGAGCACACTCACCAAAAGAGGCGAGGTCACGACGCAATTCCTCACTTAGCTGAGCAATCGACAGTTCAAACATCTCGTATCTCCAACCGTTCACGCTGATCTTTAGACCTGGTGAGCCAGCTGAATAATGAAAGCGTGCTTAAATAATCCAGCAAGCTCATCTAAAAACGACGCTATCACTAATGATCCAAATTAAAAGAGATGATGACGTGCGATTTCTCACTGTTAAATTTTCGTTCGGTCGGGAACAAATGCCTTTTCAATCAATCACGACGCCGGATTTTTGTCGTGCGAAAATCAACCCCGGTTTTCGAAACGGTGCACCTTCACATGCTCGGTTGCTGCCCGGCATTGTTCAATGAGAGGGGTCATCACGGCGTCACCTGTTGGTGTTTCTCCCTCTATGCCGAATGCCCAAATTGATGCTGCCGCGCCGTATTCACCAGGATGAAATGGCAGCGGGTATTCTTCTTCAGGTGGTAGGGCGTGTTCACCGCGGAGGTAGGAGAGCTTAAACTCCAGCGGTTTTCCTTTGTTCTTTCCCACGGGGAGTCGGCGGTTATCTTCACGTGGTGGTGAGAAGCCTGGCCAGTCCACACCTTCGAGCCATGTGGTTTCACAATCCATTTCAAAATCGCGTGGCCCGTATGGACCGCCCTCAACTCTGAAGTTGACATAGTCAACCACTGATTCCAATTGCAGGTACCACAACCCGAATCCTTCAGGCATGTCGTAGTCGACATCGAGGGTGTCGATATCCCCGGAAAACAGCACCGTGTTTCCCCACGAGCCGCAGTAAAGTTCTGGTCCACGACAGTCGATATGGTTGATTGAGTCCTCACCAGCGAGGACAAACTTATCCTTGAAGTAATATTGGACGAACTGATTAGCGCGTTCTGGTCCTGCTTCGGGTTGTGTCCAGATAGCCTCGCGCGGAATTCCGTCAGAGATAGCATATAAGCAACAACTGTAACCCATGCCACAGTATTTTAACGAAAAGCTATCTCTCATTGCAGGGTGAGAAAAAACCTTTCAAAACTCTACCTTTACCAGGTACATATCTTTCCGCTCCGCTACCTGCGTGAAGGTATCAGCCACATCAGGAGGCAGTAGCTCCCGCTGCCCTTGCGGGAGGTAGTGCATGAAGTTGAACTCAATATCAACATTCGACACCGCTGGCGACCAATCCCGAACGCAGTAGGGATCCGCTAGCTTAAACGGCATCGTGGCTGGCAGCCCGGCACTAGCAAGTACCCGTTCGCTACGACTGGTCACGTCTGGCGATTGAGCATCATAGATGAATTCTCCGCCCGGGAATTGGCGGCCCATGGCGTCGATAAGCGCTGTGGCCTGCTCAATTTCAAAGAAGTACATCACACCCGCCGCGAGTGCGACGAAGCCACCGCGGGCGTCCACCTGCTTCATCCACTCGTGCTCGAATGCACTGAAAGGTAGCTCGATGGAATCGCTGGCCGGTAGCCACCGCTTGCGTAACTCGATGACCTCGGGAAAGTCCAGATTGTAGAGGGGACCGTGCGGAATCTCAGCCAGATCTTCTTCCAGGCGATCCAGCCCGCAGCCGAGATTGACCACCGCGGCTTCAGGATGATTGGCCAGGTAGGTTTTGATTTCCGCTATCGAAGCGATATGTCGCAAACCATAGGAGGCCTGCGAAAATAGCGGCATATCGTTAATGGCCACCCCATGACTGAGTGCGATCTCCCGAGCCTGCTCAGCCCAAGAATCTGAAAACAGTTCGGGCCAGGTCCGCGCAGCCTCCGCGCGACCAATCAGCGGATAAAACAGGGTCTGCTGGGTTTTCGTGAGAGACATATCCACGAAAATACCGCATCTCGAAACAGAACTAACTCACATCAAACGATTTGTTGTTAGGTTAGGCTTTCTTTTGTTAGTGTCGCTTTAGTTGACCAAACCGCTGTTTCATTAAAAGGAACCTAAATGAACAAAACCTTCCGGGTTTTCACACTTGCCCTTGCCACAGCTTCCCTCACCTTCACTCTGACTGCGTGCGGAAACGCAGACACCGCCTACCAGAGCACCAGCAACAGCGCCAGCACGGCCGACGCCCAATCCGCCTTCCCGGTCACCATCAAGCACGCCTTTGGCGAAACCACCATCACCAAAGCCCCACAACGCATCGCAAGCATCGGCTGGGCCAACCATGAAGTCCCCCTCGCCCTAGGCCAAACTCCTGTCGGAATCAGCAAAGCCACATTCGGCGATGACGACAACAACGGCATTCTTCCTTGGGTCGAAGAAAAGCTGACAGAACTCGGAGCAAACTCCGGCGACAAAGCACCCGCGATCTTCGACGAAACAGATGGCGTCCCTTTCGAACAGATAGCCAACACCAAACCAGACCTCATCCTGGCCACCTACTCCGGGATCACGCAGGAGGACTACGACACCCTCTCCAAGATCGCACCAGTAGTCGCATACCCCGACATGGCCTGGGGCACGTCGTTGGAGGAGATGATCGAGATTAGCTCCCAGGCCCTCGGTAAGGCAGAGGAAGGCAAGAAGCTCACGGAAGAGCTGAACAGTAAGATTGCTGCGAGCCTCGATAAGTACCCCAACCTAAAAGACAAGAAGGTACTGTTCACCTCCTTCGGCGGCAGCTCCGACCCATCCAAGATCGGCTTCTACTCCATCAAGGATCCCCGCATGGGATTCCTCACCAGCCATGGCCTTTCCGCGCCCAACATCGTCACGGAACAATCAGCCACGGCAGAGAAATTCTGGATTGAGGCTGCTACGGAAAAACCAGAGCAGTTTGCAGACGTCGACCTCATCATTTCCTACTCCTCGGGCGACGCATCCGAAGATGAGAAGAAGGTCAAGGAGATGCAAGCTGACCCACTACTTTCTAAAATCCCAGCTATTAAGGACGGCCACATCGCCTTCCTGGAGCAGGGACCGCTCGGGGCTGCGGCCAATCCTTCCCCGCTGGCCATCCCATGGGCAATCGACCGTTATTTTGCCGTGCTTAACGACGGACTCCAGTAACTGTGGCAGCCACAGCACTCCGAGCTCCCCGAACCCGCGTCGCCACGGTGTTTCTCATCTTGCTGACGCTCACGCTGGTTGCAACAGTGTTTTCGCTGATGTTCGGGGTTCGGAGTATCACCGTCGCTGAAGCTCTCTCGGCACTGCGTGGAGCAACAGACACCGCGGGCGAAGCAGCAGCATGGACACGTATTCCGCGCACCGTATTGGCATTGTGTGCCGGCGCTACGCTCGCAACCTCAGGGGTGGTTTTCCAAGCAGTGACGCGTAACCCGCTGGCTGACCCTGGAATTTTCGGGGTCTTGTCCGGGGCTTCCCTGGCTGTGGTCATCAGTATTGCATTTTTCAACGTTTCTCGCCCCTTCCCCACCATGCTCATCGCCGCCACGGGAGCCTTCGCCGCTGCAGCATTCGTCTATAGCGTGGGTTCTATCGGCCGCGGCGGAGCTACACCGCTGAAGCTCGCTCTCGCCGGGGCAGCCACGGCCGCAGCGCTATCCAGTTTGACCAGCGCCATCTTGCTACCACGCGCCGAAGTGATGGATGCGTTCCGGAATTGGCAGATCGGCTCCGTCGGTGGCGCCAGGTGGGACTCCCTCTCGGTAGCTCTGCCCATGCTCGGCATTGGCTTCATCATTGTTTTTCTGAGCTGCAATGGACTCAACGCGCTTGCTCTCGGCGACGATGTTGCCACCGGACTCGGAATCAACCTCACCCGTACCCGGGTGTTGGCAACACTGGGAGCGGTACTCCTGTGTGGCACGGTTACTGCCGTGACCGGCCCCATTGCTTTCGTGGGGCTTATCGTACCGCACCTGATTCGCATGGTCCTCGGAACTGATCACCGAATCTTGCTCCCAGCTAATGCCCTAGCTGGCGCCGTGTTACTCACCCTCGCAGATACCGCTGGGCGCTTGCTCAATAATCCGTCAGAGGTTGCAGTTGGCATCATCATGCCTTTCCTCGGCGCGCCACTGTTCATCTGGATTGTGCGCCAGACAAGGATCCGGGAATTATGACACCACTAGCTACTACCATTCGGCACCATCGCCGACGCGCTACCACCACGACGCTCATCAAGCTGTGCCTCATCGCACTTCTCACCATAGCGTTGTGGCTGGGAAGCCTGATGCTGGGAGATTCCTTCTACTCACTTGCTGATGTCATCGGCGTATTACGTGGCGACACCGTCCCCGGCGCGTCTTTTACGGTGGGTGAGCTACGGCTCCCGCGCGCCACCGTTGCTATCGTCGCTGGTTTTGCCTTTGGGGTTTCCGGGGTCATCTTCCAAACCATGCTGCGTAACCAGCTGGCCTCACCGGACATCATCGGAATTTCAGCTGGCGCAGCCGCTGCGGGCGCCACCATGATCGTGTTATTTCACGCGCCTCAGACTGTTGTCTCGGCAGTGGCCCTGGTGACGTCGTTAAGCGTCGCGGGACTGGTTTATTTACTCTCGATTAAATCGGGTTTCGCTGGTACGCGACTTATTTTGATGGGGATCGGTGTCGCAGCGATGTTGCAAGCGTGGACCAGCTACGTGTTGTCAAAAGCATCCGCCTGGGATTTACCCACTGCTACCCGCTGGCTGACCGGTTCACTCAACAATATGTCCTGGGAGCGAGGCCTTCCACTCATGGTTACCGTCGGGGTCGTGGTACCGCTGCTGCTCATCGGCACCCATAGACTGTCAATCCTCCGGCTGGGGGACGATGTCGCTACCTCACTCGGTTTGCGGGTCAATCTGCTCCGTGGCGCACTGCTTATCGGTGCGGTGACACTGATCTCAGTTGCCACCTCCGCTACCGGCCCAATTTCCTTCGTCGCGTTCATGGCCGGGCCCATTGCCATGCGGCTTTTCCCGCGTGGCGCAAACTTGGTTTTACCTGCTGGAATTGTCGGTGCCTTACTGATCCTGGCAGCTGATTTTGCCGGGCAGTTCCTCGTCGGCACACGCTACCCAGTCGGCGTTATCACCGGCAGCCTCGGCGCGCCGTTCCTGATCTATCTGCTCGTGAAAACTTCCCACTGACACCCCTCGCCACCGCCAAGGAGTGACCCAATTGCCTACAACGCTAACAGCCCGTGCACTGTCTGCTGGATACGGGGCTGATCCCATTGTCAAGGACCTGACTATTTCGTTCGAGCCCGGCAAAATCACCTCCATCGTCGGCCCTAACGGTTGTGGTAAATCAACATTTCTGCGCACCTTAGCCCGGCTTATTCGCCCCACGGCGGGCGTTATTGAACTCGACGGCAAGGCCCTTAATTCCTACTCCTCACGGGAACTAGCTAGGCGGCTTGGGCTGCTCCCGCAGTCTCCCATTGCCCCAGAGGGGATGACGGTGGCTGACCTGGTTGGTCGCGGCCGCACACCCTACCAGGGAATTTTAGGACGGTGGAGTGCCACCGACTACGAGATTGTCGCTGAAGCAATGGCGGCAACTGAAGTTGATGAACTTGCTACTCGCTGCCTGGAAGATCTCTCTGGTGGCCAGCGACAGCGCGCGTGGATCGCGATGGCGTTAGCGCAGCAAACTGATGTGTTGCTCCTTGATGAACCCACCACGTACCTGGATCTCAAGCACCAACTGGAAGTCCTCGATTTACTTACGGACCTCAATAGGCGCCACGGGACCACCATCATCATGGTGCTGCATGACTTAAACCTTGCTGCGCGTTACTCGGACAACCTGGTGGCGATGCGGGATGGGCACCTGCATGCTGTGGGCGCTCCCAGTGACGTACTGACCCAACGTCTTACCCGCGAGGCATTCGACTTGGAAACGCTCATCGTGACCGACCCAGTTTCGGGCCTGCCATCGGTTTCTCCCATCGGCCGACACCACACCACTTATGCAAAGGAGCTTTCATGACCTTCCGACCGTTTCGTGTGCGCGTGGCCCGTACCCAACAGATTTCCCCTCATTTCCAGCGCATCACCTTTCACGGCGTCGAGCACATGGGCCCGAAAGATACGGTCCGCGACCTGCGAATAAAACTCATCATCCCCCACGGTGGCTCCTTGCCGGAGTTGCCTGAAGAAAATTGGTATGCCACCTGGAAAGACCTGGAACCTACCACCCGTGGTGTAATGCGCACCTACTCCATACGAGCGTTACGACGCGCACCGGCAGGCAGGCTGGCAGGCACAGCACACGACGAGCTCGATGTTGACTTCGTCTTGCACCCCGAGGCCGCAGGTCCGGCCTCCTCCTGGGCGCACACCGCGCAGGTCGGCGAGGAAATCATCCTCATCGGCCCGGCGCGTGACGACGACTCTGGCACCGGCATCGAATTCACCCCGGACCCCCACAACCACGTGGTCATGCTCGGTGATGAAACTGCGCTACCAGCGATCGCAAAAACATTGGAGGAATGGCCCGTCGGCAAAACTGGGGCGGTATTCATAGAGATTCCCTGCGAGCTCGACGCGCAGGAGCTTATTGCCCCACCCGGGGTCTCTGTCCAAATGTTGCCCAGAGATTGTGCGGCCCCAGGCTCCCTGCTGTACCAACACCTGGAACGGCTGGTGGTGGAGGCGACCGCTGAGCGGCCTACGCTCCCTGAAACCGAAGACGCTGAATACGACCCGGAGCTGGTCATCTGGGAAACCCCTCGCTTTTCTCGCGCTGGACAATCCCTGGCAGCTGAGGCGAGTGCCCCAAGCACGTCACCTTTTGTTGACACTTACTTCTGGATTGCGGGTGAGTCTTCCGCAGTGATCCAGATGCGCAGGCTACTGGTTAACAACCAGGTGCCACGCCAACAGATTTCATTCATGGGGTATTGGAAACGAGGCATTGCGATGCAGGGGTGATCCCCTGTGAGAGCGGGCTGACTGGTTCGTCGATAAGCGGTGTGACGCAATGGTAGTGGAGCTTATAAGGTTGAGGGCGTGCTTATTTTCCTCGTCCTCGCGCTGATCATCGGTTTTGTGGTGCTCTTCCGGAAAGAGCCTCGCTCCATTTGGCCGGGAGTGCTCTTTACTTTTACGTTTTTCATCGTCATAGCGGCGATTGCGATTGGGGTTTCCCTCGCCTTTTCCTGGCTGGCTGGGCCGCTCATTTTGGTGATGGCCGTGGTACTGATGGCCGTGTTGGCGTCCGCCCCACTTGTCTTGGGTGGGTTTTTGCTGGTCAACATGTTCATCGTGTGGCGCAAAGAGGGCAGGTCGGTCGCAGCATTGACCTCCGGCATCATCGGCGCTGCTCTGTTTATCTACACCGGAGTGTTCTATTTCTCCTTCCTTTCCTCAATGATGGAAAGAAACCTCACCCGGGTTGAACTGGTGTTTGTGGCAGCATTTCCCACGGTCGTCTACATTGGCCTGGCTTTCGTGTGCTTCATTACGTACACGATCTTCTACGAGTGGTTTTTCAACCGTTTCGGCAAACGTCCGGACGCTGTCATTGTTCTTGGCGCCCAGGTTCGCGATCCCGACCAGCTCACCCCATTGCTCCGCAGCCGAGTAGACCACGGCATTAAGGTAGCGCAGCGCGCAATCGATAGTGGCAAAGATACTGTGCTGGTATTTTCCGGTGGCCAAGGAACGGACGAGCCTTGCGCCGAAGGAGAAGCCATGGCGCGATACGCGATCTCCCAAGGTGTTGACCCGAGCCGGGTGATCGTGGAGGACAAATCGACCACCACGGAGGAAAACCTTACGTATTCTGCCGAGCTGCTCCGCGACCAGGACCGGGTGCCACACGACCCGTGGATCGCGGTAGCAAGTTCCGATTACCACGCCTTCCGCGGAGCGCTGATGATGCGCAAAGCCGGCCTTGATGGCTATGCCACCGGGGCACGGACAGCCCGCTATTTCTGGCCGAGCGCAAAGGTGCGTGAATTCATCGCTATCGTCGTCGATCACAAGTGGTCAGTGATCGCCTTCGGCATCTTAAGCGTGCTGGCGGGGCTCATCATGTCCGATTTCAGCACGCCTTAGCGCCTAGGAAAATAAGGCATCGTATACCCGGGCTGCCACCTCATTGATCTTCGTGGCATAGTTGTCCCGCTGGTTGATTTGGGCACCTTTCACCCCGTCAGCGCTGGTGAGCGCCATAATGGGCGCATGCGCGTCCTGTGCTGTGGCAGGCATGGAGTGCATGTGTGGCACGTGGCCGAGCAGATCAGCCCGGGAGTAATTGCTCAGGGCCTTTTTAATCCGCTCTGCTTCGGTAGCGAACTTCCCGCGAAAGCGTTCAAAGGCGCCCACAAGTTGCTCTTGCCCGTTAGACTTTCGCTTCATGTACTCCAACGTGGTGTACCCCAGGTAGCGCAGCCCCTGACCGTCGTATCCACCCAAGCGCAGGGCTTTCGTTTTTGCATCCACATCAGGGGAAAAGCGTGCCCATTCCATGAGGTTACCCTCGCACATCTCGGAATACTGGCTGACCCAATCCTTGAACCAGCGGGCAAGGTTTCCGAAGGCATGGAAGCTGAACAGATCGGTGGCTGTCGGGGTGACAAAGGCATCGCACCCGAGCAAGACAGTGCGGTTAAACGGCCCCAGGCTGGGGCCAACGTCAAAGAAGATCGCATCGTAGCGATCCTGCTCCTCCATTGCTACTGCCAGCTGACCGGCCCAATGGATACGACGAAACGGGCCGGTTTGCCGGCTCAGCGCTGACTGCCACGCGTCACTCATCAAGTCTTCAATCTGCGACAACGCCGGATGCCCGGCCAGGACATCCACCCCGAACCGCTCCGAACGAAACGGGCGAATGTTGGTATTGATCTGCGATTCACCCTCCCGCAGTGGCACGAAGATCGCATACACCGTATTAGCCAAAGAATCTCTCTCCGCAGCTTCGTTGTCCAAGCTGTTGAGGTAAATCCGCTCGGTTTGTTCCTCGCTCAGCATCAGCTGGGTAGCGTTGCACTGCGGATCACAGTCAACGTAAAGGACGCGCTTACCGCGGCTAGCAAAGTAATGGGCAACGTTGGTGGAAAGAGTTGTTTTTCCCACGCCACCTTTATTGTTGAAAAAGCTGATTGTGCGCACCGCGTCGTCCTTTGTTTTTCGTGGTTCAAAGAACCAAATATAACAAAAGTGTCACGAAAAGGCGGCATGAGGGATGCCGGGCAGGTGGACGTCGATAAGCCTGCCCAACAGCGGTGGCTTACCTCACCCCACCAAACGCCTTCAAGACCGGCTTCACCAGCACAAACAGCACCGCACTCACAGCCAAGGCCGAAACGGCCAGCGCGATGAAATACGTCCGTTCGGCGGTCGCCGACGTTGGGTCATAGTAGCCAGCCAGAGTGCCGGAAAGCGCAGTACCAATAGACAGCGACAACAGGTTCAAAGACATCGCGCGAGCCTTGAATGCGTCGGGTGCTACGCGAGTTGCCATGGAAAGACCCACCGGGGAGATATGCAATTCCGCCATGGTGAACAGGAAGAGTACCAAGACAATTACCCAGAATGGAGTGGAAAGCTCACCGCCACCTGCAAATGGAAGGAAAACCAGCGGCGCGATGCCGATGACAAACGTACCCAGTGCATACTTCAGTGGCGCGGAAGGCTGCCGCTCTCCCATCCAAGACCACAGCCCCGCGAAGACAGCCGCGAACACGATGATGAACACCGGATTGATGGAGTGAATCCATGACGGTGGGATCTCAACCCCCCAAAACGTGTGGTTAAGCCGCTTATCGGTGTACACGGCGAGCACCGTGAACTGCTGTTTGAAGATGGTAAAGAACGTCACCGAACCGATGAACATCGGGATGTAGCCCAGCAGTCGTCGTTTCTCCTCCGGGCGGGTGAGCGGAGAAGTAAACATCTGCGCAAACAGGAACAGCGAGGTGAGCACAGCGATGATGACCACGATATTGGACAGCTGCTTTGCATGCAGGATCTTGAAGTAAAACAGCGCCACGATGATCGCGATGCCCGCAACGGTCCCCACCACCAGCAGCGGCATCTTCTCCTTCGGCAGCGGGTTGACCGGGGCGTGGGTTTCTGGAGTGATGGTGTGCTTGCGCATTACCGCGTACTGAATCAACCCGAGTGTCATACCGATCGCTGCGGCACCGAAGCCCCAGTGGAATCCGGACCACTTCCACAGCGCACCCGTCAACATTGGCCCGATCAGGGCGCCGATGTTGATCCCCATGTAGAAAACAGAGAAACCGGCGTCGCGACGTGGATCGTTTTTGGCGTACAAGTTGCCCAGCACGGTTCCCGCGGCTGTCTTTAGGCAGCCTGCACCCAACGCGATACAGATCAGACCAATAATCATGCCTGCGTAACCTGGGATGATGGCCAGGGAGGCATGGCCAAAGACGATCACGATGCCCGAGTAAAACACTGTTTTCTCGGCACCCAACAGGCGGTCGGCTACCCAGCCACCGATGATCGCAGACAAGTAGACCATGCCACCGTAGGCGCCGACGATAGCCGTAGCTAGTTTCTTGTCCATAGCCAGTCCACCCTCGGTGGTCTGGTAGTACATGTAGAACAAAAGGAGCGACTGGAGGCCGTAGAAGCTGAACCGCTCCCACATCTCTACGCCAAACAAGTTGGCAAGGCCCCAGGGATGACCGAAAAACGTGCGCTCTGCGCTACGTTGCATAGCTGCTTGTGACATGCAGCTCATTATTCTCCTCTTTCGGGGGTAATGACAAACAGCAATTGTTCTACAGAAACCGTGTTTTTCTTGCTTCCCCTGTGACCAGGAGCAACTTGGTTCCGCTCCGCGATATCGTGAGGTAATGCCAACTCAGCTACGCAGTCCTGCCCTCCCTCTTGTCGGCTTTGGAACCTTGCTGCTCCTGACCTGGCGGTTCCTTCCGCTTCCTAGGTCTGTAAGTATGCCACTGCTATCGGTAGCTATGGGCGCACTTTGCGGCCGGCGTTGGCCTGCTGTGCCGAGATGCCCGGCACTGGCGTCGGCTCGCGCTTTTGGGAGTGACCTTTGCTGGGGGCCTCATCCTCTTTGAGGTGTCCTCGCGCTCAGCGGAGTCCCTCCCGGTAGCGTTTGGCCTCGTCATAACGGCTAGCAGCGTCCTGTCACGGTGCCCGCGCTGGGCTATCATTCCGGCGACCGCCCTGGCAGTGCTGCTGGATTTTGCGCAGCTTCACGACGACCGTCCCGCCCCCATCCTCGTCGCTGCCCTGTTGGCTATGCTGTCGGCTCCCCGGCCGTGGATCGCCACAGCGGCGGGAGCCTGAGCCCTTTCAATTCATGATCACTGCAGGTGTAGACCAGTTCACGGTTGTCACTCCGCTACGGATAATCGGGACCGCCCTTCTCACGAGTGGCGCCTTTTCACTACTTCCGGCTTGGAAGCCATTACCAGCGGTGGGACGACACGGTTTGACGCTCAATCTGGCAGCTGCGGTGGTGGCTACGTGGTTCGGTTCCACCTCAGCGACGTTCACCCGGGCGTCCACGTTGCGAGAGTTGGGGATGGCCCCGCTCCAAGTATTCGATCCGCTCGGCGCTTACTCGCTCTTGCTCCACGGCTGTCCACACTGGCCGGAGTGTGTTGCGTCTTGGCGGCACTACGTCATGACTGGGGCCCGTTGGAAAAGCTTTTCACTAGCCAATAAGCGCAACGGCTTGGGTGGCACTATCTTGGTGGCTATGAGTCGTCAGCTGAAGATCGCCCAGTTTGTAGATAACTATGGGCCAGCGCATAACGGATTATTGATTGCGGTACAGCAGCTGGAGGGCGATCTTTTGAGCCGTGGCCATGAGGTGATTGTCGTCGCTCCGAAGGCAAAGGGACGCAACCCACACCAGGGAAACCCGAATCGGGAGGAAATCCGATTGCCTTCCGTCGTGGTCCCTAAGCTGCCCGTGCGGATTGCCTCGGGGCGTAAATTCACGTCCACTATTAAAAAGATCGGCAAGCTCCAACCCGATGTGATCCATGTGCATGGGTTTGGTCCGATTGGGGTGTTGGGTCTGTGGTCGGCTGTGCGCCATGACATCCCACTCGTGGTCACCTGGCACACCGACTTCGACGCCTATGCCGAGCACTATCCGGCTATCTTGCCGGTGCTGCGTGGAGTTGTGCGACTGTTTGCGCAAATGAACCGCTCCGAGGTCTACGCCCTGAGCGATATCAAGCAAGCACGCCTGGAGTTGGGGGACAACGCCTCCCTCCTCGGATTAATGCGGCGCATGCTCACCGAGGCAAATATTGTCACCGCGCCGTCACCGAAAACTCAAAGTCGCGCGCTGTTACTGGCTCCTGGTGCGGATGTGCGTTGTGTGCCCAATGGCGTCGATAAGCTGCCTGCTGGCCCTGCCCCCATCGAGCGTGGCACCGGCCCACTCATCATGTACGCCGGCCGCATTGCCCCGGAGAAAGGACTCACGCTCCTTTTCGACGCCTTCGAGCTCGTCGCCGAGATCCGGCCAGATGCCCAGTTGATGGTAGTCGGCGATTGGGAACACACTAAATCACTGCGGCGACGCCTCGCCAAGATGCGGGAAAAATACCAGGTGATCCTGCCCGGCGAGCAACCGCATTCTGAGTTGGGTGCGTACTACGCCATGGCCGACGTGTTCGCTTTCCCCTCCACTACTGACACGCAGGCGCTGGTCCTGCACGAAGCCGCCCTAGCAGGACTTCCCATCGTGCTCGCGGACACGGAACTAGACCTAGTGATTGAGCCCGGTGTCAACGGCGAATTTGGTGGCGCCACCCCGATTGCTTTTGCCGCCGCACTGCTCAAAGTTATTGACCGTCTAGCTGATCCCGCGTGGTCCGACCGCGCCCGTTCCCGCTCCCAAGAACTAGCCGGGCAGTGGAATTTGGAATCCCAGGCCGAGGCAATGATGGACATATACGAGGAGCTAAGCGACAGGCACTGAGGTTTCACGAGGCATTAATTAGCGCCCGGCGGCGCTTGGATAGCTATTTGCTAGCGAAAATTAAATCCCTACGCCTATCCACTTGAATGACCTGGGGTTTTAGCAATCGAGGTTGATAGGGATTTGTTTTTCGAGGCAAGTCCCTATCAGCTCGCGTCCCAATCCTGAATACGTACTTGGATCAAATTCGGGTTAGCTACCAGAGCGTCGCAGCTTCTCCGCCAACACCTGCGCCAGATGCTGAGGTTTCACACCAGTTCCCTGCTCGATATGGGTCCGACAGGAGAAGCCATCGGCCAGCACAATGCCCTCATGCTCGCGGACTCGCGGAAATACCTCCCGTTCTCCGAGTTCAAAGGACATTTCCGCATGACCGGCCTCATAACCCCAGTTTCCGGCAAGGCCACAGCAGCCAGTGCTGATGGTCTCCTCCGTGATTCCCAACGCTGCCAGGATCTCCGAGGTCCCGGCGCGATCCCCCAGGGACCGCTCGTGGCAGTGCACCTGGGTGAGAGCAGAGATTTCTTCCTGTGCCAGTGGAATGTCCAGTTCTCGTAGCCTTGCCGCAACAAAACTACTCCACGAGACCGTAAGTTCTGACAGTTTTTCCACCAACGGGTCGTCGGAAAGCTCGGCAATATCGTGCTGCAACATGGCAGTGCAGGAGGGCTCTATCGCCACAACTGTCATCCCTCGTTCGAGGTACGGCTTCATGGTCTTGGCCGTTTGGGTCAGGACGCGTTTCACCATCTGCAACTGACCAGTGGAATGGAAAGTGAGGCCACAGCAGACAAAACCTTGTGGGATGATCACCTGGTAGCCGAGTACTTCTAACAGCTTTACCACCGCCTCGCCTGCGGAACTATCAAGGTGATTATTGAAGGTATCCGGCCACAGCACCACTTGCGTCGAATGTTGCTGGCCCTTCCGCCGTGATCCCCATTTCTGCAGGCTGCGTGGCGCAAAATGAATCAGCGGGCGACCAGTGTCCAAACCACCCAAGTGCGCTATGACGGTGCGTAGTCCGGGCGTATGCATGGCCTTATCGACGGCCCATCCAACACCAGGAATCTTGTGCAACAGATGCGCACTCAGTGGCAACCAGCCCATCATGTAGTGAGCCATCGGGCGGATCTTTTTGGCGTAAAATTCGTTGAGAAACTCAGCCTTGTATGTCGCCATATCCACGTTCACCGGGCATTCTGACGCACAAGCTTTACAAGAAAGGCAAAGGTCAAGAGCTTCTTTGACCTCTTCAGCGCGGTAGCCATCTTTGACGGACTCACCGCGGAACATCTCAGACAAGATACGCGCCCGTCCTCGGGTGGAATGCACTTCATCGTGCGTGATCTGAAACGACGGGCACATCGCGTTGTCCATGGATCGACAAGCGCCGACCCCCACGCACCGATTCACCGCGTTAACAAAACTGCCTTTGTCCTTGGAGAACTTATGTGTAGGAACTAGTTCCAATTCCCGCTGTCTCGGGCCCGGTCGTATCCCATCAACTACCTCATCAGCCCACACCAGCACGCCCGGATTAAATACTCGCTCTGGATCAAAGATCAACTTAAACCGTTCGAAGAGGCGCCGCATTTCCTCGTTGTACATGTATTTCAGCAGTTCGCTGCGTGCTCGCCCATCACCATGTTCTCCAGACAGCGACCCCTCATAGTGAGACACGAGCTGAGCGGCTTCATTCATGAACGCGTGAAAAACCGCTACGCCTTCCTCGCTGCCGAGGTCGAAGGAGATCCGAACATGCACGCAGCCCTCTCCAAAGTGGCCAAACGGGATGCCCTGCAACTCATACTTTTCCATCAAGGCGTACAGATCCCGCAGATAGTCTGCCAAGTTTTCCGGTGGCACCGCGGAATCCTCCCAGGAAGGCCATGCCTCTCCGCCATCCGGCAATCGCGTAACAATGCCCGCCGATGCTTCACGAATCCGCCACAGTTCCTTCATCTGTACTGGATCGCTTACCACCACAAAGTCCACGGTGTCCACAGTGCGAGCAACGTCCTCTGCACGCGCCAGTGCCTCTTCAGCACTTGGACCAGTCACTTCGCAGTACAACCAACCACCGGTATCCATACCTTTGCGGATTCCCGGCAGGTTGGCTCCCGCATTCTGCTGGCCATTCTTTGCACGCAGCGCACCCAGCAGGTCACCACCCATCCCTTCGATGGTGGTCACGTTTTCCAAACGGAGAACCGGTGCGGCCTTAGCCGCGGCGAAAACATCAGAAAAACCAAGCACCGCCAAGGCTTTCGCCTTCGGCACTTCCACCAGCTTTACCGTGAGCGACGTGATGATTCCACACGTCCCTTCCGTTCCCGCGAACGCCTTAGCCACATCGAAGCCACGCTCCTCCAACAGGTAGTGCAGCCCATAGCCAGAAACTTGGCGAGGAAACCTTCCAAGAGATTCCCTGATGAGATCCGCATTGTCCTGAACAAGGGAATGTAACGCTGCCTCAATATCGGAGTCACTCGCAGCACCTTTGGAAAGAGTAACTTCCCGACCGTCGTAAAGCAGCACAGTGACTGCCTCGAGGTTTTCGGCCGCAGTACCCCACGCGACGGAGTGTGACCCGCACGCATTGTTGGACACCATTCCTCCGACAGTGCAGCGACTATGCGTGGAAGGATCCGGCCCGTAAGTCAGCCCAAACTCGGCAGCCGCGTCACGCAGCTGGTCACACACCACCCCAGGCTCAATCACGGCGGTCTGCGTCTCCGGATCAATGGACAGGATACGGTTGAAGTGGCGGGAGGTATCAATAATCAGCCCTTCCCCCATCGCATTACCGGCAACTGAGGTGCCACCACCGCGACCGACGATCGGCCAGCCGTTCTCTCGGGCGATATCGAAAGCATCGAGGATGTCTTGTTTGGTGCGAGGTTCCACCACACCTGCGGGCACCCGGCGGTAAATGGATGCGTCCGACACATACGCTGCCCTGGTAGTCATATCCGTCCGAAGTCCCGTGCGAGAGACCTTGGCAAAGTAATTCTGGTCGGTGGTTATGTTATTCACGTGGGGTGAACCTCCTATAGCTTCAGTAACATGTTACAGGGTCTGCTGCTACTATCCAGGGCATGATGATGCGCGTAACTCGAGCCAACACCCTCACCGAACAGGTTATGGACCACGTTCGCAGCGCTATTTTTGACGGCTCCATGACCGCCGACGAATGGTACAGCGTTTACCAACTCGCAGATCAGCTTGGCATTTCCCGCTCTCCCGTGCGCGACGCACTACTTCGACTCGAAGAAGCAGGCCTAATCATGTTCGTACGAAATCGCGGTTTTCAGATCCGACGCACTCGCCCCGAGGATGTCGCAGAAATCTTCGCTCTTCGCCTGAGCATTGAACCTGGAGCAGCCGGTCGCGCCGCGCTTCTTGCGGATACTCAGGCAATCGCCAATCTGCAAGAGCTGCTCAATTCGATGGAACAAGCAGCCCACCAAGGACACTCTGACCACTTTTTCGACCTCGACCAAGCTTTCCACGCGGAAATCCTGCGAGCCGGCAACAGTCCACGGGGCCGTGATTTCATCGACCGGCTCCGAACCAACACACGCCTGATCGGAGCCAGCACCGCTGGATCATCCCGAACTTTGCTAGATATCCATCGCGAGCACCAGCCCATATTCGAAGCGATCGCGGACGGAGATATCGCCGGAGCCCGATCAGCAATGTCCGGGCATGTGACCACCACAGGACAACTCCTTCTGAAGCAAGCAATGCCCGATGCTAAAGCCGAGGATCTGCAACTACTGTGGGAGCAGTTTACTGCTTAGCTTTTTGGTAGTTGAGCACGAAGGCACTTACTGCGCACACCGCTGCGCAGCTGTAGACGATTTTGGAGAACTTCTTCCCCGCCCACAGTACCCACTCCCCATCCAGCGCGACCAGCCCAGCGAACTGCGCTAGCACAATGAACAGACCGCCGGCAAGAAACAGTGCCAGGGAAAGGTAAAACACAACTTTTGCTAGGTGAAATACAGTTGACATGTCCTGCTCCTATCCTGCTGGAATGTAAATCGGAAGCCATCCCATACCGATGACCACTGCCAACAACACCATCGGCACCACGAACCATGCCACCAATGGAACGAACATCTTCGAGGGTTCTGCATCCGCCATAGCCGCAGAGAGATAAATCGGCGCACCAACTGGCGGGGATGCACCCTCAGTCGAGCTGCAGAGAAGAATCACGATTACCGCCAGCGTCGGATCCAGACCAACGGCGGTCAGAGCAGCCATGGCAGGAGCACCAACAGCTGCAGCGGTAGCCGTAGAAGAAAGTGGAGTCGCCACGATGATGGTCAGCACCGCGACCAGAGCGATCATGAGAATCTTCGGCAAATCCAAGCTGCCAAGCAGAGCACTAAGCTCATCGCCTACGCCCAATTCATCCATAATCTCCGCAGCGCCAAGCGCCGCAAAGAGCGAAATACCTACCGTGGCAAACTGCGGAATTTCTTTGACCAAATTCTGCTTCAGCTTCGGAATATCGTTCTTGAGATGCTTAAAGCCTTCAATCACCGCGATCACGGAGATGAGAATTGGCACCCACACGATGATGGACACGGCCTTGAGAGCCTTGTCACCGACATGTTCTGGCTGGGACAGCCACTGAGCCAGTGGCCCAATGGTGATGAAAACCGGGATTAAGATTCCCCAGAAAATCGCCGGGGAGCTCCATCCTTCTTTGAATGACTGCTTGAGAGGAACGTGGGTATCGGCAGTGTCCTTGGGCAAATTGAATTTTTTGGCCCAGTACGCCACAAGGAGGAGTCGGTAGAGCACAGCGTACGCGCCAGCACAAGCAAGGGCTACGTACACACTCGAAGCCGTTGCCCCCATGGCTGCGGGTAGCGCAAGGATGATGAACATCGTGGAGTTCGGCGGCAGAGCCACACCCAAACCGGAGTTGCCTGCTACGAGGGTCGCTGCACGCTCAGATGACCAGCCAGTTTTCTTCATCCACGGCACAGTAACCGAACCGACTGTAGCCGAGTTACCAGCCGTAGAACCTGCGACAAGACCGATTATCGCAGAGCCCAAGGTAGACACATATCCCGCACCACCGCGGACGCGACCGAACATCGAGTTCAAAATGGCAATCAACCGGTCGATCAAGCCAGTCGCATTCACGATTGCGCCCATAAACACAAACGCCAAACCGGCAAACAAGACTTCATTCTGGGCACCAGCAATGACGCCTGCCTTTAACAGGTGGAAAAAGTCTTTTCCTCCCAGCGCGGCGACAGCGACTAAGCCCACCAACAAAGCTTCTGAGATGTCGCGTTTCATCACCACGTTAATCACGACTGCGACGCCGATAAATACCGCCAAGGCAACGATTCCCATATCCCCTCCTCTACATAGTTCAAGCTAAAGTGATGCACATCACCGTAGCATGTTACATGTTGGATGGAGAAAACTTTCTGTTTTTTTATTCGCCAGCAAACACCCCCTACTCAAGCGTCACTGCGACGTACCGCCCACGTAGTTGTGTCACCTCGATGGGAATTCCAAAAGTTTCAGTCAATATGTTGGCTAGCTCGTCACTGTGGCCGTGCGCGTGGTCAGGGGTGATGAAGGTGCTGCGGCCCTGGTGCAACAGACAAAGGGTATCCGCGTGATTGAGTGCTTGAGTGAGGTCATGCACGACCATCACTACTGACATGTTGTGCGTGTGGGCTGCCTTGCGGACGAGAGCGAGCACCTCTGCTTGGTTTTTCACGTCCAGGCTGCTGGTCGGCTCGTCCAGGATCAGCACTTTAGGCTGGGTAACCAGGGCACGGGCGATTGCCACTTTTTGTTGCTGCCCACCGGAGAGCTCGTTGAGATATCTGAAGGCGATGTCATCTAGCCCGAGGGAGGCGATAGTCTGTTCCACCACGGCGTGGTCTTCGGCGCGGGGTCCGAGTAGGAAGTGTGGCATTCTTCCGAGCAGGATCGCGTCGTACACCATCGTGGGTGATGTTTCACTTCGCTGTGGCACATAGGCCACTGTTTGGGCGAATTCGTTGGTGCTGTAGCTGGTGATCTCGCGTTCGCAGACCTCCACAGTGCCGGTTTTCGCCCCAAGTGTTCCCAAGAGGCAGTGGAGCAAAGTAGATTTTCCCGCGCCGTTGTTACCCAAAATCGCGCACACTTTTCCGGCTGGAACATGGAGACTGACGTCGGTAAGCGTCGGCGAGCGGTGCGGATAAGAAAAGGACAGGCCTGTTGCGCGGATCATGGCTGCCTCCGAAGTTGCCGAAGGATAATCATGAGAAACAGTGGCGCACCAAGAAATGAAGTGACGGCACCAACTGGAAGCACAGTGGGGGCAATGATCAGGCGACTAAACGTGTCCGCAAGCAGCAGCACCAACGCTCCCGCCAGTGCGGAGCCCGGCAGCACATATCGGTAGTCCTCCCCCACTAATCGCCGGACAATGTGGGGTGCGATGAGACCAACGAAAGCGATAACTCCCACGACAGACACCACCATGGCGGTTGCGGCAGCGCCGATGATCAGTGTCCAGGTCCGCAGCCGGATCACGTTGACGCCCAGTGCTTGCGCCACGTCCTCCCCCGCGTCCAGCGCGTTGTAGGACCAGATTTTCCAGACGAAAAACGCGAGCGCCAGCACAACCACCACAGTCATCACGACCAAGTGCGGCCACCGAGCGCGCCCCAGATCGCCAAACGCCCAGAAAACAATCGCCGCGATCTGCAGCTCATCCGCAAAGTACTGAATCAGTGACGTCCCGGAGGTAAACAGCGAGCTCAGCGCCACACCCGCCAGAATGATTACCGATGGCGTGGCAGCCCGTTGTCGCGCGAGCAGCGCAATAACCGCCACCGAAGCGAGCGCCCCCACAAACGCGCACAGCGCCGTCACTGTCGGATTGGTGTCAACCACGCCTGAGCTTTTCGACGACGATCCCACAAAAAACACCACCGAGATAGCAGCCCCGAATGCTGCGCCCTGAGATACTCCCACTGTTGATGAGGACGCCAGCGGATTGCGCAGTACCGCCTGCATCGTTGCTCCCGCTACGGCGAGAGCAACGCCGGCCAACAGCGCCGCTAACGCCCGTGGCAACCTGACGTTCATCAGTACAAGGTGCCCTCGGGTTCCCGGCGCGAAGGCTTCCCATACCCCGAGGAACTGCCTGGATGTCCCACCGATGGACAACGCGAGGAAGAAGGCAGCCGCCGTAGCTGCCATCAGGCCAACGATGACTAATGCTCGGCGGGTGCGATGATGCTGATACCGGGCACGGAGGGCAGTGCGGTCTTTTTGCACGGCGTTCAGTTAGAGTTCCACCTTGCCAAAAGTCAGACCTGCGGCCTCAAAATCCGCATACAGCTTTTTACCCAGGAATAGTTCTGTGATTTCGTCGAATTTCTTCACGGGGTCGATATCGTTGAAGGCCTCTGGCGCGAGCACGGTGCCTGCATAGTACGCGTCAGCGATGGCGATCTCAATGTTGGCGCCGTAGAAGTTGTACGGCAGCTGGGTGTACAGCTTGCCGTTGTGGAACGCGGCCACTTCGTCGTAAAGCTGCGGGCGGGATGACACATCATCGCGGATCATGTTCATGTTACTTGCGGTGAGGAAGACGACGTCCGGGTTCCAATTCACCAGGTCCTCGACGTCCACGGTGACAGCTTTGTTCCCTGCCGGAGCTGCGACGATGTTAGCACCAATCGCAGCTAGTGGTGGGTAGGCGCCGTGGGTACCCGTGATCCCGTGTGGCCCTTTGAAAGAAACCCCACCCACATAGGCGCTCGGGCGCTGTTCGGCAGGCACTTTTTCGCCACGCGCTTTGAGGTCGTCGCGCATGTCTCCTGTTGCCTTGATGAGGGTGGTTGCGCGTTCCTGCTTGGCAAAGGCTTCGCCAAGAATGTGCAGCGATTGCTCGAATTTGGGGTCGAACAGGTCCTCGTAAAGCACGGTAATGACGGGGATCCCGGTGGTGGCGGTGACATCGTCTGCGGTTTTCGCATCCCACGTGGCCACAATCACTTCTGGGTTTACACCGATCAGCGCTTCCATATCCGGCTCGGCTCCGGGCCCACCTTTGCCAATTGAGGGGAGCTTGCCAAATTCTTCGCGATGCACGTAGGCGTACGGTTTGCTCACTTTGCTGTCACTGTCGATCTGTTCGACGCCCACCAGCTTCTCCGTGATCTGCAGGTAGGTCAGCATCCGCAATGTGCGTGGCCCAGCAGCCACGACGCGCTGGGGTTCCTTGTCGAAGGTGATCTCACGGCCATTGATGTCCGTGACTGTTAGCTGCTGCGCGCTTGCTGCTGGCGGGGTGTCCTCCGGGGAGCCACAACCGGCAACTGTCAACGCGACAACGCTGAGCACCGCAACAAAGGCCTTCTTGAACATGGGTTTTCCCTTCTACTGGTTGAATCCCGGAACCTGCCAAATGGCAAGAACAAAACGCATCGTGACGGTGACGTCAATGGTCTCTCCCCCGCGTTCATTGAAGTAGGAGTCTGCTGCCTCGAACAGTTCATTGCCATACATGCTGGCGTGAACCTGCAATTCCCGATGCACGGTTTCCTGATCCATCGATGTCACGAACTCGCCGCCTTCATACCGCAGCTCAGGGGCGGCTCCTGATTGCCAGAGCGCGACAAGTTTGTCAGCCATCTTTTGCGCGCCACCGTGCGGGTCTTGTTTTGCATTGATGTCCATGCGTTCCAGCAGCACATCAAGCACATCGATGTGTCGATACACCGGCGAGGTGTTCACACACCATCCGCGGGACAGCTCTTGGAGCCGCACAACATCCTCTGGAGTTCGTACCGCCGGGCATTTGCTAGCAATCACCAGGTCGAACTTTTCCTGAGAGATTGGCTCGCGCTGCCAATCCAGTTGTTGGAACTCAACGTTGTCGATGCCAGCAGCGATTGCAGCACGTCGTGCCTGTGTGATCATTCCTGGTGAAGAATCCACCCCGAGCCCACGGGAGATGTGGCCGGCGAGCTGACTGAGATGCCAGCCAGGACCGCAACATACATCAAGCACCGTGCCCGCTTCCGGTATTGCACCAACCTCCGCCAAGGTTTCCAAGAGCAAGTCGGACTGCTTCTGTTGCAATCGAGCTAAGTAACCTTCAGCTTTCGCGTCCCAATAGTCAGTTCGGTCGGCGGCGTTGTGCATCCTACAAGCTCCTACAAGGTTTCGGTCTGGTTCCACCTGCGAGTGGAGGCGGAACTAGACCACCGTTAGAAAAGTTTTTCTTAAACGGTACCTTAATGAGCTTACTAAACCCATTTTGTGAATGTTTATTCACAACATTTGCAACTCGGCTCCTTAATCGAGTTTTGCTCCTCGCAGCAGGATCAAAGAAAGGGTCGCTGCCCCCAACATCAGGCCAACAGCAATACTGGAAGAAAACACCACGCTGTGGTCGAACGCGTGGCGTGCGGAAGCGAGAAGCTCCGCACCTGGAGTTCCCCCTATTCGGAGCGCAATCTCGGTTGCTCCGCCGAGCGTTTCCCGAGCGATATCACCCTGATCGGGGCTGATGCCAGCCGGGATCTCGATCGAGCGTCGGTATGCAGCATTAAGCACCGAGCCGAGCACCGTGGTGCCCAAGACCGCGCCGATCTCATAAGCCGTTTCTGATATTGCAGACGCGGCTCCAGCTTTTGCCGGAGGAGCGGCCGCCATGATCATGTCGTTTGAAATGGTTTCGGCAGCTCCTACCCCAATTCCTACCAGGATGAACGCCGCCACTAGACCCCAGTCGGAACCAGCATCTCCTGCGACCATTATCATGAAGTAACCGACAGCGTTGAGCAGCAACCCTGCCGTCACCAGCTGGCGGGGACTCAACCACGCAGCCAGTTTCACCACCACAAGCCCAGCCAGGATGGTGGCGGCGGTTCCAGGCAGTAGCAGCAACCCTGCCACCATGGGGCTGTGCCCGCTGACCAATTGGAAGTGCTGGGAAATGTAGTAGAGGAACCCAACCAGCGACATCATGCTCAGCAGGTTGGCCAGCACAGCACCGGTAAAGTGCCGCTCCATGAACAACCGAACATCAAACATTGGCGAGGCAGCGTGCAGCTGACGGCGAATCAGCCACCACGCACTAATAGCCACTATCACGGCACCCACACCAATCCACGGGCTCAAACCCTGATGGGCCACGTCCTTGATGCCGTAGACCAGTGGCACCATCACTGCCAGCATGAGCAGAATGCTCGGCACGTCGATGGGCCCGGGCTGGGTGTCTTTCGATTCTGGCACCACCAGTGGCGCTAGCAGGACCATGGGAACCAGAATTGGGACGGACATCCAGAAGATGGAGCCCCAGTAGTAGTGCTCCAGGAGGAAACCGCCCACGATGGGGCCAAGAGCGGAGCCACCAGAAAAACAGGAAGCCCAGACTGCAATTGCGAGCCGTCGCTCTTTGGGCACCGTGAAAATATTGCGGATGAGAGACAGCGTCGCAGGCATTAACGACGCCCCAAAGAATCCCATGACCGCCCGGGAGGCAATGAGCAAGGATGCGGTCGGAACAAGTGCAGCAATGATCGAGGTGAGAGTAAAACCAATCCCACCGATCAGCAGCAAACGCCGACGGCCCCAACGGTCCCCCAATGCCCCCATGGGAATAAGCAATCCAGCGAGTATTAGACCATATACATCCACAATCCACAGCTGCTGGTTGCCTGTTGGTTGCAGTGCAGTAGAAATTTCGGGCAGTGCGAAGGCCAACACAGTGTTGTCGACTGAAACCAACAGGACAGGCAGCATGAGTACCACCAGGGCCCACCACCGCATCGCGTACGGCTGTTTGGTTCCAGTTACTGCGGTTTTGACCTCCATGATCCGCTTACCTTCCTCTCATTAGTCACGCCTTAATCACACCCTGCAAACTGTACCGTCCAGACGGTACAGTGGCAAGGCGTTATAATAGTGGAATGTCAGCCAAAGAAAAGCTACTTGACGCGTTCGAAGACATCCTCATCTCCCAAGGGGAAAATTCCGCCACCCTGGACGCGGTAGCCCAGAAGGCCGGTGTTTCCAAAGGTGGCCTGCTCTACCACTTCCCGTCAAAAACAGCGCTGATCACCGGGCTGACAAACCGGCTAGAAGCGCGCATGAATGAAGACATTTCCCTCATGCAGCAAGCCCCCGGTGGCGTGGCCGCGTACTACATCCGCACCTCATCAATCATTGACGATGCTTACGCCCGCACTCTCATTGCCGCCACAAAGCTATCGGGGCCACACACTGCACGCATCGTAGAATTGCAGCGCAATGGACAGCGCACCATTTTAGAGTTGCTTACCAAACAAACCGGATCGGTCGCCGCAGCTCAAGCACTCCTATTGATCGGGGATGGCCTGTACCACAATTCACTCATCGACGGCGAATGCAGCACGGCGCGGATGCCCGACCTCGCCACGAATCTCAGTTCCATCAGCGCGCTGCTAGGTGCCGGAGACAGCGCCGACAGTTAGCTCGCTTCTTAGGCTGCCTGGCGTTCCCCACCGGACTTCACGATGGCACGGTACACCACCAGCAAGATCAATCCGATGACCGCGGTGACCACGATCGAACCGCCCGGACGAACATCGAACCGATAGGAAAAGACCATCCCGAGCATCGTGTACGCCACGCCGAGTACAAGCGTGAGCAGGAACGCCGCCTTATAGCTCCTAGCCACGACCAGCGCTGCAGCTACTGGCAGCACCATCAGCGACACCACCAACAACGCACCAATCACCTTGGCGGCCAGTGCTACCGTGATAGCAGCTAGCCCGGTAAAGGTGGCGTTCACCAGGGCAACGCGATGGCCAGAGATTCGGGCGAGCTGCGCATCGACCACCATGTCCATCAGGCTGCCGTAGCTAAGCACGCTAGCTACCACTACCAAGGCGAATGCGAGCGCCGTAGCAGCCACATCACCTGCGGTTACGGCCGTGATGCTGCCGAACAGATAGGATTCAAAGCTCCGTCCGGTTGGCGCCAAATCTGCCAAGATCACGGCCATGCCGAGGCCTGCGCTGAGGGTGACCGCGGTGGCCATATCGCCGTATTGCGGAAAGCGTCGCCTCAGCAGTTCGATCAAGAACGCGCCGAGCACCGCCACGACGACCGCCCCGACCACCGGCGAAAAACCTGCGATCAAGCCCAGCGCAACACCCGCCAAGGAGGTATGTGACAGGGCATCGGCCATCATCGAGGTCCTCCTGCTCACCATCACGATGCCCAGCATGGGAATTGCGATCGAGAGCATCAGCGCAACGAGCATGGTGCGACGCACAAATTCAAATTCAATTAGTAGCTGCAGCATTGATCAGCGTCCCCCGTTCGATGGAAAAGATGTGGTTGACGGGAAGGTTCTTGGTAATCTCCCCGATGTTGTGTGTGACGATCACGATCGCCAGGTTGCGCTGTTTGTGCAGCTGGCGCAGCGTCTGGAAGAACCGCGACCGACTATCGACGTCAACTCCACTTGTTGGCTCATCCAGGAACAGCACGTCCGGTTCGTGGATGAGTGCACGGGTGATCAGTACCCGCTGTTGCAGTCCTCCGGAAAGTTCGGAAAACGGCACGCGAGCATAGGTGTCCAGGCCCATCTGTGCCAGGAATTCTTCTGCAAGAGCGTAGTGACGCTTCATCGGTATCTTCACCAGTCCAAAATCACGACTCAGGCCCTGCACCACGAGTTCCCGGGAGGTGATGGGGAAGGAAATCTTTTCCATCGCCGTGGTTTGAGGAACGTAGCCGATGCGGTGGAAGTGGGTGCCGCTGGAGGCCGGGGCGTCGAAAAGCAGGCAGCTTCCCGACGCCGGACGGTACGCCCCTGTGAGCAGGCGCAACAGCGTGGACTTACCGCAACCATTTTCGCCGGTAATACACACGATTTCACCGGGCGCAACGCGCAGGTTGATGCCCTGTAGAACTGTTACTTTCCCGAACGCGAAACTTAAGTCTTGAACGTTGATTATTTCTTTCACTGGGGTGTACTTTCTACGGCCAGTGCAGTAGCCAAGTTCTCTAGGTTGAACTGCACGATGTCTGTGTATGTTTCGTGGTCAGAATCGATTGGTCCGTATTCCATTGAGCACAGTGGTAGTGCTACGCCACCAATCTCGTCCGCTATCACTTGGGCGGTTTTCGGATCGCTGCCTAACTCGTAGAACACGACGTTGATTCCGCTTCTCCGGGCCACCCGAATAGCTTCGGTCAGCACCCGGAGCTTCGGAGCTTCATGGGTGGTCAGCCCCTGCAGCGGGTGCTGGGTCAGCTCATAGTCGCGCGCCACGTACGCAAAGGCATTGTGGCTTGTCAGGAACTCTCTGTGCTGAGCCTGCTTGAGCTTATCTTTGAATTGGGCTTGCAGTTGTGTGAGCTTAGCGACGAGCTTCCGCGTCCGTTTATCCAGCTCAGCCTCATGTTCAGGCAGCAGCTGCTTGAGCTGGCCGCCAATCGCGTTGGCGTACCGTTTGGCGTTGACGAGGGACAGCCACGAGTGGGGATCGAAGATACTGTGTTCTGTTTTGGCGGAGCCACCTTCGATCACGGGTTCAGTAGCGATGGTGGCGCCACTGTTATCCGCGAACCAGTAGGGCAGGATTTCTTCCGATTCGCGGTCGGACACAAAGATCCAGTCCCCTCCTTCCGGGAAGGAGAAAGTAACGTCGCCACTTTCGTGACCCATTTTGATGGCATGCACGGCAGAATCGACCACCTCGGTGTGTTCGCGCTGGGCTAGTGGTTGGCCTTCAGCGTTCATGACGTCGCGGCCGCGTTGGACGAGGTCGTTGGTGGATAGGTTTCCCGGGTCTTTAAAAAATGCCGCCCGCAGTTCCCGCTCGTGGGTGTGGCCGAACATCATGGTGACGTCGGTACCGGCCGGTATGTGTATGCGCCCGATGTATTGAAATTCCCCGAGTGCTGCGGCGCCTTTGTAGTTGATCAGTTCTACATATTCCGAGAGGTTCAGGATTGGTAGCGTCGGTAAGGCTTCTTCTACCTGCGGTAGCCAGGGCTCCATGTTGGCGCCGTTGACCACGAGCAGGTCTGCTTGCGATAGGGCGCGAATGTCTTTGGGAGACGGTTCCCACAGGTGCGGGTCCTGGTTGTGTGGCATGAAGGAGCGGACGTCGGCATCAGGGCCGGCGATTTCACGTACAAGGCTGTAGATGGGGAAGAAGGAGCCGTAGATGATGGCACGTTCTTTGCTGGTTGGGGTGGGTGACCCGCAGGCCACCAGGAGCACTGCGGGGATGAGCAGTGCCGCGATCAGCGCTTTGGGTAGCTTTGTGATCACGTGCATGGGGTGATACTTCCTCAGTAGGGGTGAAACACCAAACTGCCACGGAAAGAGACACCTTCGCGTGGCAGTTCATGTCAGATGCGTTTGGCGATTTCTAGTGCGCGTGTTCCATGAGTTCGTCCACGATCTGCTCCTTGGTTGCCACCTTTGGATCGACGAAGGTTGGGAACTTCTCTTCCTGCTTCATCGCTTCTTTGTCATTGCCGAAGCGGGCGTGGAAGTGCTGGAGGGATTCTTCACCGTGCATTGGCATGAGGAAGATGTACTTGTATTCAGCATCGGATTCGGCCTTGAATACGGACCATTTGAGCTGATGTCCCTTGTAGTCTTGCTCGAAACCCTCGTCGAAGGCGTACTTGATGGGGGTTTCGGTTGGGTTGTCCAGGGTGGCACCGTCCTTGACAAAGGTGACGGTGTCGCCGTCGATGGCGAGCGCGCCGAATGGGACGCCGTAGCGTTCCTTCAACTGTGCTTTGGTCTGGGTGACGTCTACTCCATGTTCCTTGGCTGCTGCTTCAAATTCGGCGTCGTAGGAGGCATCGTCCAGGAATGCTGCCAGGCTTGCGTACTTGCCTTCCCAGTCGGCGAGGCTGGCCTTGTGGGTGGAGGGGCTCTTCGTCTCAGTTGGGGCCATGGAGGTAGCCACCGCGCTGCTTGTCGACGGCGCAGTGCTGGAGTCCTCGGAAGAGGAGCAGCCAACCAGAGCCAAGGAGCCCACGAGGGCCAAAATTGGAAGCTTCAAGCCTGCAATGCTTTTCATTTTTCAATCTTTCTTGGTGTGCTTTACCCCGCAGAACTACACGTTCAATTGGGGTTTGATAAGTACAGACAAACCAATTTATATAGGTTAGCCTGTACTAACTTGCACCTTGCCACTGTTGATGAAAGTTGTCAAATGGCTGTGAGAAAAATCTAAATGAGGGTCACGACCCCGTCCTCGATGACGAGCGCCTGGCCGTCGCGAAGCAGCTGCAGCGGATACTTTTCGCCATACTTCGCAACAATCTCCGCCACCAGCGACACCGGATATGCCGGAACAGTGCCAGAAGCATGCGGAACGACGCACAGCTGCGTCAATCCCAGCCCCGTATAGTCCTTAAGCTCGGGAGCCTTATCCGGCGAGTCCATAGGAAAAATCGGCTCGATCGATGGACCAGCTACCACCGATCCAGCACTCGTGCCGATATACGTGAGCCCACCTTCCACCTTGGCCTTGAGCACATCAAAGGCCCCCGTACTACGAAGAACGTACAGCAGATCACAGGTCTCCCCGCCCGCCACATACACCGCATCAACCCCAGAAAGAATCCGCTCGAAATCCTCAAGTGGTGTGGTTTCCGCCGGAAGATCTATCACGTCGAAGCCCTGTTCCACCAGCGTATTGCGCTCAGTAAGGACCCACGGCGCATCACCGTAACTACGGGCAGCGTCGCCAATGTAGGCAACCTTGCCAGACACAAACTCAGGGAGCCTTGGGTGCAGAAACGAAGTGAGGATGAGCATCATGGCGCCGAGGGTACCGGAAGATCACTTGACTCCGCGTTCCCCGGGATTTCCCAAGTCAAGTAATTCGAGATCTATCTCCTTTATTTTCTTCATGAGAGCTGTTTTCTACCTGACCTTCCCCAAACATTGTGTGATGGATGCGATCTTCCCAAGCCCTTGCTCACCTTTGGGCATCGTCGGCACACTTGATGCACTCCCGGACCCAAAAGACCCCCTTCAATAGAACATGTGTTCTACTCGGAAAGTGTCGTGTCTCCCACTCGCCATATGGTGAAGCCATGAATTTTGAAGAACTTTTGGAATTGGTTCGTATTTTGCGCGATAACCTAACGGACCACGCTTACAAGACAAATTGGCATTCAGCCACACGTATGGACGATGGGGTAATCGCCATGGGATACCCCCAATACGAACCCTGGATATGGAACGGAATCTTCGCCAGCCATTCCCTTCTCTGCGACTTCATGGGAGGGGAATGGGAACATTACCTGGAACTAGACCTCAATAACCATGAATCCATTGCCCAAGCGAACCTCAATGAGCTAACCGATTGGATCTTGCACTTGTGGCGTGGCGAAAGATTTTGCGACGGCCATATCGGACAAGCAACAGAACTGGGCTGCACCTTAATCGCGCAGCGCACCATTGAGCTAGCTGAGGAATGGTTGGCACATCATCCCCACCCCACGAAGATTCGAGACACTCTTACCCCCGGCTGGTACCAGGAATGAGAGTTTAGGGACAAAAGTCGCCACCTAAGCGGCCGGCCACAGGATTCCCGGCAACCGGCCGTCGGTAAGCGTGCTTAACCCTCGTCCGTGGATAGCGCCGCGACGAACGCTTCCTGCGGCACGGAGACAGAGCCGATGTTCTTCATGCGCTTCTTGCCTTCCTTCTGCTTCTCCAGCAGCTTGCGCTTACGAGAGACGTCGCCACCGTAACACTTGGCCAGGACGTCCTTGCGCAGCGCGCGGATGTTCTCACGCGCAATAACCTTCGTGCCAATCGCGGCCTGAACAGGAACCTCGAACTGCTGTCGCGGAATGAGCTCCTTGAGCTTCACAGTCATCTTGTTGCCGTACCACTGCGCATTGTCCTTGTGAACGATCGCGGAGAACGCGTCGACAGGGTCACCCTGCAACAAAATATCCACCTTGACCAAGTCCGACTGCTGCTCGCCGGCCTCCTCATAGTTCAAGGAAGCATAACCGCGGGTTCGGGACTTGAGCATGTCGAAGAAGTCGAAGATGATCTCGCCCAGTGGCATGGTGTAGCGCAGCTCCACACGATCCTCCGACAGGTAATCCATGCCACCCATCTGGCCACGCTTTTGCTGGCACAGCTCCATCGTCGTGCCCACGAACTCGCTCGGCACGATGATGGTCGTCTTCACGATCGGCTCCCACACCTCACGCAGCTTGCCACCAGGCCAGTCGCTCGGGTTGTGCACCATCATCTCGGTGCCGTCCTCCGCCACAACGCGGTAGCTTACCGACGGCGCAGTCGAAATCAGATCCAGGTCAAACTCCCGTTGCAGGCGATCGCGGGTGATCTCCATGTGCAGCAGGCCCAGGAAGCCGAGGCGGAACCCAAAGCCCAGTGCCACGGAGGTTTCTGGCTCCCAGGTCAGGGCGGCGTCGTTAAGCTGCAGCTTCTCGAGCGCGTCGCGAAGGTCCGGGTACTGCGCCTGCGTGATCGGGAAGAGACCGGAATACACCATCGGCTTAGGGTCCGCGTAACCCTTCAACGGCTCCTCCGCCCCGCCGGACGCCCACGTGACGGTATCGCCCACCTTGGACTGGCGGACGTCCTTCACGCCCGTAATGAGGTAACCGACCTCGCCAGGGCCAAGTCCCGCGCACTTCTTCGGCGTTGGGGACACGATGCCGATTTCCAGCAGCTCGTGGGTCGCGCCGGTGGACATCATCTTGATCTTCTGGCGCGGCTCGAGCTTGCCATCGATCATACGAATGTAGGTGACCACGCCGCGGTAGGTGTCGTAGACGGAGTCGAAAATCATCGCGCGCGCAGGGGCGTCCGCACCGAGCTCACTCGTTGGCGGCGGCACAAGCTCGCAGACCTTGTCCAAGAGCGCTTCCACCCCCTCACCCGTCTTACCAGACACCCTCAAGACATCCTCGGGCTCACAACCAATAATGTTCGCGATCTCCAGCGAATACTTCTCCGGATCGGCAGCAGGCAGGTCGATCTTATTGAGGACCGGGATGATCTCCAGATCGTTCTCCATGGCCAGATAAAGGTTCGCCAGAGTCTGAGCTTCGATACCCTGAGCTGCATCAACCAGCAGAATCGCACCCTCACACGCCTCAAGCGCACGCGAAACCTCATAAGTAAAGTCCACGTGCCCCGGCGTATCAATCAGGTGCATAACAATCTCTTCACCCTCATGCTTGCCAGACCTCGGAACCCACGGCAAACGCACATTCTGCGCCTTAATCGTAATACCGCGCTCACGCTCAATATCCATGTTGTCCAGGTACTGATCACGCATGTCACGCTGATCAATCACGCCCGTGAGCTGCAAAATCCGGTCCGCAAGCGTCGACTTACCATGGTCAATGTGCGCAATGATGCAGAAGTTACGGATCTGCTGAGGATCCGTAAACGTAGTCTCTGCAAAGTTCTTCGGCATATTTTGGGGCCCTTTCCTCTATAACGCTTTGACACATTACCAGACAGCTGTGCAGGGAAAATTCGGGTTTGGTGGGGTGAGTTCTGCGGGGTTTCGTAGGCCTGAGCGGGGTATGTGGGGTTTGACAATACTGAACTGACGATGATCGCAGGTGACGTAGTTGAAAACAATCGACATCCAGGAGTCATCGTCAACTCACCATCGTCATTTCGGTGTGACCCCTCCCGGACTTGAGGTTTGACGATGATCGCAGGGCCATGACGGGTTTCCTGACCCGGAACTGGGGCTTGACGATACTGAACTGACGATGATCGCAGGTGACGTAGTTGAAAACAATCGACATCCAGGAGTCATCGTCAATTCACTATCGTCATTTCGGAGTACCCCGGCGCTCAGCAATCCGCTTCTTCAGAAGATGTATGAATTTCCCGGAGTGCATGTCCGCCCAGTTTGTGCTGATTCTTGAATACCCGTCGTTCAGGAAGTCTTCTTCGCGACGACGCTCGTTCCGCATGATGGTGATGGGGTCTCCGTATTTGCCTTGGTACTTCTCTTCACCGTTGATTTCGATGGTGAGCCATGAGTCGTAGAGGAAATCGACACGATAAGTTTTCCCGTTGACGACGACTTCAGGGTTTTGTTGCACCTTTGACATGTCGATGCCGGCTTCAATCATGAGCGCTTTAGCTAGGCTTTCGCCGGCTGACTCGGAAGTATCGCCTGCCCATTTCATCACTTTTAGAAACTTCTTTTTACCGTGCAGGTTTCCAATCTGGGACCAGGTTGAATACAGAGCTTTAGCACAGTTCCCTTTCTTCAGGTACGACTCAACTGCCGCTAATCCCTGTGCGAATGATTCAAATCGGCAGATATCTATTACCGTTCGCTCGAGTGTGGTGAGACGGATTCCTTTCCATTCGAGCCAGTCTTCGCGCGGTACATGCATCCGGCGGTACTTCACTCCTGGTTTCCACTGGTGTTTGGGCGGCACGGCGCGGTTCTTCGGATAGCTCAGCTCGATCGGGTAGCGGGTATCCAAAATTCACAACCGCCACAGCTCACCTGCGGCTTTCCCCACGATCATAGCCGTGCCAGCATGCAGACCTACCGCTTTGATGCGGATTCTCTGGCGTGCCGCTTCGGTTAGCTCCACCCAGTCCGATTCGAGTACCCGGAAAGCTCCGTGGACCTGAACCCATCGCTTTTTAAAGAATTCCCGGTCTGAGCCAGGAACTTTTCGAATGTCGTGTACTTCAATTCCATTCCCCCATATGGACATGGTTTCACGCTAGAAGTTTCCAAGGTATTCCGCTACGGTCAAGTCACCGTTCTGTGGATCATTGCATGATCGCAGCCCGATTTGACGATGTTGAAAACTCGATGATCCCTGTTGGTTCAAAATCTTCAATTCCGTGACGTGCAACTATCACCAATCCAACATCAGCATCGTCACAAAGCACAATGCTTATCCACAGCGTCCCGACCGCCCCTGCACGCGCGGAAAGAGATACCAAGAAAAACCTTGCTTATAGAAGGTAAGGTGGTGGATTATGATCACGGGTTTCCTCCGCAGGCTTACTAGTTTCGCCCGACGGCGTCGTGAAGCAAGGCGTGCGCGTCTCGACGCCGGCCTTGCCCGAATCGGTAACCGCTTAGGACTTCGGCAAGAGGCAGACGGCGGGACAGCTGAACGCGTCGAAGCAGTCTGCGACATCCACCCCACCGCGAGCATGGTCCGCAACATCTATTACGCCCCCGACATGGACGGCCACGCCGAACCTGGCGAGGTCGTGTGGATTCGCCTCGCTGGTGATGGCGTAGAAGCGCGTGACCGTGCCATTTTGGTGGTGGGCCATGGAATGGAAACCATTCTTGGCCTGCCCATTTCCCCAAACACCGATCATAAAGATGAGGAAGGCTGGCTGGACATCGGGTCAGGGAGCTGGGATTCGAGCGGTGCACCGTGCTGGTTGTGCCTCGATAAGGTGATAGAAGTGCCGGAGCTGGCGATCCGCCGGGAGGGAGCAATCGTGCCACGGCGTCGGTTCGAGCGCATCGCCAACAAGCTACGCAGTGACTATGGTTGGGGCTGATTTGTTCCACACACAACGTGGCTGGTAGAGTTTTGCCCGTTATTCACTTTTCACCCGCGTGATCAATCAGGCGGTCAGGACCTTGGGTCCGCTTGCACGTCGGGTTTTTAGTGGCAAACCACGACCATAAAGAGGTAAAAATGGCAAACATCAAGTCTCAGATGAAGCGCATCAAGACGAACGAAAAGGCTCGTCAGCGCAACCAGGCAATCCGCTCCGCAGTTCGCACCGAGATCCGCAAGTTCCGTGCAGCTGTTGAGGCTGGCGACAAGGCTGCAGCAGAGACCCAGCTCCGCGTAGCTTCCCGCTCCCTGGACAAGGCTGTGACCAAGGGCGTCTTCCACCGCAACAACGCGGCCAACAAGAAGTCTTCCATGGCACTGGCTCTGAACAAGATGGACTAGTTTGCTGAATTTGGTAATGCAAACAGCACCTTTTCGCTAGAAAACGTCAGTTTGCTTTACCAAATCCTGCACACCATCTCTAACGCCCGGCCCCTCGAACTTAACGAGAGGGACCGGGCTTTAGTGTTTCTAGAGCAACGCCGTACTGCCTTCGATGACCATCCAGCAGCCGACGGCGAAGAAGAAGATCCCTGCGAACAGGTCGATCCATGGGCCGGCGGCCACGAGGCGACGCCGCACCACTCCTGCCGACACGACGAATACCAGCAGGCTGAAGCCGATAATAGTGCACAATACAATGGCTGCAATGATTTCCAGCGAGGTAGTGACACTGGGGTGGGCTGGCATGAACGGCGACATGATGGAGGCGAAAAACAGCACTGCCTTGGGGTTAGACAGGTTGGTGATCAGGCCTAGTCGGAAGTTGTGCCAGATTGATCCGAGGATGTGGTCGACGGGGATTTCGCTGAGGGTGACTTTGTTTACTCGCTGTTGCCAACCGGAGCGGGCCATGGAGAACCCCATGTAAAGCAGCCATAGGCCACCGAGGAGTTGGATCCACCCCAGGATGGATGGGTTCGCGACGAACAGCGCCGCCGTGCCGAGGACTGTGAGGGTGACCCACAGGAGGATGCCAACGGCAATACCACCTACTGCGGCTAGCGCGTGCCGGCGGGATCTGGCTGCCAGGCGGAGGAGGAGGAAAAAGTCGGGGCCGGGTGTAAACATCCCGGCGATGTTCAAGGCGATGATGGTGCCTAGGTGTGAAAGGGTCATGCGGTTGGTGTACTCGGGTTAAAACACATGACGTCTAGTGTAACTAGCGGTTCGCGAGCTCCGAAATTTGGCGGACCGCACTTTCTACCGCAAAGTCGATGTCCCCACCTTGGCCTTTGGTGCGGGCGTCCAGGTCCGCCATGAGGATCACAGCATCGGACACGGCATCGCCGTTCCAGCGGCGGGCCACTTGCAGGATCGATTTCACTTTAAACGGTGGGACACCGAGGGTACGGGCGAGTTCGTAGTCGTTTGTTCGTCCCCTGATGGCGTAGGATCGGGCCACTGCGATGACCGAGTTCGATAGTGCCGCGGCGATGAGCACAGGTGGCACGCCGAGCTGTAGCGCCCGGCGCGTCGAGGCGACGGCACGGGAGGTTTGGCCGGAGACGGCGAGGTCAGCGATATCGAAGCCACTGACTTCGGCGACACCTTCGTAGTATTTGCGAACATCTTCGACGGTAACGTGTGCGTTTGTGTCCGCCACAAGTTGGGATACCGCGGAGGCTAGTTCTCGTAGGTCTGATCCAACGCCTTCGAGCAGCGCGTGCACCACGTCTGGTGTAGGACGGACGCCGAGGTTACGGAATTCGTTGGTGACAAACCCCTGGCGTTCCCGCGCGTTTAGTTTGTTTGCTTCATGGACCTGCGCCAGTTTTTTCAGTTTGTCCACCGCGGATTTGGTGCGGCCCTTTCCGGTGTGGCGGATGATGACGGTGATTCCGGGCGCGACGTTGCGGCAGGCATCGATCAGCAGATCCATGGGTTCTTTGCCCGATTCGGCGGCGTCGGTGAACACGAGCGCGCGGGTATCAGAGAACAGGGACGGGCTGAACATGTCCACGAGTTCGTAGGGCGTGAGCTGCCCGGTGCGAGTGTAGGTGACCTGGAGTTGTTCCCCGGCGGGAAGTTCCACGCGCAGCTTGTCCAGGATGCTTTTCTGGAGGCGTTCGGCCAGGAAGTCTTCTTCGCCAAGGATGAGGTGCACGGGATTGATCACCTGTTCATGGTAGCTAGAAATGGCCACGCTCGGCGCGTTGGCTGCCATCTTGGTACACACGGACGGGCCCGTCGCGATTGGGGTACAGGATGGGGATGCCTTCTTTAGTTCGGTGTGGCCGCTTCGAAGGCGGTCCGTGATCGTGGACGACCACGGCCTGCACGCCGGGCGGGGCGACGTAGTCCTTCGGGATGGTGTCTAGCTGAACAACGTGGTCAAGGGGAACGGGGGCTGGTCCGGGGCGTGGGATGAGTAACAGCGCGCCGAGGAGCAGCCAGTGGGCTTTGCGGATGTGGATGAGCCAAACGAGCCACCCGGCTAGTAGTAATGCCCAGGGGGCGGGGATGGTGAGCTGTGGGGCGTCGGCAAGCAGGCGTGCGACGAAGGCGATCCACCAAGCGAAGGGTTCCGCGAGTTTCAGTAAGGGTGGGACGGCGACGGCGAGCAGACCGATGATGGTCACGGGAGCGACGGCCGCGACGACCAGCACGTTCGCCAGGACGCTGGCGATCAGCACCCGCCCGGACATCAGCGCGACGATCGGCATGGTCACCAGGTCAGCAGCGATGGCGACGGCCAGCGCACGCAGCAGCACATCAGGGCTTCTCGACGCCCACCTGCCCCGCACCAAAGCCCGATAGATCAGCGGGGACAGCGCCACCAATCCGGCGGTAGCAGCAACCGACAGGGCGAACCCGAAACTGGTGGCTAGGTTCGAATCGACGAGCAGGAGCGCGATGACGGCGAGCGCAAGCCCATGAGCTGGCTCCACCTGGGCGGAGCCAATGACAGCCAGGAGCCCCACGATTCCCATGACACAGGCCCGCAGCACCGAAGGCTCCGGGCCTACAACAGTGACGAATACTGCCAATGTCAACGCCGCACACCCCACCTGCACCCGTGGCCCCAACGTGAGCGTTTTAGCCACCAGCACCGCGGCGACAGTGATGATGGTGATATTCGATCCAGAAACCGCCGTGAGGTGACTCAGGCCCGTGCTGATAAACATGTCCTTCTCGGCCTGCGTTTGGCCGGTCGTATCGCCGAGCACCATGCCGGGGATCAGTCCTTCGGTGCTGGGCCCCAGATAGTGCGCGCATTGGGTGCGATACCACTGCTTCAGGCTTGTTGCCCATGCCGTGATGCCGTCTGCCTCGCGGAGAGTGTGCATGCGGTTGATGGTGAGCAGCACCGGGGAGACTTCAGGATGGTCCGTAGGCCGGGCCACCACATCTGCCTGCACAGTGCTGCCAGTCGGTGGTGGTTCGTCCCTGCTAAAACCGGTGACGATGGCCCTGCCGGTATCCAGGCGCACCATCCATCCCCCGCTCCGCGTCGTGGTTGGAGTGCTGGTGACACGGGCTACGAGCTGTGCCGGGTAAGAATCCGGAGCGGACTGCACGCGGAGCCATGAGGTGACAAGTCCCGCCATCCCCAGTGCCCCGACCACCAGCCCCTGCCCACGCCACTTCACTGCGCTGAGCGCAGCGAGGACCGCCAGCCCCGCCCCTAACCACGGCGACCTAGTCACCACCGTCAGGCCCACCACGAGCCAGGTGATGACAGCTGCGGGCAGGAGGCGGAGCTCCTTCACAACGTCACATCCGGCGCAATCGCGGCGTACTTAGCGGGCCCAATTCCCTTCACGTCTTGCAGCTGCTCTACCGAGGTGAACCCGCCGATCTGATCTCGGTGTTTGATGATCGCCGCCGCGGTTTTCGCCCCTACTCCATCGAGTTGTTCCAGGTCTGCGGCGGTGGCCGAGTTCAGGCTGATTTTGCCGAGTTCCGTCCCCGCTGTGACCGGGGGCGCGGCACCGATAGCAGGGACTACGATCTGTTTCCCATCAACCACCTTCTCGGCCAAGTTCAGCGCAACCAGATCTGCGCTAGGCAGGAGGCCCGCTACTTGCAGTGCTGCGTCCACGCGGGCATCGGGAGCGAGAGTGACCAACCCAGGGCGGGCTACCTCCCCTACCACGCTCACCACCACGGTAGACGGGGCGGGCGGTGAACTAGTGACCGCCGCGGTGTAGGTGTAATCGGTGGTGGGGGCGTCGCGAAGCAGTAGCCATCCAACGAGTGCTACCACGCAGCTGACGGCGACCCACAGCCCATGCTTGGGGTCGATGGACAATCGGGGTTTCGGGTATTTGACGGCGAGAAGGTCCTCTTCCCCGGTCGGGCGGGTGAGGTCTGTGAGGCGACTGGCGAGATCCATGCCGCTGAAGATAGCTCAGAGCCCACGTGACTCGGGCTCGCAAGCGCTACCAACCTGTGGACAACTAGTGGGCTGTGGAATTCTCCGGGGTCTCCGAATAGACCACGGTCACCGCCAAGGCGCCCGGACCGACGTGGGTCCCGATCGCTTCATCCAGGTCAGCCATCATGTAGGACGTGTCTTCATGCAGCACCGCCTGCATCGTCTTTTGCAACGCACGGGCCGCTTCCCGAGCCTCCGTCTGCTGGATCGCGATGAACACCGGTTTGCCCTGCGCCTTCTCCGCGATCATCTCCACCAACTTGATAAAGGCTTTGGTCTGCGTGCGGGTCTTAGCCGCCAGCTCAAGCTTGCCCTCGCGCAGCATCATGATCGGGCGGGTCGCGAGCGCCGAGGACATCAGCGCAATCGCAGGTGACAAACGGCCCGACTTCCGCAGCTCATCCACCCGGTGCAAATACAGATACAGCTCCGAACGTTCCAAGGTATCCACGGCAGCTTCATAGCAGGTCTCCAGATCCTCGCCCTGCTTCGCTAGCCGTGCGGCCGACATGGCAGCAGCCCCAATTGCCATCCCCGCGGAGTTAGTGTCCACGATGTGGACGTTACCGTCGAACACCCCCGCAGCGGTCACTGCGTTTGTCCAGGTAGAAGACAGTTCTTTCGACAGATGCAGGGCCAGCACCCCATCATCCTTGCCACGCTCCAGCTGTCGCGCATAGGCCGCCGTCAGTTCCAGCGCGGTAAGCCCAGCGGTCGAAGTGGAACCGCCACGGCTCATCACGTGCAACGGCAGCACCGTGATTTCCAAATCCTCCGCAATGTCCTGCGGCAACCCCACAGACGAATCGGTGACAACCCGTACTGGCATCTACATGCCTCGCTTTGGGGCGGACATGTTCCACCCGTCCAAGTACCACTGCGCATCGGACACATTGTCCGAAGTAAACCGGGCTTGCGGAATCACCGGATCCCCCTCACCATCAGCGTCCAGGCTGCCCGGATAGTAGCGTGGGCGAGCCGTGAGCTGTGCCCAGCACGTGTTCTTTAAACCGGAGAAGATCGGGTACTGTTCGTGGCTCAATTCCAAAAGAGCAGAGGTCAGGGCCGCGATCGTGCCCCCATGGGCGACGACGAGGACCGTGGCGTCGTCCCACTCGGAGTAACCGGCCATCAGCTCGTCGATAACCGCGCGCGCCCGCTGCGCCACCTCCAGTCGCGACTCTCCCCCAGGCGGTGCCCAGCTGGCGTCGTGACGCCACAGCGCCCGCGCCCCAGGAAACAGCTCATCCACTTCCTCGTGGTTCATGCCCTGCCAGCGACCAAGGTGAGTTTCACGCAGGCGCTTATCGACGACCACGTCACCACCCACCCGGCGCGCTACCGCCTTCGCGGTCTCATGGGCGCGGGACAGGTCGCTGGAGATTATCCGGCCGATCGTCATGTTTTCCAGATAGTCAGCGGCGAGTTCTGCCTGCTTGATACCGACCTCAGAAAGCTCGGTGTCCATCTGGCCCTGCATCCGCCGGGTGGCGTTATACAACGTCTCCCCGTGGCGCATCAGGATGAGCTGACGAGTCACAGCTCGTCCTCGTCCGGCTCGTTCTCTGCCAGTGGGATCTCATCGATAGAGGACACTTCACGCTCGTTGACCTCGGTCTCCCACGCCTTGGGGCGCTCCAGGGTGTCGATGCCTTCGACGTCAATCAGTGGGCAGTCGCGCCACAACCGGTCCAGGCCGTAGTATTCGCGCTCCTGGGTGCGGAAAATGTGAATGACGAACTCGCCGTAATCGAGCAGCGCCCAACGTCCTTCACGCGTGCCCTCACGGCGAATCGGCTCCACCTTATTCTCGGTGAGCTTATCCTCAATCTCTTCCACGATCGCGTTGACCTGGCGTTCGTTGCTTGCCGAGGCAATCACGAACACGTCAGTGATGGTCAGCACGTCAGAAACGTCAATGACGGCAATTTCCTCCGCCAGCTTGTCATCTGCAGCCAGCGCAGCGATGGAGGCGAGTCGAATCGATTCTTGAGAAGCAGTCACGAAAGTCCTTTGGTAGTAGTTTGCCCTCTAGTTTTCCACGCCCCCCGGGGTTAAAGCCAGTTGAGACCGCTCAAGACCGATACAGGCCCATTTTGTTAATGAACTGCACCACGCCATCTGGGACCAAGTACCATACCGGGCGACCCGCTGCGGCCCTAGCTCGGCAATCGGTGGAGGAGATAGCCATCGCAGGAATTTCCAACAAGGACACCCTGCCTTTGTGGATCGCCGGGTCAATGTCGGAGGTGAGTTCGTAGCCCGGTCGAGTCACCCCAACGAAGTGGGCGAGCTCGAACATTTTCGGCCAATCCCGCCACGTGACAATCTGGGCGAGCGCATCGGCACCGGTGATGAAGTACAGCTCCGCATCCGGGTAGAGTTCCTGCAGGTCATTGAGGGTATCGATGGTGTAGGTTGGCCCACCGCGCTCAATATCGACGCGGGACACCCTAAACGACGGATTCGACGCCGTAGCAATCACCGTCATCAGGTAGCGGTCCTCGGCGCTGGAAACCTTCCGGTCCGCTTTCTGCCACGGCTGCCCTGTTGGCACGTAAATGACCAGGTCAAGCCCGTATCGGGAGGCGACTTCCGAGCCGGCCACGAGGTGCCCGTTGTGGATCGGATCAAAGGTGCCGCCCATGATCCCGATGCGTTTAAACGGTTGCTCGGTCATGGCCGGGTCTGCCCCGTTCCCTGCAGGATCCACTTGGTGGTGGTCAGCTCCGGCAGCGCCATCGGGCCCCGCGCGTGAAGTTTCTGGGTAGAAATCCCGATTTCTGCGCCCATGCCGTACTGTTCACCGTCGGTGAATGCGGTGGAAGCGTTGATCATGACGGCAGCGGAATCGACGGCATCAGCAAACCGTTGCGCGCTCACGATGTTGTTGGTCACGATCGCTTCGGTGTGGCCAGACGAGTATTCGGCGATGTGCGCGATTGCGCCGTCTACGCCGTCGACAAGCGCGGCTGCGATGTCCATGGAGAGGTACTCCTCCGCAAAGTCCTCCTCCGTTGCAGGCACATCCGCGCCTAGCTTGTCGACGTCTCCATGCACCCGCACCCCGGCCTCTTGCAGAGCTGTGATGAACACGGCTGGGTCAGGCAACGCGGAGTCAAGGAGCACGGTTTCCGCAGCGTTGCACACGCTCACCCGGCGGGTCTTGGAATTCAGCAGGATCGACACCGCCTGCTCAGGATCCGCGTCGCGGTCAATGTAAACGTGGCAGTTACCAGTGCCGGTTTCAATCGTCGGCACGGTCGCGCCCAAGATCACGGCGTTAATCAGACCCGCACCTCCGCGCGGGATCACCACGTCCACCAAACCGCGGGCGGTAATCAGGTCCTGGACGCTCTCGTGGGTCTCACATGGCAGCAACTGCACTGCTTCCGCTGGCACCCCATGCTCCACCAGCACGGACTGCAGAATCTCCACCAAGCATGCATTGGAGTTCCGTGCAGACTTCGACCCACGCAGCAGCGCCACATTGCCGGACTTCAGCGCAAGTCCAAAGGCATCCACCGTGACATTCGGGCGGGCCTCGTACACCATGCCCATCACGCCCAGTGGCACCCGAACCTGCTTCATCTGGATTCCATTCGGCATCACACTGCCGCGCAGTACCTCGCCTACCGGATCGGTGAGCCCCGCCACCTGACGCAAGCCCCCTGCGATACCGGCGATGCGCTCCTCAGAAAGCGCCAGGCGATCAATCAAAGAATCCGCTAGCCCGGCCTCGCGCCCCGCAGCGATATCCTGCTCATTTGCGGCAAGGATGTCAGCGGTGCGCGCCACCAACCGATCAGCAGCCGCCAGCAGGATCTCATTCTTTTGTCCCGAGGTCAGCTGTGCCACCTGACCGGTGATAGCTTTCGCAGCGCGGGCCTTTGCCAAGACTTCTTCGCGTTCCGTCATGGTGGAACAGTTTATCTCAGTATCCGCGACCAGGGATCAATTCCGTGGGCATATCCTCCCCCGCTGCGAAGGCCTTTGCATTAGCCAGCGTCGCCGGTGCCATCAGCGTCTGAATCCGCTCCGAGGTGTTGGCCACGTGTGGGGTGATCACAACATTGGGCATGCCCCACAGCGGGTGGTCAGCGGGCAGGGGTTCTGGATCGGTGACGTCTAACGCGGCGCCAGCGATCTGGCCGTCGGCAAGCGCGGCGGTGAGCGCCTCCGTATCCACCAACGGACCGCGCCCCACGTTGACCACCACGGCGTGCGCCGGCATCTGCGCCAACGTGTCCGCGTTCACCATGCGGTATGTCGCATCTGTCAGCGGAGCTGCGAGAATGAAGTAATCGGCGCGCGGCCACACACCATCCGCACCAGCTACCGTTTCATCTGCCCCTTCCACCGGGCGACCAGAATTGTTCACCGCGATAATGTGGCAGCCAAAACCTTTAAGCATCGGGATCAGGTCGCGACCAATGCCACCTGCCCCAATGATCGCCACGGTCTTGTCGTGCAACCACCCGGTGGTCTCCTCCAGCTCGGGCCGGTCCTCCCACGAAGAGACCTTCTTATGCGCGTGCAGCTGCGCCAGGAGCAACGCCACTGCCGACTCCGCGACGGTTCGCCCGAACACGCCGCGAGCACTGGCCCAGCGCTTCGCTGGATCAACCACCCCGGCTTTTTCGAATCCGTCGATCCCAGCCAGGCACAACTGCACCCATTTAATGTTGTCCGGCAGCTGGGGGAACTGCTTCGGGGAACCGTTGAACACCAGGAAGTCGGCATCTTCCAATTCGGTTTGGGTAAAACCGTGCTCGTTCAGTAGGTCAATGAGGTTGGGCCATGGCATTGGAGTAATCGCAAATTTCATGGCCCCCACCCTACGCGCGGGTGGCGTAGTTGGACAGGTAATCCGCGTGTACCACCGGCCGATGCATGCCTTCCGGCAGCTCATGCGAATGTTTGCCCAACATCGGTTTTAGGGTGCGGGAATCATATGCGACTTCACCGCGGCCGATAATTTCGCCTTCGGGACCGATGATGTCCACGATCTCACCCGAGTGGAAATCGCCCTCGATCTCTGTGATGCCCACCGCCAGCAAAGACGTGCCACCGGAGGTGACCGCTCGCACCGCGCCCGCATCCAGCTTCAAGGTGCCCGCAGTGTCCGCAGCGTAGAGCGCCCAGAATTTCCAGGCATTCAGGCTGTTTTCCTTCGGGTGGAACACCGTACCCACATCAGCCTTATCCAGCGCCGGACCAATGTTTTCGGCGCTGGTGAGCAGCACCGGAATGCCGCCACGTGACGCCAGTCGCGCAGCTGATACCTTGGTGGCCATGCCTCCGGTCCCCACAACGCCACCCGATCCGGCGATGACGCCCTTGAGGTCGTTGCCATCACGGACCTCAGAGATGAAACGGGCGGTGGGGTCCACAGGGTTCTTGTCATACAGGCCGTCGACGTCGCTGAGCAGCACCAGGGCGTCAGCTCGGACCAGGTTCGCGACGATAGCGGAGAGACGGTCATTGTCACCGAAGCGGGCTTCGGTCGTTGCCACGGTGTCATTTTCATTGATAATGGGGACGCTACGCAGCTGGCGCAGCCGATCAATGGTGTTCTGTGCATTGCGGGCCCGGTCACGCTGACCTGCGTCCGCTGCCGTGAGCAGCACCTGACCGATGGAGCGCCCGTACCGGGCGAAGCTGAGTCCCCACTGGTGGGCCAAGTACACCTGGCCGACAGCCGCGGCGGCCTGCCGGGTCGCCAGATCAGTGGGGCGCTGCACCAGCCCCAACGGTCCCATGCCCGCAGCGATCGCGCCGGAGCTGACCACGATGATGTCCGAGTTACGGGACATCCGGGCCTGCAACGCATCCACGATCCGGTCGATCTTCGCTACATCCACCGTGAAATCCGGGCCAGTCAACGACGACGACCCGATCTTCACCACAACTTTGCGGGCGGTGGCGATCCGTTTCCGCAGCTCAGATTCATGTCCAAAGGCCGGGCCCGCCACCGATTCCACGATTGGGAATTCGGCGGAGACATTGTCGCGATAAGGACCGACCGGCAAGGACTGTTCGTACATAAGGAATTAGTTTAACCCTGCCAACGATCCCGGTCGGCCACTTCCCCATCGCCATAGTCGAATTCGTCGATGAGGCCACGGCGGGCCTGGGACGCACGCTTACGCTCCGCAGCGGAGGCGCGGGTTGTGCGCTCCAGGCGGATGTCGGTGCCACGGCCGGTCATGAGGGAATCGGCGCCCGCTGCCGTCATCGGTTCCCACTCGAAGGTGACATCGCCGATGGTGACCTGTGCACCCTCCACGGCACCTGCCTTGAACAGGGCTTCTTCCACACCGGCGCGGGCGAGGCGGTCGGCAAGGTAACCGATGGCTTCGTCGTTCTCGAAGTCGGTTTGGCGGATCCACCGCTCTGGCTTGGTGCCGCGCACGATGAAGGCACCTTCGAACTCGGGGTCCTTTTCCACAACGAACCCTTGTTTGTTGGAAACGGCATCCACGGCCTGCGGGCGGATGATCGTGCGCACCTCTGCCTTGGCCTTCGGGTTTGCTTTGCGATGCTGTTGCACGATCTCAAGCAGCTTGTATTTCAGTGGCTCAAGCCCCTGGTGCGCTGCAGCGGAAATAATGAACACTGGCCAGCCGAACTTTTCCTCGATGTCTTCCTTGAGGAATTCGGCGAGCTCCAGTGCCTCAGGGACGTCAGTCTTGTTCAGCACCACGATGCGCGGCCGGTCTTTCAGATCCCCAAGCCCCACGTCGTGGGACAGCGCGGACTCATACAGGGCAAGTTCGTTCTCCAAGGCCTCAATGTCGGAGATCGGATCGCGGCCCGGATCCATCGTCGCGGTGTCAACGATGTGCGCGAGCACGGCGGTGCGTTCAATGTGGCGGAGGAAATCGAGCCCCAAGCCCTTGCCCTCGCTGGCGCCCGGAATAAGGCCGGGAACGTCCGCGATGGTGAACGTTTCATGCCCCACTTCCACTACACCTAGATTTGGCTGCAGCGTCGTAAATGGGTAGTCACCGATCTTCGGCTTAGCCGCCGACAGCACAGAGATCAGCGATGATTTACCTGCGGACGGAAACCCCAGCAAGCCGACGTCAGCCATGGATTTCAGCTCCAGGATGACGTCGTGTTGCTCACCTGGCTCGCCCTTCAACGCGAAACCAGGGGCTTTGCGGGCGCGGCTCGCCAACGATGCGTTACCCAAGCCACCGTGCCCGCCTTCCGCAGCGATGTAGCGCATACCGTGGGCAGTGAGGTCTGCCATGACCTCACCCTTGTCGTTCATTACTACTGTGCCGGCCGGAACTTCCAAAACAAGATCTTCGCCCCGAGCACCATTGCGGTGATCACCCGCACCGTTTGCGCCACGCTGCGCCTTGATATGCGGACGGTAGTGCAAATCCAGCAGCGTGTGGACCTGCGGGCTAGCTTCCAAGATGATGTCTCCGCCGTGTCCGCCATTGCCACCGTCCGGACCGCCGAGAGGCTTGAATTTTTCACGGTGAATCGACGCACAACCATTTCCGCCGTCACCGGCCATCAAATGGAGGACCACGCGGTCAACGAAACGGTTCATGGAACTTCCTTCTGGTTAAAATGCAGGCGCTTATCGACGCCCAGTATGCACCATTCTAGGTGCCGGAGGGATTCGGTTAATCATATAGGGCCTGCGGAAATTTAGCGTACCGATGGGATTTTCCAGGCCTGAAACGTCCCATCCGTACGCTAAATCTGCGCCCTCACCTGCTGGAAAACGAAACCCGCACCCCAGTTTCCTGGATGGTGCGGGTTTGCGCGTTACAGCTGTATGTTACGCCTCAGCCTCGGCTGGGACGATGTTCACCATGCGACGGTTGCGCTTGGTGGAGAACTGGACAGCGCCAGCCTTGAGAGCGAACAGGGAGTCGTCGCCGCCACGGCCAACGTTCTCGCCTGGGTGGAACTTGGTTCCGCGCTGACGGATGAGGATCTCGCCGGCCTTGACCTGCTGACCACCGAAGCGCTTTACGCCAAGGCGCTTTGCCTCGGAATCGCGACCGTTAGAGGTCGAGGATGCACCCTTCTTATGTGCCATTTGGTTTTCCCTCCTTCAGGAAAGCTAGAAAGCCTGCCGGCTTACTTGATCCCAGTTACCTTGACGACGGTCAGTGGCTGACGGTGGCCCTGACGCGTCTTGTAACCGGTCTTGTTCTTGTACTTCAGAATCTTGATCTTCGGGCCCTTGGTGTGCTCGACGATCTCAGCGGAAACGCTGACCTTGGAAAGCTTTTCAGCATCGGTGGTAACAGTTGCGCCATCGACGAGCAGAACCGGGGTGAGAGCCACGGACGAACCTGGCTCACCCTCGATCTTCTCGACCTTGACGAGGTCACCTTCGGCAACCTTGTACTGCTTGCCGCCGGTCTTGACGATCGCATACATAGGAGGGCTACCCCTTTATCTAGAACTCGGCTCGGGCGCTTGCGGAGCACCCGATTGGACAAATGATTTTCTTTGCGTTTACAGCAGCGTTATCAGCCTGTAAACAGCGACTGTCAAAGACTACCCGGTAAACGCCTAAAAATACAAACCGCGTGCTCGCTAGCCCCGGTTACGCCGTACCGCACGTCGCTTTCCACGTGATTGTTGTGGCTCTTGCGACTTTTGAGGTTCCGGCTGCGCTGGGTTCTGCGCCTCCGAGAGTTTCTTCACGGCGCGACGTCGGCCCCGGCGCGGGGCGGACGCAGCAGGCTTATCGACGCCCTTCTTCTCATTCACCTCTTCCTGAGGCTGATCTGGGGTGGCGAGTTTCTTCACGGCGCGACGTCGGCCCCGGCGTGGCGGCGCAATTTCCGTCACTTCGGTTGTCTCAGCAACTTCTTTCTCAGGTTCCGGCTTCTCGAAGTCAGCTTTACGTGGAGGCACATCTGACTTGGAGTTGCCTCGAGTGGCGCGACGACGACGCGGGGAGGCGTTGTATTCCTCGAGTGCTTCCTCGTACGTTTTCGCTGGCTGGAAATCCTTGCCGGAGGGCTCTTCCGGATCGGCGTCTTCGGCGGTCGCGACGGCTTCGGAAGCGATCTGCTCAATCTCAGCAATGTTTTTCTCGCTGGCAGTGTTCTTCCCGCGGCGGCCGCGGCGACGCTTCGCTGGCTTTTCTGGCTCTTCTACTGCCACAACAGCAGCTGCCAGCTCTTCGATACTTGGAGATTCTTGTTCCTCGTTGTCCTCCGTGGTCTTGAGCATCGCCTTGATAGTTGGGTGCTCTTGTGGCTTGTGCTCCCGGCGCTTCTCAGCGGCCTTCGCAGCAGCCTTGCCGTAGATTGGACGGTCTTCTTCCTGCTCGATCGGGTCGGTGTGCAGGATAATGCCTCGGCCTTGGCAGCACTGACACTCGGTGGAGAAGGTCTCCAACAGGCCCGTACCGAGCTTCTTTCGGGTCACCTGAACCAGGCCCAGCGAGGTCACTTCGGACACCTGATGGCGAGTACGATCCCGTCCCAGGGCTTCGGTCAGGCGCCTAAGGACCAGATCCTGGTTTTCGGGAAGGACCATGTCAATGAAGTCAATGACGATCATGCCGCCCATGTCACGCAGGCGCATTTGACGCACGATTTCTTCGGCGGCTTCCAGGTTGTTTTTGGTGACGGTTTCTTCCAAGTTGCCACCAGCGCCGGTGAACTTGCCGGTGTTGACGTCAATGACAGTCATCGCTTCGGTGCGATCGATCACCAGGGTGCCACCGGATGGCAACCAGACCTTGCGAGCCAGCGCCTTATGGATCTGTTCATCGATGCGGTAGAACTCGAAGGCGTCCACGCCACCGTGGTCGTAGGATTCGTACTTTTCCAACCGTTCCGCCAGGTCAGGAGCCACGGAGTTGACGTAGGCGTGCACCGTGTTCCAAGGGCGATCGCCGTCAACGACAAGCTTGTCAAAGTCCTCGTTGAACAGGTCGCGGACCACTTTGACCAGCATGTCTGGCTCTTCATACATGGTCACTGGCTTAGCGCCCCGGGAAGCTTTCTCTTCCTTGGTGCGGTCCTGAATCTGCTCCCACAAGGAGTGCAGGCGGTTCACATCCGCGCTGATCTCCCGCTCGTGGACTCCCTCAGCGGCGGTACGGATGATTGCACCACCATCACCAGGGATGATCTCCTTGAGGATTTCCTTCAGACGCTTGCGCTCCGGCTCAGGCAGCTTACGGGAGATACCCGCGGAACGGCCACCAGGGACGTAGACGAGGAAGCGTCCCGCTAGGGAAATTTGCGTCGTTAAGCGTGCCCCCTTATGCCCCACCGGGTCCTTGGTGACCTGCACCAATACCTGGTCGCCCGACTTCAGCGCCTGCTCAATCTTGCGGGACCGCCCGCCTAGGCCCGCGCTGCGCCAATCAACCTCGCCAGCGTAGAGCACACCGTTGCGCCCCTTACCGATGTCAATGAAGGCAGCCTCCATGGACGGCAGCACGTTCTGCACCCGACCAAGGTAGATGTTGCCCACCATGGTGGTCTGCGTCTCGGAGGTAACGAAGTGCTCCACCAGCATGGAGTCCTCCAACACACCTACCTGTGTGACGCGCCCCAGGCCGTCTTCGCGCTCCTTCTCACGGACCACCATCACGCGCTCAACCGACTCACGCCGTGCCAAGAACTCCGCCTCGGACACGATGTGGCGCTTCTTGCGGCCTTCTTCACGACGCTCCGTCCGCCGACGCCGCTGCGCCTCCAAACGCGTGGACCCCTTGATACCAACCGGCTCCTCAGGGACCTCCTCCACAACCGCTGGGGTTTCCTCCGCACCACGGCCACGGCCTTTGCCACGACGTCCACGACGCTTCGGTGCACTTACTTCTTCATCATCAATTGGTTGAGCCTCAACGACGGGCTCAGGAGCCTTGAAAATCGGAGCGATAAAGACATTCTCCGGAGCCGGGGTGATCGCAGGCTCCACATCAGCCAGCAGCTCCTCCTCAGGCTCCACCTCGAGGGCGGCCAGCTCTCGCTCAACCTTCTCCTCGATCTGGCTAATCTCATTAGCCACGTTCTTTTCCACGCGACGACGCAACGCGTCATCTGCAGGATCGTCCTGCCCCTTCTTCGCTACCCGCTTGGCACGACGCTTCGGCTTCTCTTTTTTAGGATCCTCTTTTTGGGGTTCCTTAGCGGCTGCCAGTGCATCCAGCACTTGCTCGGCTTCTGCGCGCGACAGCGACGATTGTGCGACCTTCTTAATCCCCACTGCACTCAGCTCGGCCACCAGCTCCTTGGACGTAATTCCCAACGCCTTAGCCAGCACATGCACCCGGGTTTTCTCACCTAATTGCGTTCTATCAATTTCTGCAGCACCGTTTACCACGGTCAACTCCTATGTTTAATTTAAGCCACGCTTCCCGGGCGCTGGCACCCAGATAAGGTCCGCCGCCGCGCAGGTCACGCGCATGTTTTACATTGAAAAGCCTGAATCGTATCCGTTCAGCGAATCCCTGGATAGAGAGCGAACTAGAGTACGTGGTTCCTATTGTGACACACCGAACCGATCTCCTGCATTAACGGCGGCGCTTGACTATGAAAGTTAATCCCGCCCCTGGGAAATGCTCGACGCTATGAGTCTGAACCAGGCACGAGACACAGGGATGAGAACTTTTTTGCAGCTACAATTTAAAGCTTCATTTACATCAACTTTATTTGACAGCGACACTCGGAGCGTTAAACATTCTCCACCCGACGCGCGTTGCAAAAATACCTGAGCAGAGGCCACTAACACCGTTTCCCCCACCACAAACCGCTTAAGCTCCTCACCCTAAAGCTACCCCCACATTGGGGGCTTTTTCTCCCTGCGAATTATTTCTCACCTAAAACTATAACAATCTAGCAACTATTGAAAACCCAACAGGCATCCACATTGAACAATGTCCACCACTCGGTAAACTGCAGGTAAACCGTTAACCATTTGCTTAAGTAACAAATCTTGCATCCATTAACATTGGTTACTTATTTTGTGACCAAGTCAACATGTCTTACTTGCTTTTAAGGTTTCTCTACGCGGATCCTATAACTCGATCACATCAAACTAATTTTTCTGAAAGGAACCACCCGTGAGGCTCTCCGCTCTCGCTGCCGGACTGTTGGCCATCGGCCTGACCGTGTCCCCAGCACACGCAGCAACCACCGTTGACACCTACCCAGAGACCCCAAAGCTGAATCCACAGCTCCCACTCATCCACACCCTCCACGGCTCTGACTCCATCAAGCCAAACATTCAGAACCCTCACCCAGTGTGCAACGCCTGGGAAGACTACCGCACGGTCGCCTACAAGGTCACCGACTCCTTCACTCCTGCGGGAACCGTGTCCACCACCAACCACACCCAAGATGACATCAACTTGGAGCAAAGCCTTTCTAAGACCCAGGCCATCAAGCTCAATGTCCAGGGCGACCAGACCAGCAGTGTCAACGCAAACGCGGGTTACTCTCAGAAGGGTGCGTCCTTCGGTATCGCAGCCTCATTTGCTCAGAAAATCGGCCTTTCCGCGTCCTACGAACTGTCCTGGCAGGTCGGCCAAAAGATCGGCCCTTACAAGGTTCCAGCCGGTTCCACCGGCGAAGCCACCTACGGCTTCCGCACTGTGACTTTCTCCGGCACGCAGCAGTACTGCAAGCTGGACGGCACCTGGTCCAACCCGACTCCTTGGGTTGCTATCACCCCGGTCAAGAACGAAGTCCAGGTTCGCACCTACGACACGTTGGCCGGTGCACACCCGGACATCACCCCATCTGACCTGGCAGACGAGCACGCTACTGCTCCTGTGGATCCAGAAACCAATGAGACTGTCGACGCAGCTGATCCAACTCCAGAAGAGATCACTGACTTGACGGGCGTGGTTCCAGTGGACGAGGAAATCAACACGAACCTCGATTTGCAGCCACACTTCACCGTCTCTTCTGCAAAGGCTCCTGGCTACGCTGGTGTCGTGGCGGTCAAGGCTAAGAACGTTGGTGACAAGCGCTACTTCAACGAAAATGGTGTCACTACCTTCCGCGTTGATATCTACACGGCTGAAGGCCCTGAAGAGGTTGACCGCGTCATCACCGGCTATGGCAAGAACGGCGCGCACATCCGTGACCTCGGGTTTGACCGCGCAAAGTCTGTCCGTTCCTTCGAGATCACGCTGTCTAACCCCGTCGAAAAGGGCGATGACCAGATCATTGCCACACTGCACTTCGGCGACGGCCTCACCAAGCTCGGCCGTTTGAAGAACAACATCGTGATCACCCAGACCGCCCGCGTCGAAGGTGACAACTCCGTGAACAACGACGCAAACGTTGACTCCCGCGAACACACCACTGATGACTTCGGCGAGACCAACGCTGGCTTGTTCTAACGTCACTCTTTCCGTGGCCTCTTGCCTTTGTGGCAAAGAGGCCACATTTTTAGTTCCACAGTGCATGTTTTCCGTTAACCTGTCGCTTATGGGTCCTGTTCGAGCGCATCTACGACCATGGTCATGGTCACTCTTGGTGCCGGTTTCCGCGTCCTCGGTGGCAATGAAACTCCAACTGCTCTCAACCACTGGAGTCTTTGTGAGTGCGATCGTCTCGGTCGTGTTTCTGCTGGCCTACTTGTACGCCCAAACCCCGGCCCGAGCCGTTTTCGACGTCTACCGGGCTCCCGAAGTATACCCGGTGCCCTGGGGACGTGTCATTTTCCCGCCCGCGGCGGTGGTCTGCGGCGCGATCGGGCTCCCCGACACCGCCGCGTCGGATGCATTGCTGCTCACGGCCGGTACTGCGGCAGGAACCTTATCAATGCACACTCTCTTTTCCCGAGGCCTTCGTGAGCAGCGCCTCCGCCTCCGCACGCTGGCCAGCCGCACAGAAATCTCGGAACTCACCACTACCCGTCTCACCGCCCTCGACGAGCACCGCGAGTTAGCCCACACCCTAGCCACCATGGGAGCATTCGATGGCACCAGGGTCCGCGTATCCTCAGTCTCCCCCGACTACGAAGCAGTACTCAGCGCCGGTAGCGCCCTCGAGCGCCACGGGCTGGCCCGCATCTCCCCCATGATGCACGCCGACGACCGCAGCAAATGGTGGATCGAACTCACCGCGCTCGGCGTGCAAGCGCTTGCTTCACGGCGCTAACCCCTTCATTCTGGGGCCCTTGCATGCCTGTATATCCACTCCGCCCGCAATCCCCGGGAAGCATTCCCCGGGTTTCGGAAGAAAAAACAAGAAAAAGCACAACTGAAGCCCTAAACCTCCCCGAGATCCGGGAAACGCTTCCCGGGTTTCGCAATCGCCTGCCCCAAGTCCCCATCCCCCAACACAAAACCCCGCCTCAATGAGGCGGGGTGAAAACCAAAACGTTTGTTTTACAGGTTAGGGAACCAGATTGCGATCTCGCGCTCTGCGGACTCTGGGGAGTCGGAGCCGTGGACGACATTCTCGCCGACGGTCAGGGCGAAGTCGCCACGGATGGTGCCTGGGGTGGCCTTGGATACTGGGTCGGTGCCACCGGCCAGCTGGCGCCAAGCCTCAATTGCGCGTGGGCCCTCAACGATGCCTGCAACGAGTGGTGCGGAGGTGATGAAGGAGACGAGCTCGCCGAAGAATGGCTTGTCTGCGTGCTCAGCGTAGTGCTTCTCTGCGGTTTCCTTGTCTGCTACACGCAGATCCATGGCGGCGAGCTTGAGGCCCTTGCGCTCGATGCGGGCGATGATTTCACCGACGTGTCCATTTGCAACACCGTCTGGCTTGATCAGGATGAGAGTACGTTCAGTCATGGCGATTAGTTTACCTGCTCCACTAGTTCCACTGCAGTCTTGAGGTCGCAATAGCGGTACCACAGGCGTACCTGTTTAATCGCAGCGTAGCCTTTACCCTGGTCTTTCAGGTTTTTGATGATGTCTTTTTGTTCCGGGGTGAGGGCGATGGGGTCGCGTTCCAGGCGAATTCGGTTGTTGCGTTTTACAAACCCGCTGACCAAGCTGGAGCCGGCAGCAATGATGAACACCACGGCCAGCCAGAAGCTCATACCGGTGGCTCGGACATAGACGGCAAGTAGCGCGAAGATTGCGCACGCAAAGAAGTCCAGGTTTCGCATGAACATGCACAAACTCCTAGTCGTGTTGGGTGGTGAGCAAGCCTCGTTGCATGCGCTCAATCAGGTTTTTACGCAGCACGAGGATGTACGCCCATACTCCCACGAAAATCAGTCCCATGATGCCCATTGATGGGTGTACGAAGAATCCCACGACCGCGAGCACCTGCAGTACGAGGTTGACGGGCAGTGCGATAGGTAGCTTTTGCATGAATGCCCACACGAACATCAGAGCACCGACGATGGTGACATAAACCCAGTTCAGCGTGGTCCAGTGCTCGCCGTTGTCCACGCGGAGGATGACGGTGAGCACCAGCCAGATGGAGATCGCTTCCATGACGAGGGTACCGGCCATGACGCCGCGCAGTCCTTTCATGGGGTCTTTGACGGGGGCATGTCCGGGGCCGAGTGGGCCGTATTGCTGGGTCATGCAGGTTCCTTTCCAAACAGTGCGCGGGCTTCACCGGCGGTGACGACGGAACCGGTGATGATCACACCTGCTCCTGACACGCTTCCACCTTCTGAGGTATCTTCGGCCAATTCGACTGCGACTTCCACGGCGTCGACAAGCGTGTCCGCTACATGGACGCGCTCCTCACCGTAAATCTCGCGGGCTAGCTCTGCCAGTTCGTAGGCGTCGAGGACGCGTGGCGAGGTGTTCTGAGTAACCACCAGCTCGTTGAGGTACGGTTCGAGCTGTTCAAGCACACCGCGCGCGTCTTTGTCGGCGAGCACAGAGACCACGCCGATTACGCGGCTGAAGGAGAAATCTCGGTCGAGCGCCTGGCCAAGGGCTCGCGCCCCGTGCGGGTTGTGGGCAGCATCGATAAAGACGGTGGGGGTGGCACGGACGCGCTCGAGTCGGCCGGGAGAGTCCACCGACGCGAAACCAGCGCGCACCGTATCGACGTCCAGTTGCCGGCCCGCCCCGGCACCGAAGAATGCTTCTACCGCCGCCAGTGCCACCGCTGCGTTGCGGGCCTGATGCTCGCCGGAAAGCGGGAGGAAAATGTCCTCGTATTCGCCACCTAGGCCACGCAGGGTGAGCTGCTGTCCACCCACCGCAATGGTGGAGGACACCACGCCGAATTCCGACCCGGCGCGCGCCACAGCAGCATCGACCGAGACGGCTTTCTCCAGGATCACCCTCATTGCAGCTGGATCCTGCTCCGCGATAACCACTACGTTGTCCGGAGGGGAAAGCAGATCGTCGGTGTCCCAGCGAGACTTAATAATGCCGGCTTTTTCTGCGGCGATCTCTGCGATGCTCTCCCCCAAGATTCCCGTATGGTCCAACCCGATTGGGGTAATCACGTTGACGTCTGCATTGATGACGTTGGTGGCGTCCCACCGCCCGCCGAGCCCAACTTCGATCACCGCGACATCAACTGGGGCGTCAGCGAACGCTGCGTACGCCATGGCCACCAGTACCTCGAATTTGGACATCCGCACGCTAGATCGGGCATCCACCATCTCAACATAAGGTTTGATTTCCTCCCAGGTTCGCACATAGTCACGTGGGTGGATTGGCATGCCGTCGATGGCAATGCGTTCGGTAACCAACTGTAGGTGCGGGCTGGTAGTGCGCCCCGTGCGACGATGGAAGGCCCTCATGAGCGCTTCGATCATGCGGACCGTAGAGGTCTTGCCGTTGGTACCGGCCACGTGGATAGCGGGGAATGCGCGCTCTGGGTTGCCTAGCAGGTCCATGAGCAGTTCGATTCGTTCGAGGGACGGATCGATCTGGGTTTCGTTCCACCGCTGATCCAGTTCCGCCTCTACCGCTGCGGGGGCGACGAGATCGTCGTGAGTAATCTCTCGGGAGGCAGGCTCATTCGTTGGTCCTGCAGCATCAATGGGCAGCGTGAGCCCGGTTTCGTCCAGGGAAACCTCGTGTTCAGACATGCGTTTTAGTGTAGCGCACGCACTTCGACAGCTGTTTCGAAGTGTTCGGCTGGGATACCGATCCTGATGACGGCGATACCGTTGGCGTCGGTGCTGATCGTTTCCACCACTTCTGGCCAGGGGTACCCATCCGGCCAGCGTTGTACTGGAACCTGGGCGAGTTCCTCTTGGCTGAGGTGCCGCAGAGCCGGGTCGAAGGGCACCAAGACTTCGGCGAGGACGCTGAAATCTCCTGGGTTGTTCGGAGAGAATTCCACGTAGCGGAACCAACCGATGTTGTGCGCCGCCCAATAGCGACTGGTGGCAGTGGCTTCGGTTTCCCGGCCGGGTTCCAGGATGGTGTCGAGGCTGACGTCTGCTCCGCTGTTGCGCTCCCGGAACACGCCGATGCCACGGGAGACTTTATCGCGGAGCAGGAAGTCGGAGTCCGGGTCAGCGGCGATGGCGAGTCCCACAGCCGTCGACGCAGTGGGCAGCGGTGAGCGGTGGACGCGGTGTCCGTAGCGTTCGCGAAGCAGCCGAGGAATCAGGGGCAGCGAGCTTGCGCCGCCCACCAGGTAGATGCCCGCAATGTCGGTATCAGTGAGGTTCTCCGATTCACCAATTAACGGTTTGAGCACCTCATAGGTCTGCTCCACCAGTGGCTGCGCTGCATCGTAAAACTCTGATACTGGCAGCACTACCATGTCGTCGCCTGCTTCAATCATGATGCGACGCGACTGCGGTTTGAGCTGCTCTTTCGCGGTGCGGGCTGCTTCCATGAGGTCAGCTTCGGTGCCCAGCTGTTCCCGCGCCATGTCGGCGAGCAACGCGTCGAAGTCATCGCCACCGAGCCTGCCAATGCCGAGGGTCTTTTCCACGAGGTGTTCGTTGTCGTCGATCCGCATGAGCGTGCAGTCGAAAGTGCCACCACCCAGGTCGTAGACGATCACCGTGCGCCGTTTGGTGTTGAGGGTTCGCGCGTGCCGGTGGGTGTATTCGAAGGCGGCAGCCGATGGTTCGTTCACCATTCCTGTCACCGTGGCACCGGCTTGGGTGAAGGCGGTGAGCGTCATGAGTCGCTGCGTGGAATGCGCGTTCGCCGGGACGCCCAGCACGATCTCAATGGAATCGGTGTCATAGAGTCGGCGGAGTTCGTCCACTACCGCACGAGCGAACACGGCGAGAACCTCCCCGAGCGGGAACGTTTTCTCACCGATCTGCACTGGAGTGTTCGCGTTGGCATCGGGCGTCGCCAGCAGGCGTTTGAAGGAGCGCACGTTATCCGTGCACTCCTGCGCTGCCCAGCCCGCGACCAATTGGTCACCGACGAGGCCAACCACCGTTGGAATAAATTCCCGCAGGTCACCGTAGGTATCTTCCACTGCGACCACGGGGTAGTTCCCGCGGTCTACAGCAGCGATTACGGTTCGGGTGGTACCAAAGTCAATGCCAAAGCGCATGACACTAGACCCTAGCCGAGCTCCCCAAGTCGTGCAGTGATGCGCTCGAACTCTTCCTTAGCCAGTGCCTGACGAGCCTTGATCTTCTCCACCACAGCCTCTGGCGCCTTCGCCAAGAAAGCCTCGTTACCCAGCTTCTTCGCGGTGGTGTCCAGCTCCTTCTCGGCAGCCTTGAGATCCTTCTCCAGGCGCTTGCGCTCAGCCGCCACATCCACACTTCCGGAGGTATCCAGTTCCACCTCAATGGTGGCTTGGCTCAGGCGAATCTCGATGCTTGCGCTCGGGGTGAAGTCTGCAGGCTTCTCGACGCGCGCGAGGCTCCGAATCGTGTCCTCTAGCGATTCCAGGTCTGCTGCAGCAAAGTCCAGTCGCGCTGGAACCCACTGAGAAGGCTTCACACCCTGATCGGAGCGGAAGCGACGGATCTCCGTGATGAGCTTTTGCACATCCTCGATGCGACGAGCTGCATCCGCATCTGCAGGTGCTCCCCCATTCGTCGTATCAGCGGTTGGCCACTGCGCGATTACGAGGGATTCGCCGTCGGTAAGCGCCTGCCACAGCGTTTCGGTGACAAACGGCATTGCTGGGTGCAGCAGTCGCAGCACCACGTCGAGCACCCGACCGAGAACCAGCTTGGTGTTCTCGCCCTGCTCAGTCTGGCCTTCGCGCGGGATCTGGACCTTCGCAATCTCGAGGTACCAGTCGCACACCTCGCCCCAGACGAAGGCGTAGAGCTCCTCGTTGGCCTTTGCAAACTGGTAGCGGTCCAGGTAGTCATCTACATCGGCGCGGACCTGCTCGAGGCGGTCGAGGATCCACTTGTCGGCGTCGGTAAGGTTCTCGCGAGCTGGGAGCTCGCCCACCCCCGCGCCGTTCATCAGCGCGAACTTCGTGGCATTGAACAGCTTGGTGGCGAAGTTACGGGAGCTCTGGGCCGCGTCCTCACCCACTGGAAGGTCGACGCCAGGGTTCGCGCCACGCGCCAAGGTGAAGCGGAGAGCGTCGGCGCCGTACTTTTCCACCCAGTCCATCGGGTCAATACCGTTGCCCAGGGACTTAGACATCTTGCGCCCCTGTTCGTCGCGCACCAGGCCGTGCAGGAAGATGTCCGTGAATGGGATCTTCGGCAGGTCACTGTTCTTGCCGGCGAAGGTGCCGAACATCATCATGCGGGCAACCCAGAAGAACAAAATGTCATAGGCCGTGACCAGCACCGAGGTCGGGTAGAACTTGTCCAACTCTGGGGAGCCCTCAGGCCAGCCCATGGTGGAGAACGGCCACAGCGCGGAGGAGAACCAGGTGTCAAGGACATCCTCGTCCTGGACGTAGCCTTCCGGTACTTCTTCACCAGGACCAACGCAGATGACGTCGCCGTCGGGACCGTACCAAATCGGAATGCGGTGACCCCACCACAGCTGGCGCGAAATGGTCCAGTCGTGCATGTCATCGACCCAGTCGAAGTAACGCGGCTCGAGGTTGGCTGGGTGAATCTTGGTGTCGCCGTCACGAACTGCGTCACCGGCCATCTTGGCCAGCTCTGCTACCTTCACGAACCACTGCAAGGACAGGCGTGGCTCGATTGGCTCACCGGTGCGCTCGGAGTGGCCGACGGAGTGCAGGTACGGGCGCACCTCTTTCACGATTCTGTTTTGTGCAGCCAAGGCTTCACGGATCTTCACGCGGGCCTCGAAGCGATCCATGCCATCGAATTGGGTGCCGGTATCGGCGATGTGACCGGTGGCGTCCATGATGGTTGGCATGTCCAGGCCATGGCGTTGGCCCATCGCGTAGTCATTCGGGTCGTGAGCTGGGGTGATCTTCACCGCGCCAGTACCGAACTCTGGGTCAACGTAATCATCGGCGATGACAACCATCTCGCGCCCCTCAATGAATGGGTGCTTGAGCTTCTTGCCCACGAGATTCTTATAACGTTCGTCATCTGGGTGGACAGCGACTGCGACGTCGCCGAGCATCGTCTCGACGCGGGTGGTGGCGACAACAACATGGTCGCCGTCTGGGTCACCGTAGAGGATGCTCACCAGCTCACCCTCGACGTCCTTGTAGACCACCTCAATATCCGAGACAGCGGTCTCCAGCACAGGGGACCAGTTAACCAGGCGATTCGCGCGGTAAATCATGCCCTGGTCGTAGAGCTGCTTGAAGATGGTCTGGACCGCATTAGACAGTCCTTCATCCAGCGTGAAACGCTCGCGAGACCAGTCGACACCAGAGCCGATGGCGCGCATCTGCTCGGTGATCTTGCCACCGTACTCGCGCTTCCACTCCCAAACCTTCTCGATGAACTCCTCGCGCTCGTAGTCCCAGCGCTTCTTCCCCTCGGTCTCACGCAGCATCGCCTCGACCTTGGTCTGGGTAGCAATACCGGCGTGGTCCATGCCTGGAAGCCACAGGACCTCAAAGCCCTGCATGCGCTTGCGCCGGGTAATCGCGTCGATAAGGGTGTTGTTCAGCGCGTGTCCCATGTGGAGCTGGCCCGTCACGTTCGGCGGTGGCAGCATGACAGAGAATGGCTGCTTGTCGCTGCTTGGATCAGCAGTGAAGTAGCCCTTTTCTACCCAACCCTCGTACAGGCCCTTTTCTACAGCCTTCGGGTCCCAGCTCTTTGGAAGTTTATCCGCGCGATTAGTCATGGAGACTATCTTAACGCGGTCTACAACTGCACCAGTGGCGGGGTTCTACACCGGGATTCCTTGACCCTCACACTGTGTCATGGTTTACAACTGGGGCATGAAGATTTCTGATGTGGCGAAGGCATGCGGTTGCTCGGTGCGCACTATTCACAACTACCATGCACTTGGGGTGCTCCCAGAGCCTCGTCGCACGTCTGCGAACTATCGGGAGTATTCGGTGAATGACCTGGCGCACGCCTTCCAAATCAGAACCTTGAGCCAGGCAGGGATCCCACTGAAAAAGATCGGTACAGCGCCGCTTTCTGAGCTCGTTACCGAAGCCCAGGCGAATCTGGATGCTCAAGAACAGGCTATTGCGGAGCAACGCCGTCGCTTAGAGCTGTTAGCCCTAGGCGAAGTAGGCGCGCCGCGGGCTGTCACGCAACTGCTCGTTGATGTCATCGGGAATTCAGATTTTGCCAAGCATGAGATTGCCATGCTTGATCTCATGGTCATTGCAGGGGTCACTACTCCCCGCACGTGGGAGCTGTTGTCTCGAAATCTCAAGTCAGCCAGCCACATAGCTGCAACGCGAAAGCTCGCAGCGCTTTGGAGCTGCTCAGAGCCGACCACTGAGGTACTGCAAGAGTTCCGGGAAGCTGTTCCGCAGGCCTACACTCAAGGAATCGAAGAAACCCTCCGCCCTGGTTCTCTGCCATTCCAGCTCTCAGACCTAGACCTTTCTCCTGCTCAGCGAAAGCTACTTGAGGCTGCGCTGCCATGAAATGGTTCGGGCTCGTTGTCCTTGTCCTCCTCGGAGTTCACATTGCTCAGGCCACCCGCCGCGGCATCAAATCCGTTCTCCCGGTCCGGGTGTTTCTTCAGGAGCTGCAGTTATGGCGCGACTTTTACTATTTTGTTCGTCGCAGGCAGTTCTTTCCCACCGATGCCCACCCCATCATGCACACCAAAGGGATGTGGACACTCCCCATCGCCATCGGTTGCGCGTCGATCATCGAGCTCATCGCCATTGAACTGTTGTTGGATTCCCTAGCTTTGCGGCTCCTGCTCGCGGTATTAAGTGGCTATGGAATCTTCATGCTCATTGCTTATTGTGGTCGACAGTACGTCTACCCAAGTTATATGGATAGCTCCACATTCGTAATCAAAGTAAAGGGAACTGAAATTGCATTGATTCCCATTACTTCGATCACGAGCATTCACCCCTTGAGAACTTTTGCTACAGACAACCACCTGATCAAAAATGAATGCCTCATTCTGGGAGGACCCGAAGGCACAAACATAGAGGTCATTCTTGATCCTCCAGTTCGAGCACTGGGACCTCGCTGGTGGTGGCAGGAGAAACAAGAATTCCCAGTGTCACGCCTGCAATTGTGGGCGGACAAGCCCGAAGGGGTTAGTAAGTAAAATTCTGCATTTCGCACCTCCGAGAGCCCCAATCGTAGGCCAAAATGTCGAATTTTACGTACGGTGTCCAATAGAAAAAGTGCCCTTCCTACTTGGGAAGGGCACTTATCAAACGGATCTAGCCAAGCAGGTCCTTGACGGCTTCGCGCTCGTCGAGGAGTTCGGCGACGTTAGCGTCGATACGCTTGCGCTGGAAGTCAGAGATCTCCAGGCCTTCGACAACCTTCCACTCGCCACCTTCAGCGTAGGTTGGCAGACCAACAACGATGCCCTCTGGGATGCCGTATTCGCCGGTGGATGGGATAGCAGCGGTAACCCACTTGTCGGTGCCGTTGATCCAATCGTGCATGTGGTCGATGGCTGCGGAGGCTGCAGAGGCTGCAGAGGAGCTGCCGCGAACGTCGATGATTTCTGCGCCACGCTTAGCTACGCGTGGGATGAACTCACCCTCGTACCAGTCAGCATCCACGAGCTCGCTCACAGGCTTGCCTTCACAAAGAGCGTAGGTGATGTCTGGGAACTGGGTTGCAGAGTGGTTGCCCCAAACGACCATCTTCTCGAAGTCGGTGGAGTCCTTCTCCAGCTTGGTAGCCAGCTGGGACAGCGCACGGTTGTGATCCAGGCGCATCAGTGCAGAGAAGCGAGATGCAGGTACATCTGGAGCTGCGGACTGTGCGATCAGCGCGTTGGTGTTTGCAGGGTTGCCTACGACGACGACGCGGATGTCATCAGCCGCATTGTCGTTGATGGCCTTGCCCTGTGGTCCGAAGATCTTGCCGTTGGCTGCGATCAAGTCAGAACGCTCTTCACCCTTGCCACGTGGCTTTGCGCCGACAAGGAAAGCAGCAGATGCGCCGTCGAAAGCCTCGTTAGCGTTGGCGGTGATGCGGATGTTCTTCAGCAGTGGGAATGCGGAGTCCAGGAGCTCCATTGCTACGCCTTCGGTGGCGCGCAGGGCTGGCTCAATCTCCAGCAGGTTGAGCTCGACTGGTACGTCCTTGCCGTAGACGTCACCGTTGGCAATGCGCCACAGGAGGGAGTAGGCGATGTTACCGGCGGCACCGGTGACGGTGATCTTCTTTGCAGAGGTCATAGGTTCAAGGTCCTTTCAAAAGGCGACCACAAAGTGTGTACTAGCTACTACAGTAGCGAGAATTTCGCCCTCACACAGAGCGAAGGATGTGGTTCAACTCAAACGGGTGCAAGCCAATGCTCACATCATTAAGCCTCCAGTACCCCAATTCTGGGTTGACCACCCGGAAAACAAACTGGTTGTTTAGGTATTTGCCTAACCCTTGTCCCTACAACCAGACTTTTTGAGGCACGATAAGTTCTATATACCCATTGGCAAAAATGTGAAGAAAAGGTTTGGAACTGTGAGCACCCTCGTCGATTCTGATACCCCAACACCTTCCACAGAACGTGTTGTTGAAGTGGCGCTGACTCAATTCGCCCGTACCGGATTCGAGGAAACCAAGATCGACACCATTGCGCATGAGTCTGGGATGTCGAAGCGCATGATTCATTACCACTTTGGGGATAAAAAGGGTCTCTACCTGGCGGCCCTGAAGTTGGCTATTGCGCATTTGCGCCCAGAGCCGCAGGATATGGAGCTGGAATCGACGGTTCCGGTTGAGGGGGTCCGCAAGGTAGTTGAGGTGATTTACCGCCGCATTACTTCTCACCCGTGTGCGGTGCGGTTGATGGTGCTTGAGAACCTGTTCGGCTGGGGCGACATGAAGAATTCCACCCCGTTGGCGGATCAGTCAGTGGTGATGCTACAGATGGACAAGCTGCTGATGATGGGCCAGGATGCGGGCGCGTTCCGGTCAGGCATTTCCGCTGTGGATGTTTATTCGATCATTACGTCGATTTGTTTCCACCGCACCGTGTACAACGCGACTTTCAACAACCTGTACTCCATCGACCTGGAGGATGAGGCGAACTTCGAGGGGAACCTCAATCTGGTCATTGACACGGTGCTCGCGTTCCTCACGTCGAACCTGGGTTCACGCGAGGAAATGAGTTACCTCAAGCTGCGTTCTGACAGCAACGATAAAGGGGCTAGCAGCGCTATTTACGACGACTTGTCAGCCCCTACTGTGGAGTTTTAGGCTGTCTTTTCTTTCTCTGCAGTGGTCACGAGCCGCGGTTCGGCTTCACCGCGCGCTACGTGCTCATTGATCACCACTTCTGCGAGGTCTTCCCGATCCGGAATGTCGTACATGATCGGAACCAGGATTTCCTCCATGATGGAGCGCAGGCCACGGGCGCCGGTCTTACGCTCGAGCGCCAGATCCGCGACGGCCTCCAGCGCTTCATCGGTAAAGACGAGGTCGACGCCGTCCATCTCGAACAGGCGCTGATACTGCTTCACCAGCGAGTTTCGTGGTTCGGTGAGGACTTTCACCAGGGAATCACGGTCCAGGTTCGTGACGGTTGCCACCACGGGGAGGCGACCGATGAATTCTGGGATGAGGCCGAACTTCACCAGGTCCTCGGGGCGAACCTCGGAGAAGATGTCCACTTCATCGCGGTCTACCTTGGAAGCAACCTCAGCACCGAAGCCCAGGCTGGTTTTGCCACGGCGAGCCTCAATGACCTGCTCCAGGCCAGCAAACGCGCCGGCCACGATGAACAAGATGTTGGAGGTATCCAGCTGGATGAATTCCTGGTTCGGGTGCTTACGCCCGCCTTGTGGTGGGACGGCAGCGACGGTACCTTCCAGGATCTTCAGGAGCGCCTGCTGCACGCCTTCGCCGGAGACATCACGCGTGATGGATGGGTTCTCCGACTTGCGGGAAATCTTGTCTACTTCGTCGATGTAGATGATGCCGCGCTGGGCGCGGGCGACGTCATAGTCAGCAGCTTGCAGGAGCTTCAGCAGAATATTTTCCACGTCTTCACCGACATAACCTGCTTCGGTCAGTGAGGTGGCATCGGCGATGGCGAACGGGACGTCGAGAAGCTTTGCCAGCGTCTGCGCGAGGTAGGTCTTGCCGGAGCCGGTCGGTCCGAGCATCAGGATGTTAGACTTAGCCAGCTCGATGTCGTCGTCTTTTTTGCGGCCGAGCGCTTTGGTTTCCTCGGCGCGGATGCGCTTGTAGTGGTTGTACACAGCGACGGCGAGGACGCGCTTAGCCCGATCCTGCCCGATGACGTACTTGTCTAGGAACGCGGAGATTTCCTTCGGCTTCGGCAGCTTCTGCTCGTCTTGTCGCTCTGCGGCAGCGGTGTTGAGCTCTTCCTCAATGATCTCGTTGCACAGTTCGATACATTCGTCACAGATGTACACACCGCCACCTGCGATGAGCTTTTTTACCTGCTTTTGACTCTTCCCACAGAAGGAGCATTTGAGCAGGTCAGCGCTTTCTTGCATGCGTGCCATGGAAGTGTTGATCTCGCAATCGTTGGTTACCTACGGATGCCCTACCCTACCGCACTTTTTGTCACGGGCAACAATGCCCCGCCGCTTACCGACGCCCTTTCCCGCTACCCTGGAGCCCATGACTACTTCCTCATTGCATGTTCGCGAATTTGGCACTGCTGGCGTTCCCCTCGTCCTCATCGGTTCGCTGGGGTCGTCGATCAAAATGTGGCTGCCACAGCTTGATCATTTTTCTGCGTCCCGGCGGGTGATTGCGATAGATCTGCGTGGCCACGGCAAGTCCGAAATAATTCCCGGCTCCACCACCATGGCCGAGCTAGCTGACGATGTGCTCGCTGCGGTCGATGCACCCGTTTTCGACGTCATGGGTCTTTCCTTGGGTGGTGGTATCGCGCAACAGATCGCGCTTTCGTCGCCGGAACGAGTGCGCCGATTGGTACTCGTTTCCACTGCCCCGAAATTCGGCGAGTCCGAAGCATGGGCACAAAAGGCTGCAGACGTGCGCGCCGGCAAGCTGGACGAGTTGTCCCAGGGCACCATCGAGCGCTGGTTCTCACCTGGCTGGCTGCAGTCTCATCCCGCATCCCGCGAATACTGGCGGGCCATGGTGGCAGATAGCCCAGCGGAAGGCTACGCGGCAGCATGTACAGCGCTGGCTGCGTTTGATACCCGAGAGCTCCTCCAGACGATCGACAAACCTACCCTCGTGGTGGCAGGAACGCAGGACACGTCCACACCGCCAGAGGTAGTCAAGCAGCTTGCCGACGGCATCCCCGGAGCCCAATACCACGAGTTCAATCCCGCAGCGCACCTGCTCAATATCGAGCGGGCCGAGGAATTCAATTCGCTAGTGGAAGAGTTTCTCGGCGAAGGTAGTTAGCAGCTTCCCCGGCCATGGCAAGGAGTGTTTTCCAGCGTTTTCCATCTGGATAACATGCTCGGGACGGGAGTAACCGCTGGACGGCTCTGCATCTGCTGGCACGGTGCTCAGAAATAAAGAAAACGCCTCGGATCGAATCATCCGAGGCGTTTTTCTTTTTAGCCGTTCAACTTGCGGTAATCAAAGACCTGGTCAATGATTCCGTACTCTACTGCTTCTGCGGCAGTGAGAATCTTGTCACGGTCAGTATCGATGCGGATCTGCTCCGCGGACTTTCCGGTGTGGTGCGCCAGCGTGGTCTCCATGAGAGTTCGCATACGCTCGATCTCCGCTGCCTGGATTTCCAGGTCCGACACCTGGCCTTGGACGCCACCGGTGGCTGGCTGGTGGATGAGGACGCGGGCGTTCGGTAGTGCCGCGCGCTTGCCTGGGGCACCCGCTGCAAGCAGCACTGCGGCGGCGGAAGCAGCCTGGCCGAGGCAGACGGTTTGGACGTCTGGGCGGACGTATTGCATGGTGTCGTAGATCGCCATCAGCGAGGTGAAGGAACCACCTGGGGAGTTGATGTACATGGTGATGTCGCGATCTGGGTCGAGTCCTTCGAGGACGAGGAGCTGCGCCATGATGTCGTTGGCGGCGGTGTCGTCCACCTGGGATCCCAGGAAGATGATGCGCTCTTCGAAGAGCTTGTTGTAGGGGTTGGATTCCTTCGCCCCGTAGGAGGAGTGCTCTACGAAGGACGGAAGGACGTAACGGGAAGATGGCATCTGCATTGTGTGACAGTCCTTCCTTAGTTGGTGATGTCGCCGTGCTTGGCGTGTTCGATGACGTGGTCGACGAAGCCGTATTCTTTGGCTTGCTGAGCGGTGAACCAGCGGTCGCGGTCAGAGTCCTTGGTGATCTGCTCGAAGGTCTGGCCGGTGTGCTCAGCGATCAGCTCGGCCATTTCCCGCTTGGTGTGGGCAAACTGCTCAGCCTGGATGGCGATGTCGGACGCGGTACCACCAACGCCGGCAGATGGCTGGTGCATCATAATGCGTGCGTGTGGCAGGGCGTAGCGCTTGCCTTTGGTGCCAGCGGACAGCAGGAACTGCCCCATGGATGCGGCCAGGCCCATGCCGTAGGTGGCGATGTCGCATGGAGAGTACTTCATCGTGTCATAAATCGCCATACCAGCGGTGACGGAGCCACCTGGAGAGTTAATGTACAGCGAGATGTCGCGGGTTGGATCCTCGGCGGACAGCAGCAGGATCTGCGCACAGAGCTTGTTGGCGATGTCGTCGTCCACCTGGCTGCCCAGGAAGATGATGCGCTCGCGGAGCAGTCGCTCGTAGACGGAGTCACTGAGGTTCATTCCGTTCGGTGAAGTCATGAATTCCCTACTTTCTGATCTTTGTTAGCAACCAATGTAACGCAGGTTGGGGCGTCGTCATGCCCGTGTTCGCTGACAGCGTTGCTGGGCTTACCGACGCCAAAGGCAAAGGCCCAGCACACTGCTGGGCCTTTAAGTGTCTAGCCGCTGATTACTCAGCTGCTTCTTCTGCTTCTTCTTCGGTCTCTGGGCCGAAGTATTCGGAAGCGTCAACAGCGTTGCCGTCAGTGTCCTTGACGGAGGTCTTGCAGATTGCGGCTGCCAGTGCCTTGCCGCGACGAACGTCGGCGAAGAGGTTGGCGATCTGGCCGGACTGAGTCAGCTGCTGCACGAACTGATTAGGATCCATGCCGTAGGACTGTGCGGTGAACAGAATGTGGTCGGACAGCTCCTGCTGGGAGACCTCTGGCTGCTCTTCCTCAGCGAGGACGTCGAGGAACAGCTGGGTACGGACTGCTTCTTCAGCAGACTTGCGGGAGTCAGAGTCGAACTGCTCGCGGGTGGTGCCCTGTGCTTCGAGAAGGGACTCGAAGAGCTTCTCGTCGCCACCGAACTGGCCAAGCAGCTGCTGCAGCTGGCCCTGGACCTGCTCTTCCACGATGGATTCTGGAAGCGGGAACTCGGACTGAGCCAGGGCTTCCTTCAGGACGGCGTCGCGAATTGCGGATGCCTGCTGGCCCTTGGAGTTTTCCTCGACCTGCTTTGCCAGGGACTCGCGGAGCTCTTCGATGGTGTCGAACTCGGAGGCCATCTGTGCGAACTCGTCGTCGGCCTCTGGGAGTTCACGCATCTTGGTTGCGGTGACCTCGACCTTGACCAGTGCTTCCTTGCCGGCGTAGTCGCCCTGCTCCAGGGTGGTGGTGAATTCGGCTTCTTCACCCTTCTTCATGCCCACGAGGGTCTGGTCCAGGCCGTCGATAAGCTCGTTGCTACCAATTTCGTGGTTGAGGCCCTCGGTGGTGGCTTCCTCAACTGGCTCCCCGTCAACGGTGGCGGAGAGGTTGATGGTGACGAACTCGCCCTTCTTGAGCTTGTGGTTGTGATCCTTCAGGGTGCCGAAGCGCTCGCGGAGGTTGTCGAGTTCCTGCTCGACAGCTTCTTCGCCAGCAGAAACGGCTGGGACCTCGACGGAGATCTTAGCGAAGTCAGGGACGGTGATCTCTGGGCGAACGTCGACGTCAGCGGTGAACTCAACGAGCTCGCCGTCTTCCAGCTTGGTGATGTCGATGACTGGCTGGCCGATGACCTTGAGGTCATTTTCTTCCACTGCCTTGGAGTAGCGGGAAGGAATCATGTCGTTGATGACCTGCTCCAGGACTGGGCCGCGGCCGATGCGAGCCTCAAGGATCTGACGGGGAGCCTTGCCCTTACGGAAGCCCGGGATGGAAACCTGCTGAGACAGCGTCTGGTAAGCCTGATCGAACTCTGGCTTGAGTTCCTCGAAAGGAATCTCGACAGTTACCTTGACGCGCGTGTCATTCAGCTGCTCTACAGAACTCTTCACGAGTAAATCTCCTGGGTTGGTTAGTTCGGGTATTTAGATCAACACTCTACCTGTGTCGTTTACACCCCCTATCAACAAGGGTGCCTTAACAGCGGCCCGACAAACAAAAAATGAGGTACCACTATCAAGTGATACCTCATATTTGTCGGGGCGACAGGATTTGAACCTGCGACCCTCTGCTCCCAAAGCAGATGCGCTACCAAGCTGCGCCACGCCCCGGACATTGTTCCGCTGCTGTGCGGTACGAGAGATGACTTTACACAGAACTCTAAGCGGAAAGCAAAACAGCAGGTTATTGAACCTTTCGCAGGCGCTTTACGACGCCTACGCCTGGATCCCACTACAGAGCAGGGCGCTCCAGCCTCGGATGTGAGTTTCCCCTAACCGCCACTGCAATCTCAGGAAGCGAACTACTCTATTCAAATCGGGCCCGGGGTTAAGTGAAGAAAACAGTGTCTCTGATTCATGAATTCCCCAGCGTAGGAGCCCTAAAACCTGTGTTTATTGTTGGTTGGACACCCTTCAATACCACGTTTCGCGCTTGCGGTGGGGTGTGCCGGTGAACAAAAACCGACCCTCCTGCCCAGTGGGGGCTAGGCCAAGAGCAAGAACAACGCTGCACCGTCTATGCGCAGTGTCGGATTAGAGACTGATGTTGGCATGGCTGGCTGTTGGCATGGCTGGAAGCCATCGAGAATCAAGCAAGCTGGGAAACAGGCCAACCAGTCCTGTTGCGTCAGCGCTAGCCCAGCCGGACACACTTTTTGTTACTTAACCCTGTAAAACCCGGGAAGCGTTCCCCGGGTTTCGGTGTTTTTTTAGGCTTCACCCTCTGGTTACGTCCTTTAGTGTGGTGTATCAGTAGCCCGCGGTTAGCTTCGTGCCGGTGTGTATGAAGGCGACCATCGCGGGTACCTTTCGAATCAACTCCTACATCTCCTCGAAAGGATGAATCACCGCGATGGCCGCTGACCCTAATCATATCGACCCGACAGCGTATCTTGACAAGTTGCTGACGGGGGCCTCGCCGGATTTGATGCGCGATATGCTCACGAAATTCATCAACCGAATACTGTCTGTCCAGGCCGACACCATTTGTGGAGCAGAACATGGCACCGTCTCTGCCGAGCGTGTTAACTCGCGTAACGGGTATCGCCACCGCCAGTTAGATACCAGGGTTGGCAGTATTGATGTTGCGATTCCGAAGCTGCGTAGTGGGTCTTTCTTCCCCGACTGGCTGTTAGAGCGGCGTAGCAGGTCTGAACGGGCCTTATCAACAGTCATTGCGACCTGTTACCTCAAAGGGGTCTCCACCAGGCGGATGAATGACCTGGTCGCCACACTCGGGATCAACAACCTGTCGAAGTCGCAGGTCAGTCAGATGGCTAAAGAGCTTGACACCATAGTCGAAGAATTCCGAACCCGGCCCCTTGACCAAGGCCCCTACTACTACCTGTCCTGCGACGCGCTGACGATGAAGGTTCGGGAAGGCGGGCGGGTGGTCAAAACCAGTGTGTTACTGGCTACCGGGGTTAACGCTGAAGGTTACCGAGAACTACTCGGCATGCATGTTGCTACTGCCGAATCAGTAGCGTCTTGGACAGGTTTTTTTCGGGATCTTCTTGCCCGGGGCTTAACCGGTGTGCACCTGGTGACCAGTGATGCCCATATCGGGATCCAAACAGCTGTCAGTGATTGTTTGCCGCAGGCTGGTTGGCAGCGGTGTCGTACCCATTTCGCGAAGAACCTCATCAGCTATGGTGCCGAAAAGCCAGTGGCCGACCTTATCGGCGATGTTTCACACGATTTTCCAGCAAGACAGTGGCGACGAAGTCTGGAACCAAGCCCGAGACGTGGTGGAATTTTGTCAAGATCGATTCCCTGATGTGGCTTGCTACCTGGAAGAATCCCTCGAGGAGATCCTGGCGTTTACCTCAGCCCCAAAAACAGTGTGGACTAAGATCTGGTCGAATAACCCCACTGAACGGCTCAACCGTGAAATCCGGCGCCGCAGCGACGTGGTAGGAATTTTCCCCAACCGGGAAGCCGTTATCCGATTGGTCGGGGCAGTGTTGGCTGAGCAGCACGATGATTGGATCCAGCAGAAACGCTACATGTCTTTGACCAGCCTCGACCACACAAGAAAGATCGTCGAAGCTACAACCATCGACCACATTGCCGACACCACCACAGAGCTGACCGCATGATCACCAGCAACAACCATCCCAGAGATGGCCCCACACTCAATCCCTAACCCCAACCCAACTTCAGACTCGAAAGGCAGATACACCACTTCCCAGGACTTGACCTAGTTGATGATTTGATTTTCCATCCTCTTGCGGGCCAGGACATAGTAAAATGTAGTAAAAGCGGGAAAATCAGCCGAAAGGTTGAATACGACTTTAGCGAGTGGAATGAGGTGAAATGATGGGAGTATGGGGTTCTGATGAAGCATTGGCCGAGGTACTGGAGGACTGCCCCGAGTTTGCCGAGCTAATCTCGCAAATGGTGGCCGAGGATAACACCCATGGTGCCCGTCATTACGCATCAACATTCATCGAAAATCTCTACTTCGGAAACCTAGATGACGCAATCATCGACGGCATTTATTGGTGTAGGGATAGCGGTCATCCTGTCCATCCTTCACTGATAGAAGAAGCAGGGTACAGCTACCACCCTCCAGATAGTAGCTCGACCGCCATAGCGTTGCACGACCTAATCCGATCAATCAACTCGGAAAGGCAAGCAAGCTAACTTTTCCCCGCCCCGCTGTTGGGCGGGCACAGTGGCAAGCATTCTTGGCAGACCTCACGGAGGACGCCGAGGCCGAGCTTGCAGAGGCTGACGAAAACTAGCCACCACACCAGCCCCGCCATAGTGCGGGGCACACCCATTTCTAGGAGCATCAATGACGTTCACGCCACCCCCACACACCACCACCCCCACACCACGCACAGGGGACAGACTCACCCCGGACGATGGTGGCACGCACCCAGGTGTCCTGCTGCGGGTCAGGCGGGAGACCCTTGGGCTATCGGCAAAAGACTTCGCCAATTATCTGGGGATTAATCTTCGGACGGTGCAGCGGTGGGAGGCGCACGAGGCACCCACATGGGCGATGATCGAGCTGGATGCTGTGATCACCGAGTCGGTGGAGTGGGTGGATAAAATCATGGACGCGCCGGGGCCGGTGGATGTGTGGCATCACGGGTGGCATGTCACCAGGTCAGGGCGGGTTCTGCCTGCGTCTTGGTGGCGGGTGGTGGTGGGTCAGGCGATGATCCAGGCCCCTACGGTCACTGCGAGGTGGGTGGACTAATGCCCTGGACGCCACACGTTTTGCCGTTCATTGTGGAGAAGGCCCACACCGGGTATGTGGAGCTTGCTGAGGGGTTTCAGGCCGCGATTGATGCGCGGGATGATGCGCTAGATGATGCTGTTGTGGCGGTGCGGGGCATTGGAGGCAGCAGGCTTGGGGCAAGGGTCGGAAGCTTAGGAAGCCTGTTTTTATTCAGCCGCATACGGCGGGGGCGCGGGGTGCGGAGGTTGACGATCGGCCTAGTGCGCAGGTGTGGCGCACGGGTGAGCCAGAATCGGAATGATCCTGCCGATTGGCGGATTAGCACCACGGCTTATTTAAGTGAGTTTTCAACCCGGCGCGTTAGCACATTTTTAGCACCACGATAGCGTCACGCACCCCACCGATAGGACGAATAGACGGCCCTATTAGCGCAGGTAAACCGGCCATTATAAGCATTGGAGGGAATGACGGGAATCGAACCCGCGTCACCAGCTTGGAAGGCTGGGGTAATAGCCACTATACGACATTCCCGAATGTGGTACGTCGGGTAACTATAGCGCATGTGATCCCACTTTCCAAAATCGTCATTCCGTTATCGAACTGTGCCACTTTGGGAACCTTATTTATAATTTGCCTCGTTAAAATTGTGTGGCATGAAACCTAAAATTATCGATTCTGATACTGGTCAGGAGCTCTGGACAGCATCTGAATGCGCGGAGTTTTCTAGCACCGCACGTGGCACTTTTACTAGCTATGCCGGCCGAGGTCGCGCACCGAAGCCAGTGGCGAAGCTGCACGGGTTGACGCTGTGGAGCTCTGAGGACGTTAAGGAGTGGACACAGGACCGGCAGAAGCAAAAGGGGAACTAACTTAACTCTTCACTCGTTGCTGTTGTAAGTGAACGGTTTACAAGGAGCAACGTGTTATCTCTAGTCCTTATCTTCGGAGTTGTCGCCGCTGCGGTATTCGCGGTGTCTAAATTGTCATCGCAAGGCGGGGCGAAGCAGGAGGCAGCTCGTTTTGACGATGCTGTGGCTGATGCTCGGCGGTGGATTGACCGTCTAGGCTCGCAGGTACTTAGCCTGACGGGCTCTGATGCGGCCTCTACCCAGGCAATGGCCGATGCTTCTGAGCGTTTCAATGCCGCAAGTTCTCAGATCAGCACAGCTCAGACCACTCGGCAGGCAGAACTTGCCCGCGAGTCAGCGCTGGAAGGTCTGCATTATGTCAATGCCGCCCGAGAAATCATGGGGATGCCCGCCGGTCCAGAGCTGCCGCCGCTCGAGGGGCAGCGCCAGGCGGGCCGGGTGACAGAAGAGCGCACGATTGATTTCGAAGGCAAGCAGATCACTGCGTCTCCGCAGGCAAGTGCTCATGCGCAGCACTACTATCCTGGCGGCATGGTGGCTGGGCGCCCAGTTCCGGCTGGGTGGTATTCGGAACCGTGGTGGGCGTCGGCAATGCGCACGGGCATGTGGACAGCGGGGTCAGTTCTGCTCTTTTCCACCATGTTCGGAGGCATGTCCGGGGTCGGTTATGACGCGTCGGCGTTCGAGGCCGGTTACGGCGATGGCTTCCAGGACGGCCTACAGGCCGGTGGTATGGACGACGCCGGTGGCGGGCTTTTCGACGACTCCCCCGGCGATCCCGGAGACTTTGGTGGCGACTTCGGCGATTTCGGAGGCTTCGACTTTTAACTAACAAAACCCCGGCGGACCGGGGTTTTTCTTATTCAGCTGGCAGCGCTGGGGCGATGCCGGTTTTCTCGTAGTCCGCGAGGATGTCGATACGGCGCTGGTGGCGCTCCGCCTGACTCCACTCCTGGTCCAGGAAAGCCTCAACGATGGCGAGGGCTTCTTCCTTGGAGTGCATACGACCCCCGAGGCCAATGAGCTGTGCGTTGTTGTGCTCGCGGGCAAGGCGGGCAGTCTCTGGGGACCATGCCAGCGCACAGCGGGCGCCCTTGACCTTGTTGGCTGCGATCTGTTCACCGTTGCCGGAACCGCCGAGGACGATACCAAGGGAACCTGGGTCGTTGACAGTACGGGAGGCTGCTTCGATGCAGAACGCCGGGTAGTCGTCGTCGGCATCGTAGGTGTGAGCGCCGCAATCAATGACCTCGTGTCCAAGGCCCTTGAGGTGCTCGGCGATAATGTTCTTCATTTCGAACCCTGCGTGGTCCGCTCCTAGGTATACGCGCATGTGACCGATTGTAGTTGTTTGTCACAAAGTTGGACGAACCACTCATGGCGGGGCTAGCGTCGGAGTTAACTGCCTGCTGATAGAAAGTGTTTCTGACGTGTCTCATGCGCCTGTAGTTCGTACCGTCCGCCATGACATTAACACCAAGCCTTTCATTGTCATCTGGGAAGTGACCCGGGCCTGTGGTTTGGTGTGCAAGCACTGCCGCGCGGATGCCCAGCATGAGCCGAACCCGAACCAGCTCACGCTAGAGGAAGGCAAAAAGCTGCTGGAGAACCTGGCCAGCTATGAAAAACCGTTACCGCTGGTGGTCCTCACCGGCGGCGACCCATTCGAGCGTGATGACCTGGAGGAGCTGACTCGCTACGGCACAAGCCTCGGGCTGAATATGTCCCTGTCCCCTTCGGTCACCCCTAAACTCACCCCGGAGCGGATTCATGCGCTGCGGGAGGCGGGTGGCAAGGCGATGTCTATGTCTCTCGACGGTGCGACGGCACAAACGCACGACGCATTTCGCGGTTTCTCTGGAACCTTCGATAAGACGGTAGCTATGGCACCGGTCATCAATGAAGCAGGCTACCGACTGCAGATTAACTCGACACTGACCAAGAAGAATATCCACGAAGCCCCCGCGCTACTCAAAACCGTTATGGGAATGGGCGCAAAGATGTGGTACGTGTTCTTCCTGGTTCCCACAGGCCGAGGCGCGGACCTCGATGCCCTGAGCCCGGACGAGCGCGAAGATGTGTTGCACTGGCTGGCGGATGTCTCCAACCGCATCGCCATCAAGACGACCGAAGCACCGCAGTACCGTCGAGTGGTGATCCAAAATCAGCAAGGGGTTCCCTTTGAAGGTGGCCCGCTGTATGAGGAACTCACTGCAAAGACTACTGAGCTGTTGGGCGCTGTTCCTGAGCATCCCCGCCCGCCGCGCGCCCCGATGGCGGTGAACTCGGGCTCCGGTTTCGCATTCATTGATCACATTGGCGACGTCTACCCCAACGGGTTCTTGCCACTGCACTGTGGCAACGTAAAGGAGCAGGATTTCCACGATATTTACACCAATTCGCCCGTGTTCAAGAAGCTCCGCGACCCAGATCATTGGCATGGCAAATGCTCGGTGTGCGAGTTCCACCATGTCTGCGGTGGTTCTCGTTCCACGGCTTATGCGTTGACCAGGGACATCAGCGCCTCTGACCCCACGTGTGTGTACGTTCCACCGGCGTGGCGGGAGCGCGCTACCAGCTAGATAACATTTCTATTAATAGCTCTGCACCTCCTACAGTTTCAGGTTTTAATAGCTGGTAATTTCAGCGAACTGAAGGGAATCCCCATGCGGGCGATTGTCATTGCTAGTGCGCTGCTCACCTGTGCCGCCATTGCCGGTTGTACATCTACGGATGACAGTAAAGTCACTGAGCCTGTGGCACAGCCTCCTGCCACGAGCAGTGTCGTCACTAGTAGCACTCCACCTGCCAAGCAGGGAGATCGGGCGCCCTCAAACCCTAAGTTTGCGAAACTCACCCCTAATGTCGTACTGGGCAGTACTGATTATGCGAAGTATTGGACCAGCTCTGGCCTGAAGTATGACAAAAAGGCACGCACCGTCACGGTCACGTTTAATGGTTCGTCAGATGCACTGGTCATGCTAGATAAGGACCCCAGCAAGGCAGTACAGCTGCCGTTCACTGCAGATGTGACCACCACGGATTACTACATCAATCTGATGGCGGGAAGTCTTGACCGCAGTACCTCGTTGACGTGCAGTGTGACGTACAACGGCAAGCCGGTGCTCGAGAATTCGTGGGCCGAGGACGGCAAGATTTCGTGTTCTGTCCCAGCAGAGCTGCTAGCCGATATCGATGCCGGAAAGGTGACGTACTAAAATTCTCCGGGAGTATTTTCCCTAAGGAGTTGTTACCGTGCGCCGTATCGCGGCCAGCCTGATAGCTGTTTTTTGCCTCACCAGCTGTACCAGCACAGAGGGGCCGACGGAATATGCGGCAGCTTCGGCACCACAGCCGGTGGCGTCGGCAAGCAATGCGAGCTTGGACTTGCTCAATTCCTTGCCCGTGAAGGGACGCGCACCGAAAACTGGTTACGCACGCGATAAGTTCCGGCATTGGGATGACGACGTGACGGTGGAGCTGGGACACAACGGGTGCGATACTCGCAATGACATTCTGCAGCGCGACCTCGTTGAGGAAACCTTCAAACCGCGCACCCACAACTGCGTGGTGCTCACCGGGGTGCTGCACGACCCGTACACCGGAACCGACATCAACTTTGTGCGCGGCCCACATTCCTCGGACGTCCAGATAGACCATGTGGTGTCGCTATCGAATGCGTGGCAGACGGGGGCGCAGCAGCTTAACGACGACCAGCGCCGCAATTTCGCAAACGACCCGCTGAATCTGTTGGCTGTTTCCGGTCCGGCCAATCAACAAAAAGGCGATGGCGACGCGGCCACCTGGCTGCCGGCGAACAAAGCATTTCGCTGCGACTACGTCACTCGCCAGGTTCAGGTGAAGGCCAAATACCAGCTGTGGGTCACTGCCCCGGAAAAGGAAGCGATCTCAAGAATCCTCGCAAACTGTGGCTAAGGCTGCCTGCGCACACTAGTATTTACCGAAATACTTATCACAGCACAGTGAGGACCCCTCATGATCCGGAGCACGGCGTTAGCGACAATAGCCCTACTTTCCTTATCAGGCTGCGGGATGGGGGAACAAGCTGCTCGCGACAAAACCAAGAAAGAGATGACCGAGTTTTATACGCAGCTCGAAAAGGACTTTGCGGAGCAACGTCGAACCGCTACCCCGCTGGATGAGAGCTTGGTGGAAGAGATTACGTTGGAGTTCGAGTCGACGGAACCTACTGGCATGCTGCAGTACGTCGATGAACTCGGGGACAACATGGTCCTGGAACAGCCACTCCCCCACACAATGACGATCAAAGCAAAAATCGAAGGTAGTGCAGCTTCGATTTCGCTAGTGCCCATCGACCCAGAGAAGATGGAAGAGGACATTCGTTTTAGCTGTCGCGCACTGAGAAACGGTACTGTTATTGCCGAGCAGATCGACGCGGAAAAAATGGCAACCTGCGCCTGGGATGGGATTCTATATTCACAATGAAAAAAATTGCCCCACTACTACTGCTGCTGACCGTGAGTGCTTGCACTTCTTCACCGACACCGGAACCGGCCTCCACACCGGCCGACAGCGCACCATCAAGTCACGCCCCTACCGGCTCCGCGGGAGCACGCGATGAGCTGGGAAGTTCAAGTGCATCGATAAATCGCGTGTATTCCGTGACCATCGAGGCCACGGGGAATGCTCCAACAGCCCACATCACCTACAGCGCCTCAGGCACCTTAGTTAATATCGATGCTGCGCCACTACCGTTCCAGGAAAAAGCCGAGATCTCGGGAATCTCACCTGTGATGACAGTGACGTTGGACAATCCAGGCCCAGATCCACAGGTATCCTGCAAGGTCACTTACCAAGGCGAGACCGTAGCTGAAGTAGTGGACTCTTCGGGGCAAGCGACCTGTCGCCTAGATACTAAGAAAATTCGGGACATAGACGCCCGCTAATCAAACTGCGGTTTTTCGGTCCTGGTGCGTTTTAGTTCGAAGAAATGCGGGTGCCCTGCGAGAGCAAACGCACCATCAAAAATCCGGCCAGCTTCTTCGCCTCGTGGAATGCGGGTGAGGACCGGGCCGAAGAAGGCTGTGTCCCCGAGCTTAACTACCGGGGTGCCAACCTCATCGCCCACCTCATCCATCGCGCCTTGGTGGAATTCGCGCAGGGCATCATCCCATTCCTCGGTGTTCGCCACCTCAGCCAATGCCGCAGGCAAACCGACTTTTTCCAACGCAACCGGGATCAGCTCGTCGTAACCGCCGAACCCCTTGCGGCCACCGTTACCGTCATTGTGCACCAGCGTTCCAAGGGTCGTGTAGAGTTCATCCACCTTCTCTGGATGTTGGGTGGCAACCGCTGCAAACACCCGCGCTGGACCCCAGTTAGCTTCCATCATCTTCATGTACTCAGGATCCAAGTCCCGGCCGTCGTTAAGCACGGAAAGCGACATTGGCACCCAACGCACCGTGACGTCGCGCACCTGCTCGACCTCCTTGATCCAGCGGGAGGTTATCCAGCAAAACGGGCAGGATACGTCGAACCAAAACGTCACTTCAGAATTCATGCCATACACCTTTCGCTCGCGGTAAATTGGAACCCAATTGTAGAGAAAGGACACCATGACTTCTATCAATCTCACGCGCGACGAAGCTAACCGACGCTCCGAGCTGCTGAAAGTCTCCCACTACGACGTCGATCTCGACCTCACCACCAGCGAGGACACCTTCGAATCCCGCACCACCGTCACCTTCTCGGTGCTGCAACCGGGCGATACCTTCATTGACTTGCGCGCCGACCGCGTCGCTGCCACCCTCAACGGCGCTGTGCTTGAGGCCGACTACTCCCCAGAGAACGGCCTGGCTCTCACGGGCCTTACTCCAGGCGAGTACACCCTGGTTGTTGACGCCACCATTCCCTACTCCCACACCGGTCAAGGCCTGCACCGTTTCGTGGATCCTGCAGACAATCAGCCCTACCTCTACACCCAATTCGAAACCGCGGACGCAAAGCGCATGTTCGCGTGCTTCGACCAGCCTGATCAGAAAGCCACCTACCGTATCTCCGGGCTGACCCCGAAGGACTGGAAGTTCATCACCAACGCTGAAACCGCTGTCGAAACCGAAGGTGAGTTCCTGCGTCATACTGCTTCCGTCGATTACTTGCTGTCGACATATCTCGTCGCGGTCTGCGCTGGGCCATACCATGAGGTGCGCGACACCTGGCGCGGCACACTCACCCACCACCCAGAAACCCCAGCTGACCAGCCCCGTGAGCTAGAAATCCCCCTTGGTATTTTCTGCCGCGCCTCCATCGCTTCCTCGCTGGATGCCGAGCGACTGTTTGAACAAACCAAACAGGGCTTTGACTGGTACCACCGCAACTTCGGCTACGCCTACCCCTTTGGCAAGTACGACCAGCTGTTCGTCCCAGAATTCAACATGGGAGCCATGGAAAACGCAGGCTGCGTCACTTTCCGCGACGAGTACGTCTTCACCTCCAAGGTCACCCGCTACCGCTACGAACGTCGCTGCGACACCGTCCTGCATGAGATGGCGCACATGTGGTTCGGCGACCTGGTCACCATGCAATGGTGGGATGATCTGTGGCTCAACGAGTCCTTCGCCACCTGGTCCGCGGCCATCTCGCAGGCGGAGGAAACGGAGTTCGACACCGCATGGGTCACCTTCGCGAACATCGAAAAGTCATGGGCCTACCAGCAGGATCAGCTGCCATCCACGCACCCGATCTTCGCGGACGCCACCGACATCGAAACAGTCGAAGCCAACTTCGACGGCATCACCTACGCAAAGGGCTCTTCGGTACTCAAGCAACTCCAGGCCTACGTAGGCCGTGAGGCATTCCTCGCAGGTGTCCGCCAGCACTTCGCCAACCACGCGTTTGACAACGCCACCTTCGACGATCTACTCGGCGCCTTTGAAAAAGCTTCCGGGCGCGACCTGTCCACCTGGGCTGATCAGTGGCTCAAGACCACGGGCATCAACAAACTGTCGCCGGTGTTTGAGGTTGCCGACGGCGCATACACCTCCTTCGCTGTTGAGCAGTCCGGCGCCCAGCCCGGCGCGGGCGAGCTGCGCACTCACCGCATCGCCGTCGGGCTGTACTCGCTTGTCGACGGCGCAGTCCAACGCACCCATCGAGTAGAAATCGATGTGGACGGCGCCTCTACCTCGGTTCCTGAGCTGGTCGGCCTGCCGGCCGCTGACCTCGTGTTGGTCAATGACGACGACCTCACCTACTGCCTCATGGGACTCGACGCAGGTTCCCTCGAGTTCGTTCGCGACAACATCGCCCGCATCACCGACCCGATGCCGCGCACCCTCTGCTGGTCCGCCGCGTGGGAGATGACCCGCGCCGGAGAAATGAAAGCCCGTGACTTCGTAGCGCTGGTTGCCGCCGGTGCCGCCACCGAAACCGAGATCGCCGTGTTGGAGCGTATCTTGCAGCAAGCCACCACCGCCGTCACGTCCTATGCTGACCCGGACTGGGCTGCTGAGCACGGCAACAACCTGCTGGCTGAGCTGCTTCTTTCCGGAGTTCATGCCGCAGCCCCAGGGTCAGACTTCCAGCTTGCGTTCGCACAGGCCCTGGCAAAGGTACGCCCGAATGACGCAGCCCTGGACTACTTCCGTGGTATCTTGGCCGGCACCGCGCCAGCAGGACTAGATATTGACGCTGACCTGCGCTGGTGGGCACTGACCGCCCTCATCGCAGCGGGCGAAGTGGATGAACCACTCACCGAGATTGCCGCCATGCGCGCTTCCGACCCATCTGCCAGCGGACAAAACTCCGCATGGCGCGCAGAAGCTGCCATCAATACGGCAGCCAACAAGGCAGACATCTTTGCCAAGCTGCTCGATCTCGACCATCCGCTTTCCAACCTGGACACGCGCCACAAGCTTGAAGGCCTTACCTTCGCGGGCGCTGCCGCCAATCTGGAGCAGTTCAACTCCGAGTACTACGCACGCGCCGCTGCCTTCTGGGACGGCGCCTCCTCCGAGGTCGCTCGTGCCACCCTCACCGGACTGTTCCCTGCATGGGATATCTCCGAGGCGGGTCTAGCTCGCGCTGACGAATTCTTGGCGACGAACCTCGTTCCTGGGCTGGAACGCGTTGTGTCGGAAGCACGCGACCGCATCGCCCGAGCACTGCGGCTGCGCAGCATTGACGCTGTCTCCTAAATATTTTTTGGGTGAGGCACGTGCTGTTGTGGTAACGCGATAGGGATTGTTGCTGCGGGACAAATCCCTTCGCCTTCCCGACACAAACTCCCAGGAAAATCGATGCCAAAGGCGAAGGGATTGGAAACGAAAAACAAATCGCTATCCACGCAGCCTACGCAGCGACAGGAACGCAAACCCCATACCGGCCAACCACATCGCAAGACCAATCAGAATCATCACGTTGGCACCTGTGGAAGCAAGCATCTTTTTGCCGGGTTGTGCTGGGGCAGCATTGGTGCCAGCAGTTTGCTGCGCTCCTGTGTGTGACGCTTGTGATTTAGTTCCGCCCTGGGCCACTGCAGACTGGCTGCTTCCCCCTTCCTTCTGGGGTGCCGCAGCGTTTTTCAGATCCTTGACTACTTTGGCAGCTGCGACCACGCCAGCGGTAACCAGGCCAGCAGTGAGCAGGTCCGAATTTCCTTTGGAGGTATCCTTGCCGCCTGGAGCCCCCGGTAAGCTCGGAGCCCCCGGTACGCTCGGATTGCTTTCGGGAGCGCATTCGTCGTCGGCAATTTCCGTTTGCCCTTTATCCAGGACGTGGAAAGTCACCGTGTTCCATTCAGTTGCTTGATCTGAGCCGATAAGGGTACGCATCTTCATGCGATAGATTCCCGGCTTAGTGAACATCCAATAGTTGTGCATGTGTACGCGACCGTCCCGTTTGAAGGACGCGGGGCCGTCGGAGCTGGCCAGCATCTCCTGGACTTTAGTTCCGAAGTTGTCGGTAAGAAACGCCCACCACTGACCGTCCTTGGGCGCTTCCAGTGGTTGAATCTCAAAGGTCACCTGAGTGCCTTTTTCCAAACCAGGAACGTGTTCAGAGGAGAACCCGGGCCAAATCAGTCCTTGCTTTTGAGACTGGGATAGCGCCCACACATGGTCACCGGTTCCCTTCAAGAAGGGGAATTTTTCTACTGTGATGCCTTTCTTACCGATTTCCTGACGAGCATGTGGCTTGACCACCAGCGCAACATTCGACACGTCGTGGGTGGCATGCCCTTTAAAGTGGATTCCGGAATCATCCCCCAGTGCAAATGTCAGCTTGTCGTTCAGCATGACGGGGCCTAGGTCGACGTGGCCGTCGTCAATGCGAAGCTTCTCGCATTTCTGTGCTGGTTTCTTAGGATCCGGCTGAGGCTCCGCTGTCTTGGTTGGCTCGTTTTTCCCGGGGACGGCAGGCTCTGCGGGCGCAGCAGTTGGCGAAGCGGGCGCAGCAGTTGGCGAAGCGGTTTCTTTCGGCTCAGGAACAGCAGAGGTAGGCGTGGCCGGCGCTGAAGTTACCGGATCGGGGTCGCTTTCCGCGCCCTGTGATTTAGCCCATTTTGTTTCACCCGACACTTCACCTGATTCTGGAACAACCATGCTGAAGTTGCTGCGCTGCGCGATGGTGGTGGCATCCGGGGTGAGTTCTAGGCGCAGCACCATCCCAGGGCTTGTGCAGCCTTCCCGCGTTTCCACCTGGGTCCTCTCCCCAGGAGCCGAGATGAAGTTGACTTCGCAATCTGGGTATTCCGCATCCTCAGACTCGTAATATCCACCCCGGACTCGGAAAGAAATCCGATCATCTGCTGGCTGTACGGTAATGGCGACCATATCCTCACCACGCTCATAGGGTTCGGTGGAGATGGTGACGGAGTTATCGGTGAGCTCTTTATCGCTGTAGTCGAATGCGGGTGCAGGGTCCTGGGATGCCGGTTCAGGGAAGTTACCGGCCTGCTGCGTCGTTAAGCCCTCTGCGGTGCGCTCGTATTCTAGGGGCTCAGAAACCCACCGGGCGCCCTTGCCCGCAGGAATGTACACCACCTGGAAGTTGCTCCTCTGGGAGCCGATCATCTCCGGCCAGGTAGCGGTGCCATTTTTTACCGGCACTTCTGCCAGGTAGTAGCCGTCGATGTAAAAGACCGCAGTTCCTGAATCCGAACTAGAGCCCGTGGAGAAAGTGAGATCGGTGAGGTACTGCGCGTCCTTTCCACCGGAAGAACTGTCATGGGGCTGGATGGTGAAGGAATATTTGCTGGTGTCTCCCTCCGTGGCCTTGTCGTAAGCAGTGCGGATATTGCCAAGCCCATCGGAACTCGGGCGAGTGCCGCCTACCTGCCAAGCAACGGTTTGTGGCTTGGAAGCAACCAGTTTTCCCTCGAGGTCACGCGCGGAGGCACGGTAGGTGGCGGTGTACTGGCCGGGCCGGGTGAAGGTGGTTTCGTTGTGGGTATGCATGCCTGGATTGATCCAGGAGCTGCGCCTTCCCTGATCGTGGCTAGAAAGCAGCCGAGTGACAGGAAAGTCCTCGGTAGAAGCTGTAAACAGCTCCATCTTTCCGGGGCCGTCGAAATCAATGAGATCGAGTTGGAAGGATTCATCCCGGAACTGCTCCACGGGGATGCCAATGTCGGCGCCGAAACCGATCCAGATCGGGTATCCCTTGTCCACAGCTGCAGGTGCCCAGTACAGCAGGTCGCCTTCGTCGCCCAGGAACTCCAGGCGCGGGTCATCTCCCACTTGCCACACATACTGCTGTTTCTTACTGGTGTCGCCTTTCCCAATCCAGTTAGCGGTTTCCTCGATGGGCTTTAGCCCTTGGGAGCTTTCCGACTTGAGGAGGAAGCTGTCGCCTTCCCAGAAAATTTTGGGCGAATCTACGTGTTCCTCGGTAGCGATGGACTTGTCATCATTGGGCCCCGCCACTGCGATGTGTGGATTGAGACATAGGGACCCCGCCAGGAGCACACCCACAACCCTCTGCAATTTCTTCACGGCTGACTCTTTCTTGAAAATATTTTTAATTATTTACCAAGAAGATACACCGAAGTTTTCTCTTACTGAAAATCATTCACTAACTTTCTGTCTACTTCCTGGTCGACTACTGTGGAGGACATGGCCACACCACGTCCTCTTCGCGCGCTCACCGCGATTCCGCTCTTGTTTTTCGCCCTCACGGCCTGCGCTACCAACGAAGAAAAAGTGGCCACTAACCTGGAGAAACAAGATCCGGCACCTGTCGCACCTGCAAACACGACGCAAAGTCAACAGTCCACAGGGTCTGCTTTCCTTAACGGCTACCAGGTCCTCCCTTCGGGTACCCCCGCTGTATGCGCAACCCATGGCGAAACCACGACCATCATCCTGGGCGAAATGCCCGCCAAAAACGCTGCGAGTGTGATCATTGACGGCCAAGGAGTGCAAACTCTTTCGATCTCCGATGCGGAAGACGCCGTCGAGATCACCAATCACGCCATCCCTGTGGAGTTGACGCGCGCGGACGGCGTAACCACGGTGTCCGGCACGGCCGAAGGAACCCGCGTGATTGGCAACCAATCCCAGCGTTTGGATATGACCTTCGTCATCACTGCTGCATGCGCTTAAGTTCGCTACCCTGGTGCGGTGATGCAAAACCACATGATTTCGTCAGTATCCACATGGTGGGATAACCCGACTACCCAGTTGTGGTTAGTAGACCGCCCTATCCAGATTGCGTTCATCTTGGTGTTGGCCCTGGTGGCCAACTGGGCGCTGCGCCGAGTGGTACGCAAGTTAACGCAACGCATCATTGACACGCCACCGCGCTTGCCGACGCTCGGTCCGTTGCGTTCCGAAGAAAAACCGGCAGCGGATCCCACCGATCCGCGTCGGGAATCGCGCATCCGCACGCTCGGAGCAGTAGCGACCTCCGCATTGTCGCTATTCGTGTGGCTCTGGGCCATCATCGCGATTCTGGATGAAATCGGAGTCAATGTTGCCCCGATTATCGCCTCCGCTGGTGTGGTCGGTGTGGCGTTGGGCTTTGGCGCGCAATCCTTGGTGAAGGACTTCCTTTCCGGAATCTTCATGCTGGTCGAAGATCAGTATGGCGTAGGCGACACGATCGATGTCGGCGAGCTTACCGGCACCGTGGAAGATGTCAGTCTTCGGCTCACCACGCTACGCGACATCGACGGCACGGTGTGGTTCGTGCGAAACGGTGAGATCCTGCGCATCGGTAACTTCAGCCAGGGCTACGCCGTAGCGCGTATCGACGTACCCCTTGCCCTCGACAACGATGTCGCCGTAGCGAAGGAAACCATCCTTAAGGCCGCCACCGCAGCGGCTGAGGAAGCCGATTTGGCAACGGACATCCTCGACTCCCCGGTGGTCGATGGAGTGAACGCGATAAAGTTTGACCACATGACTGTCCGAGTGCGAGTAAAAACGAAACCAGGAATGCAATGGTCCGTGCAGCGCGAAATGCTCGCCCGCATTGTCCCAGCCCTCAGCGCAGCGGGAATCAAACCGCCCTACCACTATCTTCCGCAACTGAAAGACCGCACATGACCTTCTATGATGCCGTGGGTGGCGAAGCCACCTTCAACAGAATCGTCCACGAGTTCTACCAGCGCATGCGGGCCGACGACCTCATCGGCCCCATGTACCCGGACGATGATTGGGAGGGCGCCGAGGACCGGCTCCGCTGGTTCCTTGCCCAATACTGGGGCGGCCCCCAGACCTTCTCGGAGCAGCGCGGCCACCCGCGGCTACGTATGCGCCACAACCGATTCCCCATCGGTGTGGCAGAGGCGAAGCGGTGGCTGGAGATCATGCAGGCGTCCCTCGATACCATCCCAGAATCAGACCTCAGCGACGAGCACCGCGCCGCCATGTGGGATCACATGGTGCGCGTTGCCGACATGCTGATTAACAGGGCGGACTAAACCAGCAGGTTAATCCCGCGGGACTCGTAGACCGAGCCAAACGGTGCGTCGATACGCACCCACCGGCCCTTACTCGCGACCCGCAAATGCCGCGGCAGGTCAGGGTGAGTCGCAATACCGGGGATAAGCCCCAAAGAAGTACAGGTGAAAATCGCCCGCATCGATACCTCGGCGATCCCGCCGTCGCCCTCGACACGCAACACCCGCTGATCGAGTAGCGACTTCGGCGGGCCAAGTGGCCCAGAGAACTGACGTGCCAACGCCCGGCCCTGTTCCGCCAACTCGTGCACTACATCTACCGGTAGTACGTCCAGTTCCACAAAACCGGTTGCCGGTGGCAAAGCTCCCGGCCACGCCGCAACGGGGCTCGGGGAGAGTTGGCCGTCGATAAGCTGCTGCGCTAAGAACACCGCATCGCCACTGACCTCCCCCAACACCCGGCGCGAAGCCAGCACCTCAAAAGGGGTAGTAACAAAGACATCAAGCGCACCGCCCGCAAGCGGTTGCACCCTCACGAGCGCACGCGCATCCAGAGCCACCGCGCGTTGCAACAGCGAACGCAGCCCGCGCTCGCCCTGCGACACCTTAAAAGCAGGCAGCATCCCTAATCTTCGCCGTCTTCGTTTTCTTCATTTTCGCCGGACCCGAGGGCGGCCTCCGGCGTAGACACGCTAGCGAGAACCTTGCGCTCAAAATCCTCAATGGGACGAGGTTTGCCCGTCTTAAGATCCACAGTGATCTGCACACACTCCACCACGCACGCCAACGAGCCATGGCGGTCCTTCAGCTGCTGCACCGTGGTGAACGACGTACGGCCGATCCGAACAACCTGAGTCTCAACCATCACTTCCATCGTGTCCGGCATGATTGCACTCAAGTAATCGATCTTCATCGAACGCACAAAAGCTGCGGGCATAGCGTGACCGCGCTCAACAAACTCCTCCATCGCGAAAACCGCACGTGCTTCCTGCGCAATCTCAATGTAAGAAGCGTTGTTGATGTGCCCAAAACGATCAAAATCGCCCCATCGTACCGGAATCTTCGTCGTGTGCACGGGGCCAGAAAGCAGCCGATTTCCCTGCGCGTCGGTCATAGATCCTCCTCGATTCCAGCGCCTGCTTAGGCGATGATACTGCGACACAGCCATCTTAATAGCAGTGTCACTGCCACACACACTATCAGGCCGCCACTAAGGCGACAGCGGGTAAAACTGCTTGGTAATGTCCCTTCTTTAAAGTTCCGAATACAAAAATAGCCCCGCTAACGGGGCTATTGGCTAGTGCTCTTAGCGAGTCAGCTTGCGGTGAGTCACGCGGGATGGCCGGGCGGCTTCCGCTCCGAGGCGTTCCACCTTGTTCTTCTCGTAGTCTTCGAAGTTTCCTTCGAACCAGAACCACTGGCCTTCGGCGACGTTACCTTCCCACGCGAGGATGTGGGTACAGGTGCGGTCGAGGAACCAACGGTCGTGAGAAATGACCACAGCGCAGCCCGGGAAGTTCTGGAGAGCGTTTTCCAGAGAGGACAGGGTTTCCACGTCAAGGTCGTTGGTCGGCTCGTCGAGGAGGATCAGGTTGCCGCCCTGCTTGAGGGTTAGCGCCAGGTTGAGGCGGTTACGCTCACCACCGGAGAGGACCTTGGATGGCTTCTGCTGGTCTGGCCCCTTGAAGCCAAAGGCGGACAGGTAGGCGCGGGATGGCATTTCGTTCTGACCGACGATGATGTAGTCCAGGCCGTCGGACACAACTTCCCACACGGTCTTTTCCGGATCAATGTTTTCGCGGCCCTGGTCCACGTAGGACAGCTTGACGGTCTGACCGATTTTCACGTCGCCTGCGTCAGGTTCTTCCAGCCCCACGATGGTTTTAAACAGGGTGGACTTGCCCACACCGTTCGGCCCGATAACGCCCACGATGCCATTTCGAGGCAGGGTGAACGACAGGTCCTTAATCAGGACGCTCCCGTCAAAGCCCTTCTCCAAGTTCTTCACCTCCACAACCTGGTTACCCAGGCGTGGTGGGGTTGGGATCTGGATTTCTTCGAAGTCGAGCTTCTTGTACTTCTCGGCCTCGGCGACCATTTCTTCGTAGCGGTCCAGACGGGCCTTGTTCTTTGCCTGACGTGCCTTCGCGCCGGAACGAACCCAGGCGAGTTCTTCTTTCAGGCGCTTTTGCAGCTTCTGGTCCTTCTTGCCAGCAACTTCGAGGCGCTCTGCCTTCTTCTCCAGGTAGGTGGAGTAGTTGCCCTCGTATGGGTACAGCTTGCCGCGGTCCACTTCACAGATCCAGCCGGCAACGTGGTCCAGGAAGTAACGGTCGTGGGTGACGGCCAGGACCGCGCCCTTGTAGTCCGCGAGGTGTTTTTCCAGCCACAGCACCGACTCAGCGTCCAGGTGGTTGGTCGGCTCGTCGAGAAGCAGCAAGTCTGGTTCGGACAGCAGCAGCTTCGCCAGCGCTACACGACGCCGTTCACCACCGGACAGGTGGGTGACTGGTTCGTCAGACGGTGGGCAGCGCAGTGCTTCCATGGCCTGTTCGATCTTGGAGTCGATCTCCCATGCGTCAGCTGCGTCGAGCTCCTCCTGCAACTTGCCCATTTCTTCCATGAGCTCGTCGGTGTAGTTGGTCGCCATTTCTTCGGCGATCTGCTCGAAGCGCTGCTTCTTCTCGAAGATCTCACCCAAGCCTTCTTCCACGTTCTCGCGAACGGTCTTTTCTTCGTTCAGTGGCGGCTCCTGCAGCAGGATGCCCACGGTGGCACCTGGGTCCAGGAATGCTTCACCGTTGGATGGCTGGTCAATGCCCGCCATGATCTTCAGGATCGACGACTTACCAGCGCCGTTCGGGCCCACGACACCGATCTTGGCGCCCGGGTAGAACGCCATGGTGACGTTATCCAGAATGACCTTATCGCCGTGCGCCTTACGCACATTCTTCATCGTGTAGATGAACTCGCCCAAGATTGCCCCTTTAGTAGAGAGTCCAGAAATTTTAGTCCCCTAAAGGGTACATGAGTGGGCAAGGCATGGCGCGGACTACTCGGGGCAATCCAACACCACGCCTTATCGACGCCCCGACTCGCTAGAACGGTGGCTCCCCCTCTCCCGAGTCCCCAGTGGCGGCGGAGACAAGATCGTTGCCTTCCTCTTCTCCGACGTTGTCCACCGGGCCGTCAGCAGGGGTGACGTCCTCAGCTGGAGTTACGTCCACCTCAGATACCTTCTTGATCCCCACGGTATGGGACTTAAGGTCAACCCCCACGTGCTGGGCGCGCAGCACTACTCGGGACTGCTGTTTACCGTTACCATCCAGCCACTCATGTGTCACCAGCTTTCCAGTGGCGATGATCGGCAGCCCCTTCCCCAAGCTAGCTGCACAGTTGACGGCGAGGTCTCCCCAGCATTCCACGGTCAGGTACAGCTGGTCGTAGTAGTCCCATTTATCTTCGTCTCGCTTCACAGCCCGGGACGCGGCAACACGCATGGTGAAAAAGGTGTTGGCTTCGATGCGGCGAAACTTCGGGTCAGCGACGATGTTTCCGGCGATGGTGTAACTGTGTTGTGCCATTGTCTGGTCCTTTTCGTATCTCAGTGACAAGTTACGAAGCTGACAATGGCAGATGGTGAATGAGGCGTCGATAAGCCTGCTGCTCGCCCTGTGGATAACTTGCGTTATCCACAGGTTTTAACGTTCGAAGGTCTCGCTGTAGTAATCGTCGTGCGGATTTTTGCCATGCTGGAAGGCTGCGAGCTGAGCGTTATAGGCCTCCAGATCGTCCTCCACCTCCTGCGGGTTCGACTCCATTTCGGTAGTACGGCGCCGGTCATCGGCGAACCATTCCCAAATCAGCACCGCCCATACGATAAGCAGTGGGAACTGACCAGAACCCCAGGAAATGCCACCACCGACGACCTGGTCGTGCAGCAGGTCCACATGCCACGGCAGGCCGAGCTTGGTGTAGAACTCTTCACCCATGATCTGGGTGGCCATCATCAGGTAAACGCCGAAGAACAGGTGGAACGGCATGGAGAACGTCAGCCACCCCAGCTTCGACATCGGGCTGTGCTCCACCGGAGCCTTATCCACGCCGATGAGATCCCAGTAGTACAACGAACCGGACCACAGGAACACCACGTTCATGATCAGGTGACCGGCGTGCTCATCAATCATGATCTCGTACAGCGGAGTGATGTACAGAATGTAGAAAAACACCACGAACTGGATCGTGTTCACCGCCGGATTCATCAGGAACCGTAGCCACGGATTATCCACCGCAACCTCAAGCCATTCCCGCGGACCAGGATTATCCGGGGACGGGCGCAGCGCCTGTAGGAAGAGCGTCACCGGCCCACCGAGCACCCACGCCACCGGGGCGCCCATCGTCAAAATCATGTGGCCGACCATATGCATGGAGAACGTTGCTGGCATGTTCATGCCGATACCGGAACATACCGTGAGCAGCAGCACCGCACAGCCCAAAAGGAACCACAGGGTGCGGGTAATCGGCCAGCTACCTCCGTTTTTGTGGACCCGTAGGACAGCCCACAGGTAGCCGACGGCAAAGATAATCGCGGCGGCCCCAAAGAGAATATCGAACCGCCACATAGTCCAGACATTCCAGAATGTTGGCTCCTGGTACAGCCTGTAGCCGAGCTCAATATCCATGGTGTTGAGGTCAACATTTCGTGGCGGTGGCGGCGGGGTGCGCCCCAAGGAAATCGCCACGCCCGTCACCGCACCCATAACCAACACTTCCACGGCGGCGACCCGACGGAACAGCTTGTTATTGTCCGCGAGCTTCGGGATCGTGAGCTGACGGTGCACGAAACCGAACAGCGCGAGCACCACCACCCCGATTGTCTTAGCCAAGATCAGCAGCCCGTATCCGGTGGTGAGCAAATCGGTCCAGTGCATCCGGATCGACGTATTAATCACGCCCGACACTGCCATCACCACCACCGACACCAGCGCCACCGCAGAGTAGCGACGGACCGCTACATCCAACGCAGGACCTTTACGACGCCCATGCGCAATCAACGCCATGAGTCCACCGACCCACAACATCATGAAAATCAGGTGCCAAAGGTAGGAATTCGTGCCATAGTCATGATCGCCACCCGTGGCTGAGTGACCTTCCATGCCCAGCGGTACCACAGCCAAGATCGCACCAGTGAGCCACACCGGCTGCATGATCCACCGGTAGGTAGTCAGCGCCCCTAGACCAGTGATGAGTGCAAAACCTGCCGTCACCTGCCATGCCACCGATGTGGACACCAATTGCAGCGCCTGCAACCACTGCGTCGGATTCAACGTGTCCTTCAACGGCGAACCAGACACATCCGACAAGTACATCGGTACCATCAGCTGCGCGATCACCGCGAAGCACAGACTTGATACTGCCCCCGTCCGGGCCGCGATACTCCCATCCACACTGAGCAGAGTCGACTGCAGATCAGAATCCTTCGGCTTGATAAAGAAAGCAGCCGCCATAAACGAGCCGATCGCAAGCGCAGCCAACATCAACCCCGCCGACCTCAAAAACGGCAACCCCGCCGTCGTCAGCGGACCAGGATCTGGAATACCCAACGCCGCAAGAGAAGCCCCCAAAAACGCCCACGAAATAACCGCACCGACCACACCCGCGGTCGCTGCGAAAATTACATAGAGCACCTTCGAGGTCCGTGGCCTGTCCCCGATCACCTTTTCCGTCATGCTAATACCCTAACCCCGGGCAAGGGGTAAGGCCCTAATTTGCAGGCCCCTACCCAGCGTGCGGTAAAGTTCCCGTTAGCCCCTGTGTGGGGCCACTCCCTCCTTAGCTCAGCGGATCAGAGCAGACGGCTTCTACCCGTAAGGTCGCAGGTTCGAATCCTGCAGGGGGGGCTTTTTAGTGCGTTCGCGCCACACCCATACTAAGGAAACCAGGAATAACGCTGGCATGATCCACGCGAGATAGTGCCACTGATGCGCCCCAAAATGTGTTTCATCGACGCTCAGACCAGCGAAGTAGCCAAGGGCCAGGGATACGATGAACAGGCAGCTGGCTACAGCGACACTAACTACTTTCATGTAACGGATGTTAGTGGAGTTGGATAGGGATTGGTAGGGGCGCTGCTAAAAACTACGCCTTCCGTCGCGTTTGCCGGGGTGTTTGAAACCGGTAGGCGTAGGGTTTTATCACGCGGGACAAATCCCTATCATCACTCCCCGCGCTGCTCGTTCGACATGCTGTCCAAGTGATTGTTAAACGCCAATTGGATGTTCTGGGGCTGCCCGCAAATCGTGGACAGTTAGTTAAGCGGCCTTGGGGGTTATCGAGTTGGGCTTGGTGGGATCATTGTTGATGGCGTTTTCGAAGGCCACAGGGGTCTTCATGCCGAGCGATGAGTGAATCCGACGCCGGTTGTAGACCACCTCGATCCACTGCGCGACAGCGTTGCGTGCTTCGTTGCAGGTGGCCCACTTCTTCCGGTCATAGAATTCTGTCTTCAACGTCGACCAAAATGATTCCGACATCGCATTGTCGAAGCACACACCGGTGCGGCCGACAGACTGCGCAATTCCGAGTTCCTGGCACACCTGCCACAACTGGTCACTGGTGAATTGCGAACCTCGATCAGCATGAAACACCACACCATCAGGTACCTCGCCGCGCAGCGTGTGCGCCATCCGTAGCGCACGCTCAACCAGATCGGCAGACTGGGTTCGATCCATTGCCCAGCCAATTACACGCCGGGAATGACCATCGCGAACCGCACACAGGTACAACCAGCCCTCACCGGTACGCAGATACGTAATATCACTCAGCCATACGCGGTTGAGCTCACCTGCATCAAACGCACGCTTGACCAGGTCAGGCAGTGTCGCCTTCCTCTTAGACTGGATTGTCGTGACAGGAGTGAACATCCTCGGGGAGATTCCTTCGATACCCATGGCTTTCATCCGCTTGGCTACGGTCTTCTTGTTGACCTTGATGCCCTGCTCGGCAAGTTTCGCTGTGACACGAGGTGCACCATAGACTTCGTCGGAGTCCTCCCAAGCCGTGTAAATCTGCTGGTCGAGGTTCTCGATAAATGACTGACGCGGGTCTTTACCCCTACGCTTGGCCTTGTCCCTCTTCACCCAGCCATAGAAGCCGGAACGAGACACTTCGAGAAGCCTCGCCATGCGCTTAATGCTGAAGGTCGCCTTCTCCTGCTGCATTAGCTGGAACTTTTCTTCTCGCGTTGCTTCGCAGCGAAGAAGGCTGTGGCTTTTGACAAAAACTCGTTATCTAACCGCGCTTCGGCAAGCTCACGGCGCAATCTCACGTTTTCAGCACGAAGGTCAGCCGCGCTCATGCCGTCTTCATTGCCCTGGCGCTCACGCTCATTTTTGACCCACCTACCCAGCAGTCCGGCACTGACTCCGATCTCCTCAGCGACTCGGACGATCGGCCGGCCCGACTCGATGACAAGCCGCGCGGCTTCCTTCCGATACTCCGGAGTAAACCTCTTGCGTTGCTGACTCATAATGAACATCCTCTCCTACGGACACAACATCCGTACTAATTGGGTGTCCACTACTCGAGGGTAACCTCAGTTCGTTATCCGCCCCTGTTCATCCTGTGTGACCTGAACTTCGTGTTGTGCTCCGTCACTCAGCGTGTAAGTAGCTACAATGCGACGATCCGACGGGAAGCGTTCGATCGCGCACTCCACCCCTTTGAAGTGGCTTGCGACTCCTTTGAGTGACCACTCCGGGTCATCAACCAACGGCAAATAACGCGGAATTTTTGTGAGCAAGGTGTTCAGGTCTGGGCTAGGGACAGTTAATGGACCGGCATCATCGCGAATATTGTCCAATTTCCATACCACGCGTGATCCAGCATTGTTGAAGGCCGCTTGGTAGAAGTTCGCTTCAGGGCCGAAGATAAAAAACCCTGTGTTGATGACGTCATTGCCGAGGTTAGCGATAGTGTTCGCGACGTCATTAACTACTTCGTAAGGGACCTCCTGCGTTGTGAAGCTGGAAAAGTTGCACTGCTCACCGAAAGCACGGTAGCCGTGCGATGCCTCGGGACGGAAATACTCCTCTTCGCCTTCGATCATGGGCGACCAACGCCACAGCAGCGTGGCGGGATCCACTGCAATCGAGGCGACCGGGTACGTGTCGCAGTACACTCGGCCACGGTCCGAGGCGAAAGTGAGCACTCCTCTGTCGTATGCCGCCTGATAGTTCGGCCCCCAATGAGCGTTCGAGGAGTGCGCCAAACATATCTTGTTTAACCATGCTTAGCAGGGCGGAATACTGTCCTATTCTCCAAATTTCAGGGATTATGGCTGCGAGACTAGCATCACGCTTTTCGACGCGCAGGGTAACTAAGTGAACTGCGCCACCAGAATCCAACGGCCCTCAGACTGGTCAAACACCAGCCCAAACCCCACTCGTGACAGGGTGCCGTCCATCAAAACCTCGTGGTGAGGTGGGGAGTCGATCCACATCGGAACAGCCATTCCCAAATTCGGCACGCGGGCAATGACCTCCATAAATAGGCCACTGTGATCCATTGTGTGGATGTTGTTCAGGTAAACGGCATGGTTGTAGGCGGTTTCCCCAAGACCAAAGTCGTAGGTGAAGGGCTGCAGGCCTGCAGCTACACGACGTGCATTCAGTTCAGCCAGCACGGGGTCCAGCAGCGCATTGCCGGTGATAGGAGCTGCAGTCACACCAGGAACAGAGGAACCTGCTGGCAGTGGTGAAAGTTGGAAAGTTGGCAGCTGGATTGCTGGCAGTGGTGGGAGCTGCGAACTGCCCATGACCTGCGCGTGAGCAGGTGCGGCTCCCCCGGCTACAATCGCGGTAGCCAGGATCGGGGCAAAGAGGCGAGCTAAACGCATGGGATGGAAGTCCAATCGATCGATGATCAAGAATTGATAACAGATTAACCCCAATTCGGCTCAGTTGCCTAAGAAACTGACGAATCCGTCGTGAAGCAAGCGCGGTTAAGATGGGTGCAGCACCCCGACGATCAAGGAGAACGATGGCTCTTCCACACCCCAGCCCCACCGCCCGTGCGCTCGTGACTGGCGCTAGTCAAGGTATTGGTATGGCGATGGCGCGCGACCTTGCTGACATGGGTCACAACTTGATTTTGGTGGCGCGTCGTGAAGATGTGCTCACAGAGTTTTCCGCTGAACTCGAACAAAAGTACGGCATCACTGCGGAGGTGTACGCCTGCGATCTGGCTGAACACAACGCCCGGCGCGCACTCATCGAGCACATGCACTCGCGCGAGATCAACATTCTGATTAATTCCGCGGGTATCGCCTCTTTCGGTCCTTTTATGGAGCAGTCCTGGGATTATGAGCTCACGCAGTTCCATCTCAATGCCACTGCATGTTTGGAGCTGACCCGTGCTGCTCTCGATCAGATGCTGCCTCGAAATGAAGGCGCAATCTGCAACGTAGGGTCGTTGGCGGGCGACATGGTGATCCCGAACAACGCCACCTACATTTTCACCAAGTCGGGACTGAATAAGTTCACCGAGGCTTTGCATTATGAGCTGCGTGGCACGGGTGTGACGTGCACACTTCTGGCTCCGGGGCCGGTCCGGGATGCGGTGATTCCGGAGGACCAGCAGTCGATTGTGGATCGCGTCGTCCCCGATGCGCTGTGGACCACCTATGAGTCCTGTTCGCGGGAGACCCTCGAGGCGATGGCTGCGGGTAAGCGTCGGGTCGTGCCAGGCCCGCTCGCGAAAATTATGGAGGTGGTCACCAACGTCGGACCTACGCGACTGGTGGCACCTATCCTTGGCAATTTTTACAAGAAGATGAGCTAGATGACTGACCCTATTCCCATGAAAAATGACCGCCTCGTCTGGATTGACCTGGAGATGACGGGGCTGGACCCGAAGCACCATGTGATCGTCGAGGTCGCAGCGCTCGTCACCGACGCCAACCTCAATATCCTCGGCAGCGGCGTCGACCTCGTCGTCCATGCCACCGAGGCAGAGCTGGCCGAAATGGACGACTACGTGCGGAATATGCACACAAGCAACGGGCTTATCGACGCCATTAGCTCCTCAACCTTGTCCCTGACGGATGCCGAGGACGCCGTGCTTGCGCTCATCGAAGAACACTGCTCCCCCGACCACCCCGCTCCCCTGGCTGGCAATTCGATTGCAACTGACCGCACTTTTATCCGGGAATACATGCCGCGTCTTGACCAGGCATTGCATTACCGGATGGTCGATGTGTCCTCCGTGAAAGAACTCGCGCGCCGTTGGTACCCGCGGGTCTACTTCGCACAGCCCGAGAAGGGGATGTCTCACCGGGCGCTCAATGACATCGTCGAATCCATCCGCGAGCTCGACTACTATCGCCGTTCCCTCTTCGTTGCGGACCCTGGCCCAACAACGGAGGAAGCTACCGCTTTCGCAGCCTCCGCTGTGGACCACTACCAGCGGTTTTTGTAAAACTGGACTCGTGCATTAATATGAACTGCGCTGCTTAAAACAGCAGCGATGGTGGCTGTAGTTCAGCTGGTAGAGCACCAGGTTGTGATCCTGGGTGTCGCGGGTTCGAGTCCCGTCAGCCACCCCAAAGTGACCCGCCCTCTCATGTTGAGGGCGGGTTTTGCATATCTTTACGTCTGAGTTAAGACTTCCCTGGGACTACCATCAGTTTTGTGCCGTAGGTGCTGTTTTTTCAGTACATTCGACATCAACGAAGCTTTTGTACAGGAAGGTGGCAAATGAACAGAGCGTTTTTCGCTGTTGTGATGCCAGCAGTAGTTCTCACGGGGTGTGGGTCCCAGGAGACGCCTGTGGCTTCGGAAGGAGCGAAGCCGATCACCGTCGTTACGCCCACACAGGCGTCAGCCACGCCTATGTTCAGTGCCCCGACGCCGTCTCCCTCAGCTACCCCTTCTATGAAGCCTTCTTCTGCCACGCCACGCCCGGGGGCCGTCGATGAGGTGCCACGAGAGACAGATTTCAACACTGTCGACGTGATGTATCTTGCGGAGTCCGTGGTCCGCAGCCGGCGTATCGTGTCCACCTCCGAGATCCTCTTGGCTGCCGACAATATCTCGCCCGAAGCGAAAGATATCGCTACCCGTGTGAGTCAGAAACATTCCGCCCGGCTAGCCACCCAAGAACAGCTCCTCACCACCTGGGGCATTACCACCTCACCCGAGGTGCTGTTCCCACCAGCACCGATTGGGATTCCGACCCAGGCGGACGTGGACCAGTTGCATTCGATGCACGGGAAGGATCTGGAGAACCGGTACCTCAATTTGCTGCAGGGCAACATAGCGGGCGCGGTGACTTCCGCGCAGCAGCACCTCGGCAAGGGATTTAACCCGGAGCTGCAGGCTGCCGCGCAGCTGGTGGTGGATGAGGCAGAAAAAGAACAGGCCCCCATTATGGAGGCCTTGAAGGGTTAAGCGTTTCCTGCGCTCCACTCCTCCCACGGGATGTTCCAGTCGCCGAGTCCGTCGTAGCCGGACAGGGTGCCACCGATGGTGTTCTTCACGGTAACGATGTCACCGCGCTTGAAGTTCTGTTGGAACCAGGCTGCGTTTTCCGTGGACACGTTGATGCAGCCGTGTGAGGTGTTTTGGCTACCCTGCGCCCACACAGACCATGGGGCAGCGTGAACGAAAATACCGGAGTAGCTCATCTGGGTGGCGTATTGAACTTTAGTTTTGTAGCCGCCCGCATCAAGAGCGAGGCCGTAAGTGGTCGAGTCCATGACCATTTCCGGGTAGGAATCGCCGATGATGTACACGCCGTTGGGGGTTGGCCACTGCGAGGAACCGAGCGAAACCGGCATCGTCTTGATGACGGCGTCACCGTCGTAAATGCTCATGGTTTTAGTGCTGTCATCAACCACAGCAGTGTAGCCGCCAACAATGTTGAAGGAAGTAGCGTTATCCTCGCTGCCGTACACACCGCCGCCGAGATCTACTCCGTAAATGTCAGCCTTCACGCTTACTGACGTTCCCGGATTCCAGTAATTCTGCGGACGCCAACGCAACTCATAATCATTCAGCCAGTAGAAAGCCCCCTCAACCTTGGGTTCTGTGGTGATGGTGATTGCTTCCTGCGCCGCCTTACGATCCTGAATCGGCGATGAGAACCGCATACCAATGCTCTGGCCCACACCCACGTTCATACCTTCGAGCGGGGAAAGCGCCACATACGCCGTGCCGGCCGGGCTCTGAGTGGTAAAGACCGACTTAGCCAGGGCCCCATTCGACCCCTCCGCCGTCACCGTGTAGGTGCGGTAGTACCCAAGCACCTCCGAGGTGGTCCAACTCTTGTTGTCAGGGGAAATCTCTCCCTGGATCACCTTGCCGTCTTGATTCGTCATCTGGACGTCGGTAAGCGTGCCATCCAGCGCCTTTACTGTCACAGCCTTCGCGGGGCTCACCCCCTGCGCGCCGTCCTCAACCGAAATCGCAGGTGGCAGCTTTTCGACGACCGCTGCCTGCTCCCTATCAGCCCCCTGCTCCCCGGCCCCGCTATCACCGCGATCAATGGTGCAGCCAGCCAATGCCACTACCGAAATCAGTGCGACAACAACCGCCCCGACGGACCTCTTCATTTATCCTCCGAAAACTGAACTTTGTTAGGCCACTAAATGTATCGGGTTCCGAAGCGAAAACGCTACCGAAATCCACGAAGTTAGATAACGATTCAGTAGCTATTGTTCCCACACCCCAAAAACACGCCCTGAACAGGCGATTTTACTTGCAAGGCACATAGCTGTTATATTTTTCTTCGTTGCCAGCGAGGCCAAGAGCTTCACGGACAACGATGCGCCATTAGCTCAATTGGCAGAGCAACTGACTCTTAATCAGTGGGTTCGGGGTTCAAGTCCCTGATGGCGCACAACACTACCCCCGACAGGCTCCCCGCCGTCGGGGGTTTTTCCTGTCTGCAGCCATTCAAAAGGCACCCCGGTACACATCGCCCATGCGCGCAGCACCGCTAACGGCGGCTCCGAAGCGCCGTTTAGGTACCGGCTCACAGTAAATCGCGAAACGCCGATGTATTCCGCCATGTCTGCATTGCTTATCTGTGCAACGTCTTGCGCTTTGCGCATGCGGTCGCTTAGTCCGAATTCAAGTAGCGAATAGTCAAATGTTGCTTTTGCGTTCATGCCACAACAATAAAGCAACAACTGTTGCTAGCGCAATGACGTTCAGCCCGCTAGCTGGATAAATGGCGCAACAGTTGCGTTTAGCGCAACAGTCGTGTTAGATGTCTAAACATGGAACCGCAACAGTTGCTACCAGCGCACGAAGTGGCGCGCATTTGGGGGGTCAACCGATCCACCGTGCACCGCCGCCGTTTAGCCGGTGTCATCACCCCAGTTGCAAAGGTCCCAGGAAAAACCGGCGCTTATCTGTATGACCGCGCCGAAATCGAGCACCTAGCGAAAGCGGGCGTGAAATGAAATTCACCGAGACACAAATCAGCGACATTATCCAATTCCTGGAAATGCACGCCGAAGGGTACTTCCTTACCGACGCAGCGCGTGAAGGAAACGCCATCATCGAAGCTGCCGGGGCGCTCTACACCCACTACCTAGGTGACCAGTAATGCGCGAACGGTTTCGCCCGCATATCGCACGGCTAGCGCGATGGCTCATAGGAGCCCACATCAATGATCCACAGCGTAGATAGCGATTGGCGTCCCGCCCGCCGATCCAACGTGAAATGCGCGTGTTGTAACCGCGCTTTCGCTGCCGGGTACGTGCCAGCACCTGACCCGAGCGGTCCCTATTCCGGGCTCCCCGTGTGTCGGGACTGCAAGCAGGACATGCAAGCACCACACCTCCAGTTCTAACCCCCCTTCACGTCGCGCGCCTAGACGCTAAATAGGTGACACGGCTAGTCACCGTGGTCGTCCCCGGTTAGAGCGGGATCACTTTCCCGATGATCGGGACGTGAGCGCGGTAAAGGCAGACTCGGGCGCGCCACACCACGACGGTGTGAGGTATCGCGTCCCGGCGCCCCAGTCCTGACGCTCCGAGTAATCCCCGTGAGCGTGCATAGATCGACCGAAGCGACCGACCGACGGAAGCAACATCACCCCCGCTATGAGCGGGGTCGCTCTTTGTCCTCACAGGCAAGGGGCAACCTCCCTCCGCTCCCTCCCTCAAGAAGCACCCACCCACCAGCACCCCACTAGACCACCGATAGGAAACACGCATGAATCAACTCACCCATCAACCCGCATGGCACCAGCTAGCTAAATGCCGTGGCATGGACCCACACCTGTTCGAGTCCGATCATTGGCCATTGCCTAGGCTCCGAAAAGAAGGCTGGACATCACCAGATGATCTCGCTTCCACCCTGTGCCACGGGTGCCCCGTGCTCGCTGAGTGCGCACTAGACGCTGCCGAAGCCGACGTGCTGCCATACGGCACGCTCCGGGGCGGGGTGATGATCGCTGAAATGCACGCTATCGGTAGGTGGGGTGATCGAGTGGATCACATACGGGCCCGGCTCATGAAGGCTGCAGGCCGTGGCTAGATGGGGCGGGCGCCGCGTCCAACGGCTGCTAGCGCTAGTCCTCGCTGAGTATGGCGACACATGCCACCTATGCGGACAACCCGGCGCCGACACCGTGGACCACATCGTGCCCCGCTCATGGGGTGGCGATGACTCGCTAGACAACGTCCGTCCCGCACATCACGCCTGCAACTGTTCCCGCGGCGCAATGCCACTGGACCAGTGGCGCGAGCGTCACCCGATCGCAGTCAACCGCGCGCCCCCGTCGAGGAAATGGGCCTGACCTGCGGTTATGCCGTTCGCCGGCGCTCTGACCTGCGGTTTCTTTAGAGGGGGTGGCCCGGCGGGAAGTCGCGCGCCCAACTTCCTTTTTTTCAAAAAATCTGACCCCCGGGGGTCAGTACATTAACACGAAAACGCCTGATAGGAGGGCAAATCATGGGTAGACCAGACCCACGGCGTCCACGTGCAGGACAGCTAGGAATGTTCGAGGATGAAGCCTTTTCCGAGCCGGGAAAGGTGTTGAGAGGCCGTCACAGTGACGCGATGGACCGTGCTATTCAAGCGGCGCGTGATGAAGGTCTTGTGAGCACTGTCGATGATGGCATTTTGACCGTGCTCCGCGCCGGTGCGTGCGCGCTGGACACGCTCGAGGCACAGAACAAGCCATACGGACCCGCAAAGCTGATTGACCCGATGGTTTCCGCGTTGCGTGAAGCACGTCTGACCCCTGAATCCCGCGCCGTGGCGCAGGATGACGCGATTAACGCCCTGTTGAAGGAGCTGGTCGAAGATGACCCTGTATGTTCCACCGAAGTTCATCACGAAGCCTAGGTTTCACACCCCGCCGACGCCGGGCGCTAAGCACCTAGCCGGGAAAATCGCGACGGTAGCGAAGTTTCTAGGCAAGCCGTGCCTGCATTGGCAGTACATGGCTAACATGGTCGCGACCGAGCTCGACGATAACGGTAAATTCCGCTATCACACCGTGCTCATTTCCGTGCCCCGTCAGTCCGGTAAGACCACTGGCACCATGGCCCGTGGCGTCCACGCCACAATCACGACCCCGGGCGGGCGTCTGTGGTACACCGCGCAAACCGGGCAAGCAGCGCGTGAGCGGTGGATCAAAGAGGCCGCCGACCCGGCCGAGTCCACTATGCGCGGTCTATGCAAGATCAAACGTGGCGCGGGTGATACACGTATGCAGGTGCCAGGTATCGGGTCCGAGTTTAGACCTATGCCACCCACTGCCGATTACCTACATGGCGAACAGTCAGACCAGGTATTCATCGACGAGCCTTGGGCACACACCGAGGCCGAAGGCGCGGCACTCATGCAGGCCATCGTCCCCACCATGGCCACCCGCAAAGGCATTGGCCACGGTCCACAGATCACCTTCCTGTCGACGAAGGGCACAGCGGCGTCGACATGGTGGCACAGCATGCTGGACGAAGCCATCAACGACCCGAAAAGCGGTATCGCCGTCATCGATTACGGCATTTCCGACGATGTGGACCCCACGGATATACCGGCGGTGATCGCAGCTCACCCCGGGGTGGGCTCCGGGCTGATCGACGAACAGGCGGTGTGGGAGGCGTCCGAAAAGCTCACCCCTGCAGAATTTGCGCGCGGTTACGGCAATGTGGCTACATCGTCATGGTCGCCGCTGTTTACCCCGGCAGTGATCGACGCTGCCACCACTGACACCCCGCTAGATGATGGGCCGGTGCATATCGGTGTCGCGGTGTCGTGGGATCGCTCGCTAGCTGCCATCGTCGCTGTCGGCACCATCGGGCCGGTGCCCGCGGTAGAGGTGATCGCAGCAAGACCCGGCACATCGTGGGTCCCCGGCATGCTCCGAGCCATTCGCAACGCACAGGCCCCCGCGTCCATCACCATTGACGCTCACGGGCCCGCTGCAGCGCTCGCCGAAGAGCTCTCAACCACCATGCCCCACGACATCACGCACGCTGCAGCGGATGACCTAGTGATAGGCACTGAAACGCTAATGACACTGATCACTACCGATCCCCCGGGGGTCCTGATCCGTCGAGATGATGGACTCACCACCGAGCTAGGCGCGGCTAAACTCCGGTCGCTAGGTGACCGGGGGCGGCTCATATCCCGCAAAACATCCGCCGGGCCTATCCCCCGCATTGAGGCCGCAATTTTGGGCCTTCGAGCTGCACACACCCACCGCCCTAAACCCGAGCAACCGAGGATATGGAGCCCCGCATGATTGACAGCTCACTTTTCACCCACCTAGCCGTGTGCCCTCATTGCCAGTGGCGGGAATTCGCACGCACGAAAGAGACCGCATGGTATGAGCTAGCCCGCCACCTCAAGGCAGCACATGGGGACATGCACGCGGCACGGAATGCGACGAAAGCGGCGGAAAAGATCGCAGCTAGGCGACGCTTTTCGATGGACGGGGGCACAGGCCCACACAATTAGGGCATGTCATTCCTTGCTCGCGTGCGTGACGCCCTGGCTATCCCCGCCGTCGCCGCGGGAACAGTAGCCTATGAGTCCCCATGGGCTACCCGGGGCAACCTCATTGAGGTTTTCGCCCCAGAAATCGCGCCGATTAACGTCAGTCGCGCTGTGGCTATGAGCATTCCAGCCGTAGCCCGCGCCCGCCGGATCATCTGCACCGCCGTAGCCCGGTGCTCGCTGACAGTCACCCCGGCCACCACTCAACCGGCTTGGGTAGATCGCACAGACGGGCCTGTCTCACCGTGGCACCGCATGGTCTGGACCGTGGATGATCTCCTTTTCTATGGCGCGTCCTTATGGGCCGTGGAGCGCGACACCGACGGGCGCGTGATCGCAGCTGATCGCGTCCCATTCGATGAATGGGGGGTAACTGCTACGGGCGCTATCACATGGCGCGGTGTCGAGGTGGACGACCAGACCGTGATCCATATTCCCGCCGCCGATGAAGGCATTCTTACCACCGGGGCGGCTGCTATCCGCCACGCTGCAGCGCTGGCAGCGGCAGCGTCCAAGGCTGCTAACTCGCCCGCGGCACACACCGAGCTGCACCAGACAGAGGGCGAACCGCTGACAGACTCCGATGTGCAAAAGCTGGTGGATGGGTGGATTAGGGCCCGGAACTCCCCTAACGGGGCCGTGTCCTTCACGAACAAGGCAATTCAGGTGATCGAACATGGCACCTTTGACACTCACCTGCTGATCGACGGGCGGAATGCTGCAGCGCTGGACATCGCCCGCATGTGTGGAATCCCCGCCGTCCTGCTAGACGTCGCTGCTGTGGACAACACCATCAAATATGAGAATATTCAAGCCCGTAACCTTGAGTTGATCGATTATTGCCTAGATTCGTTCATGGCACCGATCGCAGCGCGCCTAGGTATGGATGACGTCGTGGCCCCCGGCCAGTCCGTGGCGTTCGACGTGGAGCAGTTGACCGCTATTCCTGACATGATACGAGTCCCTGACGATAGGACCAGCGATGACGACAACTGACATTTCTAACATTTTCGATTTCGGGGGTCCACGGACCCGCCCCATCATGGGGATCTGCATTCACACCACGGAATCCGCCGACGGTGCCCGTGCTATCGACGTGGCCCGCTGGCAAGCCAGTTCACGCACTGGCAGCTACCACCGCCTAGTAGATACGCACGGTGACCTAGTCATCTGTAACACCGATGACTGGACTACCTGGAGTGTGGGCAATGTGGGCAATGACATTTTGCTTCACCTGTCATTTGTGGCCCGCGCGGCGTGGACACGTGACCAGTGGCTAGCACAGGATCACATGCTGACCCTAGGGGCCGTCCAGGTAGCCACGTGGGCTAAGGCTCACGATATCCCGCTAGAAAAGATCGGTCCTAACGATCTGCTTCAGAAAAAGCGCGGCGTGTGTGGACATGTTGACTGCCAGGTATGGGGTGGCACCGATCACACAGACCCGGGCCGTAGCTTTCCGTGGGATGTGCTGCTAGATAAAGCCCGCCGAATCCTGTCACCTCCAGAGCATAAGGAACTAAAAATGGATGACATTTTGCAACTACTGCACCGAATTAACGCCGTAGTAACGGACATCTCACTGCAACAGGGGGCCGGTGACAATTACAGCGGTTTCCCACAGGGCGGAAATCGCACCCTGTATGACCTGGTCGCCGCAATTGGTGCCGAGGTAGGGGTGCCAGACTGCAAGGACATCAAGGCAGGTTAGGCGGTGCTACTCATGGCCACTATCTACATAGCAGGTTTGCTATCAGGTTTGCTTTTGGTACTGATCGCGCTCACCACATGGGTGAGGATCGCTAAAAACGAATTGAAGGACAGACGTGTCTCACAGGCTCGAAAACAAGAAGCCCCCAACCCAGGTAACGCACCCGTGGCGTTCCACGGCCCGGGTCGTCATCGCCGCGGCCATTGGAATCCTGCCCCTGCTACCTGACATCGCCGACGCCGCCGACATCGACACAGTCCCCGCCGTGGTATCCGTCCTAGCCGTCACAGCTGCCGTGCAGCGCGTCCTAGCTATCGAGGGCGTCGACGCATGGCTTACCCGCTACCTAGGAATAGGGGCGGAACCTAAACCGAAGGAGCACAACCGATGAAACCTAGCACTGTAGTGCTTGCCAGTGAATCCGCTCGCACCATCGAAGGAATGGTGCTGCCATGGGGTGAAGCCGGTGCCACCAACCGGGGTGAAATCATTTTCCCCCGCGGGTCCCTGAATATCCCTAGCGACCTATCCCGCGTGAAGCTGCTCGCGGGGCACTCACCCGCCGGTGTGCCCGTGGGATTTGCCATCGCTGCCGAAGAGCGTGACGAAGGGCTGTATATGTGCTTCCAGCTTGGAAGCTCCGAGGCAGCCACCACCGCCCTAACGCAGGCACAGGATCACATCATCGATTCGTTTTCGATTGAGGCGGCGGGCGTGAGGCAGCGCGGGCGTGAGGCTACCGACGGGCTACTAAAAGCGGTCGCGCTGGTCCCGTTCCCCGCGTTCCATTCCGCACGCATTGGCCTAGTCAACGCCGAAGAGCACGACGAACCACACGAACCGGTGGACGAACCACCAACTACCGACACCACCGACGAAGAGACCAAGGAGTCCGAAGAAATGCCACAGCCAACCATCACCCCACCGGCCACCACGGCGCGCGTTGCGACCGTTCCGAAGGGCGTCGCCCCTGAACCACCTACCGAGGTACACGCGTCGCTGCATGAGGCGACCGAAATCTTGCTGGCAGCGAACCAAGGCGCCATGAGCATGGACGAAGTTCACGCCGCGCTGACCGACATCACCGGCACTAACACGCTGACCACTACCCCGGCCACCTGGCTAGGTGAGCTGTGGAGCGGCGTAGCCTACAAGCGCCGTATCGTGCCACTGGTCCAGAATGCAGCCCTCCGAGGTCGCCGCGCTCACGGCATGCGCTGGAAAACCAAGCCCACTATTGCAAAGTGGAAGGGCGATAAAACCGATATCCACTCTTCTAAGGCTGAGTGGGAGGAAGTCGAGATGAGAGCCCAGCCATGGGCAGGCGGTAACGACCTTGACCGCCAGATTTTCGACTTCAAGGAGGCCGACGCGTTGCGCATGTATTGGGCAGCGATGGCCGAAAGCTACGCGTACGAGACCGATAAAGAGCTTGCGGCATTCCTGGTCAAGAACGCAACCGACGTGCAGGAATCCGCCCCTGACCTGATCCGTGCAATTAGCCGTGGCGCTATCCGACTGGACGAAAAGACCCACTCCCCGGCAACATTCGCGCTGGTCAACCCGTCCGACCTTGAGACCGTCCTGGACTTTTCCCAGCTGGACGTGCCACACTTCACCGGCCTAACCCCGGTGTCCACCCCTGATAAGTGGGTCACGTCTGAATTCGTCGAAAAGGGCACCGCCATCGTGGGCTCTAAGCTCGCTGCCACGTTCTACGAGCTCCCCGGCTCCCCGCTCCGAGTCGAAGCGGAACACATCGCGAAGGGTGGACGCGACGCGGCACTGTTCGGATACACGGCACAGATGATCAACCGCGCCGATGGCCTGATGAAGGTCCACTTTGCTAAGTCCCCAGCACCTAAGCCGGAAATCGTCTAATGATCACCCGTGACGATGTGCAGGCATGGCTGAAAATCCAGGTAGGTGAACCTGATCTGTCAGCACTGGACGCGGTGGTAGCTGCCGTGGTGTCCACGGTCGAGGGCTGGCACGGCACCGCCGAAGAGTGGACGCCACGAATTAAGCAGGGCGCTGTCATGCTCGCGGCTCACCTGTGGCGTCGCCGGGGCACACCGGGCGGCATGCAGGCCTTTAGTGAAGAGGGCGCGTCATGGGTCCAGCGCCATGATCCACAGGCTTCCATGCTGCTAGGCCTTGGCGGTTGGTCGCGCCCACAGGTGGGGTGATCACATGGACCCGACACACCTCACCGGGGCGCTGAAAGCGCTCGCCGATCGTCTCACCGCTGCCGGTGTGCCCGCCACGATTGACCCTGACCTGATCCAGCTACCGGGCGCACTGGTCACCGTGGACGATATCGACGCCGCCGAATTTGGCGGCCGGTTCATCACCGCGACAGCTGCCGTGCACCTCACCGCAGCCGATACCGGCATGGCGTACGCACTAGACCAGCTCACCCGCATGTTAAAAAGTGTGCTCGCTGACGGAATGATCCCCATTGAGTCACAGCTGCAGGCGCTGACCCTCCCAGCGACCGGCGTCGCTGTCCCCGCCCTCACCCTCACTATCGAGCTATAGGAGAATCCCCAATGACATCACCACTACCTACTAGCAGTGATCCTAAATACCTGACCCTAGGCCCCGGCACCCTGATTTTCGGCTCCGAGGGAGCAAAAAACGAGTGGTCCGACTACGTCAAATCCGTGACCGTTGAGCGGAACCCGTCAACGGGAGATAGCGTCATGGTGCTGTCCGGGCGCACCCTCCCAGGTGAACGGCGGGAATCTGCAGCCCTCAAGGTCACCTGCTTCCAGACCCTCAAAAAGGGCGGGATCATTGACTGGTCCTGGCAGAACGACGGCAAGACGGTGCCGTTTGAGTTCAAGCCGAAGGACTCTAAGAGTGCTGCCGTGGTGAAGGGCACCGTCGAAGTGCGCGCCGTCACCATTGGCGGTGATGTCGGATCGAAGCCCACTAGTGATGTGGAATTCCCGATTATTGGGGTACCATCGTTCACCCCTGAGTCCGAGTAACCATGGCCAACGGATTCGTTTCAGCGAGCACCCACGTCAAGGGTGCGCGTGAGCTTAGGCGCACGCTGAAACAGGCGGGCGGTGATCTATCGCAGCTCCGAGAGGCTAACCGAGAGGCCGCCCGCTCTATCCTCCCTATCGCTGCCGGGTTGGCACCTGTGAAAACCGGGGCGCTGAAAGCGTCCTTGCGTGTTGGTGCTACCCAGCGGGCGGGAATTGTCCGAGCCGGTAAAAAGGCCGTCCCCTATGCCGGGCCGATCCATTGGGGTTGGCAGGCACGCGGCATTAAAGCTAACCCGTTCATGACCGAGGCAGCGACAAATAACGAGCATATTTGGATCGAGGCTTACATGGACGCGGTCGAGAAAGCAATTCGCCAAGTGAAAGGTAAATAAATGCAGGTAAAAGTCAACTTTGTTAATGGCCGTAGTGAGATCGCTAGCGTGATCATGTCTGACATGGTCGCGTACGAGCGCACCGCCCGTATTCGTGATTGGGGCGGCATTGATTCTGAAACATCGCGCCTAACCGCCGTCGCGTTCCTCGCGTGGCATTCCCTTAACCGGAATGGAGTATTCGCCGGCCAATTTGACGAATTTCTAAATGATGCGGAGCTGGTCGAAGCTGTGGATGAAACTTCAGCGCTGGACCCTACCACGGCGCCGGGCGTGTGATCGCCGCCCTGGCGCTGAAAACCGGGATACCCCCTAGCGTCCTGCTAGAGGAGGACCCCCGCATGATCGACACGATGATAGAGATACTGGAGGAGGCTAGCCATGGCTAAAAAAACCGCTATGGTGTCGATCCGCATTGTCTCCGATTCCAACACGCGCGGATTTAAAAAAGCGGCTGAAGCTACCGACGGACTCATTCGCAGCTTCACTAAGCTCACAGCGATATCTACATCTATTGCGTCCGGTATCGCCATTACCGGCGGCGCGTTGGGTCAAGTCGCCGCGGGTGCTGCAGCGCTAAGCGCTGCCGTAGCCCCTGCCATTGGCGCGGTCGCGCTTGGATTCGAGGGTCTGAAAGAGGCAGCCGCCGAAGCGGGCCCGGCGTTCGAGGGCCTGAAAGAGGCCGCGTCAGCTGAGTTTGCAGAGGGCCTAGCGGACCCGTTCGCGCGCCTTGGAAGCGTGATCGAAGAGCTTACGCCGCATATCGCTAGCCTGTCTGCCACCACCGCCGAAGTGTTCGGGGGCGTCCTGGACACCATTAGCGATAGTGTCCCCGAGCTGCAGGCACTCACTGCAGCGGGTGAAGAGTTCATATCAAGCATGGGGCCTGGACTTAATGACCTTATATCCGGGTTCCTGCAAATCGGCCCCGCGTTGGAGCCGGTCGCCGCGCGTCTAGGTGAATCATTTGGCGGCTTCCTCGCTGTCATTGGTGACAAATTCACCGAGTACGCCGCGAACGGCACCATGACCGCCCTTGTGGACAGCTTTGCTACCGCCGTTGATGGCCTAGGCGTCCTGCTAGGGTCGCTTATGGACCTGCTAGCAGAGTTGGGTGTTGCGCTAGGCCCGTCGCTAGGTGGCATATTCGAGGCGCTAGGCGTCACTATCGGGGCTATGGTCGATCCGCTAGCACAGATAGCTGATGTGGCCGGTGTCGCCCTGGTCGATGCGCTGAATATCCTTGCCCCCGCATTCGGTCCTGTCATGGAAGGTATCGCAGCACTAACCGAGGCCGTCGCCCCGTTGCTCCCGCCACTGGCTGAGGTGGTGGCGGTCGTGGGTACCGCGCTAGCTGACGCGGTGATAGCCGTCGCCCCGTTAGTGCAGTCAATTGCACAGCTGCTAGGTGACCTGCTAGTAGGTGCGCTGGACGCGCTAGCACCTGTGATCCCGCCGATCATCGACGCTATCGGGATCATGGCCGACGCCTTCCAGCCGGTGATCCGTGCTGTCTCCGAGGTCGCCGCCGAAGTGTTCCCGATCCTGCAGGACGCTATGGAGGATGTCGCCCCGCTGTTCCCACAGCTAGCCGGCGTAATTAGCGACCTTATCCAGGCTCTACTGCCGATTATCCCACCACTAGGTGAGGTCGCTAAAGCACTGATTCCCGCCCTGGTAGACGTCGTGAATGCGCTAGCCCCTGTGCTAGTGACATTGGCGGATATCTTTATCGGCCTGATCGACGCGATTATGCCGATTATCCCGCCACTGGTCGAGATAGTGAAAAGTTTGCTGCCTGCATTCGTGGGGATCGTGGAGGCGCTAGCCCCGATCCTGGAGTGGCTCGCACAGGTACTAGGTGGAGTCGGTCTGGCTGTCGGTGACATTTTCGTCAGCGCTATTTCCACGGCTCTAGGCTGGCTGGATGCGCTGGTCGATAAGCTGAGTATCGCTATTGAGTGGCTGAAAGATTTTGGCCAATGGGTCGCTAATCTCCCCGTGCCTGATTTTGGGGACGTTTTCGGGGCCGACCCGTTCGGTGGTGGCGGTGTGTACGAGTTCCACGGCGCTACCGATGGCGGCGTGTATGGTGGCCATCTCGCGGCGCTCTTGCAGCGCCCCGCTCCCCGCTCCGAGACAGCCCCCATCGTCGTGAACGTCACCGTTCACGGGGCTGTAGGCAATGAGCGTTTCCTAGCTGAGACCATTCGCGCGGCACTCCGAGACACCGACGAACTTACCGGGTTGGAAGGGCTGCGCACGGCATGATTATTCAACCGTTTGTGCGAATAGATGGAGTTCCCCCGGGTGATACAGTCGAGTCATGGGACACCGAGGGGCACGCGGTCCTAGCTGACCTGTCCATCAAGTGGGGGCGGATAAACATCTTTTCACACGCCGACCCGTCAACAGCGACGTTTACCATACGACACCGCACAGGTAAATTACATCGCGGTTACCCTATCCCCGGGCGTTCTCGAGTAGATGTTCTAATCACCGTCAACAAGCAATTGGTGACCCTGTTTGATGGCATTGTGCGCAACATCACGACGCGCTACGTGAGTACTGATAAAGACGGTGACATTTGGGACACTGAAATTACCGCCGTCGATCCGATGGGGTTCTTTGGCTCCGAGTACATAAACAAAGAACAATGGTTTAGAACATACGCGTATAAACAGGCGTTTGATCTGCAATTTACCGGGCGCACCACACGCAACATTACATTTTGGGTGCCCGACAAATGGAAAAACGAGTCTGTTCGCCTGTTTAGTGAGCAAGATATCATGACTAAACTCACTGCAGCGAAGAGTTTTTACCACGCATTCGACGCTGGCACATGGACTAGGCGGCCAGGAGACACAAACGTCTACCCCACCGGGCGCAAATCCGCCGAAGTGTTCGGCATTTTCAGGCAAAGTAAAACCGGGGCATTACTCCCTGAAATTAAAGTAAAAACAGATGAATTAGTGGTAGTTAACACATCTGGCAAACGTCAGCAACGCCCAGTTGACACTGTGAGCATTGATGGCAATGACGTGCGCTCAAAGATTGAGTTTACTTTCGGTCCAAGAACCGAGGTAAGCGCCTTAATTGTACATGGCTTTAACCTGGACGATACAGAAACACAGCGCACGATACGGCCCAAAAGTACTACGTTGCCAGGCAATTCTACTATGTCATGGAACAGCAACCTTGTGATCAAGGACACCACACGCCCACTGCTTGAAAAAACAGCGGAACAGCTAGTGCAAACATGTTTCCTGCCAGAAATACCGGAATTAACTTTTATATCCGATGAATTTACGGAAGAACAGATTAAATTCTGGATTCACACCTGGGAATCTAATATTGTCGGAATTGTCAAAAACTCTAAGTTACAAGACGTATTGCGGTCGATTGGTTTCGCAATTCAGCCGACCATTTCACCTATTGGTGGCACACTTGTTTGGAATGGCAAAAAGTGGCTTTCAACGCTTAAATGTGTATGGGTTGGCAAAGGAGACACAGCGGATAACCCGCTGCCGTGGAAACTGCTAGACAACAGTATTAACTGGCACCGTGCACCATTCATAGATGAATCTGTCACATGGGCTGATTTAGAACACATTACGCAAGGGGGAATATATGCCGAGTAGAACACCAACGTTTCAGTTTCCATTTCCGCTAGCTACTGACCCGGTTTATAAAGGGGCTCATGATATTGAGGCGCTAGCGCGGAAAGTCGAAGAACAGATTCTGCAGATTCCGAAGGGTGATACCGGCCCCGCTGGACCAGCGGGTAAGGACGGTCCTACCGGCCCGGCGGGTCCCGCTGGACCGCGTGGCCCTCAAGGGCTAAGCGCATTCGAGGTCGCTCGAAACGAGGGATTTCATGGCGAGGTCGCCGCGTGGCTGGAATCCCTCAAGGGCCCTGCAGGTGCTCGAGGTGCTACCGGCCCCGCTGGCCCCGCTGGCAAGGACGGTACTAGCGTAACGATCGCGGGCGCGGTGCCTGATAGTCGCTCGCTGCCTAGCGGCCTGTCACGTGATGACATTGGCCGGGCGTGGATCACCGAGAACGACGGCCACCTTCACATCTGGAATGGGGATCGCTTCACCGATGTGGGGACCGTCCGAGGCCCGGCGGGTAAGGACGGTGCTACCGGCCCCGCTGGCCCGGCGGGTAAGGACGGTGCTACCGGCCCCGCTGGCCCGGCTGGCAAGGACGGCGCGGGCCTGACGCTCGAGGCACCCGAAACACTGGACAGTGACGCTTTCACAGGCAAAGCGACATTCAAGAAAGCGGGCCCTATTGGCGGCGTGTCCTTTGAAAATATCAGCTTTAAGCAAACCGGATCGCAGGTTCTGATCGGTCAAGCGCCGTATGATATGCAGCCCCCCGGCCCTGTCCGTTTCCAGCTATACGGCTCGAGTGCACCGGGGCCAATTATCCACATTCAAGACGGGTACATCTTTGCGACGCAGGTGCCACGGAATAGTGAGACATACACCGGCGGCGCGTTGTGGTTCACTAGCTAGCCACGCGCCACGTGGCGCGCGCTGAGTCCACTAGCGACGTGGTAGACACCGCTACGTAAACCTGTGTGGTGTCTATCTTCCGGTGCCCTAACAGCTCTTGCACGGCGCGTAGGTCGTGGGAATGCTCATAGGCGGTTGTTCCGTACCTGTGACGTAACTTGTGTGGGGTGTAGCCGTCCGGTAGGTAGCGGGTAATGAGTTTTCCGAGCCACCCGGCGGAAATGTGGCCGTCAACCCCGCCCGGGAATGTCCACCCGGGCCGGGCCTTGATCCGCTTAGCTAGGTGAGGTGGTAGAGGTACTAGCCGCGTGTGACCGCCCTTGCCGGTGATCCTCAAGGACCAGCCCCGCCCCGCTGGCACGACGTCGCTAGCCCTGATTTTGGCGCATTCCTCACGTCTAGCGCCGGTGGTGGCCATGATCTCTATTGCTAGTGCAACGTGATCGGGGGCGCGGGCTATCGCGTCACGGATCATCACATCTGGACATGGCCGGGGCACGGTGCGCGGTTGGCGCACAGCCGGGATAGTACTAGCGACGTCATCACATACACCGGTGGCGGCGCACCACTGCCAGAACGTCCTAAGGCTGGACCGGGCGGATTTACGGGCTGCCGGTCCCCAATTGGACGCGGCTAGCCAGTCGATTAGATCGGCACGTGTGACGTCGTGGACTGGCTTGCCGACGTGCTCGAGGCACCGCCGTATGTGTGACGTCCTGACCGTGATCGTGCCATGCGTTTTTCCGACGGCGCGTAGTTCAGTTTGCCACCCCTGCAGGATCGTTTCGTTGTTATACATGTGACGTATGTTACAGGCGTGATGTGTGGTTGTGTTCATTTTGGTGATGAAATTCTGCAGGTCACGCCGGTAACGCGTTTAACCAGTGGGTTCGGGGTTCAAGTCCCTGATGGCGCACAAGTAAAACACCGTCTGACCTAGTCAGGCGGTGTTTGTTTTGTTAGGGGTTGGCGGCCCGTTGGGCCTTGTCACTTTAATTCCCGGGAAGCGTTTCCCGGATCTCGTCAGAGAATCGAGCTTCACTGCTGCTTTTTTGAACTTTTTACCCCGAAACCCGGGAAATGCTTCCCGGTTTTCATCACTAGAGCCCCTTCACTGGATCGGCACGGATTAGTCATCCATTCACCAGCTCTTAGGACACATTTGTCTGTTTTATATATGCCTTCGGTAACATTGTATGCATGTCTTCCGCACTGCTCATCGTTGATGTTCAAAATGATTTTTGCCCTGGTGGCGCAATACCTGCTGCTAATGGGAATATCGTTGGGGAAAAGATTGCGGAACTCGTTCGTAGCGAACACCACTATGACTACGTACTCGCCACCAGGGACTGGCACATCAAGCCAGGGACTCACTTTTCAAAGAATCCAGATTATTTGGATACTTGGCCTGTGCACTGCGTAGCGGATTCGCTGGGGGCTGAGTTCCATCCGGCCCTCGATCTCGCTTTCGCAGAGTTTCCTCCCACGGCGCTGTTCCCCAAGGGCCAGTACACGCCAGTATATTCCGGTTTTGAGGGAGCTTGCCAGGGCGTTCTGCTGGAGGATTACCTTAAGGAACACGGCATCACACACCTTGACATCGCCGGTATCGCTACGGACTTCGTCGTCCGGGAAACAGTGCTGGATGCAGTGCGAAAGGGCTTCAAGGTTCGGGTTTTGACCGACCTAGTTGCACCGATGAATAAAGAATATGCAGAACTAGCGCTCCAGGAAATGGAAGACGCCGGGGCTACCCTGGTGTAGAGAAAAAACGGCCGCGACAAAGGCTTCTATTGCCCCGTCGCGGCCGCTGCTTTTTATCTATTAGGAACGCTCAGCGAGCATCCGCTGGATCGCTTTCAGGTCGCGGTTCTTCTTCCGGGAGCTAGCAACAGATAGCCCGATCAAGCCTGCAACAACGAGTACAGCGCCACCGATGGCAGCCTGAATCTTCGGATCCTGCAGCTTAACCGCCAAAGACTGCTGCGCGTCGCTTACCAGCGCCTGTGGGCGGCTGCGTTCTGCCAGCTGGTCAAGGGTGCTAGCGAGCTGACGGCGAGTGCGTTCAATGTCGCGCTGGATGTCATCGATGTTGCGTGCCACGAGGTGTCTCCCGAAATTAAAAGAGTTAGTGCTTACTTCGCTTAACTCTACCTGTTTAGGTGCCCGCGCTGCAGCAAAGCATGCTCACGGTAAGCTAAAACGCATGAGACTTGACGTTGGCACCCCTGCCCCAGAATTCAGCCTAAGCGATGACACCGGAGCAACCGTCTCCCTTTCCGACTTCCGTGGCGAACGGGTTGTCCTGTTCTTCTACCCGCGCGCAAACACCCCAGGCTGTACCAAAGAAGCCTGCGATTTCCGCGACAGCCTCGCCCCACTCAACGAGGTCGGGATTAAAGTCGTCGGCATTTCCCCCGACGCTCCTGAAAAACTCACGAAGTTCCGCGCCGACCACGACCTGAACTTCCCATTACTTTCCGACCCTTCCCGTGAGGTTATGAAGGCATACGGAGCATTCGGGGAGAAGAAGAACTACGGCAAGATCGTCGAAGGGGTTATCCGCTCGACGTTCCTCATCGAAGCCGACGGACGCATCGGCCTGGCGCTCTACAACGTTCGTGCTACCGGTCACGTTGCGCGCGTCCTTCGCGAGCTCGGGGTATCCAGCTAAAGTCATGTCCGAGATCCTCGTCCCCCGTCGTCGTCCCGCGCAGCAGCGCAGCCGCGAAAAGTACAGCCGTATTTTGTCGTCGGCGCGCGCCGTGCTTGTCGACGCCGGATTCGAGTCATTCACGTTCGACGAAGTGGCCCGCAGAGCCGAGGTTCCCATCGGCACGTTGTACCAATTCTTCGCCAACAAATATGTACTGATCTGCGAACTCGACCGCGAAGATACCGCAGCGATCGTCGCCGAACTCAACGCATTCTCCAAGCGCGTCCCCGCACTACAGTGGCCGGAATTCCTTGACGAATTCATCGACCACCTTGCCAAGCTCTGGAAAGAGGACCCCTCCCGGCGCGCCGTGTGGCACGCCGTTCAATCCACCCCAGCGACCCGCGCCACCGCAGCCGCAACCGAGAAGGAAATGCTGTCCATTATCGCGGCAGTCATGGAACCTCTCGCACCCCGCGCACCACTAGATATGAGGCTCGGACTGGCTGGAATCCTGATCCACACCGTCACTTCCCTACTCAATTACGGGATCCGCGAGGATGAACACTCCTTCGACGCTACCGTCGCAGAAATAAAACGGATGCTTGTGGCATATCTGTTTGCCGTCGCCCAGGTGTAGCAGCCTGCATCGCTAATGTGCGGGACCTGGAATTCGAGTCTAGGTGAATAAAATACCCTAAAAGCAAAAATAGCAGATTTGCAGCTCCCGCTCTCGAATTCCAGGTCTCGCGGTTAGCGGTCCGCGGGTGCTGGTTCCAACAAGCACACCGCCGTGGCGTAGTCGCCGTCGTGGCTAATCGAGACTTCGACATGGGCAGCAACCAAGTCTTGGCGTAGGCGCACGCGCCCCCACTGATCTTGCTCGATGCAAAGCTGTGACCAGATCATTTCCTCTGCAACTGGTGGCTGGTCATACATGGATTGCGACCAGGCTTTGACGAAGGCTTCTTTTGCCGCCCAGCACCCGGCGAGATGCTGGGTGCGGTTGGTTTTCCTGGTTGCACGTCGCAACTCTAGCGGGTGAAATACCTCCAAGAAGCGCGACCCTGGCTGTTCTAATTGCGTAGCAAAACCGGGGATGTGGACAAGGTCAATGCCAACGAACAAGTAAGCTCCCGTATCTAATCAGATGATGCGGTTAAGCCTACTAAATGCGAGCACCGGTGCTGGTCGAGAACATGTGCACTGCGTCATCGGATGGGGCAATGCAGAAGGTATCTCCTGTCGGATTTGGTAATGCAAACTGTACTTTTACCTGGATTTTCGTCAGTTTGCATTACCAAATCCGGCACGAGTTTCTGGAAAGCTCTTGCCAACATGGAAAGTTGTTTCTTTACTCAAGCTTGTCAGCACAACACCCACCAAGGAGCCCAACAATGACCACCCCAGAACAAGCCCGCGAACAACTTCAACTCGCTAACTCTCTTTCCTCCCGCGCCAGTAGCTTCAATCCAGTGTGGATCACGTACGTGGCCTTGTGCACTGCCGGAACGATCTACGTCATGGGCAGGCATTGGGCACCGGATTCACTGATCCCCACCATCCTCAGCGTCACCTGGACCGTAGTGTTCTGCTCTATGCTCGGTGTGTTTGCTATCGTCCAACCAGCCACACGCCGAGGTTTCGGCAAACGATGGGGCGTAATGATGTCCCTGTGGGCGATCACGTAGGTCCTCGCCACGGTCCTCCACGCGAGCCTCGACACAGCAATGTTCCTGTCCACTATCTTCCTCCTGCTAGCTGTCGCTGGCACAACCTGGGAAGCAATCGTGAATCGAGTAGTCCGATGAGCGCTCACCCCCGCCTCGACCTCAACCCTGCATTCAGCAACCCCTTGCGATTCTCCCTGGTAGCAGCATTGTCAGGAGTGGATTCGATGGTTTTCAAAGACCTACGAGACTATATCGCTACCACCGACTCCCCCCTCTTCAAGCACGCGTCTGCCTTGGAAGAACTGGGGTACGTGAAGATTAAAAAGGGGTTCGTCGGCAAGAAGCCGCAAACAAAACTGTCTCTCACCAGCGACGGGCTTAAGGCCTGGCACACCCACCTCGCCACACTCCAAGCAATTGCAGGCTAGTGACCAAACGCCAAAGCCCAGCAACCTCAATTTTGCAGGTTGCCGGGCGTATTGGGTTTTTAGCGCTTATTGCCGCACGCGCACCAAATAGCGGTAGATGGTCGCCTCAGACACGCCGAGCTTGGCTGCGGTAGCCGCAATTCCGCCTTTGAGCAGATAGAACCCTGCTTCATCCAGATCGGAAACCACGTTGAGCCGTTCGTCTACCCCCATCTTCTCGATCACATAACCATATTTCGCAATCGCACCACCAAGCATTGACTCCAGTAGGTTGTCCAGGTTGGATTGCAGATTTTCCATCGTGTCTTCTGCAACGGTTTTAGGTGCTGACGGCGTGGTGAAGTCCATCACTGCTTGTTTCTTCACCTCGTCGACCGGACTTAAGTCCTGGAAGCCACCCAAATCCACCGGCTGATCCTCAATGGGGTCAGGCATTGGCAGCATTTCCACTTCATCTTCGTAACCGTTGGCTACCACTGGTGTCGATTGGCCGATTTGCGGCCCAACGAATCGGTGAAACTGAACAAAATCAGTAATGTCTACGTTGACGCAGATCATTCCGATGAGTTCATTTTGTTCGTTTCTGATGAAGTAGCTTGAAGATCGACAGATCCTTCCAGCGCCGTTTACTGCGCGATAGCCTGCCACATATGGCACAGAAGACTTTGCCCCCTGACGCATGAACCACAATGCAAAATTCGTAACTGGGCCGCCGAGCTTTCGACCACTAATGTGGCCGTTTACGATCGCAATGATTGACTCGTCGGGAACAGTTAGGTCGTGAAGCACGATTTCACAATTGGGACCGATGGCCTGGCCAAGAAATTCCACCAACGGCACGTATCGATCATATAGATCCTGCCGATCCCGGACCGGAGCTGACATCATGAGATGTTGCATTGCTTTCGGATCTTGTTTCATCGCCATCATCTTCTCTACATAACCACTGCACATCACCTCGACACACCGGTAGTTGATGTGTCGAGGTGGTGAGAACTTTCTTGCCTGATTTTAATACTACGAGCAAGGCAAAAGTACTGGAAATACCACTTTGGCCAGACCGCCGGCAGAAGTTTCACGGTACTTATTGTCCATGTCTTTTCCGGTTGCATACATTGTTGCAATGACCGAATCGAGCGACACTGCTGGCTCGGAGTCTCGGTTTATCGCCATCGTGGCGGAGTTGATTGCCTTCACAGCACCAATGGCGTTTCGTTCTACACAAGGAACTTGGACTTGCCCACAGATGGGGTCACAGGTGAGCCCAAGGTTGTGCTCCATTGCGATCTCCGCAGCACTGCATACCTGGGCTGGAGTTCCGCCCAACAGTTGCGCCAAGCCTGCAGCTGCCATTGAACAAGCAACCCCCACCTCACCCTGACAACCAACTTCGGCACCAGAAATAGAGGCATTCATCTTGTACAGAGCTCCGATTTGGGTGCAGGTCAAGAAATAGTCAGCGTAGCTGTCTGGGGTGACCTTCTCGACGAATTTGTCATAGTAGGCCAAGACTGCTGGAACAATGCCACACGCACCATTGGTAGGTGCGGTCACCACTCGACCACCGGCTGCATTGGTTTCGCTCACTGCGAAGGCAATCATGTTCACCCAGTTGACGCTTTCCAGGGCGCCCAACCGGTGGGGAGCATCTTTGGACTCAATGCGATGCTTCAGTGCTGCGGCACGACGAGGGATTCGCATTGGCCCCGGCAGCACTCCGTCTGTATGGAGCCCCCGATCAATGCCTTCCTGCATGACTTCCCATACCCGTGCCATATGCTCCCGGACCTTTTGCTCACCATGAGCTGCAATTTCATTCGCCATGGCCAGCTCTGGGATACTGAGCCCCTTTTGATTACAGAGTCGGAGCAAAGCATCGGCAGTTGGGTACGGATATGGCACTGGCTGGTGCGTATCGCATCGCTTTCCGATCTCCGAAGCCGGCATAACGAAGCCACCGCCAATGGAACAGTAGAACTTAGTGAGGACTTCCTCTTCGCCACGGTAAGCAGTCAGCGACATCGTGTTTTCGTGAGCAGGATGGAAGTCACTGCGGAAGACGATCCCATTCTCCCCGTCGAAGGCTACCTCCTTTTGCGAGCTACCGATATTCAGCTTGTTCGTGGAGCGAACGGTATCGAGGAAAATTGGCATCTGATCGATGTCGACCGTCTCTGGTTCAAACCCCGCCAGGCCCATGATGATCGCATTGTCGGTGGCATGTCCCTTGCCGGTCAGTGACAATGAACCATACACTTCAGCACTGACGCGATCCACCATGCTGATGAGTTCTGATGCTTCCAGCTCGTCGACAAAGCTCTTGGCTGCTTTCATAGGACCAAGAGTGTGTGAGCTCGACGGCCCGATTCCGATTTTGAACATTTCGAAGATGCTGATGAACACGGCCTTATTACTCCTTTTTCAATTCCAGCAGCAGCTGTTTAGAAAACCTGGAAGATGTTGTAGACGATGGTGCACACCGCAACGACACCGATGACTGTGGTGAAGTAGTTACCAAAGTGCCCACGGAATCGCTTCAATGCTGGAACCTTGTAGATCGCGTATTGCGGCAGCAGGAAGAGCAGGATTGCAATCGTTGGGCCACACAGGGTTTCAATCATTCCCAAGATGGAAGGGTTAGCCCAAGCCACGAGCCAAGAGCTGACCAGCATGAACATCAACGTGAAGTTGTGCAGGGACTTACCTTCTGCAAATTTCTTATTACTCGACGCGCGCTTGACAATGCCTTCAAAGCCCTCAGCTGCGCCCAGGTAGTGCCCCAGGAAGGACTTTGCGACGGCGATGATGGCAACAACTGGTGCAACCCAAGCGATCACTGGATCATCGAAGTGATTAGCCAGGTAGGACAAAATCGTGATGTTTTGCGCCTTGGCCTCAGCGATGTTTTCTGGGCTCAGCGACAAAGCGGTCGAGAAAACGAACAGCATGACCACAACAACCATCAGAATTTCAGCGGAAGCCAGGATTCGACCGGTCTTCTTATCGCTGTTCGCACCGTAGATCTTCTTATTCTCTTTAGCAAAGGAAGAGATGATTGGCGAGTGGTTGAACGAGAACACCATCACTGGCACGAGCAACAGCAGCGTAACTGCAAGGCCGTGGCCAGAAGCTGCGGAAACCGATTCCAGGCTAAACGTAGTGAACAGTGCGCCGCTCCACTGTGGAATCAGGTAGAGAGAGAGCAGCACCAAGATAGCGATGAACGGGAAAACCAGGACAGACATCACTTTGACCACTACGTTTGAGCCAAAGTTGACGATCAAGATCAATGAGCCAACCAACAGTCCAGCAAGCAAACCACGAGGTGGAGCGGACATGTGGAGCTGGTGTTCCATGAAAGAGGTAACTGTGTTGGTGATGGTGACGGAGTAAACCAACAGGATTGGGTACACCGACAGGAAGTACAGAACTGTCATCGCCAACCCAGCCTTGGAACCGAGGTGTTCTTCCACTGCCTCAGTGAGGTCTCCTTCTTCCGAGGAAGACGAGAGGACAAACCTGGTGAGAGCACGGTGTGCCCAGAAGGTCATTGGGAAAGCGACAAACGTCATGATCAACAGCGGGATAATACCGCCGACACCTGCGTTGATTGGCAGGAACAGGACGCCAGCACCGATCGCAGTACCGAAGAGGCTGAGCATCCAGACGGTGTCGTTCTTCTGCCACTTGAGGGCAGCATGTGATCGGTCGGCGTCGCCGGAGCTTCCTAGTTGTGAATCACGAGATTCCGTAACGAGGGACATGAGTTTTTCCGTTCGATGGCGGAGGAATGAGAAATTTTTGCATTTCGCTCACTTCTCAAGGCAACTCGTGACCCGAAGTGCAAACTTTTTCTCAACTGACACACCTCACAGTAGTCCTACCCCGTATGTTTGAGAATTAATTATTGCCCAATAGTGTCGGATGCAACATTTTTTACATTGTTGAACAGGAAAAATCGGCTGCACCCCCACCAAAACTCCCCCTATGTGGGGGCATTTGATGTCGACGGTGCAGCTCACGAACCGACCCAGCAGTGCGCAACCGTTTGCATGCGAGATCCTTTGCAGCCTGAGAAAAACTTTGATGTTCAACTCACAAATCTCGCATCCAGTGCGACCGAATCTGTGATTACCGGGTTAACTGGCCGACGGGACTAGAAAGGCCCGATCCCCTTACGGAACCGGGCCTTAGTGTCGAATCTGGTAATGCAAAGTGACTAATTCACAAGGAAAACGTCAATTTACATTACCAAATCCCGCACGGGCTCTTTCTACGGCTGCATCACCCCGTCGATAAGCCGCGCGGATTCGGAAAGCAGCATTGCTGCTTCGCGTTCCTTGGCTGCTGCGCCGGTGCCGCCAAGGTTTCGGTCGACTGGCTTCTCGTAGAGGGCTGCGCCCCCATGCATGGCGCTGAGGATCCGGCGCAGACCGGCGGCCTCGCGAGCTGCTGCGGCAGAGCGCCATTCGGTTGCACGGGCGCCCAAAGCTGCTTCGAATGCGGCTGGGTGCACGATGGCGATGAGTGCGGAGACATGTCCGAAGCCGAGAGAGGTCACCAGGCCGGCCTTTGGTGCGCGGGACCGCAGGTCCAGGGAGGAGCGCAGCCACACCAGATCGGAGTTCTTCTCTAGGGCTGGGTCGACGCAGTCCAGGGAGCGGTTCGGAGGAACGACGCCGGAGCGTAGGACCTGAGTAAGGCCGATCAATTGGAATGCTGCGGCGCCGCCCTTGGCGTGACCGGTGAGGGTCTTCTGGGAGATCACGTACAGCGGGTTACCTGCGGTGCGGCCAATTGCGCGACCAATGCGGGTATGCAGGTCTGATTCGTTTGGATCGTTCGCCTCGGTGGAGGTGTCGTGCTTGGACACGATCGCAATGTCATCCGGCGTCACACCAAGCGAGGCCAGAGCAGTAACGAACCGGGACTGCGTACCACCACGAGCCGCACCCAGTGCGCCCAGGCCAGGAGCCGGGATCGAGGTGTGCGCACCGTCCGCGAAGGATTCGGCAAAGCCCACCACGCCGAGCACCGGCAAGCCAAGGTCAGCTGCCACGGAACCACGAGCCAGCAGGATCGTGCCGCCACCAGCGGATTCTACGAAGCCACCACGGCGACGGTCGTTGGCTCGGGAGAAGAACTTGTCTTCAATTCCCTTGCCTCGCATGACACCGGAATCGGCGGTGGCCGCCATATCACCGAAGCCGGTGATGCCTTCCATCGACAGGTCATCCAGGCCACCTGCGACCACGAAGTCTGCCTTACCCAGGCGGATCTTGTCCATGCCTTCTTCCACGGACACCGCGGCGGTGGCACATGCTGCTACTGGGTGGATCATCTGGCCGTAACCACCAACGTAGGACTGCATGACGTGGCCTGCCATGACGTTCGGCAGCGCTTCCTGCAGGATATCGTTCTGTCGCGGCTCAGCGAGCAGGCCATCAACGAACAGGGAACGCAGGGACGCCATGCCGCCCATGCCGGTGCCCTGGGTGGAGGACACGCGGGTTGGGTGCAAGGAACGCATGATCTCTGCGGGGGTGAAACCGCTGGATAGGAAGGCGTCCACGGTGCAGACCAGGTTCCAGACAGCGACGCGGTCCAGGTTGTCGATCATGTCCGCTGGGATGCCGTACACGCTTGGGTCAAATCCCTCTGGGATCTGGCCACCAACAAAGCGAGACATCGCCATGCGGCGTGGCACGCGAACTGCGGAACCAGCCTTGCGGGTGACAACCCACTCCCCTGTTTGCTCGTCCAGGTGCGCCGTGGTGGTTTCCGGCTCGGAGTCAACGAAGGTGCGGGCAGCAGCTGCGTCAGCGACGTTGAAGGACAGGTCACGGTCCAGGTACACGGTCGTCAGCTCCGGCATGAGGTTGTTCACCATGCCGAAGTCATCGTGGTACTGGCGAACGCCCACACGCGCGAGGACCTCGTCGTGGAAGCGGTCGAAGATGTCTTCCTCCGCAACCGGTTCGTCGGATGCGTCGTACCAGCCCGGTTTCGGGTCCTCGTCCCAGTGGATCAGTCCCATGGTCCATGCCAGCTCAGTGACGCCGGCGGCGGTCAGGGATCCGGTGAGTTCGGCGTCGAAACGCGTGCGGGCAGAGCCGTATGGGCCCAACTCACCGGCGCCGACGATGACAACCATGTCTTCAAGCTTCTGGGTGACCTCGAAGGACGGCGTGGTGGCGTCGAAACGACGGTACGGCGTTGGAAGGGCCTTAATGGTGCGCGGCTTGTCGACGTCCCCTGCCTCCGATGCCTGTGCCGCAGCGTTACGTGCCAGCTCAGCCAGATTCAGCTCAGCCTCACCCAAGCCACCGGTGAAGTCCTTCACCACCGGCGCGGTCGCTGCCTTGGAACGCACCGCTGGGGCGACCTGCGACAGCAGCTCCTCCGCGATTTCGTTCGTGGCGTAGGTGCGTACACCTGCGGCTTCGACAGCTTCGACCAGCGGATCGTTACCGCCCATGAGGCCGGTGCCGCGCACCCAACCGATGAGCGCGTGGACCAGCGAAGTGCGAGAGCCCCACACTGGCTCAGCGTGCCAGCGAGTGACCAGCGCGTCGAGGGCTGCCTTGGACTCGCCGTACGCGCCATCGCCACCGAAGCGACCTCGGTTCGGCGAACCTGGGATCACCACATGCAGGCGCTTACCGATCTCCGCGTCCACCCCAATCGCAGACAGACCAGCGATGAGACGCTCCACCGACCACAGCAGCAGACGCATCTGGTTCTCGGCCTGCGGGCCGGCATCTGCCAGGGATCCGGAAACCCGAGGAGCGGCGAATGGGAACAGCAGCGTCGGAACCAAAGCTGGCTTCAGCACCTTCTTCGCACCGTTCACGGTCGCGGTCTGCTCATTGCCGATCCACTCGATCACGGCATCCAGGTCCGTGTAGGACGACAGGTTAGCTGGGACGATCCACAGTGCAGCCTGGCCGCGAGCAGACTCGCGGTAGAGCTTCTTGTAGTACTCAAGACGCTTGTGGTTCAGGCTGGAAGTGGTGACCACCACGGTGGCACCACCAGCGAGCAGCCCCTCGGTCACAGCTGCAGCGATGGAGTTCGGGGACGCACCTGTGATCACAGCCACGTCGTTGGCGTACTGCAACGCTTCAGTGGAACGTGCCTGCTCAGCCAGGTCATTGAGCCCAAAAAACTCAGCCTGCTGTGCGACGGCCTCACCCGCACCAGTGATGTCCAGTTCTTCCAGCTGACCCAGTGCAAAGCGCGTGATGTCTTCGCGGGCAGAGGCCCAGCGGTCGTCGAGAAGCACGGCCTTATTCTCATCGAACGCAGGCGCGACCTGGCGTGGCCAGTCCGATCCTAGTTCGCGAGCGACCAGCTCGAACAGTTCCACGCTGTCGTCCTGCTCCGGCAGTCCGTGGGCTGGAGCGTCGGCAAGGCCCAAGGTATTCAGGATGGTGCGAGCGGTCTCTGCGAGCACGCCCTCGCGCCCGGTCACAGCCTCGGCGAATTCGCCCAGCGCTGCGGAGTCCACCACGCCACCGCCAGCTCCACCGGCGGATGGCAGCCCCACGGACACCCCGTGGCGGGCTGCGACGGCCTGCACGGCGGCGTCGATAAGTGCGTCTAGCTCGGCCACATTGTTCGCTGGCGGCAGGGTCGCAAGGTCACCACCACGCAGCGACGCACCTTCGCGAGCACCCATCACTACCTCAGCCTGGACATGATCCGCCCAACCCTGGCCCAGCTGCCACGTTCCGGTGACGCGCTCAGCAATGTAGTTCGGGCGCTTTCCGGTAGGTCCGGTGATACGACGCAGTGCGTCCGCAGACGCATCCGCAAGCACCGGCCCGAAGGCGGTGTACCCCTTGGCCATGCGGGACACGGTGTTCTTCAGGTCGGATAGCTCCGCGTCAGCAGCACCATCGATCGCGCCGAGACCGAACTCCACACCAAGGTCCAGCAGCAACTGGTTACGGCGAGACGACACACCCTCAACCAAGGTCTCGATGGAGTCCGTAGCACCCATCTGATCTGGGCGGACCTTCGTCCAGATAGCGATCAGCATGTCGGTGGCATCAGCCGGAGTGAAGGCAATGTCATCCGGGCGAGGGCCGCCGGCAGGCGCCGCAGCAGGAGCAGCCACAACCTCCGTGGCCTGAGCTGCAACATTCTCCGTCTCCGGAGCAGCCTCAGCTGCTGGCTCGTCCTCAGCAACCTCACGGGTGATCGCATCAGTAGCAAACACTGTCGCCGCATCGCGCTCAACGTTCAGCACCTCCAGGTGTGCATTCGCATACTGCGGCAGGCGCATCGTCTGGCCAAGCATGTTCGCGATCGTCGGCGAGGATCCCACACCCACTTCCACGAAGCGGTCCACGCCCAGTGACGTGAGTGCCAGGTGCTGGGTCTCAATCCAACGCACTGGGGAGGCGAACTGCCAGGCGAGCAGCTCAATGAGCAAGGTGCGGGCCAGCTTCTGCTCATCCTGCGCTGCGGCCTCAAAGTCAGCCAAGATCTGGTCGAGCTGCTCGGAAGAAACCACCTCAGCCATGGACTGAACAAACTCGCGACTCAGCTCGAACGGGCGGGCAACCAGGTTCGGGATGTAGCGCCCCACCAGAATGTCCAGGTCAATGTGGTGCGGGATGAGGGAATCCAGGTGGTCACGGAACGCGCCCACGCCGTCGCGAAGGTGCGAGGAGTGGAATGGCACGTCAATGCCCGGGATCTGGATGAAGGCACGCATGCCGGGCGCGCGCTTTTCCGCGTCAGCAGCTAGAGCGTCCAGCCCGGCGCGGGTGCCGGCGACAGCGTACTGGACACCAGCGATGTTGTAGTTCACGATCTCCAGGAACTCACCGGAGGATTCCGCGATGGAAGCAACGTATGGGAAAACCTCCTCCGCGGAAATGCCCATCTTGTTCGGACGCAACGCGGCCAGGCCGTAGTTAGAGACACCGGAAGCGTCGCGCTCGACCAGGCGGTGCATGGTGAGGCCTCGGGCGTACACGATCTCCACCACGGATTCCAGGGAGAGCACTCCGGCGTACGCGGCAAGCGCGTTGTATTCGCCCACAGAGTGGCCAGCGAAGAAGGCCCGCTGGTTCAAGGCGGACGCCTCGCGCATCTCGGCGACCTGCGCGCAGCCCAAGGTGGCCATGCCGACCTGGGTGAACTGGGTCAGGTACAGCACACCGTCAGGGTGCTGGAACTTCTCGCCCTTCACCGTGACTTCGGATGGGTTGTTGCGGACGATCTCAAGGATGGAGAAGCCCAGCTTGGCGCGGGTATGAGCATCGGCGCGATCCCACACCTCACGCGCCGCTGGGGAGCTGGCGTAGGCAGCCATGCCCATCCCTGGGGACTGGATGCCCTGGCCTGGGAAGGCGTAGAACGTCACCGGCGCTGCCATGACGGCGGTACCGGTGAGAACCAGGTTTCCGTCAACCTTCGCGGTGATCTCGCGGACCTCGCCGAAGCCCGGGCGGTTGTCTACGCCAGCACGTTCAACGGTGAACTCGATCTCAGCACCCGGCAGGACCGGTGCAAGCATGGTCGCGGTGTATTCCAGCACCTTCTTCGGCTCGGAGCCTTCAAACCCGGAGGAGGCGATCAGTTCGGCGATCGCGGAGGTCCACATGCCGTGCACGATGACGCCGTTCGGTAAGCCAGCGAGCGCCGCGGCGGTATCGGACACGTGGATCGGGTTGCGATCTCCGGATACCACGGCGAAAGGCTTCATGGAGGTCGGTGCCACGACCTTGGCGTAAGCACGGAAGGAGCGCGGGGTGTCCACCACGGTTGGGAACACGGAGGTGTTGGTGCGGGCGGTCATCTTGCCACCACGGCCACGGATAGCGAAGCGCTCGGACAGCTCCGCGGCGAGGCGTTCGCCTGCGTCTGGGTAGTCGGCGTAGACGCGGGCACGCACAACGACGACGCGGCCCATGTCCGTATCGGAAACCTCATCAGCGGTTGCCTCGATGCGGATCGGCACGGATGCTGCTGGCAGGGCGTCGGGCTGTGCTTCGACCAGCTTGATGTGGTGCTCGAGGTGCACCAGGGACAGCATGCCTTCGACCACGGAGGCAGAGTCGGTTCCTGGGATCACGGCGGACTTCACGGCTGCGAAGATCGCTGGCCATGCCAGTCCCACGATGACATCTGGCGCGGTGCCACCTGGGGTGACGGTGCGATCCAAGTAGGCGGCGGTGACGTTGTTGTAGTCGGCGATGTGGTCGGTGGACAGTTCGGTGTTCCAGTGCGCCACGCCATCCTTGATCTCTGGCAGTTCGCCACCGGCAGCGATGCGGGTGAGTTCGCCCATGGCGGCTTCCGCGTCTTCTTGGGTGACGGTCGGAACGCCGACCTCTGGGAGGGTGAAGCGAATCTTCAGGTCCGCGGTGGTGCCCGGCGCCGTGGAGCCGGTCAGTGGAACGGTCAGTTCGGCGTGAGTGGCGTCGAGGTCGCGTAGCGTCGCGCCGGTTGGGGCGTGGGTGGCTCCGCCGTCGTGAAGCTGCCATGCGTCGAGGTCGCCGAGGCGGGCGATCATCGAGCCGGTGTTGCGTCCAGCCCAGTAGGTGCCCTGTGCAGCGAGGACGCGCTCGGTGGCGGTCTTCGCTGGGGCGTCGGTGGCATCGAGGCGGTCGATAGTGGCCTGGTTGAAGCGTGCGAGCAGTTCGGCGACAGGCTCGTTGGCGCGGGTGATACCGGCGACAGCGGCTGGTCCTGGGATGATGCAGACGGCGTCGGCGTCGTAGCGCTCATCGTGGGCCTGCCACAGGGAGTCGGAGCGCCACCAGCGGCGCACATCCTTGTCGATCACCGGCACAAAGTTCACCGGTTTGCCCGGGGTGCGGCACAGCCCAAGGAACCATGCGACGTCCGCCGGGTGCAGCAGGTCAGTGGTGTTGTAAAGTTCGCCGAGCTTCACGACGGCCTGGGCTGGATCCTCAGTCAGCTCCACCTGCGGTTCAAACTCGCCGTGGTCGAGCTCGGTGAGGCGAGCCTCGGCGCGTTCCAGCATCTGGGCAAAGCGGTTCTTCCAGGAAATATCAGTCCACTGCCCCTGATACGGGCCGGACAGCTCGAGGTAGCGGTTCAGCCACTGCTCGTAGGTCATGTCGGCCAGGTCGCCAAAGTAGACTTTGCATGTCTTAGCCATGGCGGCGATGATGTCCTCGCGCTGAGCGGCGACGGCTTCTGCATCGCCCGCTACTTCATCGAGGAGACGGCCACACTTGGCAAAGGAGTTGTCGATCTCGTGAATATCCGCGCCCAGTTGGGAGCGTCCGGAGGCCATGCCAAAGGCTGCGCTACCTGCACCAACCCATTCGTCTTGCCCCTTGGTTTCCACCAACAGCTGCTTCACGGCATCAGAAGTCTTCGCTTCCTTGGTCGCCATTGCTGCGGTGCCGACGAGGATGCCGTCCACCGGCATCTTGGGCAGGTCGTACTTCGTGGACCACTCACCGGTGATGTAGTCCGCGGCGCGCTCTGGAGTGCCGATACCACCACCGACGCATAGGACGGTGTTCTCGGTCTCGCGGATCATGCCGTAGGTGGCAATCAGTAGGTCATCGAGTTCCTCCCACGAGTGGTGACCACCGGCCTTGCCGCCCTCAACGTGGAGGATGATCGGCACCTCGGGGACAGACCGAGCAATCTCGAGGATCTGGCGGACCTGCTTCACCGCGCCCGGCTTAAAGGCAACCCATGGGAACCCGTTGCCACGCAATTCATGAATCAGCTCCACTGCCTCATCATGCTCTGGGATACCAGCGGTGATCACCACACCGTCGATCGGCGCACCATTCAGGCGAGCTTTCTGCACCAGGCGCTTGCCACCGATCTGCATTTGCCACAGGTATGGGTCCAGGAACATGGAGTTGAACTGCGCGTTCACCCCCGGCTTAAGCAAGGAATCCAGCTTCGCAATATTGTTTTCCAGGATCTCCGGGGTCACTTGGCCGCCACCAGCGAGCTCCGCCCAGTGGCCTGCATTCGCAGCAGCAGCGACAATCTCCGGGTCCACGGTGGTGGGGGTCATACCGGCGAGCAACATCGGGCTACGTCCGGTCAGCTCGGTGAACTTGGTAACGAGCTTGCCGTTCTCCACGCGTGGGGCGAACTGATCAAAGGACACCGGTAGTGATGGGGCGCTCCCGGCGTCGAAAAGCGCGGATTGCCCGGCGTGGGTGCCGACGGAGAGCACGCCTGCGCCCCGCCCCGCAGCGATGTTCGTGGTGAGAGCGCGCACGCCTTCGCCCGGGCCGACGTCCAGCAGCCACGTTGCACCAGCGTCGAGAGCGGAGGTGACATCCTCCACCCAGTCCTCCGGGGTGATCAGGATTTCGGTAGCTAGCTCGCGCGTCAGCTCCACATCCAGTGCGGCACGCTCAGCCCACTGTGCGGCCAGCTCAACGGCGGGCAGCATTGCGGTGTGGTGGAAACCAACCTGTACCCCGAGGAACGCGAACTTCGGAGCAAACGGGGTGCCGCCACGCTTCTTGTTCTCAATCTCGCGGGCATCTTTTGCAGCAAGCTTTTCCAGGCGCTTCTTCAGCTCCACCAGATGCTGCGGCTGCCCGACGGCAACATACCAGTCGCGGGCGTTGCGCAGGCCGATCTCGACCTCGGTTCCCTCGATAGCGTTCTCGAGTTGCTCCCGGGTGATGCCCTGAATGGACAGCATCGGGGTGTGATCACCGCTTGGCACCAGGCGTTTTTCGCGGGCGATCTTGCTGGCTGCGGCCCCCACCAGCTGGGCGATCGCCACAAAATCCGCGGCCCGGGTGAGATCCTTCACGGCGTGCGCCGCGAGAATTCCCTGTGAATGCCCGATTGCGGTGCAGGCGCGCTCAATGTCCAGACCCTGCGCTTCCAGAGTCATGAGGGTGGCCAGCTGTGCGGTGAGTATGCCGGGCATGCTTACCGACGCCATCGTCGCATCAATCAACGGTGGCTGCTCAGCATTTGCCCAGTTGACGGGATCGAAGCCGAACGGTCGCGCCGTGGCGATGTCATCCTCAACCGGAGCAAGTTGCGCGGCTGCGTCGCTGACGACATCGGCGATTGCCCGGCCGGCACCTGCGGAAATTGCGGTACGCAGGCCGGCGAGCCAGTCGACACCTTGTCCCGCGAAAACCAGCCCGAATGGAGTGTTCTCCAGTTCGTCGATCAGACGATTCGCACCGTTCACTCGCAGAATGTGCAGCTCAGTCACGTTTATTCCTCTTTCAGTAGCTGGATTTTGAGTCGGCGATTGACGCACTCCACCAATTTCTTGGGAGTTAACTCTGCAAATATGCCACAGATCGTGAGGAAACCGTCATGTTTTGACGGCGGTTAGTTAGCGTGTCGAAACCTTTCGGTTTCATTTTCGCAGTTGGACGGTTATTTTCTTTCCCAAAACTAGATTTTGTGAAAGCGCCCTATTTTGGGGGTAGTTAAGGGTTGTTCAACACCTTTGCGACGTTTTCGCGAACCTCAGCCAGCTTTTGCACCGAGTCAGCGACCGCACCATCAAAAACCTGACATTCATTTTCAGGCACCACCTCATCAGAAGGAGTGATGCCATGCTCCGCTACATATTCATCAATATGCCTGGAAATACTCATAGTGGAACCCATCGTACCGGGGACATCTTCCCGCCCCAATGTGGCCTGTAAAAGAGAGCCCTAGTGGACGGCGCATCTCCACGCCTTCATATCAGGACACGGAAATCGAGCGTACGGATGGGATTTTTAAGGCGCGAAACATCCCATCCGTACGCTCTATTTCCGCGCCCTTGTACTTAACCCTACGGTGCGCCGATGCAAAAAGCGGGCCCCACCAACGGGGCCCGCTTCCTGAACAACTGTGGGCCTGGGGAGACTTGAACTCCCACGTCCGAAGACACTGGAACCTAAATCCAGCGCGTCTGCCAATTCCGCCACAAGCCCGTGGTTTTCTCACATGATACACATTCGATAGCTAGTTACCGAATCGTGGCTCTTCCAGGCACAACAGGTAGACTGTTTCTTTGTGAGTGACGATGTCGAGTTGAATGAGCAGCCTCCCCGCAAGAGGAAAAAGGTGCGGGTAACCCATATTGTGTTTCTCACTCTCGCAGTGGCAGCCACTTTGGGGCTTGCCTACTGGCAGTGGACACGATTCCGGGCCGGAACTGGCACTTTCCAGAATCTTGGCTATGCGATTCAATGGCCGGCTTTCGGAGCTTTCATTGTGTATGCGTACCGGCGTTATATCCAGTTGGAAAACGAGTACTCGGAAACTGGGATGTCCCCTGTGGAGTTAGAGAAGCAGCGTAAGGCTGAGGTCACGGAGATTGATGAATCTTTCCTCCCCGAGCGCCCCACAATGAATGTTGAAGAGTTCAACGCACAAAATGAACCTCGTAGACGAAGGAGAAATTCATGACAACCCCCCAGGTGCATCCCGACCGGCAAGCTCGAGTGGCTAAGGCTTTGCGGTTCTTCTCTATTGCGGCGTTTGTCACCGGTATTTGGCTGCTGATTTTGGTCGCCGAAATGATCTACAAGTACCTCATTTTGCCGTCACCGGCCGATGCTCCGGGGTGGTTCTTCTATGTCGCGCAGGCGCACGGCGTGTTCTACATGATTTACCTGCTGACCACCGTCAACCTTGGAATCAATGCGCGGTGGGAACCACTGAAGTGGGTCACCACCGCGCTCGCTGGCACGATCCCGTTCCTGTCGTTTGTGGCTGAGCACCGTCGCCGTAAGGAAGTGACCGCCCAGTTCCAGCTTTAATACCCTTGCCCGGCTAGCTTGTTGTCCACGGCGAAGCGATAGTACTCACTGTGTTTGAGACCAGCTGCTGCGTCGGGGTCGAGCACAACTGTGGCGTGGGGGTGCAGCTGCAGCACTGAGGCCGGGCAGACCGCCGCCACTGGTCCTTCAGCTAGGGCGGCAACCGCCTCCGATTTTCCGGCGCCTGTTGCGATGAGCAGCAGGTGCCCTGCTTCGAGGATGGTCCCGAGGCCCTGGGTGAGAACGTGGTGGGGCACCTGGGATTCGTCGTTGTTGAAAAAGCGGGCGTTATCCCTGATTGTTTGGGGGTGCAGGGTCTTAACTCGGGTTCGGGAAGCTAGCGAGGATCCGGGCTCGTTGAAACCGATGTGCCCGTCCGTTCCAATGCCTAGCAGCTGCATATCAATTCCACCGGCCGCTTTGATTGCTTCGTCGTAGCGGTTGCCTGCAGCGACTGGATCTGCTGCAGTCCCGTCCGGGCTGTGGACGGCACTGTCCTCAATGTCGATCGAGTCGGTAAATTCCCGCCGGATGGTGCGATAGTAGCTTTGCTCATGCTCCCGGGGCAGGCCGAGGTATTCGTCAAGGAGAAAAGCCTGGCATTGGGCGAAACTGAGGCCTTCCTCCTTGTGGCGACGAATCAGCTCCTGGTAGGTCTTGAGCGGTGTTGAGCCGGTGGCCAGACCTAAAGTCTTTCCTTCCCGCGCGTATTTTTCGATGATGTCCGCGGCAACGATTTCTGGACGTTCCGTGATGACGATTTCCATGGGTTAACCTACTTCTTCCGCTTCCCGAAATACTCGGTTGATGGTTAAGTCGTTATCGCACACAATAAAGTTCGCGGGAGTGCCCGCCTCGATCGTGGCTCGGTGTGATTTGCCCAACAGGTGATGGCCGCTGGTACATGCGGTCAGGACGTCGGGTAATGAGTGACCGGCACGCACTGCACGTCGCAATTGGTCAAACACTCGTGTGGTGCCACCGGCAATTGCTCCCTCGGTCCCATCGGAGGTGGTGAGCCGAGCAATGCCATCTGCAACGGTGACGTCGAGGGCTCCTAACATGTACTGGCCATCTGCTTTTCCTGCGGCAGCCATCGCATCAGAGACGAAGGTGACGTGCGCTGGCCCGACCAGACCGAGCACCATATCTACTGTTTTGTCGTTGAGATGCACCCCATCGGCGATCAGCTCGACGGTCACGTCCCCTGCTCCTGCTGCTTCCAAGAGGGCTGCTACCGCTCCGGGCTTTCGGTGGTGCAGTGGAGGCATGGCGTTGAACAGGTGTGTTGCGGTGATGGTCGCGCCTCGGCTGACCGCGTAGCCGATGGCTGAGGCGGTAGCTTCGGCGGACGCGTCAGTGTGGCCAAAGGACACAATGACATTGTGCTCTGCGCAGATGTCAATGAGTTCGTGTGCATGTGCCGTTTCTGGAGCAAACGTGATCGAGCGCAGGTGGCCTCGAGCCTGCGTGATCATTTGCTGCAGCAGGTCCGGGTCACCGGGGATGATCGCGACAGGGTCTTGGGCGCCACACCTACAGGTGTTGATGAAGGGGCCTTCCGCATGGATACCGTCGATGGCTCCTTGTTCGGCGACGTCGGCAAGCACGCTGAGCTGTGGCAGGAGCCGTTCGGCAGGTAGAGACACTGTCGAAGCAAGCAGCGTGGTGGAGCCATGCGCGCGGTGGTACTGCGCGGCGGTGAGGCAGCCCGCGAGGTCGGAGTTGGGGAAGGACTCCCCCACTGCGCCGTGGTTATGCAGGTCCGCGAGGCCGGGGAATACGACCTGTTGCGCGGGCTTATCGACGGGGTCCAGCCCCACGATCACCCCATCGGCAACCGTAATGTCGTGCACCCCCAGGCGGTTTCCGGGGAGCACCACGTCCGCGATGAACGACTCAGTCATGTGCGGCCTCCGCGAATTGCTGGGTGATCCATGCGGTGTCGGTGATTGCGGTTCCGACGATCAAGGCATCCGCCCCCACAGCGCGCCCCTGGTGAACGTGTTCTGGGGTGTGGAACCGGCCCTCACCGATCAGGAAGACATCATTTCCGAGTCGTGCTCGGATTTCCTTGATCAGGTCAAGGTCTGGACCAGTGGTTTTCTCCCGATGCTCAGTGTAACCGGCCAAGGTGGTGGAAATCAGATCAGCGCCGGCCTCATGTGCCGCGACGGCTTCCTCTGGGGTAGCGATGTCAGCCATCGCTAATGCCCCAGCCTCGTGTACCGCAGCGACCTGGTCGGCGAAAGTGGAACCGTCCTGGCGAGGCCGGAGGGTGGCGTCTATTGCGACTACGGTTGCCCCTGCTTCGGCAACGGCCACTGCTGACGCAACCGTGGGAGTGATGTACACCCCGACGTTGCCTTCTTTCGTGAGTCCGATGACGGGAAGATCGACAGCGTCGACAATCGCACGGATATCTGCGAGCCCGCCGTAACCGCCGCAGCGGATCGCAGTGCTTCCGCCGGCTTCGGCGGCTTTAGCCAAGAATGACATTGTTCGGGTGTCGCGCAGCGGGTGCCCGTCCGGAGCTTGGACGGAGACAATGAGGCTGCCACGAATAGCTTCCAAAAAAGCTTTACTTTCCATTAGTTATTCTCCTTTATAAGCCAAGTGAGCCAGGTATCCGGCCCCGACCAATGGTGCATTGGTGCCAAGTTGAGCCGGGAGGATGGGAATCGTGTCGACGGGGTGCAACGCATGCCGCCGGAAACCTTCTGTTAGCGGGGTGAGGATCGGAGCACCAATAGTGCCTACCCCACCACCGATAATGAGGGCATCAACATCGACGGCGGAGGCAAAACCAGCCAGTGCTTCACCTAACGCGAACATGTTGTGGTCAATGACAGCTCGTGCAGTATCTTCCCCTGCTTGATAGCGCTGCATGATTTCAGGAAGCGCGAGAACCAAACCAGTTTGGGTGTTGTAGGAGCGCGCCAAACCGGGACCAGACGCGAAATCTTCCACCGAGCAGGCTTTGTCATCAGGCCCCCGTCCAATGATGCCGCGGAGTTCACCCGCCGTGTGGTGAGGTGAGTCAAGGAGTCGGCCCCCTCGCACGAGCGCTCCTCCCACCCCTGTTCCCAAGCTGACAAAGAGAATGTTGGAAAAACCTTGTCCAGCGCCATAGACAGCTTCCCCGAGGCCCATGATGCGAACGTCGTTATGTATGCCAACAGGAACAGGGAAATGGGCAGTGAGCGCTGCGGCGATGTCAGTTCCAGCCCAGCCCGACATCGTGGGGCCAGAAGAAACCACTGTCCCGGCGACCGGATCAATCACCCCAGGGGCTCCCACTCCGATCGCATCTATCGACACGCCACGGAGCTGAGCCTGCCGCTGTAATTCCTGAACAACCGTCACCACCGTCTCCATGACGTCGCACTTTGGGGTCGGTGTGCGCCCTACTGCGGTGACCGTGGTGGGCGTTGCGGCGTCGACAAGCCCATAAGCAATCTTCGTGCCACCTATATCTATGCAGGCAAAGTTAGTCATTGATTTTCTCATCAATCATCCGCTTCAGCGGTCCGTAGTGATCATCGATAGTTTGCAGCAACCGCGCCTCATCGCCAGCCTCAATCGCTTCAACCATGCTCAGGTGCGCATCGACGGTTTCCCGCAAGTCCTTCCCCCGATCCAGATGGAACTGCGGGATCGCTTCCGTATGCACCTGCCACAGCGCCATGTAGAGCTCCTGGATCAGCTGGTTGGACAGCTTCGCATTTAGCTCTTCATGGAACTTTCCGTCGGCCACGGCGATAGACTCGCCGTTTTCGAAACACTGCTGCATTTCCGCGACGATTTCACGCAACCGATCCGTGGAATGATGACGGTACGCTTCAATGAGTTTCCGCGCATTGAACTGGTCAAAGGCGATTCGCGTGTCGACCACTTGCTTGAGGTTGAGCAATGCGCTTTTTTGGTCAATCGTCAGGCGAAGCGTCAAACCGTTCACCAAGGGCGCAAGCGACATCTGGCCGACATACGTGCCGTGGCCGTGTCGAATTTCCACCACATCAAGCGACGACAAGGTACGCATCGCCTCGCGGATCGAGCTGCGTGAGACTTCCAACATCTCACACAGGGCCGCTTCGGAAGGAAGCACATCACCAGGCTTTAGAGCATGATCGCGAATGTAATCCTCAATCGCAGAAGCTGTCGGATTGAGCTTGTGTTTTCCAAGCACCTTTGACATCGATTTTCCTTTAACTAAGGGCCGATCACCGGTCCGGCACACACGCCCGAATTCCAATGACCGCCTAAAGGCACACTCTGTGTTTGTTTTCATGTTTTATTTTAACAGAAAACCTTCACAACATCAGACGTCTGACATATGATGTAGATATCAAAAAAGAAAGCCTTCTTGGCAGTACAGATTCAGATATCTCCCTTCTCACCCAATACGGGACAACCCCCGAAAGGAAGAACCATGACCCGCGCATACTCCCGCCGCGACTTCATGAAAATCTCCGGAGTGATCGGCGCAGCCGCCGGCTTCTCCGCAACCCTGGCCGCCTGTGCCACCCCAGCTCAAAACGGTGGCAGCGATGCCCCAGCAGCGGATCCTAATTCCAAGAACCCAGATGGCACCCTCACCGCAGCCATCTCCTACGAATTGGGAACCAACGGCTACGACCCAATGAACACCACCGCAGCCCTCACAGTTGCAGCAAACTGGCACACCCTTGAAGGCCTCACGGAAATGGACCCTGCCACCGGCAAGGTCACCACCGCACTGGCAAAGGAAATGCCTAAAGCCACCGGAACCACAGCCGAAGTCGCCCTCCGCGATGGTGCACAGTTCCACGACGGCAGCCCCGTCACCGCGGACGACGTGGTGTTCTCCTTCGAACGAGTCCTCGACAAAGCAAACAAGTCCCTCTACGCTTCCTTCATCCCGTTCATTGAGAAGGTCACTGCTAAGGACGACAAGACCGTCGAATTCACCCTCTCCCACGAAACCGGCGTCTTCGCTGACCGCCTGGCAGTAGTCAAGATCGTGCCAAAGAAGGCCGTCGAAGCAGATGCCGACGCTTTCGCAGCCAACCCAGTTGGTTCGGGCCCATACAAGATGACCGACAACGGCGGCACTTCTAAGACCATCCAGTTCGAACGCTTCGAAGCCTACAACGGCCCACGCCCAGCATTGGCCAAGAAGATGACGTGGCAGATCATCCCTGATGCCTCCACCCGCACCAACGCCATCCAGTCCAAGACTGTTCAGGCTATCGATTCGGTGCCATACCTTTCCGTCGAGCAACTCAAGGCAGTATCCACCGTGGAATCTGTCCAAGGCTTCGGACTGCTGTTTGCCATGTTCAACTGCGACCCAGGCAGCAAGTTCAATGACCTCAAGAACCGCCAGGCGTTCATGTACGCCCTCGACATGGACAAGATCATTGAAACCGGCATGCTCGGCCAAGCTACTGCAGCTACCAGCTTCCTCCACAAGGAGCACCCAAGCTACAAGCAAGCCAAGACCGTCTACACCTACAAGCCAGAAAAGGCCCGTGAGCTCTTCGCCGAAACTGGCCTGAAGGAGATGCGCCTGCTGTGCACTGACCACGACTGGGTAAAGAAGTGCACCCCGCTCATCGAGCAGTCCCTAACTGGCGTCGGCCTGAAGGTGGAATTCACCGAAAAGAAGTCCTCCGATGTATATAACACCATCGACGGCAAACCAGAAGCCTACGATGTCGTCATCGCCCCTGGTGATCCATCCGTCTTCGGTTCCGACCCGGACCTGCTGATGCGCTGGTGGTACGCCGGTGACACCTGGACCGACAGCCGCATGCACTGGAAGGGCAGCGAAAGCTACGACGAAGTCCAGAAGCTGCTGGATGAGGGCCTTAAAGCCCTGGATTCCTCAGTCCAAGAGCAAAAGTGGGCCGAGCTCTTTGACAAGCTTTTGGAATACATCCCGTTGTACCCACTGTTCCACCGCAAGAGCACCACTGCATGGGACAAGTCCACCCTGATTGATTTCAAGCCGATTTCTCTCACTGGACTTTCCTTCCTGGATGTAGCTACCACAAAGTAGCTTTTTGAATCCAGCATTCGCATTCCGGCCGGGTACGGCCCGCGCAATGTCAGCGGGATGATTCCCGGCCGGAATCCGGAACTCTTACTTTGACGTTGAGGGCTGCCCTACAACAAGAAACTGGGCGAGAACTCAACCAGATCTTAAGGACAGCACATGTCAAACCTCATCCGCCTTATCGGAAGAAGGCTGGTGGCGCTCCCAATCATGGTTCTGGGCGTGACTTTCCTGGTCTTCTTTATTATGTCCTTTAGCCCTGCGGATCCTGCCCGTCTTGCTCTCGGTGAATCAGCTTCGCTGGAAGCCCTCGAACAATACCGCGAAACCCACGGACTTAATGACCCACTACTGGTACGCTACTGGAACTTCCTCACCGGTATGCTGCACGGTGATCTTGGCACCACCACCGGCAACGCATCAGTCACCGAAGTTGTGGCTAAGGCCTTCCCCATCACGCTGCAACTCACGTTCCTGGGTCTCATTATCGCCGCGGTACTCTCCCTCACCTTTGGTGTTATTGCCGCTCTTTACCGCGACAAATGGCCTGACCAGATCATCCGCGTCATCTCTATTGCTTCGCTAGCAACCCCATCGTTCTGGCTTGCTATCTTGCTCATCCAATGGCTCGGCACCATCCCCGGCGGTCTGGGATTCTTCCCTGCCCTCATCACGGCCTGGGTCCCATTCGCTGAAAACCCCGCGGTCTACCTCAACAACATGTTCTTGCCGGCATTCGCACTCGCGGTCCCGGTGGCCGGTTCCCTCACCCGCGTGGTTCGCACCGCCATGGTAGAGGAGCTTGATAAGGACTATGTTCGCACCGCCATCGGTTCGGGTATCCCTAAGGCAGAGGTCATCTCCCGCAACGTCTTGCGCAACGCACTCATTACCCCGATTACTGTCCTCGGCCTGCGCGTAGGCTACCTCATGGGTGGCGCAGTCATTATCGAAATCATCTTTAACATCCAGGCTATGGGCCAGCTCATTCTTGATGGTGTTACCCGCAATGACGTTTACCTCGTGCAGGGTGTCACTCTCACCGTGGCCATTGCCTTCATCATCATCAACATCATCGTTGACATGCTCTATGTCCTCGTTAACCCACGCATCAGGAGCATCTAATGCGTAGAAAACTTACCCACCAATTAGAGTCCCGCGCCGGGCAGCGGTTCCAGGGCATTGCTGCGCTGCCTATCGCGTCCAAGATTGCCCTCGGGTTCCTGACTTTGGTCGCATTGATGGCGCTTTTCGCCCCGCTCATCGCCGGTTACAGCCCGCTCGAATCGGATATACCGGTGCAGCCGCCGAGTGCGCAACACTGGTTCGGCACTGATGCTATTGGACGTGATATTTTCTCCCGTGTCGTCTACGGTTCCCGTTCGTCCCTGATCATTGGCCTGTGCGCTACGCTGTCGGCGCTCGCTATCGCCGCTGTTCTCGGTTCCGTCGCGGCTACTGCTGGCAAGGTCGTGTCTGAGATCCTGATGCGTATTTTGGACATCATCATGTCCTTCCCTGGCATCGCACTGGCCGCCGTGTTCGTGGCCGTGTTCGGCAACTCCCTCCCGGTGCTGGTCTTTGCTATCGGCTTCCTGTACGTGCCGCAGCTGTCCCGTGTGGTGCGCGCTAACGTCTTGTCGGAGTTCGGCGAGGACTACGTTTCTGCAACGAAGGTGATGGGCGCCAGCATTCCCCACATCTTGTTGAAGCACGTTGCTCGCAACACTATTGCTCCGATTGCAGTGTTCGCTACGGTGCTGGTGGCAGACGCAATCGTGTTTGAGGCATCGCTGTCCTTCATTAACGCTGGTGTGAAGCCACCACTGCCTTCCTGGGGCAACATCCTTTCCGACGGCAAGCAATTGCTACTTACTGGTGCATGGTGGCCTACGTTCTTCCCCGGCCTGATGATTCTGATCACTGTGCTCGCGCTAAATATTCTCTCCGAAGGCCTCACTGATGCCATGGCGTCGCCACGCATTAAGCGAACCGTACGAGTTCACGATGACGACCCAAGCATCAACACCGCCAAGTCGCTGGGCTCGCTTTCCGACGCTGAAGCCCGCGAAGCCCTGGACGTTTCCCTTGCCAAACTGCATGATGCCGAAACGGCAGAGAACCGACGCCTGGTCTACACCCGTGGCGAAGAACCACTGATCCAGGTGAAGGACCTGTGCATCGCATTCCCGGAGGCACACGGCGATGTCAATATTGTCGACCACGTCAGCTTTGAAGTCTCTCCCGGAGAGACCATGGGTTTGGTGGGCGAGTCGGGCTGTGGCAAGTCGTTGATCGCCATGTGCATCATGGGTCTGCTCCCACCAACGGCTCGTATCACTGGTGAGATCCTGTACGCAGGCAAGAACCTGCTGGATATGACCCCGGAGCAGCGTAATGCGTTGCGTGGCCATGACATGGCGATGATTTACCAGGATGCGCTCAGTTCTTTGAACCCGTCCATGCTAATTCGTACCCAGATGCAGCAGCTGATCCGTCGTGGCGGTAAGCGTACCGCCGAGGAGCTGATGGAGCTGGTCGGCTTGGATCCGGTCCGTACGCTGAAGTCCTACCCGCATGAGCTGTCCGGTGGTCAGCGGCAGCGCGTCCTCATTGCCATGGCGCTGACCCGTAATCCCCGCCTGCTGATCGCTGATGAGCCCACCACAGCGCTTGACGTGACGGTCCAGCACCAGGTGGTCGATCTGCTCAATGAACTGCGGGAGAAGCTCGGGTTCTCCATGATCTTTGTCAGCCATGACCTGGCTTTGGTCGCGAAGCTCGCGCACAAGGTCACGGTTATGTACGCCGGTCAGGTGGTTGAGCGGGGCAATACCCGTGAGCTGCTTGCGGCCCCACACCACGAGTACACCCGTGGTCTGCTCGGCGCCGTGTTGTCCATCGAAGCTGGTGCGGACCGCCTGTACCAGGTGCCTGGCACCGTGCCAAGCCCACGCGACTTTGTCGACGGCGACCGGTTTGCGCCTCGTTCCAGCCACCCAGAGCTTGGTATTGGGCAGCGCCCGCTACCGCGAGCTGTTGCTGGTTCCACCACACATTTCTTCGCCGCAACTGACGATGCCTACGCGGCACGCTCCACGAAGGAGAAGTGATCATGCCTACGCAGAAGTCACAACGAATTATTGAACTCAAGGATGTCAATGTCATCCACAAGACGCGCACCGGCAAGCTGTTCCGGCCAGATACGGTTCATGCCAACAAGGACGTGAATTTCTGGGTGGATCGAAAAGAGGTTGTCGGAATCGTCGGCGAATCCGGCTGTGGCAAGTCGACGCTGGCTCGTGTGATGGTTGGGTTGCAAAAGCCCACCAGTGGCCAGGTGTTCTTCCACGACAAGCCGTTGAAGCACTCAAGCCGGATGCGTAAGGAACTGGGGCGGTCCATTTCCATGGTGTTCCAGGATCCAGCTACGGCGCTCAATCCGCGTATGACTGTCAAGGAACAGCTACTCGACCCACTGCGCGTCCACCACATTGGCAACGAGTCCACTCGGTTGAAGCGAGTGCAAGTTCTGCTGGACCTGGTTGGTCTGCCTCAGTCGGCGCTTGATGTGCTGCCCCGCCAGATCTCTGGTGGCCAGCGCCAGCGCGTGGCTATCGCCCGTGCTCTCGCATTGGAGCCTGACCTGATTATTGCTGACGAGCCTACCTCTGCTCTGGACGTCTCGGTTCGAGCTCAGGTGCTCAACCTGTTGACTGATCTTCGTTCCGAACTTGGTCTCGGCCTGGTGTTCATCTCCCATGACATCAACACGGTGCGCTACATCGCGGACCGCATGTGCGTGATGCTCAAGGGCGAAATCATTGAACAGCAGCCCACAGAAGCCCTTTTCGCGACGCCGCAGCAGGAATACACCCGCACGTTGCTCGCGGCCACCCCATCTTTGCTCTAAGGAAGTATCGATCATCATGAACGGAATTGTTTCCGGAATCATTCCCCCACTGCTCACCCCACTGCATGAAAACGGTGACGTTGATTACGAGTCCCTCGGCAATCTTGTCGAACGGCTCGTCGGCGCAGGTGTCGATGGCATCTTCGTGCTGGGTTCGTCTGGCGAGGTCGCGTTCCTCAACGACACCGTCCGCGACCAGGTCATTGAGAAGGTAGTCGCACTTGTCGACGGCCGCTGCCCTGTTTACGCTGGCGTCATCGATACCCAGACCAACCGCGTCATCGAACACATCCGCCGGGCCGAAGCCCTCGGCGTGCAGGCAGTCGTTGCTACTGCCCCGTTCTATGCCATCACTGGACCAGCAGAAATCGAGGCTCACTTCCGGGCGCTGCGCGCCGCTACCACGTTGCCGATCATCGCCTACGACATCCCAGTGTGTGTCCACAGCAAACTTGCCCCAGAACTGCTGGTACGACTCGCCACCGAAGGGGTCCTCCAGGGAGTAAAGGACTCCTCCGGTGACGATGTCTCCTTCCGCCGCTTGTGCATGCTTAACAAGAAGGCAGGATCCCCACTGACGGTGCTCACCGGCCATGAGGTTGTGGTCGACGGGTCTTACCTCGCGGGAGCCGACGGCTGCGTCCCCGGCCTCGGCAACGTGGACCCGTCCGGCTACGTCCGGATGTGGAAAGCCTTCCAGGCAGGCGATTGGGATCGGATGAAGGTGGAACAGGATCGGCTGGCCGAGCTGTTCGAGATCGTCTTCACCCCGATCGGCAAGGTTGGCCCGGCTGCCGGTGTCGGCTCATTCAAGACGGCCCTTGAGCTCATGGGCGTGATCAAGACCAACATCATGAGCGCGCCACTGGCCCCTATTGCCGACGATGTCTCCCGCAACGCGATCGAAAAGATCGTGCGGGAAGCAGGGCTACTGAACTAACTACTGCAGCGAACGGATCACAGGCACTAGCTCAGCTAGTGCCTTTCCGCGATGAGAGCGGGCGTCCTTTTCCTCGGCGGTTAACTCGGCGGAAGCGCGACCGTCGGCGTCGTCAGGCAAAAACAGCGGATCGTATCCGAAGCCACCTTCGCCCCGTCGCTCGCGGAGCAGCATGCCACGCCATTCACCGCGCGCCACATGTTCTTCACCCGATGGCAGTACGAGGGCACAGACGGACACGAAGCCACAGCCACGTCGCTCGTCGGGGACGTGCGCCATCTGACCGAGGAGCAGATCGTTGTTGGCTTCGTCATCCCCATGTCCACCGGACCAACGTGCGGAGAGCACACCTGGCATTCCGTTGAGTTCATCCACGGCTAGGCCAGAGTCGTCGGCAAGCGTCGGCAGCCCGGTCGCCTTCATCCCGGCGCGCGCCTTGATCAGCGCGTTGTCCTCGAAGGTGCGGCCGTCTTCTACCGGTTCCTCGTAGGAGGGAACGTCGCTGGTCAGCAGGATCTCTACTCCAGCTATTCCGGAGGCTTCCAGGACGCGTGCCAGCTCGCCGGCCTTCTTTTTGTTGTTCGATGCCAGGTAGAGACGCATTACAGTGGCAACTCCAGGGCAGCCTTCTGCGCGGCGATCAGGGAATGTAGGCCCTTCTCAGCCGTGTCCAGGAATGCATTCATCTGCTCGCGGGTAAAGGTGCCGTGCTCGGCGGTGCCCTGGATTTCCACGAACTGGCCGGATTCAGTCATGACCACGTTCATGTCCACCTCTGCACGGGAATCTTCCTCGTACGGCAGGTCGAGGCAGACATTGCCGTCGATAAGGCCCACGGATACGGCGGCCACGGGCGGCAAGAGTGGGTTTCCGGGGACCACGCCACGGGTTTTGAGGACGGCGATGGCGTCGGCAAGTGCCACATATGCGCCGGTGATGGAGGCGGTGCGGGTGCCGCCGTCGGCTTGGAGCACGTCGCAGTCGATGTTGATGGTGTTCTCGCCCAGCTCTTTCAGATCAATCGCAGCGCGCAAGGAGCGACCGATGAGGCGAGAAATCTCGTGTGTACGGCCCTTGACCTTGCCCTTCATCGATTCGCGCGGCATACGATCGTGGGTAGCGGCAGGGAGCATGGCATACTCCGCGGTCAGCCAGCCTTCGCCGGAATCCTTCTTAAAGCGTGGCACGCCTTCCTCAACAGAGGCAGTACACATGACGCGGGTGTTGCCGAACTCAACGAGCACCGAGCCCGCCGGGTTGGTGGTAAAACCACGAGTGATCTTGACAGGACGCATTTCATCGAGCGCGCGACCATCAGCGCGAGTAAAGGAAGTCATGTCATAGACACTACCCGCCAAATTTAGCGTACGAAACGGACGTTCAAGCCAATTTTCATCCCATCCGTACGCTAAATTCCGGGGTGCTACAACTGAAACTCCATTCCAGACTCCCCGACGATGACTTCACCGTCGAAGTTTTCTTGGGCACTGCGCAACGCCAATTCGGGGTCTGCCCATGGTGGGATGTGGATAAGGACGAGCTTTTTCACCCCGGCGCGGGAGGCGATGAGCCCGGCTTCGGCGCCGCTCATGTGCATGTCCGCGGGTTTGCCGAGGGAGCTGTCTCCCCAGGTTGCTTCGCATAGGAAGAGGTCGGCGTCGCGTGCGCATTCGACGAGGGATTCGGTGTAGGCGCTGTCGCCGGAGTAGGCAATGGTCTTTCCGGTGGTTGCTTCCGTCACGCGCAGGCCGTAGGTTTCCACGGGGTGGATCACTGGGTAGGGGGTGATTTGGACGCGGTCGACAATGTGTGGGACTCGGGCAGTCCATGGGGTGAAGGCGAAGGAGTCTGAGTAGTCATCCTCACCTTCGAGGCTGAGTGGCCCGAGGTGGTTCACGGTGTCCGCGGGCCCCACTAGCTGGTTCCTTCCGGCTGACGGCGCGACGGGGTGGTAGCGACGCCACACCATCAACGAGGGTATGTCCAGGCAGTGGTCGGCGTGAAGATGGCTGAGTGCCACATGTAGTTCTGCTGGATTGGCGAACTCTTGCACTTTGGCAAGCACGCCTGGGCCGCAATCGAGCATCACACCAGGGGCGTTATCAACCTGAACCAGGTATCCCGACGCAGGGTTGTCTGGGGCGCCGGTGCTTCCACTACAGCCAAGTATGGTCAGCTTCATACTGTAACTTTCTCATGTCTCGATTGGTTTTGTGAAGCATTCCTTCACCTTTAGACCTTAGGGTGTGACGATACTTCAGTGATGCCGGGACCGAGAAAACGCTCGGAGAGCAGCGCGAACTTGTCCGGGTCACCGGTCGATTCGAAGCTGCGGGAGGGCGGTCCGTGGATTTCTGGGTCTGCGAGCATGTCTGTTTGGCTCAGGACCTTCAGCACGTCTTTGGCGGTTTCCTCCGCACTGGATACGAGGGTGACGTTGTCCCCCATCGCCAGCTGGATGACGCCGGAGAGCAGCGGATAGTGCGTGCAACCAAGCACAAGCGTATCGACGCCCGCTGCTTGCAATGGCTCCAAGTACGCTTCCGCGACACCTAAGATTTGACGCCCGGAGGTGATGCCACGTTCCACGAAGTCGACAAAGCGTGGGCACGGTGCCGCCACGCATTCGATATTCGGGGCAGCCTCAAACATGTCCTGGTACACGCCCGAGTTGATCGTTCCGAGCGTGCCGATGACGCCAACTTTGCCGTTGCGCGTGGTGGCAACTGCGCGTCGTACCGCGGGCAGGATCACTTGGACCACGGGGACGTCGTAACGCTCGCGGGCATCCCTGAGGAACGCCGCTGTCGCCGTGTTGCAGGCGATAACGATCATTTTGCAGCCACGTTCCACCAGCTCGTCTGCGATGCGGGTGGCGTGTTCGCGCACCTTTTGGATCGGCTGCGGACCGTAGGGGCCGTTTGCGGTGTCGCCGATGTAGATGATCGATTCGTGTGGCAGCTGATCCATGATGGAACGCGCAACGGTGAGGCCACCGACACCGGAATCGAAAATGCCGATGGGAGCGCCTGGGCTCGGAGTACTAGTCATATCGTTGTTATGCTACCTGCCTCGGCGCTCCAACCGCTTTTGTTGCCGTTTCTGTATCAGAGCTATTGGATCATCAGACGTGATCGTCGCACCGGCGATAACACCACCAATGGCCCCAAAGAGATGCGCTTGCCAGCTGATCCCAGGTTCATTAGGAAATACGCCCCAAATATAGCCCGCATAAAAGAATGCCAGTACGATCCCTAGTGCGACCTGGCCGAAATGCCGGTTAAAGAGACCACGGATAATCAGGTAGGACAACCAGCCGTAGATAAGCCCCGACGCGCCAATATGGTTAGTTCCCCAACCGCCAAAGACCCACGTTCCGAAACCACCAATGACCATGGCGATCAGTGTCACTTCCACCACGACGCGATTGCCAGAAAGCGCAATCAAGAAGATAAAAATAGCCCCAGGCACGCTATTGGAAATAAGGTGGGAAAACGATACGTGCAGAAAAGGCGCAGTGAAAATATATGGCAAGGAACTTATATCCCGCGGGTGAATACCGAATCCGCTAATCCAACCACCGGTAATCACGCTGAAAATATGGACAACCCATATCACCAGCAGATAAGCCATTACCCAGCTCACTGCACGGCGAAAGCCGGTATCTCTTTTGGCCGTGTTGTACTGGTACATGTTATTGATCTCCTCTGAGCCCCTGATAACATTCCAGTCCATACCCACTCGTGGCATGAACTACGGCGTCGATAATCGCTGCACACACGACATCCGCCGACGCTGTGGACAGGGCGATCATGTTTTCCAGCGACACGCCCTCACCGGAGCCGGTGGAGAGGGTGAACAGGGTATCGCCGTCAAGGGGCGAGTGCGCAGGGCGGACCGCGCGGGCGAGGCCGTCGTGTCCGGTCATCGCGAGGCGCTTAGCTTGCGCTTTGGTCACTGGCGCATCCGTCACGATCACACCGATCGTCGTGTTGAGCTTGGTTTCCAACCCCTTCAAGGCAGCAAAGCGCGCCTTATCGACGGCTAATTCCGGCGCTCCCCAGAACCTACCGGTGTCCTTGTCCACCACTGCCCCAACGGGGTTAGCTACCACCCCTGCTGCGATGGTGTACTCGCCGACTTTGAGCGAAGCTTGGCCGAAGCCACCGCGCAGCACTCCAGCGGTGGCACCGCACCCAGCGCCGACGGACCCCGAGGAGGTGGACGGCCCGGCGAAGGCGTCCTGGACGGCAGCGTAACCGTCCTCGGCAGTGGGCCGGTGGGTGGCGTCGCCAACCAGGAGATCAAAGATCACTGCGGCCGGCACGATGGGAACGCGAATATCCCGGATGACGGGGAACCCGATACCCCGTTCTTCCAGCGCTTTCATGACACCATCTGCGGTGGCGAGTCCAAAAGCCGATCCGCCGGAGAGACACACGGCGTGCACCTGCTGCACTGTGTTGTGGGGCTCCAGCAGGTCGGTTTCCCGGGTACCCGGCCCGCCACCACGCACATCAACAGCAGCGACGGCACCGTCCGGCACCACCACTACGCTCACACCGGTATCCCCCAAGCTACGGTGCCCCAGCAGCACGCCCTGGACGTCGGTAAGCATTGCTTTACCCCATCATCACGTCGAGCAGCGACTCTTGCGCGTACGCCAGCCACTGCACCAACATGTCGCGGTCTTGTTCCTCAGCCTCCCCGCCTCGGATTTCCCCGGAGGCAACGTAGAGGCGAATGTCATTGAGCCCGGCGATCCAGGCGTGGGCTTCCTCCTCTGTCGCCACCACGGCAACGCTGCCATCGGGGCCGAGCGCGCTCGTGATGACCTGGAGGTTTTCTAGCTTTGCGCGACAGATGTCATTTTCGTGCAACGACCGGAGCAGCGCATTGTCACCCTCGTACTCCTCATCGCCCTGCATCTCAAAATCGGGGAGCAGGCGGGCAAGCGCTGGATCGGAAGGGGGCTCTTTGTGCCCGGACGTCATGCCAGTGAGTTCGGCGAGCTCATCTTTCGGGGCAGACTGCGCCCGCTGGATCAGTGCCTCGGCTACGGCAGCGGCCATGTCCCCCAACACTTCCCGCTCCATCGGCTCGAAAACTACGGAGTACTTTGCCCCTTTGAGCAGGGACTTCTTCTTTTTCCACGCTTCCATGTTTATCCCGCCTGCTGCATCGTCGCCCACAAGCCAGCCTTGTGCAACTTCTTCACGTCGCCTTCGACTTTGTCGCGCTCGCCGGTACTGACCACCGCTTTCCCCTCGGTGTGGACCTGCATCATCAGTTCTGTCGCGCGCTTGCGACTCATGCCGAGCACCGTCTGAAAAACATAGGTGACATAGCTCATCAGGTTGACCGGATCATCCCAGACGATGCACATCCACGGCAGGTTTTCGCTGGTCATCACGTCAACATCGATGACTTCCTCAAGATCAGGCGAAGCCATCGGCGCCGACGGTGTGCTCATATGCGGTGGCCAATTACTCATGGTTCCCCAGCTTAGCTGTCACACATAGACTCCGGCACTTCACAAGCCGGAAAAGTTCCTGCTGAAATAGCCCCGCGTGGTCTACACTGACCTCTGTGACCTCTTCAACACCAAGCTCCCGTGCCCCAGGCGTCGCCTCGTCCCTGCCACCAGCGCGCTCCACGTCGCTGCTGACAGACAAGTATGAACTCACCATGTTGCAGGCCGCGCTTGCCGACGGCACCGCGCACCGCCAGTGCGCATTCGAAGTATTCTCCCGGCGACTGCCCAACGAACGCCGCTACGGTGTGGTAGCAGGAACCGCTCGGGTCCTGAGCGCAGTGGAAGACTATGTCTTTACCGAAGAACAACTAGCAGGGCTGGACTTCCTCAACGAAGAAACCATCTCTTATCTCAGGGATTTCCAGTTCCGTGGACACATTGACGGCTACCGTGAGGGCGAACTTTACTTCCCTAACTCCCCCATCCTCACCGTTCGGGGCACCTTCGCCGAATGCGTCATCCTCGAAACCGTCATTCTGTCCATCATGAACGCGGACTCCGCTATCGCGTCCGCCGCCGCCCGCATGGTGACTGCTGCCGGTGGCCGCCCCATCATTGAGATGGGGTCGCGGCGTACCCATGAGTACGCCGCGGTCACGGCCTCTCGTGCCGCGTACCTCGCAGGTTTTCAAGCCACCTCCAACCTCGAAGCCGGACACCGCTACGGCATCCCAGTTTCCGGCACTGCCGCGCACTCCTGGACGCTTGTCCACGTCAACGACGACGGCACCCCGAACGAAGAGGCCGCGTTCCGCTCCCAGATCGCATCCCAGGGCGTGGACACTACGTTGCTCGTTGACACCTTCGATATCGAAAAAGGTGTAGAGACCGCGATCAAGGTCGCCGGCCCTGAGCTCGGTGGCGTCCGCATCGACTCCGGAGACCTCGGCATTCTCACTCGTCGCGTCCGACAGCAGCTCGATAATCTAGGTGCGCACAACACCAAGATTGTCGTCTCCTCCGACCTCGACGAATTCGCCATTGCCGGTCTAAGGGGCGAGCCAGTCGACATCTACGGAGTCGGCACCTCCGTGGTCACCGGCTCCGGGGCACCGACCGCTTCCATGGTGTACAAAGTGGTAGAAGTTGACGGGCATCCGGTAGCAAAACGCTCCAGCTCCAAGAAATCTGTCGGCGGGGCGAAACGCGGTTTCCGCGCCGCCCGTAACTCCGGCACCGCCGTCGAGGAGATCGTCACCCCCTTTGATGCCGACGCCCCCACCATCGGAGCTCTCAACGTACGCGACCTGACCGTACCGCTGATGCGTGACGGCCATGTCGTAGCGAGCCTACCGACGCTCACCGAGTCCCGCGATTATCTCGCCGCTCAACTAGTGTCATTGCCATGGGAAGGCCTGGCGCTCTCACGCGACGAGCCTGCACTCAACACCCGTTTCGTAGGATTTTGACCCCACAGTATGGGGAGCTGGGGAACTTTCACCCCCGGCTCGCGCATCATAACTGCGCAAGGGCCGGCGTGTCAGGCGTCGCCAACCCACCCATACCAGTGGACAGGAGGTGAACAACACAAATGACGCACGACATTGATCTCGCCGCAGAGTTTGACGACGGCGCTTCCGCACCAGAGCACTCTATTCTACCACCTGTGTCAGAGATGTATGGTGCGGATGCGACACCAGACGACCTTGACCTAGAAGCGCTCCTCGCAGTCGCAACCTCTCCAGACACTCCAGCACCCGAAAGCGATCTGATCCCCGACTCCGTGTTCTTCGAAGAAACCGAGGGACCTGAGGAAGCCAATCACCTCGAGCACCCCGACTTCCCGATCGATGACTTCCCCATCGAACAACCCGAGCCGGAAGAAAGCGTTGAATTCGACGACGATTTCGACGGTGACTTCGGGATGGAGGTATAACCCATGACCGACGTCTCACTCACCGCCTTCGACGACGCCACAACCGGCCCCACCGAAGCCGAACTCCTCGCCCGCGCCCAAGCAGGTGACGAGCGTGCCTTCGGTGTCCTGGCCCGCTCCGCCTCCAACCGTATGTGGTCCGTGTGCCTATCCATCACCGGCAACCGCCACGACGCCGAAGACGCCATCCAAAACGCCCTCACCGCAGCCTGGCAAAACCTCCACCGCTTCGACGGCAAAGCCAAATTCTCCACCTGGGCATACCGAATCGCGTCCAACGCTGCCCTACAAATCGTTCGCAAACGTCGCGAAATCCCAGACGATGACGCCGGTATCGACCAAGTCGCGCCGGGATCAGGAGTGGACGATCAGGTCACGGCCGGAGTCGTGATCCGCGACGCCCTCTCCACGCTGCCCGACGAGTTCCGCGAAGCCCTCGTCCTCCGGGAATACGGTGGGCTGAGTTATCAAGACATCGCCGATCAGCAAGGCATCCCCACCCAAACCGTGAAAAGCCGCATCAGTCGCGCCCGCGCCAAGCTTCTCGACGCCCTACGCGAAGCCGGGCTGTAGGCGCCTTTCCTTCGCAAACCCGGGAAGCATTTTCCGGGTTTCGGGAGAAAACACCCAAATCATTCACAACTAATTGACAGCGGGTGCTCCCTCGACCAGAACAATGATGGTCTGATCGAAACCCACCTGTCCGACACTGATGACAACAGCCGCATCAACAAGGTGGAACTGGACACCGACGGCGACGGCAAGATAGATGTTCACCTCTACGACAACGACAACGACAACGACGGCGTAGTTGACAGCACTTCCGGCCAGGGACAGCTCTCCGACGCGCAGCAATCAGTAAGCAATGATGCCTTCTCCCAAGGAATCCGCAGCAACGCACCGGAAGCTGAGGGGAAGGCAGCACCGACGCCCCACCGGCACAGGAACCTCCTGCTGCGGCTGCGACCCCAGTGCCGGAAACCCGAACCGAGGCGCCAACCTCTGACAACCAGCTTCCGAGGCACCTGCAGCGGAAACCCCTGCTGCTTCTGATGATGCGACTCGCAAGATCGACGACAGCGACGGCGACGGCACCCCAGATGTAGTCCGCATCGACACCGACGGTGACGGCATGACCGACGAAGCGCTCTTCGATACCGACTTCGACGGCTACGCGGATCTCAAGGGCTTCGAAACTGACAACGATCAGTTCTACGACGACTACAAGGAAGTCACTTCCGATCTGGCCCCAACCATCGATATCGACATGGACGCCCAGCCAGACGCTGGCGACTACGCATAAGACCACTTCCCTAACGCAAACCGGCTGCTACTAGGCTTCTCGCCTAGTGGATGGCCGGTTTTGTCGTTGCCCGTTAGCGGTGAACGAAGCACGCTACACTAGCTGTATTTCCATGGGATCCCTGTTCTGAAGAAAGTTGCCATGTCTGCCACTTCCGCCCCTGATACCAGTGAACTGCTCGACGCCGCTGTAGCTGCGCTTGGGGGAACGCGCCGTGAAGGCCAGGCCCGCATGGCTGACGCGGTGACTCGGGCGATGGAGCACGAGCGGCACTTGGCGGTCCAAGCAGGCACAGGCACGGGCAAATCGTTGGCTTATCTGGTGCCGGCGATCCGCCACGCGCAGGAGACGGGGACTACCGTGATCGTGTCCACCGCGACCATCGCCCTGCAGCGCCAGCTTGTGGAACGAGACTTACCGCGACTGGCAGAAGCGCTGGAGCCACTGCTGCCGAAGAAACCAACATTCGCGATTATGAAAGGGCGACAGAATTACCTGTGCCAGAACAAGGTCGCGCAGTCACAGCTGGATGATCCCGATGCCTTGATCAATGAGGAGGAGCTGTCCTGGCTGGGCAAACATGTGGCCCGCCTGCATGAGTGGGCATCAGAAACCGAGACGGGCGATCGGGACCATTTGGAGCCCGGCGTCCCGGATCTGGCCTGGCGGCAGCTGAGTGTGTCGTCCCGCGAGTGCCTCGGGGCGAGTCGCTGCCCCCATGGTGAGGATTGCTTCGCGGAGAAGGCCCGGCGCGCCACGAAGGATGTGGACATTATCGTCACCAACCACGCCCTTTTGGCAATCGATGCTCTCGCCGACATCAATATCCTGCCGGAACACGAGGTCGTCATCATTGATGAGGCCCATGAGCTCGACGGTCGTATCACTGCGGTTGCTACCAACGAAATTTCTGTGACCTCCCTGAATCTCACGGCCAAGCGCGCTGGGAAGTTGGGCGCAGAGGGGCGCGAAGAGAAGGTTTCGGAGCTAGCAAAAGAGCTTGACGACGCCTTTCTCACCGCCCCAGAAGGGCGGTGGAAGCAGATGCCAGAGTCAGCCCAACATAGCTTGATTGCGCTTAAGGATTCGCTGTGGTCACTGCGGGACACGATCCAACGCGCCCCGGACGGTGAGTCGGCGAACCAGCCGGAGCGGTTTGCCGAACGACAATCCCTCAGCAACCACTTGTTGGATCTTCATGACGCCATCGTGCGCACCCTGGAGGTGTTTGCCCAGTCAGACCCATCTCAGCACTCCGACGTGGTGTGGCTGAGCCGCGATGAGCGTCGCGGCAGTGTGCTGCGAGTGGCACCGCTTTCGGTTGCTGGTCTGCTGCATACTCGGCTATTTGAGCAGCAGACCGTGATCTTGGCCAGTGCGACGCTGACGATCGGCGGGAATTTTGATGCTATGGCAGCCAGCTGGGGGCTCCCGAAGGGATCATGGGACAGCCTCGATGCGGGAACTCCGTTTGATCCGGCAAAGTCGGGGATTTTGTACGTTGCTCGTCATCTTCCGGATCCAGGTCGCGACGGCGTGCCACAAGAAACCCTGGATGAGATATACGAACTGATCATGGCTACCGGTGGCCGAACACTGGGTTTGTTTTCTTCCCGGCGCGCCGCGGAGCAAGTAACGGAAGCGATGCGGCTGCGCCTGCCTTTTGATGTCTACTGCCAAGGTGATGATTCCACGGGTGCGCTGGTGGCAAAGTTTGCTGCCGATGAGAATTCGTGCTTGTTCGGCACTTTAACACTGTGGCAGGGCGTGGATGTTCCAGGCAGCGCCTGCTCACTGGTGTTCATTGATAGGATTCCGTTCCCGCGCCCCGATGATCCGCTGTTGCAGGCACGAAAGGATGCAGCCGATGCTGAAGGGCGCAATGGGTTCATGGAGGTCGCCGCGACTCATGCTGCGTTGCTGATGGCGCAGGGCGCGGGCCGGTTGCTCCGCCACGTCACTGATCGGGGTGTGGTTGCCGTGTTGGATAACCGGTTGGTGACAAAGCGTTACGGTTCTTTCCTGCGTAAATCGATGCCTGCGTTCTGGGCGACAACAAATTCCGATACTGCTAAAGCTGCGTTGAAAAGGTTGGTGGCCAGCTAATGTCCCTATATGAAGCTGTGTTCGGTGGGGAGCTCCCCGAAACCACTGCGATGATCTCCGGAGATCTCACGCTCACGTACCCGCAGCTCGCGGAGCGTGTCGTTGACTGCGCGGCGCAGCTCGCCGCCCGAGGTATCGGCCAGCATGACGTCGTGGGTGTCCAACTAGGAAACGGTGCGGACTTTGCAACGGTGTTCCACGGCGTCGTGAAGCTTGGCGCAATCGTCGTGCCTCTCCCCCTCCATCTTCGTTCGGACGAGCGTGACGCCATGCTACGCAGCGTCGCCGCGTCGCTACTGGTGGATGAAACGAACGTGCGGGAGGTGGTACGTCCGCGTGGTTCGTTGCCGAGCCCGGCCCCGCGGATCTCCCCTGAGCAACTTGCCTGCCTGCCGTTTTCTTCTGGAACCACTGGCACCCCGAAGGCAGTGATGCTGCCTCACCGCGCACTCGCAGCCAATGTTCGGCAATTTTCCCAGGTGCTTCCTCTGCAGGCGGGGGAAACGTGTCTTTCAGTACTGCCGTTTAGCCACATTTACGGGCTAACCGCGCTGCTGAATGTTCCCCTAGCGATGCGCGCCCGGGTGGTAGCGCAAAATTTTGCTAAGGATTCTTTCCTTGCCGCCCATGATCGCCACGATGTTGCTCTTACTTTCATTGCACCGCCACTGGCCGCTGTGCTGGCGTCGGCACCGGCTGAGTATAAGTTTTCCTCGCTCACCACGATCGTCTCTGGAGCAGCGCCACTTGATCCTGCGTTGGCGCGTCGCGCAGCAGAGCGCACCGGTGCGCGAGTGATACAGGGCTTTGGGCTCACCGAGTCCTCCCCGGTAACACACTTGGCATGGCGCCCCGGCACCCCCTTGGAGGCGATCGGGCACCCCCTGCCTGATACGGAAATCAGCATCCGCGATCCCCACACCCTCGCCGAGGCCACTGAGGGCGAAATGTGGGTGCGTGGCCCGCAGGTCATGGCAGGCTACCTCGGCGACCCCGACGTGAGCAGCCGCACGCTTATCGACGGCTGGTTGCGCACCGGAGACCTCGTTCGGGAAAATCCAGACGGCTCCCACACCGTTATCGACCGGCTCAAAGACCTCATCAAATACCACGGGTTCCAGGTATCCCCCGTGAAACTGGAACGCATCGTGATGACGCACCCCGAAGTTGCGGACGCTGCGGTGACCCGAGGCTACGGGCCAGATGGGGAGGAACAACCCGAGGCCTACGTGGTGCTGCACTCCGGCAGTGAGGCCGACCAAGACACCATCATGACAGCAGTGGCCACACAAGTGGCCCGGCACGAACAGCTACGCAAGGTGCACTTTGTGTCGCACATCCCGCGCTCGGCTGCGGGAAAAATCCTGCGCCGTCATCTCACCGCAGACTAAGCACGCTGCATTACTGGAACGTTCGTAGCACGGGCGAAAGCGTGAGCGATGGCGATGTAGGACACCGGAACAGTGACCAAAGCCCCAACACCGAGAATAAGGAATCCCACCATAGCAACCAGGCTGGAAATGATGAACAGGAGGATAGCCTGCGCGAAGTTCGCAAGAATAATGTCGAAGGACTTTTGGAAGCTACTAATAATTGAAGTGTGAGGATCTGCGGACGCCGCGACTGCGAACATTCCGAAGAAGGACACAATGAAACTGCCGATCACGACGGTGCCACCGATTTGTACCGCGATGCCCAATAGCAGGGCCACAACAAACATCTTTCCGATGCCATGGAAAGCGAAAAAGTCCGCTACTGTGACCGGCTGTCCCCCAATCACCTGCCGCGCATTACGGAAGATGAGCAGCTGCAAGAAGGAGATAGCGATGACCAGGATCACGATTCCGACGAAAAAGCCTCCCATTGGGAAAGCTGGTACAGAATCCGGGTCCGAGTCTGCGTTAATCGCTGCCACGATCATGGAAAACATGCCAATCAACATCGGTATGGCGGCGAGGCAACCATAGACGAGCGTTCCCACGATCCAAGGAACGGGATTTTCCATGAAGATTTTCCATGCTTGGCCAAGCGACTCAACCGCTTCAAATCTCCCGGCCTTCGCCGTTTGGGATGGATCGTTATGGTAGCCGCCGTAACCCTGGTATCCGGCGTATCCACCGTTCGTGTCCTGGTAGCCCCCGTACTGCGCGCCTGGGTTTCCGGCAGGTTGCCCCGGGTGTGGTGCGTTAAACGGGGAGGCAGATGAGTTCTCTCCCGAATTGTCAAAGGGATTAGTCACGGTGCTACGACCTTTCGATCCTCTTCATTTTCATGCAGTTAACTTTTCACTGACTAAACAAGACTAATTGAAAGTTGTGATCTGCGAAACTGGAAGAGGGAAAACGGGCCGGTAGTTAGGCGGTGGGGTTGCGATGTTGCAGTGGGCGCCCTGCCGCCTTCATGTAAGCGTGCGCCGTCGCAATCACTCCGAATGGGACAGTGACTATAGTAGCGGCGCCAAGTGATCCGCCGATGCCGTTGAGGATCGCAATCAGGACGAACAACAATAGGGTTTGCCCCAAGTTAGCTTTCACCACGTCAAACGATGACTTGAACGCCGCACCAATAGACATGTCATCGAACACAAGAGCTGGCATGACAAACATCAACGCGATCGAAACCACGAATGAGCCAATGATGAACACCAGAAAACCTAACATCGAAGCCAAAGCAATCAGGATGGAACCCACAAACAAAATTCCGCACCGCTTGAAAGTGAAAAACTCTTTAAATTCTGGACGTTTTCCACCAGCAGCATAAACCGCTTCGCGGGTCAGTACTAGCCCCCACAGCAAAAGTGAAATTGTTCCCACTAAAAGCAACACGCAGAACGTCACAAATGACATGACCGGGAATTCGTCAGATCCCTCGGGGATCAGGGCCACATTGACCATGAACAAAATGTAGCCAAAGAATGCAATGACGCCAAAAATAGCGAAGTAGACGACCGAGGACAGCAACCACCCCAAGGGCTTTTCCGTGATGATCCGCCACGCTTGAGTGAGGGAATCCATTGCGTCGAAGGATCCAGGTGGGATAACTTTCTGCGCACCCGGTTGTGGTGCGTACCCGGGCTGCTGATAGCCGTAGCTCTGGGGTTCTGGAGATCCATCAAAAGGATTCGTCATGTCATCCATCCTCTAAGTAAAAAAATGAAAACCGTATCTGTTTCATACTAACTACCAATCACTCATGGCGCAGCTGTCACAACAACAACGGTCGTCGACAAGCGTTGCACACGGCTCAGCAGCTGCTCCTAAAACTCATTAGGTAGGCCCACCACGGTCACCGAACCTGGCGCCACTTCCGTGTATCCGGCGTCGCGCACGGCAACTGCGTCCGCCCTGCCAGCCAGCGAGGCAAACTGCGCGCGGGGAACCTCCCTGACTTGCAGCGGGTACCCTTGCTGGGCCCAGCGCCACGCTGCATCGGTCGAAAAATGCGCCGCCAACAGCATAGCCGCGTGCCCGACCTGCGCAGCCGACTTACCGACGCTCATCCCCAACGACGCATCCACCACCAGCAGCGGAATGCCTGTCGCTACCGCCCCCAGTGGCGCTACTGGAAGATCCGTCCCTTCGATCTGTAGCTTTGCGATCAGGGGCTCAGTAGCATGAACCGCGCTCGGTACAAATGCGCGCGCCTGCGCACCACCCTGCTCCGCGGTGACTCCAGGCAAACTTTGCACTCGCTCCCACTGGGCATTGCGCGCCCGACGAGCGATTTTGCGGATCCGCGCGCCATACCACCGCTGCAACGCGTCCGCGAAAGCAGTAGCTTCCCCAGCCCGCGGATCCAGACAGACAGCAACCACCGCCCGCGCTGCCGCTTCAAGCAACTCAACACGCGACGGCCGGTTGCTTTTCGGAATATTCAGCACAATCGGCATGGCCTGCACAGTGTCGGGATTAGTGGGGTCCTCCCCATCACGACCAGGGGCTAACACCAACTGCAGTCGCTGGTGTGCCCTCTCAAAGCTAGCGGGCAGCACGGTCAACATCGAGCTTGTTGATGCCCAACATGTACAGCACCTCATCCATGAACGGCGACGTGACCGCAGCGTCCGCGACCTCGCGCAACGCCGGCTTCGCATTAAAGGCAATCCCCAGACCAGCCGCCGAGATCATGTCAATGTCGTTGGCACCATCGCCGACCGCTACAGTCTGGTGCATGTCCAGGCCAGAATCTGCCGCGAATTCCCGCAGGAAATCCGCCTTTGCTGGGCGATCCACCACCTTGCCGATCACTCGACCAGTGAGCTTGCCATCCACGATTTCCAGGGTGTTAGCACGCACGTAGTCCAACTTCAGGTCCTCTGCTAGATCCTCTAGAACCTGGATAAACCCGCCAGAGACCACGGCTGTCTTGTATCCCATCTTTTGCAGGGTCTTCAGGGTGGTTCGCACGCCTGGTGTGAGCTTTAAATCTCGTGCGACGGCGTGGATCACTGACTCATCGAGGCCCGCCAGAGTCGCAACACGTTCCCGCAACGACTCCTCAAAATCAAGTTCGCCGCGCATTGCCCGGCCGGTCACCGCCGCAACCTCGGCTTCTTTACCAGCGTATGCAGCCAGCATTTCGATGACTTCTTGAGTAATCAGCGTCGAATCGCAGTCAAAGCAAATCAATCCCTTGGCGCGTCGCTGTACACCCGCGCGGTCGATTGCGATATCGACACCGATCTCGTGAGAAAGCTCTGCCAGCGCGCGACGAAGCGGTACCCCACCTCCCGGCTCAGCGTTAGGGACAGATACGTCGAGCTCAATGGCCGTGATGGGGTAATCAGTCAGGCCTCGGTAGGCCTCAATATTGGCGCCATAATTAGCGAGAGTCTGGCCGAGCTTGTACACGTGTTCCGCAGTGACCACCGAGCCCAACAGCGCCAGGACGTGGGTGGAGTGGGGCCGAGGCTGTGGTACCGCGGGGAGTTCAGCCACAGTAACCTGAAGTCCGTGTACCTTCAGGGTGTTGCGCAGCCCCTCAGAAACGGTATCAATTTTCTCTGGTTTCATTCCCACGAACGCAGCCAGGGAGAGCTGTCCTCGGAATACCGATTGTTCAATATCAACGAGTTGCACGCCATGCGCTGCCAGCACTCGGAAAACAGCTGCTGAGACGCCTGCTTGGTCAGAGCCGGTGACGGTGATGATTACTGGCACGAGGCCGTCGGCAAGTGCGTTGAAGTGCTCTTCAGGGAGATCCGTAGTCATGGCTTCATTCTTTCACGCTTAAACAGATGGCTAAAACAGGGCCACCCCCAGCAGTCGTAACAATCGACTGCTGGGGGTGAGTTCACATCGCGAAGCGCGATGGATACCGGTTCTTAGTGGCGACCGGAGTGTGCCTCTGCACGCATACGCTCGACCATGTGAGGGTAGTGCAGTTCGAACGCTGGGCGCTCGGAGCGAATGCGAGGCATGGAGGTGAAGTTGTGTCGTGGAGGAGGGCAAGAGGTTGCCCACTCGAGGGAGTTGCCGTAGCCCCATGGATCGTCAACGGTGACAATCTCGCCGTAGCGCCAGGACTTGAAGACGTTCCAAATAAATGGGATGACGGACAGGCCGAGGATGAACGCGGAGACCGTGGAGATCTGGTTCAGCAGGGTGAAGCCATCGGAGTCAAGGTAGTCAGCGTAACGACGTGGCAGACCCATGTTACCCAGCCAATGCTGAACCAGGAAGGTGCCGTGGAAGCCGAAGAAGCTCAGCCAGAAGTGCCACATACCCAGCTTCTCGTCCAGCATACGACCGGTCATCTTCGGGAACCAGAAGTACACACCTGCGCAGGAGGCGAACACGATGGTGCCGAACAGGGTGTAGTGGAAGTGCGCAACCACGAAGTAAGTGTCCGAGATGTGGAAGTCCAGCGGTGGGGATGCCAGCATAATGCCGGTGAGACCCCCGAAGAGGAAGGTGACCAGGAAGCCCATGGACCATACCATTGGGGTCTCCCAAGAAATGTGACCCTTCCACATGGTGCCTACCCAGTTGAAGAACTTCACGCCGGTTGGCACGGAGATCAGGAACGTCATGAAGGAGAAGAACGGAAGAAGAACCGCACCGGTGACAAACATGTGGTGTGCCCACACAGCCATGGACAGTGCACCAATGGACAAGGTTGCGAAGATCAGGCCGACGTAGCCGAACATTGGCTTGCGGGAGAACACTGGGACAACCTCAGAGATGATGCCGAAGAATGGCAGCGCAAGGACGTACACCTCAGGGTGACCGAAGAACCAGAACAGGTGCTGCCACATGATGGAGCCACCGTTGCCTGGATCGTAGAGGTGGCCACCGAGCTTGCGGTCAAACAGCACACCAAGGGCAGCTGCAGTCAGAACCGGGAAGATCAGCAGTGCGATAACGGAGGTGACAAAGATGTTCCAGGTGAAAATTGGCATGCGGAACATGGTCATACCTGGTGCGCGGAGGCACAGGATGGTGGTCAGCATGTTCACTGCGGACAAAATGGTACCAACACCACCAGCACCAACGCCGACGATCCACATGTCAGAGCCGATGCCTGGGGAGTGGATGGAGTCAGACAGTGGGGAGTACATGGTCCAGCCGAAGTCTGCTGCGCCACCTGGGGTCAGGAAGCCGGACAGCATCGCGACACCACCGATGGTGGTCAGCCAGAAACCGAAAGCGTTCAGACGTGGGAAAGCAACGTCCGGCGCACCAATCTGGAGTGGGAGAATGTAGTTAGCAAAGCCCCACACCACTGGGGTGCCGTACAGCAGCAGCATAACGGTGCCGTGCATGGTGAACATCTGGTTGAACTGCTCGTTCGACAGGAACTGAAGTCCTGGGGAGAACAGCTCGGCACGAATCAGCAGAGCCATCAGGCCACCGAGGAAGAAGAAGCTGAAGGACATGATGATGTACATGATGCCCAGCTGCTTGTGGTCGGTGGTGGTAAGCATCTTCCAAGCAAAAGAACCCTTGCGGGCATTGCCGGTAGGTGCAGGCCTTGCTGGTACGACCGAATGGTCGACCTTAGGCGCTACAGCGGTCATTAGTTCCTCCTGACTAAGCGAAAGACCCTGCCCTCACAGAATCTTCCATTATTATGACCCAAACCTTCATTTGAGACACAATGAACCTATCCGGCCATATAGACCGGTTACCCGGCCAAGTCTAGCGTCCCCTTAGGCATTTCGGTAACTCTTATCAGACTGCGGGGGTATTGCTTTGCACACATTGGGGAACCAATTGCGCTGCGACACGACGCAATATTTTCAATTTTCGCTAGTTATACAGTCACTTAAACGTTCATCAGTCGTATCGTCCCCGCTCAACGCCGTGCTTGTGTTCACTTTTGTCACTTCGTTCACAACTGCAGTTCCCCTCCCCCAATTTCACACATCAACCCTTAGTTGTACCCCTTGCCCCCTCTCACTCCGCACAAAGGTCGAGATCGCTGGCAGCTTGCAGACCCGGCGGTCGCCAACTTCATGCAATGGGCTAGCCGTATCCAAAAATGCAACAAGCTAACCCGAGCCCCTGAAGCAAAGATCCCAAATCAGAAATCGAGCGTACGGATGGGATTTCTGAGGCCTGATTCATCCCATCCGTACGCCAAATTTCGGGCCTTAATACTAAGCCGGCCCCCGCCCTCATTTTTGAAGAGCGACGGCCGGCCATCGTAACTGGGAAACTAGAAGTCCCAGTCGTCGTCGGTGGTGATTTCGGCTTTACCGATCACGTAGGAGGAACCGGAACCGGAGAAGAAATCGTGATTCTCGTCGGCATTGGGAGAAAGTGCAGACAGGATAGCTGGGGACACCTTGGTGTCATCTGCCGGGAAGAGTCCTTCGTAACCCAGGTTGTTCAGGGCCTTGTTCGCGTTGTAGCGCAGGAATTTCTTTACATCTTCTGTCCAGCCCAGTTCGTCGTAGAGATCTTCCGTGTATTGGATCTCATTGTCATAGAGCTCGAAGACCAGGTCGAAGGTGTGCTCCTTCATTTCGTCGCGGCGCGCCTGCGTTTCCTTTTCCAAGGCCTTTTGGTACTTGTACCCGATGTAGTAACCATGGACAGCTTCATCGCGAATGATGAGGCGGATCATATCCGCAGTGTTGGTCAGCTTGCCGTGGGAAGACCAGTACATCGGCAGATAGAAACCGGAGTAGAACAGGAACGACTCGAGCAGTGTCGAGGCGACCTTGCGCTTGAGCGGATCTTTTCCATCGTAGAAATCGAGGATGATCTTGGCTTTGTTCTGCAAGTGCTCATTTTCCTCGGACCAACGGAAGGCATCGTTAATCTCTGCGGTGGACGCAAGCGTCATGAAGATATTGGAGTAAGACTTAGCGTGCACCGACTCCATGAACGCAATGTTGGTAAGTACTGCTTCCTCATGGGGAGTGACGGCATCCGGAATCAAGGAAACCGCACCGACCGTACCCTGGATAGTATCCAGCAAGGTCAGGCCGGTGAAAACTCGCATGGTTGCGAGCCGTTCTTGATCATTGAACATTTCCCAGTTCTTGATGTCGTTGGACACTGGAACCTTTTCAGGAAGCCAGAAGTTACCGGTGAGACGGTCCCACACTTCTTGGTCTTTTTCGTCTGGAATCTCGTTCCAGTTGATTGCCGAAATTGGCCCTGCCAACACTCGGTTCTGCTCATCGTGACGATGAGAAGGCGCATGCGATTCAAGAGACATACGATTACTGACCCTTCTATTTTAAATGTGCCTACCACCTTACCGCGTTGTTGCAGAAGCGGAAATCGCAACTTACAGCCACTGACGAGGTGCCAACTTTGCCCCGTTTTAAACCGAGTCAACATCTGACCATTGCCCCCGAAGCACAGTTTTATTCACATTCCACTAAGGGTGGCTCACATGCGATCCCAACCCCTTTGACAGCTGGCTTGAATATTTGCCACTAATAGGCAAAAACCAAAAATTGCTTCCTTCCCCCGCTGCCCGATCATTTTTGCACTGTAGCGCACGTTCTTAACAGCAAAAGGGGACAGCTTCCGCCGATCACTCACACTCGACGTTCAGAATTATGCTGACAACTAAAACAAATAAGCAATGGTGAACGGCATTTAATTCATGGCGCTTAGTGGAACTAGAGCCAGTCGTGTACTACATTCTTTGTCATCGACTTCTTTCTTGCAACTGCTAGTGAGGGAGCCGTCACGGTTTCTTTGTTGAACATTGTTGGTTTTCCGTTGGTTCTTCTAGGCACTAACGGAAGGAGAAACCGCGTCACCCCTCGAACGATTAGACATCAATAATAAGGAAATCCACTCATGCCAACCATGCCCATTCGCCCCCATGCTCCGCTCTTGGAGACTGTGTTGGATCAGATCGGCTCGGACATTGTCAGTGGCAAGATCAAATCGGGTGAGAAGTTCACCCTGCAGACGCTGTGCGAGTCCTTCTCGATTTCTCGCACCGTTGCTCGCGAGACCATGCGTGCACTAGAACACCTCGGAATGGTGTCCTCTTCACGTCGCGTTGGCATCACGGTGTTGCCATCCTCCCAGTGGTCGGTGTTTAGCGAACCGATCATCCGGTGGCGCCTCCGGGAGCCTTCTCAACGTAACGAGCAGCTGTCGTCCCTCACTGCTCTACGGGAAGCTGTAGCACCTCGCGCCGCCGCGATTGCAGCCGTGGCAGCGAGCCAGCGGGAGGGTCAGCGACTCCGTGACCTCGCAGCGACGATGCGCACGCTCGGCGCTGACGAGGAAGGAACCAGCGAGGAGTACCTCAACACCAACCTCGAGTTCCACTCATTGTTGCTGGAGTGCTCGGACAATGAAATGTTTTCTGCACTCATCCCATCGATTTCGGCGGTGATTCGCGCCCGATACGACGCCGGTGGATTCGACGCTCAGCCGTCGAACGAGCTCCTCGATACCTACGACGCCTTGGCGGAAGCCGTTTTCCACCGCGATGACAACGCAGCGTCGCAGGAGTGCGCGAAGCTGATTGCATTGGAGTCGGCCACCGCGTAAGCGCCTCCTGGAACGCTAAAAATGGGCGTCGTTAAGCAGCTTGCTTAGCGACGCCCATCAGCTGTTACAGCATGCAGCTAACGCAGCCCTCTACCTCTGTACCTTCCAGCGCGGTTTGACGCAGGCGGATGTAGTAGATAGTCTTGATGCCCTTACGCCACGCGTAGATTTGCGCACGGTTGATGTCGCGGGTAGTGGCAGTGTCCTTGAAGAACAGCGTCAAAGACAGCCCCTGATCCACGTACTTGGTGGCGACGGCGTAGGTGTCGATGATCTTCTCGAAGCCGATCTCGTAGGCGTCTTCGAAGAACTCAAGGTTGTCGTTGGTCATGAACGGCGCCGGGTAGTATACGCGACCGATCTTGCCTTCCTTACGGATCTCAATGCGGGAAGCAATGGGGTGGATCGACGACGTGGAGTGGTTGATGTAGGAAATCGATCCCGTTGGTGGCACAGCCTGCAGGTTGCGGTTGAACATGCCATGCTCCATGACCTCACGCTTCAGCGCTTCCCATGCCTCCGTGTCCGGAATGCGCACGGAGGACTGCGCGAAGATTTCCTTCACGCGGTCGGTCTTAGGCTGGAAATCAGCCGGGTCGAAGCGATCGAAGTATGCGCCGCTGGCGTACTCAGATGTCTCGAAGCCCTGGAAACGCTGCCCACGTTCCTGCGCGATCTTGGTAGACGCCTTGATTGCTTCGTACAGAATGGCCGCGAAGTAGACGTTGGTGAAGTCGAGTGCTTCTTCCGAGCCGTAGTGAATACGCTCGCGCCCCAGGTAGCCGTGTAGGTTCATCTGGCCGAGGCCGATAGCGTGGGCGGCTTCGTTGCCCTTCTTCACAGACGGCACTGAGTCGATGGAGGTCTGTTCAGACACTGCGGTCAAACCACGGATCGCAGTCTCCACGGTCTGGGAGAAGTTCGGCGAATCCATGGTCAACGCAATGTTCAGCGAACCGAGGTTGCAGGAAATGTCCTCGCCAACTTCCTTGTAAGACAGGTCTGCATTAAACGTGGACGGCGTGGAAATCTGAAGGATTTCAGAGCATAGGTTCGAGTGAGTGATGCGCCCGGCAATTGGGTTCGCTTCATTCACCGTGTCCTCAAACATAATGTATGGGTAGCCAGATTCGAACTGGATCTCTGCCAGCGTTTGGAAGAACTGGCGAGCGTTGATCTTCGTCTTGCGGATCCGACCGTCTTCTACCATCTCGTGGTAGTGCTCAGAGATCGGCACGTCGGCGAATGGCTTGCCGTAGACTCGCTCAACATCGTAAGGCGAGAACAAGTACATGTCATCGTTCTTCTTCGCCAGCTCAAAGGTGATGTCAGGGATCACTACGCCGAGGGACAGCGTCTTAATGCGCACCTTCTCATCGGCATTCTCACGCTTAGTGTCCAGAAACTTCATGATGTCCGGGTGGTGCGCGTGCAGGTACACCGCGCCAGCACCCTGGCGAGCGCCCAGCTGGTTGGCGTAAGAGAAGGAGTCCTCGAGCAGCTTCATCACGGGGATCACACCAGAGGACTGATTCTGGATCTTCTTGATCGGAGCTCCCGCTTCACGAAGGTTGGACAGCAACAGCGCCACACCACCGCCACGCTTGGACAGCTGCAGCGCGGAATTGATGGCGCGGCCAATGGACTCCATGTTGTCCTCGATGCGCAGCAGGAAGCAGGAAACTGGCTCGCCGCGCTGAGCTTTACCGGAGTTGAGGAAGGTCGGAGTTGCCGGCTGGAAACGGCCGGAGATGATCTCGTCAACCAGGTTTTCGGCCATGGTCTTGTCGCCGGCTGCGAGGGTCAGTGCGACCATGCAGACGCGGTCTTCGAAACGTTCCAGGTAGCGCTTACCGTCGAAGGTCTTGAGGGTGTACGAAGTGTAGTACTTGTAGGCGCCGAGGAAGGTGGTAAAGCGGAATTTCGCCGCGTATGCGCGCTTGAATAGGGATTTAACAAACTCGAAGTCGTACTTATCGAGCACTTCCTGCTCGTAATAGTTGTTTTCCAGCAGGTAGTCGAGCTTTTCCTTCAGGTTGTGGAAGAACACGGTGTTTTGGTTCACGTGCTGGAGGAAGAACTGACGGGCGGCGGCGCGGTCCTTATCGAACTGGATCTTGCCGTCGTTGTCATACAGATTCAACAGCGCGTTGAGCGCGTGGTAATCAAGCTGATCTGCAGCAGCCATGGGATCCTTGATGGATTCATTAGTGATGGTCACGTCAGGTTTCCTCTTACGTAGTTGGAGTTTCGGATTCTAGAGTACGTTGTTCGCGCAGCTTACGCTGCCGTCAAACCGAGTTGAGTGGCATTATCGAGGAGCCCGCCACGAACAATGCGGACGTCTTCTTCATTGCCCATCAACTCAAAGCGATAAACATAGGGCACGCCGCATTTCTTCGAGATCACATCGCCCGCCACCCCGAAATCCGTGCCGAAGTTGGAGTTCCCTCCTGCGATCACGGCTCGGATCAGGCTACGATTGTGCTCATTGTTGAGGAATCGAATGACCTGCACTGGGACAGGTTTGGAGTTCACCCCAGTAATGGACGCCCCTCCCCCATACGTTGGACAGATCAGCACATAAGGCTCATCGACGACCAGTGGTTCGTCACTCTTGTGCATCGGAATTCGGGCACTAGGAAAGCCGAGCTTTTCGACGAACCGGTGGGTGTTTCCTGTGGCGGAAGAAAAATAGACGATGAGCATGGTGTTCTCTGCAATGCGGGGGATACAAAACAAAGGCCGCCCTCAATCTACATGTAGAGGGCGGGCATTTTAATTGATGTCCCTGTGGAATCTCTTGACAGCGATCCGGTCTCTTGCGGATCTACAGGGACCGAACGGTTAGTACTTAAGCAACCTCAGCAGCGAGGCTGCGGATGCGCTCTGGACGGAAACCCGACCAGTGCTCGCCGTTAGCTTCCACGACAGGCGCCTGCAGGTAGCCAAGTGCCATGACATAGTCACGAGCATCATCGTCCATGCTGATATCAACCAAGTTGTACTCGAGACCAGCACGATCGAGGGCCTTCTTGGTTGCTACGCACTGGACACAAGCTGGCTTGCTGTAAACGGTGATTGCCATGTTGATCGATCCTTAAGAGACTAGCTCCTGCATCTAGCGATACAGAGAGAGGAAGATTCCGAAAACTAACGAACTAACCGAAGCTTTTCCACCGGGCCGTTGAGCCAGTGTCTTGTGTTTCGGTGACAAGAAAAGACACTATACGTTGTGGCCAAAAAGTGCAAAGGATACTAGATGTAGTAGTTACAACGTGAGTATTTGCAGGATCCAGCCAAACGGCGACACTACATGTTGCGCTTCCCACTCGCTGCAAATTACATCGTTGTACCTTCCCGACTTACACTCATGACATTTCCCCAGCTCGCCCCCTCCCCTCGTTACCGAATTGTTATATTTGGCCTTGCTAGAAAGCTCACCGGTAGCCACTTGCTATCCCGACTCTCCCTCGAGCACTAAAACCCGGGAGGCATTCCCCGGATCTCGGGACCAAAACACAGAAATAGCAGGTCTGCAGCAAGAAAACCTACCGAAACCCGGGAAACGCTTCACGGGTTTTACAGAGAAAGGGGGGTAAGTAGCAGAAAGTGTGTCTGTTGTACGCGATAGGTCCTGGTCAAGGTATGCAAATGCATGTTTTATATTGCTTGAGGTTAGAAGGAGGAATCAACGCACAACTAAAACTCCTCGCACGCCTGCACCGAGGCAGGGGCGGGGAAAGACAACGAAGAATGATCGAGTGGTGGCTTCACTCGAAAACGCAACTGCCTGACGATCCACTAGAAATCGCCAGGCAGCAACGCTTCGGTCACGACGCACTCGCCAAAGTAATTGTCTTGCCCCAACCAAACGAAAGCCAAGCAAACCAAGAAACAGGCCGACCAGCTCTCTTGCGACAACGCTATCCCCACCGAGTATCAACACAACATCGGCATACGAAAAGGGCCCCTCGGCTAAACGCAAAGGGGGTTCAGGGACAAAACAAAACGCCCGTGCCGAAACCGGCACGGGCGCTTATACTCAGGGATTAGCCCTGGCGAGCCTTGAAGCGTGGCTCTTTCTTGTTGATGACGTAGACCTTGCCACGGCGACGCACAACCTGGGCGCCCGGCTTGTTCTTCAGCGACCGAAGGGATTTACGGACCTTCATTCGGGCGCTCCTTTCTTTAATGCGCGATGAGAATGGAGCCACGCGCGGGAATGCGGCGACTCTCGACGGCTGACAACGGTGCCAGCCATGACACGAACATCTATGTTAACCGACAGTGGCGCTTTTACCAAAACGGGAGTGACGTGCCCGCATGTCCTCGGAAATTTCCGTCAGACTCCGGCCGGCGGTTTCGGGAACATAGCGAAGCACGAACACTAGCGCAGATCCACCTAGCACTGCGAAGACAATGAAGGAGGCTGGGCCGCCGATGGCGCTGACCATGGGCAGGAATCCCTGGGCTACTGCCCAGTTTGCTGTCCACAGGCCAAGTCCGGCAATGCCCATGCCAAGACCACGTGCTTGTTGTGGCACCAGTTCACTGAGTAGGAGCCAGGTTGTCAGAGACACCGCCGCTTGTTGGAACGCGATAAACAGTGCCATGAGGATCAATACGGCCCAGGAGATGCTGGCGTTTGTTTCAGCAAAGTTGTAGGCGACCGCGAGCAGGATGAGGGATGTCGTCGTTCCGCTCAGGCCAATCGTCAGCAGGCGACGCCGCCCCACCTTGTCCACCAGCATCATGCCGACCCAGCACGCGATAACGCTGACGCTACCGATCACAATGGACGTATAGACCGCATTTTCAGTGGAAATCCCCACCATATTCATCATCTTCGGCGCAAAGTACACAATTGCGTTTACGCCGGTTATTTGCTGCGTGATGCCTACGAGGACGGCAATGATCACGGTGGTTCGCACCCACCGGATTTTCAGTGCTTCTTTTTCTTCTCGTCGGGTTTGCTTCGCGGATCGTGGATCAGCAGACCCGGATTCTTTCAACGCCACCCGCTGCGCCACAGCGTCAGCCTCCGCTGTTTTACCTTTGCGGTACAGCCAGGTTGGGGAGTCTGTCATGAACATCATGCCCACGGCCAGGATGGCTCCGGGGATGGCGGCCAGCCCCAGCATGAGTCGCCAGTTTCCAGTGTGGGCTAGCGCCGAGTTAGTGAGAAAGGCGAGTAACTGCCCCACCACAATCATGAGGGTGTTGAGGGAAACGAGCGAGCCGCGCACCGCAGGTGGGACCATTTCGGAGATGTACATCGGCACCACGATCGAGACCAGGCCAACGGCGAAGCCGAGCAGAGTGCGGGCGGCCCCCAGCATCGGCACGGAGGTCGCGACCGCACAGGCAAGGGATCCCACTACGAACACCACTCCGCCGAGGATCAAGGTGAGCTTACGGCCGAGGGCGTCAGCGACTCGTCCGCCGAGCAACGCCCCTAGTGCTGCCCCGACGAGCAGCATCGAAGTGATGGAACCTTCCGTCGCGGGCGTGAGCTGGTAGTCCTTACCGATATAGAGCAGCGCCCCGGACATCACACCGGTGTCGTATCCAAACAGGACACCGCCCAGCGCAGCAATAAGGGCAACGAGCCGGGCATAGCCGGGTACTTGAGTCTGAACATTCACGTCTAATAACCCTGCCACTTCACTATGCTGTATGTCATGTCAGTGAGAAGCGAAATCGTCGCAGCATTGCACACCCGCCCAACGATCGACCCCCAGGAGGAGATCAATTCCCGCGTCCAATTCCTCGCAGATTACCTGCGCAGCACGGGGCTGCGGGGTTATGTGTTGGGGATTTCCGGCGGTCAGGATTCTACGGTGGCAGGTCGATTGGCGCAGTTAGCCGTCGAAAAGCTGCGCACAGAAGGCTACGACGCTGAATTTTGGGCGATGCGCCTGCCTCACGGCGTGCAGGCCGATGAGGAGGACGCACGTATCGCTCTAGAATTCATTCGCGCCGACCACGAGGTAACAGTCAACATCAAACCCGCCACGGCGGCTATGGAAGCAGCGGTCGCCCAGGCGCTCGGGCAGGAGAACCTTGGCGATTTCAACCGCGGCAACGTCAAAGCTCGCCAACGAATGATCGCGCAATACGCACTCGCCGGCGAAAAAGGTCTTCTTGTCATTGGCAGCGACCACGCGGCAGAGAACGTCACCGGGTTTTTCACCAAGTTTGGCGACGGCGGCGCAGACGTTCTGCCCCTCTTCGGACTGTCAAAGCGCCAAGGGGCAGCGCTCTTATCGACGCTCGGGGCGCCGGAATCCACGTGGAAAAAAATACCTACTGCTGACCTCGAAGACGACAAACCGATGCAACCCGACGAAATCGCCCTAGGGGTCTCATACGCCGACATCGACGACTACGTCGAAGGCACCGCTAATGTTCCAGTAGCAGCAGCCCAGCGCATTGAGCATCTATGGCGCATCGGGCGCCATAAGCGCACCACCCCGGTCACTCCCCAAGACTCCTGGTGGCGCGACTAAAACCAAAAGAGCCTCCCACCCCGTCACCGGGAGGGAGGCACCGTGAGCTAGTAACGCTCTGGTTCTTCACCGAGATCGAACTCTCGGCCCGAAATATCGTGTGCCACGATCTTGACAAAGTTGTACTTCAATGTTGGAATCCACGGCTTCAACGGCAACGAATCCGCATGCTGGATCTCTTTATTCGAGGTCAGCAGGTGTGCCTCACCACGAACCACCACAGACCACGCGTGGCCCTCGGAAACCTCATCAGCCTCAAACAACACTTCGCTATTCAATGCCACAGTAAACAGCTTTGAACCTTCCGCGGAGCGGAAGTAGATGTCTTCACCGTCGAGGACATAATTCACCGGGAAAATATCGAACTCTTCTTTGCGGCGGACAACCAACCGGCCGAGCTGCTGCGTTCCCAGCTTTGCGAAAGATGCTTCGCGGTCAAGGACAGTGATAGGGGAATTTTCAGTCATAGCTCTTATTGTGCCACCATCCGACAGTTCCTGACTCTCCCCTCACAATACGGGGGTAATGTGACGACGCTTAAGGGACAAAATATGAGTCCGGTAAGCATATCACTAGACAGCCGGGCTTTCCATTTAAGAGGCGGGCCGATTGGTAGACAATAAAAACCCGGTGGCTTCAAAAAGTAAACCAGGAATGTTTCCCTGCTGTTGCAAATAGCGCTCACCTTCGAGCAGAGCGGTGCGGTTTGCCCTATCAAGGCTTTAAAACCCGTCGGGCTGTTTATGCGTTGACCCCGACATTACCCTCCCGAAGTTCGGGCTCGCGGAGGCATTTTTGGAGCGACCTCGGGGGCGTAATGTCGGGGTCGAGCTTCCGGGGTTAAGCGACAAAAGCACCTCGGTCAGTTCCCTGAAACCGAGGTGCTTAATAGTGGTGGAGCTAACGGGACTCGAACCCGTGACCCCCACACTGCCAGTGTGGTGCGCTACCAGCTGCGCCATAGCCCCGCACGTAACACTTCACAGCCAGATTTAAACCTCCGGCTAAAAGTGAATGCCTGTTTAAAGTACATGACCCGCGAAAGATTAACCAAATCCGCAGGTCAAAGCGGATGTCAACGGGGAGGATCATGAAGCCTCCCCCGGCGACTAGAGAACCATGGCAGCAACCCAACCCGCCACCAGCAACGGCAAGTTGAAGTGCAGGAACGTCGGGATGACCGAGTCCCGGATGTGATCGTGCTGTCCATCAGCGTTAAGACCCGATGTCGGCCCCAGGGTGGAATCCGATGCCGGGGAACCGGCGTCGCCCAACGCGCCTGCCGTACCGACGAGCGCGACCGTTGCTAGCGGGGAGAATCCCATGGACATGCATAGCGGCACGTAAATCGTGGCGATGATCGGCAACGTCGAAAAGCTGGACCCAATGCCCATGGTCACAATCAAACCAACCACAAGCATCGCCCCCGCAGCTGCGGTTTTATTACCTTGGAACAGCGCGGCGGAGGAATCCACGAGGGTTTCCACGTGGCCGGTGGCAGACATGACAGCAGCAAACCCTTGAGCGGTGATCATGATGAAGCCGATGAGCGCCATCATTTTCATGCCTGCAGTGAACACGTCGTCAGCTTCACGCCAATTCACGGCGCCCGTACCAAGGAAAATCGCCAGGCCAATCAGCGCGCCGACCAGCAGGGAATCTGCCTCCAAGTCGAGTGCTTGCATTGCTACCTGCACCGTGAAGGTAGCAATGATCGCGATCACCGATACGATAATTTTATACCGAGACACCGGCTCATCCTTGTCGACGGTCCCTTGAATAGGCAAGTCTTGGTAGGTGCGCGGTTTCCGGTAGCTGAACAACACAGCAATGAGCAGACCAGCGATCATACCTACGGCAGGAATCGCCATGGCAGACATGACATTGATGCCTTCGGTGGACATACCCGCCTTATCGATGTTGCCGAGGAGAATATCGTTGAGATAGATGGAACCGAAGCCCAGCGGCACCCACATGTACGTGGTGATCATGCCACCGGTGATAATGCAGGCCACAGCGCGACGATCCAGCCGCAGATGGTTAAAGACCTTGAGCAGCGGAGGGACGATCAGTGGAATGAATGCAATGTGGACCGGAATCAGGTTCTGACTCATAACGGCCATCGCGAGAATACCGACGACAATGCCCCACTTGGTGGCAGCTTCGGCGTTTTTCTTAGCCGACTCACTCTCAACCTTCAACGCACCGATCAGTTTGTTCGCGAGCAGCTTAGGCAATCCCGCACTGGCCACCGCCATCGCGAAAGCACCAAGAAGGGCGTAGCTCAGAGCTAGCTTCGCACCACCGGAAAGCCCTTCTTCAAAAGCGACCATGGTTCCGTCAAGACCAAGCCCGGCAACGAGCCCACCCACAACCGCCCCAACAAACAACGAAAGTACGACATGCACGCGAGAAACCGCGAGGAAAAGCATGATAAGTACGGCAATTAGTACTGCGTTCATGAGTAGACAGCGTAGTCTGCTATGCGCGTATAAGTATAAAATGCTTACACCGCAGAATGCCCCCGGGGTTAGTATCCCCTCGCCGAAGTCACGTGAATCAAGCGTTCCGATGGGACGAAAAACGCTCGAAAAATCCCAAGCGTACGCTCGATTTGGCGCTTAGATTCCGTGGTAAAGACAAGCCAGAGCATGTACAACAAGGTCCGGGTCATATAGGCGCACAAATCTTGTTCGTTACCGCAACCACCAGGCCAAAGGCAAGACCTACGGCACCAGTCACTAGACGGCACACTCTTCTTTACCTACTCCTGAACCGATAGCCCAACGTAAAAAGCGCCCCACTTTAAAGAAGCGGGGCGCAGAAGAGGGGTGCGGAACTAGGACTGCTTGGCCACTGCCACCCAGTTCTGCAAATCTTCGATGTCCTTGCCATCCTTAATCACGCGAGGGGAAGATACCTTGCCGGTTTCTTCCTGAAGCTTCTCAGCATTAGCCTCAAAAACCTTCACGGCTTCTGCGTGATCTGCCGGAAGTTCAGCAATCTGCTTGACGGCTTCGTCGCTGGCACCGACCTGCTTCGCAGCGTCGGCGAAGTCCTGCATGGTCCACTTGCTGTAGATCTCCTGCTGCTTCTGCATAAGGAGGTCACGGAAGTTCCAATACGCACTTGCGTCGCCAGTTTGAGCGACGACGCGGAGGGCATCACCGGCGCGGGTGGAGTGGCCGTCGTTGTTGCCACGATCCAGGAAGTGCAGAGTGCGGATATTGACGATCAGCTCACCGGCATCGACAGCGGCCAGCATGTCCTTGTCCGTTGCAATGGCCAGGTCTGAGCAGTGCGGGCAAGAGAAGTCTTCATACAGGTCTACCTGTGGAGTTGAGTTAGTAGCCTTGTCCGACTTGAGCTGGTAGGCGTTGTCTTTCATGGACAAGTCGAAGGTGGCCTCAGTTTTCTCGAACCCTTCGGTGATTTTTTCAATCTTGGCGCCTTTGCCACTGACGAAGATGTAGCCAACCACAGCTACGGCAATTACGAGGACAGCCACCAATGCCCAGAGGAAGCCATTGCTCTTCTCATTTGGGCTCTTGATTTTATTACTCACGTGAAGTCAACCTTTACTTGTTTTCCTGCTGTTATCTCTCACTTTAGGGGTGAAGTGCCAGTTTCCGAAATGGGAACTTCACTGCCCACACAGCCATCGCTAAAAACAGCACGTCACGGGCGATCGCCCACCCCAAGGAGCCTGACTCCCCAGACCCCGAGGAGAAGCAGCCACAATCGATTTCCAGGCCACGGATCGCCGCGGAGCTGATCCCTGCGATGAACCCGACCATGATCACTGCTGTAACCATTGCGGCGGGCCGCAAGAACAGCCCACACAGGAGGAAAAGTCCCAGCACTATTTCCACAGGAGGAAGTGTGAGTGCAATAACCTCCACTAGCCCCGGCGAAAACAGCTCATATGCCTGAATCGACTGTCGAAAACCCATGGGATTGGCCATCTTTTGATAGCCCGAGACCAGCCACACCAGCGCCAGCCCGAACCGCGCCACGATGCTGAGCACTGTGAACACAGTCCGACCCCTTATATTAGTTGACATATATACAACTTTCCGCGTAGTGGCTGGCAATTAACTAGGAATTACCCAGCACTTCCGAAACCAGCGCCTGGGCTTCCTGCTGAACCTGCTTGAGGTGTTCTTCCCCCTTGAAGGACTCAGCGTAAATCTTGTACTTATCTTCCGTGCCGGATGGCCGGGCTGCAAACCACGCATTCTCGGTGGTGACCTTAAGACCACCGATTGCGGCGCCATTGCCTGGAGCTTCGGTCATCTTCGCGACAATCGGCTCCCCCGCCAGCTCAGTGGCAGTCACCTGCTCCGGGGACAGCTTCTTGAGTACAGCCTTTTGCTCGCGATTAGCCTCGGCGTCCGTGCGAGCATAAGCAGGCGCGCCATACTCGTCGGCAAGCTCGGCGTAGCGCTGAGACGGAGTCTTACCGGTTACCGCGATGATTTCTGCGGCCAACAGGTCGAGAATGATGCCATCTTTATCGGTCGACCACACGGTGCCGTCGTGACGCAGGAAGGACGCACCAGCAGACTCCTCGCCACCGAAGCCGACGGAGCCGTCGACAAGCCCTGGCACAAACCACTTAAAGCCGACCGGAACCTCCACAAGGTCACGGCCCAGCGCCGCCACGACGCGGTCAATCATGGAGGAGGAAACAAGCGTCTTACCGACGGCGGTGTGCTCTCCCCACCCTGGACGGTGAGCGAACAGGTAATCAATTGCGACAGCCAGGTAGTGGTTCGGGTTCATCAGCCCCGCATCTGGGGTGACGATTCCATGGCGATCAGCGTCGGCATCGTTGCCGGTAGCAATGTCGAACTTGTCTCGGTTGTCGATCAGCGATGCCATCGCATTCGGGGAGGAGCAGTCCATCCGGATCTTGCCGTCGGTATCGAGGGTCATGAAGCGCCAGGTAGCGTCTACCTCAGGGTTCACGACGGTCAAATCCAGGCCGTGAACTTCAGCGATGCGCCCCCAGTAGTCCACGGAAGCGCCGCCCATTGGGTCAGCTCCAATGCGCACGCCAGCCTTCTTAATAGCCTCAATGTCGATCACATTTGGCAGGTCATTGACATAGTTGTCCATGTAGTTGTAGCGGGTAGCACGCTCGTCCAACACGCCGTCCACACGGGTTAGCTCGATGCCCTCAAGCTCGTTTTCCAGCAGCTCGTTGGCCCGCTTAGCGATCCAGTCCGTGGCGTCAGTGTCCGCAGGTCCGCCATGCGGTGGGTTGTACTTGAAACCACCGTCACGCGGCGGATTGTGCGATGGCGTGATAACGATGCCATCTGCGCGCTGCGGGGATGTGCCAAGGACGCCACCTTCCAACTTGGCGTTGTGGGACAAAATGGCATGAGATACCGCTGGGGTTGGGGTGTAGCGGCCACGGTCGTCGACAAGCACTTCAATGTCGGTGGCGAGCAGCACCTCCAACGCTGACAGCATGGCCGGCTCCGACAGCGCGTGAGTATCGCGACCTATAAACAGTGGCCCCTCAATACCTTGGGAGGCACGGTACTCTACGATCGCCTGGGTGATAGCAAGGATGTGGTTCTCGTTGAAGGCTGTGTCGAAGGCAGAACCGCGGTGGCCCGAGGTGCCGAACGCCACTTGCTGATCCGGAATAGTGACGTCAGGTTCCAAGGTGTAGTAGGCGGCCACCAACGCCGCGATGTCAATAAGATCTGCTGACGTTGCCCGTTGGCCAGCGCGCTCGTGTGCCATGTTTTACTCCTTTGGACGAAAAAGTCGTGGGTACCCCTTCCATCTTTCCCGTCTTTTCCAAGCGCTGCAGGACAGCCTCCACTACCCCCGCTCCGAAGAAGGGTGTTTTCCACCGCTCACCAGCACACTAGCGATACTTTAGTGCATAAAATTACCCGGTTTTTCCTTGAAAGCTTTTCAAAACCCCACCTCACAGTGCAGAATGTTATCCATATCACCTTCGTCTATCCACGTTGGTGCAAACCATAGCTCAAGAATTAGCGGAGACAACCATGTCTGATTTCAACACCCTTTTGGGTGATATCGATACTTTCGTTTGGGGACCTTTCTTCCTGATCCCTCTTCTTTTGGGCACTGGTCTCATCCTCACTATTCAGCTTCGTGGCATTCAGTTCCGTACGCTGTTTGTTGCCTTACGGCACGGGCTGATCGATCCTAACGACGAAACCGGTGAGGGCGACATTACGAACTACCAGGCCCTCACCACGGCACTCGCCGCGACTGTCGGCGTGGGCAACATCGTGGGTGTAGCCACGGCAATCGCTGTCGGTGGACCCGGCGCATTGTTCTGGATGTGGGTAACCGGCTTGGTCGGTATGGCGTCCAAGTACTCCGAGGCGTTTCTCGGCATTCGCTTCCGTACCACCGACTCCGCCGGCGAACAATCCGGTGGCCCGCAGTACTACCTCGAGCGCGGCATTAAGGGGCCACTAGGCAAGATCCTGGGTATTGCATTCACCTTGTTCGCGATTGTCGCGAGCTTCGGCATCGGCAACCTGACCCAGGCGAATGCTGTGGCCACCGGCCTGGAAGATGCTTTTGGCATTGCCCCTAATGTCTCCGGCATTATCATGTTCGTCTGCCTCGGTGCGGTCCTCTTGGGTGGCATCCAGGCGATCGGTAGGGTCACGTCCGCTTTCGTACCTCTGATGATCCTGATTTATATCACGGGCGCGATTACTGTTCTGGTGATCAACGCTGAGCAGATCCCCGGAGCATTCGCTCTCATCTTTAGTGACGCATTTAGCGGCACGGCAGCCACTGGTGGCTTCCTGGGCTCTGGCATCATCCTCGCTCTCCAAATGGGTGTTGCTCGCGGTATCTTCTCCAACGAGTCCGGTATGGGTTCCGCCTCGATCGCGGCTGCCGCTGCGAAAACCACTCACCCTGTCCGCCAGGGCCTGGTGTCCATGACACAGACCTTCATCGACACCATCGTCGTGGTTACGTTCACTGGCCTGGTCATTATTTCCACAGGCACCTGGACCAACGGTAAGGATAATGCAGGCACGATGACCGCTGACGCATTCTCTGCCGGACTCCCTGGCCACTGGGGTGGCACTATCGTCTCCGTGTCTCTGGTGTTCTTCGCCTTCTCCACCATCATCGGCTGGTCTTACTACGGTGAGCGCTGTGTGGAACGTCTCGTCGGCCGCCACGGCGCGCTGCCCTACCGCATGATTTTCACCGTGGTGGTGTTCTTCGGTGCGATCACGGAGCTGGAGACGGTCTGGACGCTTGCAGACCTGGCCAATGGTTTGATGGCGCTTCCAAACCTGATCGGTCTGATTCTGCTTTCCGGCTTCATTGCAAAGGAAACTCACGCCTACCTGAAGTTCGATCCTAAGCTGAAGGCCTCTCCTACAGACGTAGAAAAGTTCCTGCAGGAGCAAGGTAGCGACTGGAAGTAGCTAAACTTACCTTCCGTGATGGATTATCTGAAAGTGGGCTGCGGTGCCGGCATAGGCGCTGTGGCCCGCTTTGCGTTAACCCAGGTCCTCGGTCCGGTGGTGTGGGTGACGATAGCGATCAACCTGCTGGGATGTTTCCTCATGGGACGGCTTCGCCCCGGTCTTTTTTGGGGAACAGGAGTGCTCGGTGGCTTCACTACCTTCAGCGCTTTCGCTTTCTCACGAGATCCTCTCGCGATGGCTATCACGGTTATCGGATGCGTGGCAGCGTGGCAGGTCGGCAACGCACTGGCGAAACGGCCCACGTCATGATCGTCCTGCTCGTCTTTATCGGTGGAGTCATGGGTGGCATGATTCGACTCCTTTGTGCCCGCAGCCTGCCACCGCTGTGGGGTACGTTCACCGCGAATATGATTGCCTGCGCGTTACTCGCTTGGGTCTATTCCCATGACTTCTCCCCTATCTTCTGGGGTGTCGGAGTCGCAGGAGCGCTCTCTACCTGGTCGACACTTGCCAAAGAAGTGGGAAGTCTTCCGTACAAAGTCAGTATCGGCTATCTCACCGCCACGGTTGCTTGTGGCACTGGCGTGGTATCGATTTTTGCATAGAAAAAGGCTCCTTTCTTTCCTTAGAAAGGAGCCTCCCTGAGCACAATGTCAAACGACCAAGCTCAGCAGCAGGACCGACAACAGACCAACCACCGACAGAATGGTTTCCATCAAAGACCAGGTCTTAAAGGTTTGACCCACCGTCATACCGAAGTACTCCTTGACCAACCAGAAGCCAGCATCGTTAACATGGGACAGGAACACTGAACCGGCACCAATAGCCAACACGAGCAGTGCAATGTGGGTGTCGGACATTCCAGCCGCCGCGACCGGCGCCATAATGCCTGCTGTAGTGATAGTGGATACGGTTGCTGAGCCCGTCGCCAAGCGGACAGCCACGGCAACCAACCAGCCGGCAACCAACGGCGACAGCGGTGCGCCCTCAATCCATGCACCAATCACTTTGGCAACGCCCGAGTCCACGAGCGTCTGTTTGAAACCGCCGCCAGCACCAACAATCAGCAGAATGCCCGCGATAGGTGCGAAGGAACCACCAACGACGTCAGATACTTCTTTGAGGTTTTTGCCGGACCGCAGGCCGAGCATCACCATGGCGTACAAGGCAGTGATCAGCAAGGCCACCAGTGGGCTACCAAAGAAGCCGAAGGCGGTACCGAGCGCAGACTTCCCGTCGACGCCAGCAGTTTCTGCAACGGTGTTCGCCAGCATCAATACCACTGGCATTAAGATCACCGACAACGCGACGAAGAAACTAGGGCGCAGCTCCCGAGCAATTGGTGTTTCCGTATCAAAGGTGTCCGGTGCCTGGATAGGAACCCACTTCACCATCATTTTGGCAGCCACTGGGCCGGAAATAACCACAGTGGGAATGGCAACCAACAGACCGAAGCCGAGCGTGAGCCCCAAGTTTGCCTTGAGCGCATCAATTGCGATCAGTGGCCCAGGGTGCGGCGGCACCAAACCATGCAGCGCCGACAAACCAGCAAGCGCAGGGATACCAAGTAGAATAACCGGAATCTTGGAGCGCCGCGCAACGAGCATAACCACTGGAATCAGCAAGACCAGACCGACTTCGAAGAACAGCGGAATACCGATGATAAACGCGAGTGCAGCCATCACCCAAGGCAGCTTGCCGACGGTCGTTCGATCCAAGAACGTGTCCACAATCTGGTCAGCTCCACCCGAGCTCACCAGCAGCGCACCGATCATGGCACCGAGCGCGATCAGCACGCCTACGCTACCGACTGTTGACCCCAGCCCGGTGCTAAATGAGGTGAAAGTCTTAGCCAGCGGAATTCCAGCGCTGAGCGCCAGCACCGCGGATCCAAGCATCAGCGAGAGGAAGGGGTGAATTTTAGCCCAGGTGATGAGCAGGATAATTGCGGCGATGCCCAAGCACGCCGCCAAGGCGAGTTGAGAACTCGAAGCATGAGTCAGCGGCTCGGTGTCCGCTGCGAGAAGCGTCATCATTGTTCTTATCCTTGGCGCAGGGAGATCTCGCCCAGAACTTTCTCGACGAGATCGGGAATTGCGGGAGTGATATCGACGGTGATCCCGTTTTCAGACTCGTCGAGTCGTTCGAGGGTCGCGAACTGCGAAGGGAGAAGCGTCGTCGGCATAAAGTGCCCCACACGTTTCGTCATACGCTCAGCGATGAGCTCTTGTGGACCATCGAGGTGGACAAAGAGCACCTCCCCCTTAGCCTGTGTTAACAAGTCACGATAGGACCTTTTCAAAGCCGAGCACGTGACGACGGTGCTGTTGCCGGCAGCTGCATGGTGTGTCATCCAGTCTTTAAGACTGTCTAACCATGGCCAACGATCTTCATCGGTCAGAGCAATGCCAGCCGCCATTTTTGTTTTGTTGGCTTCTGGATGGAAGTCATCGGCTTCAGCGTACGGCCAGCCGAGTTTGTTACTAATAGCGCTGGCTACCGACGTTTTTCCGCAGCCACTGACACCCATGAGAACCACGTGCATAGGTTGATGAGCCATCAACGCCTCCTGTGGGAATGTAATCGAACGCCTTTATTTTCCACCCGATTAGTAGGGTTTTCCAAAACCGCTGGATATGTTCAATAAAAGCAAACATTATAACCGAGTTCTGTGGTTTTCAGAGCCGTACTTGAGCCAATATTTATTAACTAGATGACGAAAAGCGGTGTGTCTAGGACTTCACATCCTACACACACCGCTTTTCATGTTTGAAGTTTTTAGGCCGGCAGTGACCTACTCTCCCACACCCTCCCAGGTGCAGTACCATCGGCGCAGCAAGGCTTAGCTTCCGGGTTCGGAATGGGACCGGGCGTTTCCCTCACGCTAACAACCACCGACACAACCAACAACACAAACACACACACCGTGTGCTGCGTCAGACACTGCACAATGAACACGAACAACACTTAATTTCCACCCAACGTTTAGCACTACATGTGCACCCAAAGGCAGGTGTTTTCATTATCGGCCAATTAGTACCAGTCACCTCCACACCTTACAGCGCTTCCAGATCTGGCCTATCAACCCCCTAATCTAGAGGGAACCTCAAAAGAAACCTTATCTCAAAACAGGCTTCCCGCTTAGATGCTTTCAGCGGTTATCCCTTCCGTACGTAGCCAACCAGCCATGCACCTGGCGGTACAACTGGCACACCAGAGGTACGTCCGTCCCGGTCCTCTCGTACTAGGGACAGCCTTTCTCAAGTTTCCACGCGCGCGGCGGATAGAGACCGAACTGTCTCACGACGTTCTAAACCCAGCTCGCGTGCCGCTTTAATGGGCGAACAGCCCAACCCTTGGGACCTACTCCAGCCCCAGGATGCGACGAGCCGACATCGAGGTGCCAAACCATCCCGTCGATATGGACTCTTGGGGAAGATCAGCCTGTTATCCCCGGGGTACCTTTTATCCGTTGAGCGACACCACATCCACAAGTAGGTGCCGGATCACTAGTCCCGACTTTCGTCCCTGCTCGACCTGTCAGTCTCACAGTCAAGCTCCCTTGTGCACTTACACTCACCACCTGATTGCCAACCAGGCTGAGGGAACCTTTGGGCGCCTCCGTTACTCTTTAGGAGGCAACCGCCCCAGTTAAACTACCCACCAGGCACTGTCCCTAACCCAGATCATGGGCCGAGGTTCAAGGTATCTACTACGATCAGAGTGGTATTTCAACAACGACTCAACAACACCTAGCGACGCTGCATCACAGTCTCCCACCTATCCTACACAAACCGCACCAAACACCAATACCAAGCTATAGTGAAGGTCCCGGGGTCTTTTCGTCCTGCCGCGCGTAACGAGCATCTTTACTCGTACTGCAATTTCACCGGGCCTGTGGTTGAGACAGCAGGGAAGTCGTTACGCCATTCGTGCAGGTCGGAACTTACCCGACAAGGAATTTCGCTACCTTAGGATGGTTATAGTTACCACCGCCGTTTACTGGGGCTTAAATTCTCCGCTTCGGTATTACTACCTAACAGGTCCTCTTAACCTTCCAGCACCGGGCAGGCGTCAGTCCGTATACATCGACTTCACCGTCTTCGCACGGACCTGTGTTTTTAATAAACAGTCGCTTCCCTCTATTCTCTGCGACCACAACCAGCTCACACCGAAAAGACGATCACCAGCCATGGCCCCCCTTCTCCCGAAGTTACGGGGGCATTTTGCCGAGTTCCTTAACCACAGTTCACCCGAACGCCTTAGTATTCTCTACCTGACTACCTGTGTCGGTTTCGGGTACGGGCCGAATATGCACATCGCTAGAGGCTTTTCTCGACAGCACAGGATCACCAACATCAACCAACAAAGGTCTACGCATCACGCCTCACCCAAAACGTGGTCCCGGATTTACCTAGGCCACAGGCTACACGCTTACACCACAATCCAATAAGTGGCTCGGCTACCTCACTGCGTCACCCCATCACTTAGCTACTACCAGATCAGGCCCCACGCATCACACCAACCACATCCCAAAGGACGCAGACGACGATCAGGGCGGTTAGTATCACTGATTCACCATGGTCGCACACACTCGGGTACGGGAATATCAACCCGTTATCCATCGACTACGCCTGTCGGCCTCGCCTTAGGCCCCGACTCACCCTGGGAAGACGAACTTGACCCAGGAACCCTTAGTCATCCGGCGGATAAGATTCTCACTTATCAATCGTTACTCATGCCTGCATTCTCACTCGCACACACTCCACACCACGGTCACCCGGGCGCTTCCACACGTGCACGACGCTCCCCTACCCAAACAACAAACATTGCTTGCCGCGGCTTCGGTGGTGTACTTGAGCCCCACTACATTGTCGGCGCAGAACCACTCGACCAGTGAGCTATTACGCACTCTTTCAAGGATGGCTGCTTCTAAGCCAACCTCCTGGCTGTCTAAGCGATCCCACATCCTTTTCCACTTAGTACACTCTTAGGGACCTTAACCGGCGATCTGGGCTGTTTCCCTCTCGACTACGAAGCTTATCCCCCGCAGTCTCACTGCTGCGCTAACTTAAACCGGCATTCGGAGTTTGGCTGACGTCGCTAAGATGATAGTCCCGCTAAACCAACCAGTAGCTCTACCTCCAGCAAGCAACACACAACGCTGCACCTAAATGCATTTCGGGGAGAACCAGCTATCACGGAGTTTGATTGGCCTTTCACCCCTACCCACAACTCATCCCCTCAGTTTTCAACCTAAGTGGGTTCGCGCCTCCACAACCTCTTACAGCTGCTTCACACTGGCCATGGGTAGATCACCCCGCTTCGGGTCCAAGACATGCCACTAAACACACTCGTTAGTATTCGCTTTCGCTACGACTACCCCACACGGGTTAACCTCGCGACATGCCGCTGACTCGCAGGCTCATTCTTCAAAAGGCACGCCATCACCTTAAAAAAGGCTCTGACGGATTGTAAGCACACGGTTTCAGGTACTATTTCACTCCCCTCCCGGGGTACTTTTCACCATTCCCTCACGGTACTCATCCGCTATCGGTCAATCCAAGTATTCAGGCTTACCGGGTGGTCCCGGCAGATTCACAGCAGATTCCACGAGCCCGCTGCTACTCGGGAAACAAACACGCACGCAGCATGCATTTTCAGGTACCGGGCTATCACCGTCTACGGCAGGCATTTCCACACCACTTCCCCTAACACACACAAACACACGACCAACACGGCAGTATTGGAAAAAGTTCATCCCCACAACCCCACACACGCAACCCCTGCCGAGTATCACACGCATGCAGTTTAGCCAAAAATCCACGTTCGCTCGCCGCTACTAGCAGAATCACTCTTGTTTTCTTCTCCTACGGGTACTGAGATGTTTCACTTCCCCGCGTAACCCCCAAACCCACTATGAATTCATGGGCAGGTAACTACACATCACTGTAGCCAGGTTTCCCCATTCGGACACCCTCGGATCAACGCTCTATTGGCAACTCCCCGAGGCTTATCGCAGCCTTACACGTCCTTCATCGGCTTGGATTGCCAAGGCATCCACCGTGCGCCCTTAAGTAACAAAAACACCATAAACAAGGCACACAATACTAAAACACTAAACAAAAAATAAAGATGAAAAAAATTGCTCGCGTCCACTATACAGTTCTCACACAACACACCCAACCCACCAGCCACCACCACAACAGTGGCAGCACACCAGGCCAGAAAAAGGAACAACACATGCTGCCCCAGACACCCAACAGCGCACCAAACACCCAACACTAATTATCTGTTTTTCGATCATGCCGACCACCACCATATCGATGGCTAGCTGGCGTCCACCCGATAAATAAAACCAACAGCCACACACACGGCGACTCAGCTGGCACAAACACGCAACTGCGTGTCACAAAAATAAGCTCCTTAGAAAGGAGGTGATCCAGCCGCACCTTCCGGTACGGCTACCTTGTTACGACTTCGTCCCAATCACCGATCCCACCTTCGACAGCTCCCCCCACAAAGGTTGGGCCACTGGCTTCGGGTGTTACCGACTTTCATGACGTGACGGGCGGTGTGTACAAGGCCCGGGAACGTATTCACCGCAGCGTTGCTGATCTGCGATTACTAGCGACTCCGACTTCATGGGGTCGAGTTGCAGACCCCAATCCGAACTGAGGCCGGCTTTCAGCGATTAGCTCACCCTCACAGGCTCGCGACGCGTTGTACCGACCATTGTAGCATGTGTGAAGCCCTGGACATAAGGGGCATGATGATTTGACGTCATCCCCACCTTCCTCCGAGTTAACCCCGGCAGTCTCTCATGAGTCCCCAACCGAATTGCTGGCAACATAAGACAAGGGTTGCGCTCGTTGCGGGACTTAACCCAACATCTCACGACACGAGCTGACGACAACCATGCACCACCTGTATACAAGCCACAAGGGAAAGACCATCTCTGGCCCGGTCCTGTATATGTCAAGCCCAGGTAAGGTTCTTCGCGTTGCATCGAATTAATCCACATGCTCCGCCGCTTGTGCGGGCCCCCGTCAATTCCTTTGAGTTTTAGCCTTGCGGCCGTACTCCCCAGGCGGGGCGCTTAATGCGTTAGCTACGGCACAGAAGTCGTGGAAGACCCCTACACCTAGCGCCCACCGTTTACAGCATGGACTACCAGGGTATCTAATCCTGTTCGCTACCCATGCTTTCGCTCCTCAGCGTCAGTTACTGCCCAGAGACCTGCCTTCGCCATCGGTGTTCCTCCTGATATCTGCGCATTTCACCGCTACACCAGGAATTCCAGTCTCCCCTACAGCACTCAAGTTATGCCCGTATCGCCTGCAGCTCCGAAGTTAAGCCCCGGTATTTCACAGACGACGCGACAAACCACCTACGAGCTCTTTACGCCCAGTAATTCCGGACAACGCTCGCACCCTACGTATTACCGCGGCTGCTGGCACGTAGTTAGCCGGTGCTTCTTATCTAGGTACCGTCACTTACGCTTCGTCCCTAGCGAAAGAGGTTTACAACCCGAAGGCCGTCATCCCCCACGCGGCGTCGCTGCATCAGGCTTGCGCCCATTGTGCAATATTCCCCACTGCTGCCTCCCGTAGGAGTCTGGGCCGTGTCTCAGTCCCAATGTGGCCGATCGACCTCTCAGTCCGGCTACCCGTCGACGCCTTGGTAGGCCATTACCCCACCAACAAGCTGATAGGCCGCGGGCTCATCCCACACCGCAAAAGCTTTCCACTCTCCACACTAAAGAAGAGTCATATTCGGTATTAGACCCAGTTTCCCAGGCTTATCCCAAAGTGCAGGGCAGATCACCCACGTGTTACTCACCCGTTCGCCACTCGAGTACCCTGCAAGCAGGGCCTTTCCGTTCGACTTGCATGTGTTAAGCACGCCGCCAGCGTTCGTCCTGAGCCAGGATCAAACTCTCCATAAAAACCATTCGATAATCAGCCATATGAAAAGCCAAAAACCTAGCAAAACAAACAACCAGCACAAAAATAATGATGATTGTCCAAAAAACAGTTCCTGGTACATCCGACGAGGAAGACACCAAAAACCACAAAAAATTGAGTATTAAAGCGCTTACACAGACCACTCCTGGCCTGCCGGCACCAACACACAACCAAAAAACAAAAAATAAAAGTACTTGGCACACTATTGAGTTCTCAAACAACACACGCACAACCAACCCACACCAGCAAAACCAGCGAAAGAAAGAAGGCTTGTCCATCAGCGACTCGTTTTCCTACCGCCACACACACTCAAGCGGGGCGTTGTCGGTCGCGCTGACTCACATAAAGTTACACACACCCAACCAACAATACAAACCCGCAGGTAAAAAAGGGGTTTACGGCTTGGTTACCCGCTCGATTGTGGCACCAAGCTGTTGGAGTGAATCCACAAACTGCGGATAGCCGCGATCGATGTGGAAAACGTCATGGATTTCCGTTACCCCGTCGGCACAGAGCGCCGCGAGCACGAGGCCAGCACCTGCGCGGATATCTGAGCTCCATACCGCGGTGGACGACAGCTCCTCCATTCCTCGGACCACTACGTGGTGTCCGTCGACGGTGGCATCAGCCCCCAGGCGCTGCATTTCGTCAACGAACCGGAATCGTGATTCGAATACGTTCTCTGTAATGACGGATACACCTTCAGACACTGCAGCGAGACCGATCGCCATTGGTTGGAGGTCTGTCGGGAAGCCTGGGAACGGCAGGGTCTGGTAGTCAACAGCTTGTGCTCGGGCCGGCATGGAAACTCGGAAACCGGTGGCGTACGTTTCCACTTCGGCGCCGGCCAAGCGGAGCTTCTGGAGTGGCAGATGCAGATGAACAGGCGCGATGCCCCCGACGGTGATGTCACCACCGGTCATCGCTGCTGCATACGCCCAGGTGCCCGCAACGATCCGGTCTCCCACAACCTCGTGGGTGGTGGGATGCAGTTTTTCAACGCCTTCAATGGTGATGGTGGAAGTGCCACCACCTTCGACCTTCGCCCCCATTTCATTGAGCATGTCGCAGAGATCAACAATTTCGGGTTCGCGGGCTGCGTTGTCGAGGACGGTCACACCGTCGGCAAGCACTGCGGCGGTGAGGATGTTTTCCGTAGCGCCCACTGAGGGGAAGTCGAGCGAGATGTGCGCACCACGGAGCTTTTCTGCGGTGGCGACAACCGCGCCGTGGCGAATTTGGGTGGTGGCGCCGAGCTTTTCCAAGCCAGTTTGGTGCATGTCCAGCGGTCGGGAGCCGATGGCGTCACCGCCCGGTAGTGCGACAACGGCGCGACCGCACCGCGAAGTCAGTGGTCCAAGCACACATACTGAGGCGCGGAATTGGCGCACCGCGTCGAAGTCGGCGTCGCTCTTGAGCTGCGCTGGGGTGGTAATCCGCACGTTGTCGCGCTCGATTTCTACCTGGCAGCCAAGCCCTTCCAGAACGTCTTTCATCAGTGGAACGTCGAGGATCTCTGGGCAGTTGGTGAGCGTCGTTGTGCCTTCGGCGAGCAGTGCTGCTGCCATCAGCTTTAACACGCTGTTTTTCGCGCCGACTACTTTAACCGTGCCCTTGAGGCGCACCCCACCAGTGACCAAAAATGTTTCTTTCACAGCCCCCAAGTCTAAACGCAAAATGCCCGGCTGTCTGGGGCGGTTTCTACTACCGTGGAGTTCATGGCTGTTCACTTGACCAAGATTTATACCCGTACCGGCGACGAAGGCACGACCGGTTTGTCCAATTTTGAGCGTGTCTCCAAGAACGACGCTCGACTCCACGCTTACGCGGACACGGAGGAGGCGAACGCCGCGCTCGGCGAGGTGCTGGCGTTGGGGTCGCCTCGCGAGGACATCGCAGCGACGTTGCGGCGCGTGCAGAACGAGCTTTTCGACGCCGGTGCCGACCTTGCGACGCCCATCGAAGATAACCCCAAGTACCCACCACTTCGGATTGAGCAGTCCTACATTGACCGGTTAGAGGAAGAATGCGACCGCTTCAATGAGGAACTCGCCCCGCTGGATTCCTTTATCCTTCCGGGTGGTACACCAACTGCAGCGCTTATTCATACCGCACGTACGATTACCCGACGCGCGGAACGGGCAGCCTGGGCAGCATACGAGGCGTTCCCCGAAACTACGTCCAAGCTGCCAGCACAGTACCTCAATCGCTTGAGCGACCTGTTGTTTATCCTCGGTCGAATTGAAAACGCCGGAAACGACACTAAATGGGTTCCCGGCGGATCTCGCTAATTATCTGTTTCTTTAAGGCAGCGCTCCGATACGACGCGCCGCGTTGACGGCCTCGTATCGAGTGTGCGCGCCCAGTTTACGCATCACAGAACGCAGGTAGCTCTTCACTGTTTCAGCACCGATACCCATTTCTTCGGCGGCTTCTACGTTGGTATGCCCCAAGGCAACGCAAGCGAGAACATCCAGTTCACGGGCAGAGAGCTTAGTGGTTTGCTTCATGCGAACTGGCGTGACCATCTGGTCGCACAGTTCTTCAATTTCTTTGCGCAGCGAGTCATCACCCACGCGGTTAGCAAGCATTCGGAGCTTGGAGTGCGTGGAGCGAATCTGCTCCCACTCAGCACCGTTCATCACGCGGCCAGATTTGACTGCGCCGCCCCGAGGACCATCGGAGCGTCGGAAAGCTGCGTTGATGGCCAGGTCCTGCTCGAGTGCGCGGGCGGTCATCGTCACCTCTTCAATGACCTTGTCACCCAGGCGGAGCGACGAGTGAACGCCCACATACAGGACGCCGACTACATCGCGGTGCACGATAACAGGGACGGCCACGATCGAATGCAGGCCTTCGTCCTGGATGGCTTTGTCGTATTCGTGGGAAATGACGCTAGCGCGGGTGTAGTCGGAGACTCCCACTGGGCGTTTGGTAGCCAGCACTCGGCCACCGACGCCGGACCCTGCGTCAATAATGATGTTTTGCAAGGCAGGGGTACGCAGGCCAACCCAAGCGCTGATCTGCAATTTGTTTTCCCCAAACACCGTTGCATACATGGTGACCGGAATTCCCGTCGCAGTCTTCAGTGAGGTGAGGGCGGCGCGGATCGCGTCGTCATCGTCCTTGATTGATTGCGTTTCCACCATTGAAACTCCTCTAAAACTCCACCCGAGCAGGTACACCCGTCGGTGTGCGATTCGCACATTAATGTGGAGTATATCCACAAAGCGGGGGTGAACCAAAGCGCAATTTATTCACAAGGCACTTAATGATGTGCATAGTATGCGTTGTTCAACCAAGTTAGATACCCCTGCCTTTGATGGCTAAAGCTGCTACGAAAACGTTTTCACCTGCGTTTATAACAAAATAAGCCACCCCCGAAGCGGCTATTTTCTATCCATTCATGAAGGGGTATTCAGATTTGCCCCCAAGATTCAAGCCAAAAGTCCAAGTTAAATGTCACAATTTTGGGGCGAAATTATCCAACAATGTTCAACAATTTACACACAGCTAGACAATGCAGTCTACCTAATCTAAACTATATAGACTAGTTTTTTCGTCAGAAGAGGCGTAGACTTCCCCTCATCAGTGAAAACAACCGAGAGGAAAACATGTCCAACGTCTACAACAACGTCACGGAAACTATCGGACGTACCCCGCTAGTACGCCTCAACCGCCTCGTCGAAGGCCTCGAAGCTGAAGTATTAGTCAAGCTCGAGTTCTACAACCCAGCCAACAGCGTGAAAGATCGCATCGGAGCTGCAATTATCGACGCCGCCGAGGCTTCCGGCGAGCTCACCCCGGGCGGCACCATCGTGGAAGCAACCTCCGGAAACACCGGTATCGCCCTCGCCATGGTCGGTGCAGCACGCGGATATCGAGTGGTCCTGACCATGCCAGAAACAATGTCGGCAGAGCGTCGCGTCATGTTGCGCGCCTATGGCGCAGAGATTGTTCTCACCCCGGGCGCAGCCGGTATGCAGGGCGCGGTAGACAAGGCAAACGAGATCGTCGCGGAGCGCCCTGGTTCGATCTTAGCCCGACAGTTCGCCAACAAAGCCAACCCTCAACGCCACAAGGAAACCACCGCGGTTGAGATCTGGGAGGATACCAACGGCAAAATCGATGCTTTTGTCGCTGGCATTGGTACGGGTGGCACGGTGACGGGCGTCGGCACGGTGCTTAAAGACCACAACTCAGACATCACCATCATTGGCGTCGAGCCAGCCGATTCCCCACTACTGACCACCGGCAAGGCTGGCCCGCACAAGATTCAGGGCTTGGGCGCGAACTTCATCCCGGAAGTACTCGACCTCAAGATCCTTGATGAGGTTCTCACCGTCACCAACGAGGATGCCGTGGCAATGTCGCGCGCGATGGGCGCGAAGGAAGGCATCCTGGGCGGTATTTCCGCTGGCGCTAATGTGAAAGCAGCCCTCGAGATCGCTTCCCGGCCAGAGTTCAAAGGCAAGACCATCGTCACTCTCGCCCCAGACTTCGGCGAGCGCTACGTCTCCACTATTTTGTACGAAGACATTCGCGACTAGCTTGACGACGCCGTAGGTTCTCCACGAGTGGCGAGACGCTGCTAACATCGTCGCTATGTATCAGCTAGTTCGCATGATCCGCGAAGATCTCCAGAATGCCCGCGAACATGATCCCGCAGCCCGCGGTGATGTCGAGAACGCCATTGTGTACTCAGGCCTCCATGCCATTTGGGCGCATCGCGTGAGTCACGCGCTGTGGACCAGAGGGCTCAAGGGGCCTGCTCGCATTTTGGCACAGGTCACCCGGTTCTTTACGGGGATTGAAATCCACCCCGGCGCAACCATTGGTCGCCGTTTTTTCATCGACCACGGCATGGGGATCGTCATCGGTGAAACTGCCGAAATCGGCGACGGCGTCATGCTCTACCACGGAGTCACGCTCGGTGGCCAGGTGCTAACCCAAACGAAACGCCACCCAACGCTCTGCGATGGTGTCACCGTGGGTGCCGGAGCGAAGGTGCTCGGCCCCATCACCATTGGTGAAGGAAGCGCCATCGGTGCGAACGCGGTAGTAACCAAAGATGTCCCTGCCAACCATATTGCCGTGGGGATTCCGGCGAAGAATCGCCCACGCAACCCCGATGAGTGCATCAAACTCGTCGACCCTGACGCCTACGTTACAGGCGGCTTCCCCGCTAACTACAGCATCTAGTTCTTTTGTCAGGCCCGCTCCGGCGGGCCTAACGCGTATTCGGGGTTCTTTTCAATGAATCGCACGACAGCTGAGCAGGTAGCCGTATAAGGAATGTTCGCGGTCCTCGTGTCGTCTAGGGCAGCCTTGATCAGTGGCTGCGACAGGCCTTGCCCTTGGAACTTATCTTTAACAACAGTGTGGTCAAAGACGCGTGTTTCGCCGTCCAGCGTGTACGCAGCGTAGCCAGCGACCTCACCATCGACCTCGATAACGTAGCGGTTAGTGTCTTTCTCGTGCCGTACTTCAGTCATGGGCACCAGTGTGCCAGAAAAAGTGAGTCAGCACACAAGAAAGCCCCTTGCCTTTCGACAAGGGGCTAAACATGTGGCCAGAGCCAGGATCGAACTGGCGACCCCACACTTTTCAGGCGTGTGCTCTACCGACTGAGCTATCTGGCCGTTGGCTTACCACAAGGATAAACCTGCGACCCTGACGGGACTTGAACCCGCGACCTCCGCCGTGACAGGGCGGCGCGCTAACCAACTGCGCCACAGGGCCGTGTCGAAAGAGTTACTCTCTCGCACGAGGTAAAACTTTACACAGAAGTGCCAGCTCTAAACAAATCTGCAGGTCAGATTAGATAATTCGTGAGTTTCAACCCCAAATGCCGCTCACCCCATACCTAGGCGGTTAACTCAAGTTAAGCGGTTGTGGTGGTAGGGATTGGGTATTCGAATCGAGCACTAAACCTTAGGCAGGCGGGTCGGGTGAGTCCAGCAGTCGAAAGCCGATATTGAATTGACGATGACCCTAGGTCACGCTAGCGAAAACAAGTGACAACGAGGAGTTATCGTCAATTCAATATCGGCTTTCCTGCCCACACGTCGGAAACTACTCCGCCTGTGCTTGCAGGTTCTGTTTACCTGTATCGGCGACCAAGGAGCCCCATCCACCAAAGACGGTGCAATAACAACGGCCCCACCCCACATGGACACACGTTTTGTCCCTTAACCCGAAAAAATCCCTACCCCATTGCCTGGAGTAGGGATTTTTACCCAAATGCGACCCTGACGGGACTTGAACCCGCGACCTCCGCCGTGACAGGGCGGCGCGCTAACCAACTGCGCCACAGGGCCATATTTAGTTAATAAGGCCCGCCGAAGCGGACCTTTGTACTCCCAACGGGATTCGAACCCGTGTCGCCGCCGTGAAAGGGCGGTGTCCTAGGCCCCTAGACGATGGGAGCGAGCCTTCAAGGGGTTTCCCTTGCGACAGACGTTTAATATACGTGAATTTTCCCCGAGTACAAAATCCGCCCCTGACGTGCGCAAACGGAAGCTTTAAATCGCACACAATGCACTAAAGAATCCACCCCAACAGCCCGCAATAAAAAGCCCGCCCACTTCGAAAAGTGGGCGGGCTTTTTACTGTGGGCCCTGCGGGGCTCGAACCCGCGACCTGCGGATTAAAAGTCCGTAGCTCTACCAACTGAGCTAAAGGCCCGACCAGCAACGCTCGTTAGAGAGTGTCGCTAGAGAACTACTTTAGACCCTTGATTTTTGGATCACAAAATCGGGTCACGGAATCACCCAAAACCACACTCCAGCGCTTGATAATCCTGCCGGAACAAAAACGGTGGGGGTAAATAGCCCCGAAAAGGGCCAAGTGCTATGTGATTGGAAACTTTATCTCTGGTGTACCCGACTACTTAGGGAGCATGCTTGTATTTGAGGGCGCTTTTCACACCTGGAGGTGTCACGTATGGACATAGTGGATGTCTCAAGGTGGCAATTTGGGATTACCACCGTTTATCACTTTATTTTCGTTCCTTTAACTATCGGCCTTGCCCCGCTAGTGGCTATGCTGCAGACCGCATGGCACGTCACCGGCAAAGATCACTGGTATCGCGCTACTCGGTTCTTTGGCACATTGTTCCTGGTTAACTTCGCCATGGGCGTGGTAACCGGCATTGTGCAAGAGTTTCAGTTCGGTATGAACTGGAGTGAATACTCGCGCTTTGTGGGCGATGTTTTCGGCGCCCCGCTGGCGCTAGAGGGACTCGCTGCTTTCTTCATTGAATCCACCTTCCTCGGACTGTGGATTTTTGGTTGGGGCCGGTTGCCTAAGTGGGCGCACTTGGCTTCGATCTGGTTGGTTGCGTTTGCGGTTAACCTGTCCGCTTACTTCATCATCGTGGCGAACTCGTTTATGCAGCACCCGGTGGGTGCGGTGTTCAACCCAGAGACGGGTCGTGCTGAGCTGACAGATATTGGTGCGCTGCTGAGCAACCCCACTGCGCTTGCGGCCTGGCCTCATACGTTCTCTGGGTCGTTGTTGACGGCGGGCACCTTCATGGCCGGTATTTCGGCATGGTGGATCGTGCGTGATCGCTTGGCTCACAAGGATCGGGCCAGCATTTTGTGGCGCCCTACAATGCGCCTCGGTTTATGGGTCACCGCTATCTCTTCGGTATTGCTCGGTATTACCGGCGATATTCAGGCTAAATTGATGTTCATCCAGCAGCCGATGAAGATGGCGTCTGCAGAATCACTCTGTGAAACCCAAATGGATCCGCATTTCTCCGTGTTGACCGTGGGTACCCACAACAACTGTGAGTCCGTCAAACACTTGATTGAGGTTCCGTGGGTCTTGAGTTTCCTGTCTGAAACCAAGTTCTCGGGTGTGACCTTGCAGGGTGTGAATCAGCTGCAGGATAAGTACGAGGCACTGTACGGTCCGGGAAATTACACACCAAACCTGTTCGTCACGTATTGGTCGTTCCGCATGATGATCGGCCTGATCGTCGGCTCCCTCATCCTGTGTGTCCTGGGCTTTTGGTTCTCTAGGAAGGGCGCGCTTCCAGACAAGAAGTGGTTCGGCACCCTGGCATTGTGGGCTACGCCGTTCCCGTTTGTCGCTAACTCTGCGGGCTGGGTGTTCACGGAGATGGGGCGCCAGCCATGGATTGTGCATCCAAATCCGGCATTCGCTCCGGGGAGCCCCAACGGTGAGGACCAGATTCATTTGATTGTTGACTTCGGTGTGTCTAACCATGCGCCGTGGGTGGTGTGGGTGTCGTTGATCGGGTTTACGCTGGTCTACGGTTTGCTCGCGCTGGTGTGGTTCTGGCTGATCCGCAAGAAGGTGTTGGAAGGACCACTTCCGCTTGGGGCTAGCGATCACGCTGCTGATGGATATGGGCCGCCTGACGCCCCTGTCGAACCGCTTCGTTTCGGTGCTGAAGGAGTGCGAAACTAATGGATTTGCAAACGGTTTGGTTCATTCTGGTCGCTGTTTTGTTTGCTGGTTACTTCGTCCTGGAGGGCTTTGACTTTGGTGTCGGCATGGTGTTGCCGTGGCTAAAGAAAGAGGAACGCACGGCCGCTATTAAGACGATCGGTCCGGTGTGGGACGGCAACGAGGTGTGGCTTATCACCGCTGGTGGCGCGCTGTTCGCGGCGTTCCCGGAGTGGTACGCCACGTTGTTCTCGGGTTTCTATTTGCCACTGTTCCTGATCTTGCTCGGACTGATTCTGCGTGGCGTGGGGTTGGAATGGCGTGGCAAAGTCGATACCGAGCAGTGGCGGGATCGGTGCGACCTCGGCATTATGTTCGGCAGTTGGGTGGCGGCGATTTTGTGGGGTGTGGCCTTCGGCAACATCGTGCGGGGCGTTGCTATCGACGGCAACCGTCAGATCGAGTCCGGCTTCGACGGTTTTATCGCCCTGTTGAACCCGTACGGCCTGCTGGGTGGTGTCACGTTCCTGGGGGCCTTCCTGATCCATGGCTTGCTGTTCCTGGGGCTGAAATCTGAGGAGCCGCTGCGTGGTCGTGCGCATGAGATTGCGCGAAAGCTCATCATCCCGGTGATTGCTGTGGCAGCGGTGTTCCTGGTGTGGACGCAACTCCAGCACGGTCGTGTGGCAACATGGATTCTGCTCGTCGCCCTGGTGTTGTGCGCTCTTGCTGCCGCTGTGGCGCTGTTTAGGGGCAGGGACGGTTGGGCATTTGCCGCCTGGGCTGGGGTCATCCTGCTCTGTGCTGCGCAGCTGTTCGGTAGCCTCTTTCCGAACCTGATGCCAACCACCCTGGCTGATGGTGTGTCTTTGGATATCTACAATGCGTCGAGTAGCCAGTACACGCTCACGATTATGACGTGGGCTGCGGTGCTTTTGACGCCGGTGGTGCTGCTGTACCAGGGGTGGACGTATTGGGTGTTCCGTAAGCGGGTTAGCGTCTAGATGGCGTCTCCGCTTGATCGTCGTCTCCTGGTTGCAGCTCCTGCCGCCAGGAGACACATCATTGTGACGGGGCTGGCGCAGGCGGTGGATACCGCGCTCACTGTGGCGCGTGCGGTGCTCATTGGTGTTGCTGTGGCGTCACTGGTCGAGCAGCAGGTGACGCGGTGGGATTTGGTGGCCTGGTTGGTGGCTGTGGTGGTCGCGCAGTCTGGGGTGGCGTGGGTTGCGCGCAGGTGGGCGTCGTTAAGCATTGGTGAGGCGGTGGACGAACTTCGCGAGGCCGCCCTGGTAGCCTTAGCGCACCGTGACCCGCGTGACGTCGAGGAGGACGCGGCGCAGTGGCGCGAAACGCTGACGGCGGGGCTGGCGGGCGTGCGACCGTACCTCAGCGACTACGTACCCGCCCTGATAGCAGCCTGCTTATCGACGCCCATTGCCCTCGCAGTCATGCTGTACTTCGATCTCACCTCCGGCCTGCTTGCCACCACTACCCTCCCCCTGATCCCCCTGTTTATGGTGCTGATCGGCACCCTGACCCGCTCGCATACCGAGAAGCGACTGCAGGTGGCGGGGAAGCTCAGCGGACAGCTCAGCGACCTCTTGCAAGGCTCCGCCACCCTGCGAGCATTCGGCGTCACTGAGACGCCACACGCGCAACTCGTGCGTACCGGCTCGTCCCATGCGACAGCGACCATGTCGGTGCTGCGCCTGGCATTCCTGTCCGCGTTTGCGCTGGAATTCCTGGCCACGCTGTCTGTGGCGCTCATCGCGGTGAGCATCGGCCTCCGCCTCGTCGCCGGTGACATGACGCTCCTTGCCGGCCTGGTAGCGCTCATCATCGCACCCGAGGTCTACACCCCACTCCGGCGCGTTGGCTCCAGCTTCCACGCAGCTGTTGACGGTATTACCGCCGCACAACGGGTGTTCGAGCTTGTCTCTGAGTCCCGCGCCCTCACAGCGTCCTACCGGCGCGCAGGAAACCGGATCGATGTGCGCCAGCTCAGCGTCACCGGCCGCGACGGCATCCGCCCTAACAACCTGTCTTTTACCGCCAGGCCCGGCACGATCACGGTGCTGCGTGGCGCCAATGGTTCCGGCAAATCCACCGCACTGCTCGCAATCTTGGGGCTGCTGCCAGACGATGTGGTCGACGGTGAGATCATCGCCCCACCCCTGTCACTTATCTCCTATCTCCCTGCGCATCCGGCATTCGAACCGGGTACCGTGTCCAGCAATCTCGCGTTGCTGGGTGCCCGCGCCCACGAACTTTCCATCGCCGCCGAACGAGTTGGCCTCGATGTGCCTGCAACGCATCCCGTGGGCGCCTCCGGAACCGGCATCTCCGCTGGTCAAGGACAGCGCTTGGCGCTCGCACGCGTCATCGCAAACTCGGAACGCACCACCCTGCTGCTAGATGAGCCAAGCGCACACCTCAGCCCCGAACTTGTCTCCCGGCTCACCGCACAGCTACAGGATCTCGCAGAAGAGGGCCGAACAATCGTGATCAGTAGCCATGATCCGCGGGTTGTTTCCCTTGCAGATCAGGTGATTGACCTATGACCGATACTCGATTCCTGTTCCGCCTCGCAGGGGTACGGCGCCGCGACATAGCCCTCGCTGTCCTGGCAGGCTCCATCACGCTCCTGGCGGCGTTGAGCCTGACGGTCCTCTCCGGTTGGCTCATCACCCGAGCTTGGGAGAGACCTCCGATCCTCGACCTTGCTGTCGCGATCACGGCGGTACGTGCACTCGGCATCACCCGCGCTGGCTTCCGCTACATCGACCGCCTCATCAGCCACCGCGTCGCCCTGGCCGCCACTACCCGCCTCCGCCCTGCGCTTTTCGACGCCATCGTCTCCGATCCTCGGGGCACCGCGCACACCCTCGGACGAGGCCGCGCCCTCGCCCACTTGGGCGCAGATGTGGACAGGTTTGCCGACTACATCGTCCGCTGCGTCATCCCCGCGGGGATTGCGCTGGTCGTGTCCGTAACCGCTGTCTTAGGGGCCACACTGTTACAACCATTAGCTGGCCTTGCGTTGGGGTTGGGATTCGTGGTGACGGGCGTCGTTACGCCTGCTCTGGTGGCTGCTGCCCACCGACACGCGCAAGCCGTCGCCACGTCGGATGCACTGCTTCATGCCCTCGATGACCAGCTGCTGCACCGCGCAGAATTCGCCGTCGCAGGTCTTACCCAACCTCGTATCGACCGCACCATCGCCGCATCGAAGGCGAACAGCGCAGCGCAGGCACAGTCGGAACGCCCATTGGCGCTGGTAGCAATGCTGGATAGGCTCGGAAGCGGTTTCGCCATCGTGGTGCTCCTGGCAGTGGGTCTGCACTGGTACTCCGGGGACCCGGCCTGGCTCGGTATGCTCGTGCTTCTTCCCCTCGCTGCGTTCGAATCGCACGGCCCCCTGGCGACTTGCGCAATGCACGCCGTCGACGCCCACCGGGCTGCCCGACGCCTCCGCAAGCTCTGCGCTGATCAGCCACACACAGCTCAGCGTATCCCGGACTCCCTCCACCTCACCGCCCAATCCCTACAGCTCGAACGAGGCACAGCCACCTGGAACATCGATGCCCCGCAAGGCACCAGACACATCATCACCGGACCAAGCGGTCTCGGCAAAACCAGTTTCCTACTGACCCTCGCCGGACTGATTCCCGCCAAGTCCGGGCACTGCACCATCGGAGGAGTGCCAGTCTCAGAGATCGACCCAGCCTGGCTACGAACCCACGTACGCGCCCACACTGAAGACGAATGGATCTTTGCCACCACCATTCGAGAAAACCTCCTCGTGGCAGCACCTGACACCCAAGACGCTATGCTCCAAGAGGTGCTCGACTTCGTAGGCCTGACAGATTTCTCCTTGGATCAGCTCCTCGGCAACGGAGCCGATTCCCTCTCCAGCGGTCAACGCCGCCGACTGCTCCTCGCCCGGGCCTTATGCTCCGATGCAGAGATCCTCCTGCTGGATGAGCCCACCGAGCACATGTCCCACGAGGACGCGGGCTATTACCTCCACCTGCTCCAACACGAACCCCTGCCCGGCGCGCGGGCTGAACGCACCGTGATCGTAGTGACGCACGCGGAGGCGGGTGGCCGGGTGAACTGAGTGAGGGGTGGGCTCAGCAGGTGGAATGGGGCTCAGCAGGTGGAATGGGGCTCAGCAGGCGGAATGGGGCTCAGCAGGCGGAATGGGGCTCAGCAGGCGGAATGGGGCTCAGCAGGCGGAATGGGGCTCAGCAGGCGGAATGACGATATTGAATTGACGATAATCCTAGGTCGCGCTATCGAAAACAAGTGACAACGAGCAGTCATCGTCAATTCAATATCGTCATTCCAGCCCGCACACTGGAAATCTCGCTGGAATCCCCGGCCCCTGAACCTAGGCCCCTGAACCTATGGAAACCCCAAAAAACACTAAAGCCCCCGGAGAAAAACCCGGGGGCTTGGTGTTGAAGTTTTACTTCATGGAACCGGTCTCAAGGAAACGCTTGTGGAAGTCGAATGCAGTTACCAGGTCGTGTGGCGTCTGCAGGATGCTCTTTTCCTTAGCCATGGACAGAGCACGGTCGTAGTACTCCTCCAGCAGTGGGCGGTAGTCAGGGTGAGCCAGGGCGATGATCTTCTCAACGCGCTGACGTGGAGCCAGGCCACGCAGGTCGGCGTAGCCGTACTCGGTGATGATGACCTTGACGTCCTGCTCGGTGTGGTCGATGTGGGAGGCGAATGGAACGATCGCGGAGATGGCGCCGCCCTTGGCCACGGATGGGGTGATGAAGGAAGAGATGAAGCCGTTGCGGGTGAAGTCCGCGGAGCCACCGACGCCGTTCATCATGCGGGAGCCGGACACGTTGGTGGAGTTAACGTTGCCGTAGATATCGGCTTCGATCAGGCCGTTGGTAGCGATCAGGCCGAGGCGACGGACGACCTCTGGGTGGTTGGAGATCTGCTGTGGACGCAGGATGATGGTCTTGCGGTAGTTAGCTGCTTCCGCGTTCATCTTCTCTGCGTACTCAGGGGACAGGGAGAAGGAGGTCGCGGAGGCGACGGTCATCTTGCCGGCATCGATCAGGTCGACCATGCCGTCCTGGATAACCTCGGTGTAGGCCTTGATGTTCTCGAACTTGGAGTCGAGCAGACCAGCCATCACAGCATTTGGCACGTTACCGACGCCGGACTGCATGATGTAGCCGTCGTAGGTCAGGCGACCTGCAGCAACTTCGCCCTCGAGGAAGTCCAGGAAGTGACCTGCGATCTGCTGGGAGATCTCATCCACTGGGGAGAATGGCGCATTGCGGTCTGGAGCGTCGGTTTCGACAACGGCGACAACCTTGTTGATGTCAATGTCGATAGAGGTGGAGCCAACACGCTGCTCAGGAGCCGTGATCGGGATTGGCTGGCGGTGAGGCAGGCGGTTGATGCGGTAGATGTCGTGCATGCCCTCGAGTTCCTCGGACTGCCAAGAGTTGACCTCGATGATGATCTTCTCTGCGTTGTCCAGGTACTCAACGGAGTTACCGACGGAGGAGGATGGAACGATGCTGCCGTCTTCGGTAATACGCACAGCTTCAACGATGGCCACGTTCATCTGACCAAAGAAGCCCTGCTCCACGTACATGCCGGACTCGGAAAGGTGGTAGTCCGCGTAGAGGGTGGTGCCGTCGTTAATCTTCTTACGCAGGATCGGATCGGACTGGTATGGGGTACGGAAGCGCAGTGCATCCGCCTCAGCCAGCACGCCGTCACAGTCAGGAGCGGTGGAAGCGCCAGTGAAGAGGTCGATCATGTACTCTTCGCCCTTTGCGTGTGCTTCCTTAGCGCGCTCGGCAATAGCGGTAGGCAGCGCCTTTGGGTAGCCAGCACCGGTAAAGCCGGAGATGCCAACCTTGTCGCCGTGGTTGACAAACTGGGCTGCTTCAGCAGCGGACATAACCTTGCCACGCAGCTGAGCATTTGCAATACGATCAGACATTCATTCCTCCTAGTAACCTGGGCGGACCCAGAGATTTATCGAACAGTCCACGGGTGACTCACATCGCACGTGGCTGTGACCATGGATACACAATGTACACCATAGATGTCCATTACACATTAACTGATATTTGCAAAGATCACCCCCACAATAAACAAGTTCCTGGCGCCATTGCGGTAATTTCTCACCCTTTTTTGGGTAGTCGGCGCATTTCCCGCCTCACAAGGGAGTTTGATGTACTTCGCCAAAACCAGGACAATGAAGCTGTGCCTTTACAGATCGGATCTCTCACTCTGAACTCCCCCGTCGTGCTTGCCCCCATGGCCGGCGTGACCAACATGCCGTTTCGCGTGCTCTGTCGCGAACAGGAAATGGAGAAAATGGGCACCGTATCCGGGCTCTATGTGTGTGAAATGGTCACTGCCCGCGCACTAGTGGAGCGCAACGACAAAACCCTCCACATGACCACCTTCGCGCCCGTGGAAACGCCACGCTCCTTGCAGCTGTACACCACAGACCCGGAGTACACCTACAAGGCCGCAAAGATGATCGTCGACGAGGACCTTGCGGACCACATCGACATGAACTTCGGCTGCCCCGTCCCCAAAGTCACCCGGCGCGGCGGAGGTTCAGCACTCCCCTACAAGCGACGTCTATTCGGCAACATCGTCGCCGCCGCCGTCAAAGCCACCGAGGGTACGAGCATTCCGGTGACAGTAAAAATGCGCATTGGCATTGACGACGCCCACCACACGCATCTCGACGCCGGCCGCATCGCAGTGGAGGAAGGCGCCGCCGCCGTGGCCTTGCATGGTCGCACCGCCGCACAGCGCTATTCGGGAACCGCCGACTACCAGGAGATCCGCCGATTGAAGGAACATCTCGCACACACTCGGATCCCCGTGCTCGGCAACGGAGATATCTTCGCTGCCTCCGACGCATCCCGAATGCTGGCCGAAACAGGCTGCGATGGTGTGGTCATCGGCCGTGGGTGTTTGGGCAGGCCGTGGCTCTTTGCAGAACTCGCAGCGGAGCTCCAGGGCGTCGATAAGCCTGCGCCTCCGACGCTGGGCGAGGTGACCCGTATTATCTATCGCCACGCTGAGTTGCTCGCAGAGCACAGCGGTGAGGAGCATGGCCTGCGCGACATGCGCAAGCACATGGGATGGTACATGCGGGGGTTCCCGGTCGGGGGTGAAATGCGGGCCGCGTTATCGCAAATTTCCTCGCTGGCAGAATTGGCCGAAATTCTGAAGCCATTTTCCGATTCCGAGGCCCTGGCTGACGACTCCGAAGGACCCCGCGGAAGACAGGGCTCACCAGGCAAAGTTGTCCTTCCCGAGGGCTGGCTGGATGACCCTGAAGACGACACCGTGCCAGAGGGCGCAGATATTATGCACTCCGGCGGATAGCTGCACGCCAACGCGACAAAACAACTTATAACATCTAAGCTGTTTAACATGCGTACCGCCTTTAGGGACAGTTTGAATGCCTTCGCTGACGATGTCATCGTTTTATGCGACACGGTACGCTCCGTCGCGCAAAAATCCCTGACAGCCCTGCTAGAGGCAGATCTGCAGGAGGCGGAAGACGCTCTCACCCTGGCGGAAGAATTACCGGAAATTAAACGGCGTTGCGAACAGCGCGCCGTCGAATTGCTAGCAACGGAAGGTCCACTAGCACGTGATCTGCGCCAGGTGATTTCCTCGATTTACATTGTCGACGACCTCGCCCGCATGGGCATGCTCGCGCAGCATGTCGCGAAATCTGCGCGACGGCGCCATCCCGCGTGCGCTGTACCGGAGCCAGTGGTGCCCTACTTTGCTGAGGTGGCGCGCCTCAACCTGGAAATGGTGGACAAGATTCGGCACCTGCTCAGCAACGCCAACGCTGATGTCGCCATGGTCCTTGTGACCGACGACGACCTCGTCGACGACATCCACGAGCATCTCATGATGATGCTCACCCGGCGCGACTGGCCTCACGGCACCGTCGCAGCAGTGGACGTCACTCTCCTTTCTCGCTTCCTTGAACGCTTCGCTGACCACGCCGTGAACGTCGCTGCCCGAATCGTGTACCTCGCCACCGGGCTCACGCCACACGAATACCAAGAACGTCGCAACGAAGAACGCGAAGAAGCCGACTGGGCCAAGCGCTTCGCTGAGCTAGAGGCGCGGTTTAGCGAGCAGTAGGTACGACGGATCTGGCTTAGGGACGCCCGTTAGAAAAATTTCCAAATCGGCCACCAAAACGGCGTGCTCGTGTAAAGATTGTTTGTGTCACAAGACACACCGATCATCTTTGTTCTTGGAAGGAGCGATATGCCTGAGGTAACAAAACGCAGAATCGTCACATGGGGGGGGAGTACTCCCGAACGAATTGGCAATAGAACCGCAGTAGCTGAATCAAAGGTGGAAATTTCTTTTCCTAATTCAGAAACTAAAGACCGCTGTTTGGCAGCGTTAGATTCTTCTGACCGGCGTCTGGCAATGGGTCCGAAGACGGGTGGTTACGATTGGCAGGCAGTATCCGAAGAAGCGCTCTCCGACGGTAGCTTTATCATCCGATTTGGCGTCGCTTGGTATGATTCCGAGTTTTACCGAGAAAAGCGAGATGTTTTTTTCGGCAACGAGCACCGTGAACTTTTCGCATCTTTTGGAATCGATCCCTCTGAAGTAATAGTCAGCCACTGGGAGAAAGTAGCCTAGTGTGGCTTACCTGCGTAGCCTTCCCGCTCTGCAGTTGTTAATCGCCATTTTGGGGTCTGCCAGCGGTATTGCGGTTTCTTTGCAGTTGGTCGAATTGGGGTGGGGTACGTGGGTGATCACGTGGGCTGTTCTTGCTAATCTCCTCCCGTCGCTCATCGTGGCACCGCTAGTGGCACCGCTCATGGATTCGCTTCCGTTGAACCGCCTCGGTGCCGCGGCCCTCGGGCTTGAAGCTGTGGCGGCTATCGTTATCGTGTTGCTGGACACTCCTCCCCTGCTGTTGGGCTACGTCCTAGCGGTGGGTGTCCTGAGCTGCCTGACCAGTCCCATCTTGCTGACGCTAGCCTCAGAAGCAGAAACCACCGCTGCCGTGTCCTTTTCCAAGATGGATACCGCCAGAACGCTGGGATTATTGGTGGGGCCAGCATTAGGTGGTCTGCTGTTTGACCTTTCAGGATATAGAGTCCCCATTGTTTTGGAGGCTCTGGCACTGCTTTTCGGTGCGACAGTGCTGTTTCTCATGGCGACTCCGCCCACTCAAATCCCCCGTGAGAAATCCTGGCGAGCTCGCATTCTTGCAGCGCCTCGTTTTCTTATTACCGATCCGTCGACTCGCACCGCGCTCCTCGTTCTTACGCCGAGCGTAGCTTTTACTGCTGTCTATTCTGTGGCCAATATTTTCATTGCCCGCGACCTGCTCGGGTTAACCGGCGTCGGGTACGCAGTGATTATTCAGTGTTTCGTTGTCGGGAGGATCATCGGCGCGCGTCTGGGCTCCCGGATCAGTGCTGCATTGCCAACGCTCATTGCATCCAGCTTAGCCATGGGGTCAGGGCTAGTGGTGGCGGGGATCTCCACAGCGGTCTTCCTGGTCGGGCTCGGGTTCTTCGTTTCCGGCGTCGCGAACTCTGTGCAAGTGGCTGCGTTGCGCTTGGTTATCGCGGCCGAGGCGGGACCGTTGCTGCCGAAGGCGCTCAGTTCGGTGGGGTCTATCAATTCCGGTGCGATGCTGGTAGGCACTGTGGGGGCAACGCCGCTTATCGACGCTTCCGGCCCCTCTCACGCACTTGCTATTGCTGGCTGCGGGACCATTTTTGCAGCTTTGGCCGGCGCCGGATACGCAAAATGGGCCAGCCGAAGCTGACCCATTTGAGTTCTAATAATTATCCGAAGCGGCCAGAGATGTAGTCTTCGGTTTCCTTCTTATCTGGATTTTCGAAGATCTTGGTAGTAGGGCCAACTTCAACCAAGCGACCTGGCTTGCCGGTGGCTTCCAGGGAGTAGAACGCGGTCTGGTCGGACACACGGGCTGCCTGCTGCATGTTGTGGGTCACGATCACGATGGTGAAGTCTTCCTTCAGTTCGTGGATCAGGTCCTCAACGGCAAGGGTGGAGATTGGATCCAGAGCGGAGCAAGGCTCGTCCATGAGGAGAACCTCAGGCTCGACGGCAATAGCGCGGGCGATGCAGAGACGCTGCTGCTGTCCACCGGAAAGGCCACCGCCTGGCTTGTCGAGGCGGTCCTTGACCTCTTCCCATAGGTTCGCGCCACGCAGGGAACGTTCTGCAACCTCGGCGAGCTTCTTCTTGTTCTTCTCACCGGCGAGCTTCAAACCGGCGACAACGTTATCCTCGATGGACATAGTTGGGAAAGGGTTAGCCTTCTGGAATACCATGCCGATGGTGTTGCGGACTGCTACTGGGTCAACCTTTGGGCCGTAGATGTCTTCGCCGTCCAGCAGGATCTGCCCCTTGACGGTAGCGCCTGGGGTAACTTCATGCATACGGTTCAGGGTGCGCAGCACCGTGGACTTGCCACAGCCGGATGGACCAATGAAGGCGGTCACAGACCTTGGTGGCACGTGCAAGTTAACGTCCTGTACGGCATGGAAGTCACCGTAGTAAATGTTGACGTTTTTCAGATCGAGGCTCTTAGCCATCGGTGTCTCCTTTGATGAAAAGTGTGAATGTAGGTGAACGAGGAAGTTACTGCTTAATCGAGAACTTCGCGGAAATGATTCGTGCACCGATGTTGAGCACAGCGATGATGAAAACGAGGGTGAAAGCGGCACCCCACATCTTGTCCAGCACAGCCGGAGTGGAGCCGGCCTTGTACATATCCAGCATCATCAATGGCAGCGAAGACTGCGGAGCCGCGAAGGGGTTCCAGTTGATGGCCTGCGTGGAGCCCACCAGGATCAGGACCGGAGCAGACTCGCCCATCACACGGGCGATGGCCAGCATAACGCCGGTGACGATGCCAGAGAGAGCGGTAGGAAGAACGATCTTGGCAATGGTCTTCCACTTCGGCACGCCCAGGGCGTACGACGCTTCGCGCAGATCCTGTGGCACCACGCGCAACATTTCCTCGGTGTTACGGACGATAACCGGGACCATAAGCAACACCAGGGCCAGTGCCACTGCAATACCGGAACGCTGGAAACCGAACAGCACGATCCACACCGAGTAGATGAACAGCGCGGAGACGATCGATGGCACACCGGTGAGGATGTCCACCATGAATGTGGTGATGCGGCCGAGCCGGTTGCCGTTGGAGTATTCCACCAGGTAGATAGCGGTGAAGATACCGATTGGGATAGAGATCAGAGATGTGATCCCGGCCTGCACAAAAGTGCCGATGATAGCGTGGGCCGCGCCGCCACCTGGCAGGGTGTACAGCACGCCCTTCTGGGACTTTGCCCACCAGTCAGCAGACAACGTCGGACCCAGACCCTTGGAGATGACTTCGTAAAGTACCCACACCAATGGAATGAACGCGAGGAACATGGCGAAGTAAATGATGCCGGTTGCCACAGCGTCGGCGGTCTTACGCCCAGCAGAAATGTCAGTGAACGCTGACTGCTTCTTGATCAGCTGATCAGTGTTCATGTTGTCTACAGCTTGTGTCATGTCGATCTACCTACTTCTTCTTGTTCACGACGGCACGCGCTGCAGCGTTCACAAGGAACGTCAGGAAGAACAGCACCAGACCTGCGGCAATGTAGGCGCCGGCCTTTATGTCGTTGTTGAATTCTGGAGCAGCGTTAGCAATCACAGTTGCGAAGGTGGTACCACCGTCGAACAGGGATGCGCGGAACGCGGAGGAAGGAGACACCACCAGGTAGAGCGCCATCGTTTCACCGAGCGCACGGCCGAGTCCCAGCATGCCACCGGAGATGTAGCCGGACATGCCGAATGGCAGCACGGTCAGCTTCACCACTTCCCAGCGGGTAGCGCCGAGAGCGAGAGCGGATTCAATATGTCCCTTTGGAGTCTGGACAAAAACCTCACGCGCGGTTGCGGCAATAATCGGCAGGATCATGACCGCGAGCACGATGCCACCAGTGAGCATATTTCGCGAGGTAGCGAAAGAAGGAGAGTTGGAGTAGTGGGCGAAAAGGAAGAAACCATTGCCCCAGCTGTTGATCCATTCGAAGAAACCAGACAGAGCTGGGCCGAGAACCTTAGCACCCCACAGGCCGTACACGATGGACGGCACAGCAGCCAGCAGGTCCACCAGGAAACCCAGTGGTTTGACCAAACGCTTAGGCGCATAGTTGGAGAGGAAGATCGCGATACCAAGTGCCACAGGCATAGCGATGATCAGCGCGACGATGGACACAGTGAAGGTCACAGCAAGCAGGTTCGGGATACCGAAGTACATTGCTTCGGTATCAGCGGTGTTCCAGTCCCCGGTGTAGGTGAAGAACCCGCCCAAACCTTCGGCGTTGTTCATGAGCGACGGTACAGCACGCCAGAGCAGGAACGCACCAACGGCTGCGATGATGACGGAGATCGTCACTGCAGAAGACGTGGAGAGGAATTCGAAAACGCGGTCACCTGGTCGTTTTACTGACCCGACATTTGTTGCAACGAGTGCAGGGGGCTTAGCAACGCTTGCACCGGTGGAAGTAGCGATGACGTCGTCAGCGCGCTCCTCACCGAGAAGGTCTGCGCCCTGGCCGGCGAGTTTTTCAGCCATTCGGAAAAGTCCTTAAAGCTTGCAGTTGTACGAAGTGTGGCTGGTCGTCTCTCACAATGTGACGGCGTTATCCTGTTTGCTTCCGACGCCTGATCCATGAGAATTTATTTTCCCAACCAAAGCACCCTCGTTGAGTTTTGATGCTCAACGAGGGCATAGGTTTTCGCTTTCAAGCAAAGCGAAAAAGTTTAACGGAAAGTGAGGCGCAGCCCTCAGGGCTATCCTCACTCCGGGCAATCAAGATTTACTTGATGGCGTCGACGGCGGCGGTCAGCTTGTCCTTGAACTCACCTTCGACTGGGATGTAGCCCAGTTCCTCGAGGTCGGAGCCCTGGTTAGCAAGTGCTACCTTCAGGAAGTCCTTCACGCGGCCGGAGGTCTCAGCGTCGTAACCAGCGGAGCACACGATCTCGTAGGTGGTGAGAACGAGTGGGTATGCGCCGGCTTCCTTCATTTCGAAGAGCTTGGTGGAGTCAACAACCATGTTGTGGCCCTCGCCCTTGTAAGAGAGGTTAGCCAGAGCCTTGTTCACAGACTCGTTGCTCAGCTCCACTGCACCGGAACCGAAGTCGATCTTTGCCACGCCCAGGCCAGCGTCCTTAGCAAAGCCAGCCTCAACGTAGGTGATGCCACCTTCGGTCTTCTCTACTTCGCCAACAACGCCGGTGGAGCCGTTAGCGCCAGCACCGACTGCAGCTGGGAAGGACTTGCCAGAGCCTTCCCAGACACCGTTAGAGGTAGCCTTCAGGAACTTCTGGAAGTTATCGGTGGTGCCGGATTCCTCAGAACGGTACACAACCTTGATATCAAGCTCAGGGAGCTTAGCGTCCTTGTTCAGCTCTACAATCTCAGGAGCGTTCCACTTGGTGATTTCGCCCTTGAAGATCTTGGCGGTGACCTCAGGAGTCAGCACGACGCTGTCAACACCAGGAATGTTGTATGCAACAGCAACGGGGCCGATCACCATTGGCAGGTGCCATGCTTCGTTGCCTTCACAGCGCTGCTTTGCGGCTTCGACCTGATCGTCCTTCAGTGGGGAGTCAGAGCCACCGAAAGCAACCTGACCAGCGATGAACTGCTTCTGGCCGGACCCGGATCCGGAAGCGGTGTAGGAGAAGGTAGCACCTGGGACGGCCTCGGAGTACTTAATACCGAACAGGTCTACAGCCTTCTGCTGAGAGGAGGCGCCTTCGGCCACCAGCTGGCCGGTGGTGTTGGACAGACCCTCGACCTTGGTAGTGCCGTCGGAACCATTCTCGGAGGTTTCAGAGCAGGCAGTCAAAGCAATGGAACCAGCGGCGACAGCGCCCAGGACAGCGACAGTGCGCTTGAAGTTGCGAATCACAGGATTTCCTCCGGTGCAGTAAAAGTTATGGGTATTCGGGCAACAACCACATGGTGTTGCTTCGCTAAGCAACCTAGGGGGTACAGATTTCCAAAAGGGGCCCATAAGGTTAACTTTTGATGAATTTCCACAACTTTCCCGGAACCAATGCTGCAAAACGCTCGGATTTTACCTACTTATTCGATACAAACTGTGCCGTTCTATGACAGCGAACCCCAAGCTTTCATACGTTGCCACTGCCGGCTCATTATCAGCTTCTACATATAGAATTACCTGCGGATATCCATGCTTTTGCATGAAGTTGACCCCCAGCAAGGTAATAGGTTTCCCCAGCCCCTTCCCCCGCGAAGTACTGGACAATCCCACCACGTACACTTCACCGGTGTTTTCCCCACCGGCCACCTCCTGTGATCTTTGGCACTTTGTCCAATGGAACCCTGCCAGTGTGGTCGGCTCACCCCCGGAAGGTGCTTCCCACAGCAGCAGCACCCCTTCCGGATCAAACCAGGGCGCTTCCTGGGCACGTTCCCAGCGCTGCATATCCCACCCTCCCTGCTCCGGGTGCCAGCTAAATGCCTCATTGTTCACCCGCAACAGCTCAGCATCGGCTTTCTCTCCCCATAGCTTGCGGGCAGCTGCCAAGCTCATAACTTCGTATCCAGCGGGGAATTCCGCCTGTGGGGCCGGCTCAGTCAACCGCATGACCAGCAATTCGCGTGTTTTTGTGGCTGCCAACTGGGCTGCCAGGTGTTGTGCTGGCGCGAGGTCGCCGTGCGCCCACACGTCGCCAGGCCCGTGGGCGTCGATAAGCGCGCTCGCAATGCCTTGCCGACGCCAACCTGGGTCCACCACAAGCTCCGCCGTTGCGCCATCATGGGCGAGCACTCCGACAATATTCTCCCCGGACTTAGCGATGAGGTGTGTGTGGCCGAGTCGGGGGTCGCTAAGGCCTAGCAAAAACTGCTCCGAGAACGGGTCGCAACCGTCTGTGGACGCTGCTCGTTCGATGAGTGCGTGGACGTCAGGGGGCAGCGGCGCCTGGTCGGACTGGATGTCAAAGGTAGTCATAGCAACCGAGGCTAGTTGATCGAGTAAGAATAGAGGTGTGCAGAAATCTCCCCGTCTTCGAATCACCGCACTACTGCTGGGACTCGTTCTGATTCTCAGTTGGCTTGTGGACAGCGTCGTTGCAGCGCGAGCCGAACGCACTCTCGCCGCCGATGTCCAGCACTATTCCCGGCTCAGCGTGGCACCACGCATCCACCTTGGGGGGTTTCCTTACCTCGCTAATCTGTGGCGCACAACCACACCTTCGCTCAGCGCAGAAATGCTTGATGTGGATGTGCCCGGATTCGGCATGATGAACGCCCGCACCGAGGTCACCGACCTCACCCTTGATCGCACTGAAATCCTCACCGGAAGGCTCAGCGAAGCACCCGCCAAACTTGTCACGCGCAACCTGCGTCTCGACGGCGTGGCCTTGGGCGCCCAGTTAGACATTACAGACCTCGATATTTCCAATCCCTACGACATCTCCCCCTCCGGCGGGCCTGCATCTGAGGTACAACTGACCGGCACCCCACAAGGCTTTGACAAGCCCGTGACTGTTGTCGCCAAACTCCGGATCAACGGCACGAGCATCACCATGACCCCGGATCGCTACATCGACGTTCCCGAAGACCGTGAACGAGAAGCAAAAGACGCCTTCACTTGGACTATTGACAGCCGTTCCCTTCCCCTGCCTGCACCGGTCAACCGGGTGTACTGCGCCGGCGGATCCATCTACTTTGAAGCCGAACAACGCAGTACCACCGTCGACGCCAGCAACCTGTCTCCCATCTCCAAGTTGGAGGACGAGAAAGACTAACCGCTAGGCTAGAGGCCATGAATGACAACTCCCTAAGCGGCTCCGAAGCCGTCAACCTGGCAGCAGAGCAAGCGAAACATACCGCTGACCGCAACATCCCAGGCCTAGGTGAACTTCCCATTCCTGATGACACCGCAAACCTCCGCCAAGGCCCCAGTCTGCACGATGGCCTCCTGGCGCTGCTTCCTTTGATCGGCGTGTGGCGCGGCGAGGGCCAGGCCGACACCGCGGTGGACGGCCAGTACAACTTCGGCCAGGAAATCACCTTCGCCCACGACGGCGAGAACTACATCGCCTACAATTCCCGCTTCTGGAAACTCGACGAAGAAGGCAACCCAACCGGCGCCGACCTGCGCGAAACCGGGTTCATCCGCATCGACCTCAAAGACGAGATCGAGTTCATCCTCTGCCACTCCACCGGTGTCGTAGAAATTTTCTACGGCAACCCGCTCAACGAGCGCGCCTGGCAGCTGGAATCGGCATCCACCATGGTCACATCCTCTGGGCCTGCTGCTCTAGGCCCCGGTAAACGCCTCTACGGCCTCCTACCCACCAATGAGCTGGGCTGGGTGGACGAGCGCCTCGTGGCGGGCGAAATGCGACCTAGAATGTCCGCCCAACTCAAGCGCGTGATCGGCTAGCGCCCCAGCAGCTCTCGAACGGTATCCAAGTCGCCGCGGGACTTCAGGGGGGCGTCGTCAAGCTGCGTGACCCGCACCGCGCCCCGCGTCGACGACACCAGCCACACCTGGTCTGCCTTGAGCAAGTCGCCGTAATACATCGGCTTTTCTCGGCAGTTCCAGCCCGCTTTCAGTGCGCGCTTGAATAAGAGCGCTTGGGTGGTGCCGGCGAGGACCTCGGCGCCCGGCTGTGGGGTGCGAATTTTGTTGCCACGCACAGTAATGATCGTGGAGGTTGCCCCTTCGAGGACCTGTTCACCGTCGGTGAAGATAACATCGTCAAAGCCCCGACTGCGGGCGTAACGCAACGCGGCCATGTTCTCCGCATATGCCAGAGTCTTCGCGCCAGTGATACTCCACGGCGCAGGTTTGGTGAGCTGATAGCCCCGCGGTCCGGTGAGCACTTTCACTCCCTCAGCGTGCTGCCGAAGGATTTCCTCGCTCAGGGGCTTGACCACAAGCCACGTGCTCGGAATGTCTGGTCGGGAGGCCCTGCCCCGCGACATCGTCCAGGTACAGGCGGCTTCCCCGTCCCCGTGCAGCGATGCCCACTTCTCAGCTGCTTCCCGGGTCGCGGTAGCCCAATGGTCCGGGTTCGGCGCTGGCAGCCCCAGCAAAGTGGCAGAACGAATGAAACGGGCCAGGTGGCGGTCCAGGTTGACCGGCGTGCCCGCCACAATGCGAATGGATTCAAATACCCCGTCGCCACGGGTTACGGCAGCATCGTCCCAGAAGAGCATGGGCAACGCAGGGCTGTGTTCCCGAGTGGAACCGCCGAATGGCTCAAGGATATAGATCAGTGGGCTCATACCCTCTAGGCTACGCGCTAACATCGGTTTTGTGACTGACTACGTTTCCCCGCTGCTCTCCCGAGCAGGCGCAGCGCCACTGACCGACGACACACTCATCGACCACCACGGCGTGGCCTGGCACTACGGCGACCCGTTGGGCGAACAACGATTCACATCCGCCATTATTGACCGCTCCCATCGAGTGGTGATTGCTGTGTCCGGCCCCGACGCCCCGGCGTTCCTCAACAACCTAGTGAGCCAAAAGCTCGATGACGCTCCTGACGGTTTCAGCGCCGCCGCACTCGACCTCGACGCCCAAGGCCACATCCTCCACCACATGGACGTCACACGCCAGGAAGATACCTTCTACCTGGACGTTCCCCACCTCCAGGCCGATTCGCTCCTGGACTACCTCCGCAAAATGGTGTTCTGGTCCGATGTCACCATTGACGTCACCAACCTTGGAATCCTCACCCTCTTCGGCACGCTCCCCCTCCCCGAAGGCTGCCTCGCCCGCATCGTCGATTGGGCCGGACCGCCCAGGACCGACCTGTTTGTGGAACGCACGCTTATCGACGCCACAACCGCTCAACTCGAGTCCGCCGGAGGGCAACTCGCCGGTCTTATGACCTTCACCGCCGCGAGGGTCAACGCCCGCGAGCCGGAACTCGCAGCAGACCTGGACGCAAAATCCATCCCTCACGAATCCACAGAGCTCCTGCGCCGCGCAGTCCATCTGGACAAGGGTTGCTACCGCGGACAAGAAACCGTCAGCCGGGTGCATAACCTCGGACGTTCCCCTCGCGCCCTCGTCCTCCTGCACCTCGATGGTTCTGCACCAACCCAACCCGCCCCCGGAACCCCGATAACTTCCGGAGGACGCACCGTCGGTAGGTTGGGGACCGTGGTGCATGACCACGAGCTGGGTCCTATCGCCCTTGGATTAGTCAAACGCAGCGCTATGTCCGCCACGCTGGTAGCTGGCGACACCGCATTGGCGGTCGATCCAGATTCAATCCCTGACGATTCGACACCACGACCGGGCCGAGCCGCCATCGATCGACTCCGCGGGCTCTAACACGGGGTAACACCACATTTGCCCTAACTTCACTATCTTCGCAGGTAACAGCGCTATCCGTGGTGTGGTCCTCAGATTTTTCGCGACGCGAACCCAAAAATCGTAGCCCCGTTTGAGCATTTTTCGTCACTACCCGCTATTGTGTCTTACAGGAATACACTTATTTAGAAATCAAGCCCTGGGGCGACGGTCTTCCGTTCGCCCCGTTTACTCCAAGGGGGTCAGGCCATGGGTCGCGGCCGTGCCAAGGCAAAGCAAGCCAAGGTTGCTCGTCAGTTGAAGTACAACACGCCGGATATGGATTTGGACTCGCTCCAGCGCGAGCTCGCAGGAAAGTCTCAAGCAGACTCCTCCTACGACGAGTCCAACGACTACGAAGATCCATATGCGGAATGGGTTGAAGACGACTGGGACGAGGCTCCTGAAGCGGGCAAGCGCTAACTCCTGCTCCAACCCAAAGCTCTAGCGAGGTAAGAGAACATTCTCTTACCTCGCTTTGCCGTGCCCGTGGTGACCTAGGGCAGGTGCCGATCTAGGGGCCACGCCACCAAAAATGCGAGTCCTGGAATTCGAGTCTCGGATGAAATAGCAAATGTGCAGCACAAAAATGGGGTTATATTCACCGAGACTCGAATTCCACGTCTCGCGTTCAGCTTGTGTGGTGCCCCGCAAGCATAGGAACTAATGCAAAGCCGGGCCTCTCAACGGGCCCGGCTTATGAAGCAGATTTTTTTAGGCGTCCGGGTGTGCACCCTTGAGGATGGCGCGGTCGCTCTCCCCATCTGCGGCAGAGCGGACGGTTCCGAGCTCCCAGGCGTCGATATGCCGTGCGGTGAGCATGGCGAGCGCGCGGTCGCGGTCTTCGGCGGCAACGACGGCGACCATGCCGATGCCCATGTTGAAGGTCTTCTCCATCTCTTCCTGTGGCACCTTGCCCAGGCGTTCGATGGTGCGGAAGATTGGGCCTGGGGTCCAGGTCGCACGGGACATCTCAGCGACCATGCCTTCTGGGATGATACGAACCATGTTGCCCACTAGTCCGCCACCGGTAACGTGGCAGAAGGTGTGGACTTCGCATTCGTTGGCCAGCGCGAGGCAGTCTTTGGCGTAGATGCGGGTTGGTTCGAGGAGTTCTTCACCGAGGGTGCGGCCAAGCTCATCCATGTGGGTATCCAGTGGCAGTGCAGCCTTTTCCAGCAGGACGTGGCGGGCCAAGGAGTAGCCGTTGGAGTGCAGACCGGAGGACTTCATCGCGATCAGTACGTCGCCGGTGCGCACGCGGTCGGGGCCGAGGAGCTCCTCAGCTTCCACAACGCCCACTGCGGTAGCGGATACGTCGTAGTGGTCGGGTTCCATCACGCCGGGGTGTTCCGCGGTTTCGCCGCCCAGGAGCGCGCAACCTGCCTGGACGCAGCCTTCTGCGATACCCGCAACGATCTGAGCCACGTGCTCTGGAACAACCTTGCCAATGGCGATGTAGTCCTGCAGGAACAGTGGTTCCGCGCCACAGACGACCAGGTCATCAACGCACATTGCCACCAGGTCGATGCCGATGGTGTCGTGCTTGTCCATAGCCTGAGCCACGGCCAGCTTAGTTCCCACGCCGTCGGATCCGGCAGCGAGCAGTGGCTCCTTGTACTTGCCCAGGGCAAACAGTCCAGCAAAGCCACCGAGGCTACCGCGAACCTCAGGTCGGGTAGCGCGCTTGGCGTGTGGTGCGAACAGTTCCACCGCGCGGTCGCCAGCTTCAATGTCCACGCCAGCGGCAGCGTACGAGGTCACTTGTTCGTTGTTGTCAGTCATCGGTGTGTTCACTTCTCCTGGGTTAGTTTTCTGCCTGCATGGTCTTCACGAGCTCCGCATTGGCGTTGCCCTCCGGCAGCCCGAGTGGGTACTTGCCGTCGAAGCATGCGCAGCACAAGTTCTCGCGCTGTTCTCCGGTGGCAGCGACCATGCCGTCCACGGAGACGTAGCCGAGGGAGTCCGCCCCCAACGCCACGCGAACCGACTCCACCATGGCTGCCTCATTTGAGTCATCCACGTTGTTCGCGATCAGCTCACCTGGGGACGCGAAATCAATGCCGTAGAAGCAGGGCCACTTCACTGGTGGCGAAGCAATACGGACGTGTACTTCCGCGGCGCCGGCCTCGCGCAGCATTCGGATCAAGGCACGCTGAGTATTGCCACGGACGATGGAATCATCCACCACTACGAGCTTTTTACCAGCGATCTCCCCCTTGAGCGGGTTGAGCTTGAGGCGGATACCGAGCTGGCGAATAGTCTGCGTTGGCTGAATGAAGGTACGGCCCACGTAAGCGTTCTTCACTAGGCCGAGGCCAAATGGGATACCGGAGCCTTGCGCGTAGCCCACTGCGGCTGGTGTGCCTGAATCTGGGGTTGGCATCACCATGTCAGCGTCTGCCGGCCATTCCTTCGCCAGTCGACGACCGATTTCCACGCGGCTGGCATGGACCGAATGTCCGGAGATGACGGAGTCTGGGCGTGCGAGGTAGACGTGCTCGAACACGCACAGTTTGCGGGTTGGTTCCGCGAAGCGGACGCTGTGGATACCGGAAGCGTCGATACGCAGCAGCTCGCCCGGTTCTACGTCGCGAACGAAAGACGCGCCCACGATATCGAGCGCACAGGTCTCCGAGGCAACAACCCAGCCGGAATCGAGACGGCCGATGGACAGTGGCCGGACGCCGTGCGGGTCGCGAGCAGCGTAGAGGCTTTTGCCGTCCATGAAGGTGAGACAGAACGCTCCCTTGATACGAGGAAGGAGTTCCTGGGCAGATTGGAAGATCGTCTTGCCGTCACGGGCATTGTTCGCCAGCAGCGCTGTCATGATGTCGGAGTCAGACGGGTGGGAGTCCTTGCTCACCAGCCCCAGAGCTGTGGCTTCTTCCAACAGTTCTACGTAGTTAACGAGGTTGCCATTGTGTCCGAGTGCCACGTCAATATCGTCTGGGGTAACCCGGAACATAGGTTGGGAGTTTTCCCAGGAGACACCACCTGCGGTGGAGTAGCGAGTATGCCCCACTGCAAGGTCGCCTTTAAGGGCACCCAAGGATTGCTCGTCAAAGACTTGGGAGACTAGGCCCAAGTCTTTGAATACGACGATTGAATCACCATCGCCTACCGCGATGCCTGCGGCTTCTTGCCCGCGGTGCTGCAGAGCGTATAGGCCGTAGTAGGTAAGTTTTGCAACGTCTTCACCCGGGGCCCACACACCGAAAACACCACACTCTTCACGAGGGGCATTTTCACCGTGGTCATCCAAATCCGGGCGCTTAAAAGTACGGTCGTCTACCACAGTGTTCATCGTAGCCGGTCTAGGTCTCAACCACCACATTCCGGTTAGGTCACCGACACCCCGAAAAGCCAACCGATCAGGTATGTCACCCCAAGCGCGAGTGCGCCACCAACAACGAGGCGGGTAACCGAGCGCCCCTTGCTAGAGTCAGAGAACTTCGCGGACAACCCACCGGTAAGGGTGAGCGCCACCACCGTACCCAGCAGGATCACCCACACCCGCGCCTGGACTGGTGCGAAAATCGCGCACAGGAACGGAATCATCGCACCAACTACAAAGGACACGGCACTAGACCCCGCAGCCACCCATGGGTTGGTCAGCTCTTCCGCGTCCATACCCAGCTCCATATCGAGATGAGCAGCTAGAGCATTACTGTTCTCCATCTCAGTGGCGGCAATCTCTGCCGTTTCCGCCGACATGCCCTTTTCTTTTAATATCCCGACCAGCTCAGCATGTTCATGGTCTGGGAAATGCTCCAGCTCCCACTTTTCTTTAGCCACGAGCTGTCGTTCGGTGTCTCGTTGTGCGGAGACGGAGACGTATTCGCCGAGCGCCATGGAGACAGCGCCGGAGGCGACGGATGCGATGCCTGCCGTCATGAGTTCTTTGGAACCGGCACCGGCGGCGGCCACACCCATCAGCAGGCCTGCGACTGAGACGATGCCGTCATTCGCACCCAACACCCCGGCGCGCAGCCAGTTGAGTTTAGAGTTCACGCCCGTTGCGTGTGGTTCAAAAAATTCTTGGTCGTGGCCGGTCATGATGGACGCTCCCTTACACATATCAGGCGTTACTAATCCATAATGCTAACCACTATTTCCGCAGGTCACAACGAAGTTTAGCCTAGGTTTAGTATGGGTAGCCAATGCTCTATCTCACCCGCGCGGGTGCCTGAGCAGTCTTTTTTTGCTGTCGCGAAAGCTTCCATGCCCGTTGCTACTCGAAGCCACTCGCGCGGCGACATCTCCACCACATTCGGTGGCGTCCCCCTGGTATGCCGTGGCCCCTGAATGCATTGCACAGCCACGAACGGCGGCACACGCAGCTCCACGCTCTGCCCCGGCGCGGTCTGCGCTAGGGTCCGGGCGGTGAGGCGGGTGGCGTCGGCAAGCTGGCTTCTCGACGGCCGTTGCCCGCAATCCTCGTCCCTAATCCAATCGGCGATGGCGAGGACAGCCGCGCGGGTTTCGGCGGGATCCACTTTCTTGGGGGTAGGCATAGGCTCGGCTTCCATGTTGCTGAGGTGACAAGAATATATAGTGAATTCTTACGTTCATGTAGTTACTCGATCTGAAAGTCATCTTATGCCGGACCGCTCCCCTGCCATCACTCTTCGTTTCCTGGCCGCACCGACGGATGTGCTCATGGCTGGCAACCACGGCATCAATGGTGGACGCGTGCTGGAATGGATCGACAAGGCGGCATACGCGTGCGCCACATCGTGGTCCGGGACTTACTGCGTCACAGCTTACGTGGGTCACATTCACTTCTTCCGTCCGATCCCCTCTGGACACATGGTGGAGGTGCGTTCCCGAATCGCTATGACGGGGCGCTCCTCCATGCACATCATCAACGAGGTGTTCTCCGCAGACCCTCGCGAAGGTGTCTTCACCCGTGCCTGCGATTGTCTGGTCATCTTCGTGGCGAAGGACACCGCCACCGGAAAATCCGTGGCAGTACCCACCTACGAACCCACCACCGACGAAGAACGACGCGTCTACGAAGCCGCCCTCTCCCGCATTGAGCTGCGCCAGGCCATCGAGGCTGAAATGGAAAAGCAAACCTACGACGGCCCTTCCGACGCCCCGCGCCTCATCACCCGCTTCCTGGCCAAACCGACTGACGTGAACTGGGGCGGCAAGGTCCACGGTGGCACCGCAATGGAGTGGATCGACGAAGCCGGCGCCGCCTGCACCATGGAATGGTCCGGCGAACACACCGTCGCTGTTTACGCTGGTGGCATCCGCTTCTACCGCCCCATCCAGATCGGCGACCTCATCGAGGTAGACGCCCGCCTCATCCGCACCGACGCACGAGGGATGCAAACGTCCATCCACGTCCGCTCCGGTGCACCGCGTGGCGGCCGCTCCCACCTGGAAACCGCCATTCATGCGACTGTGTCCTACGTTGCTGTGGACATCGACGGCAACCCACTACCCGCCCGCCAGTTCACGCCGGTCACCGAGGAAGACAAGCGCCTCTTCGAACACGCAGCAACCCTCCGCGAACTGCGCTCCCAGTACTCGCCACGGCCACTAGTTGCGCAACGGCAAGTGCGGTTGACGGATTAGGGGTGTTGATAGCGATTTGTTTTCCGGGACAAATCCCTATCCATGCCCCGCGCTTGCTTCCTCTTGCGCCGTCGCCGTTCCCCGATGAGCAGGATCAGGAAGACAATTAACAGAATCAGCAGGTCCAGGATCATCCACCACGACAGTGGCAGTTTCCACTTCGCTCCCGCGTCCAGGCTGGATGGGTCCACTCTGTCAGCTTCGACGAGTAAGCGATCTGAGTTGATGCCGTATGGGGTGCATGTGACGAGGGTGAGTTTGTCTCGGTTGGGTTCGTAGGTGATGTCTCGCCAATCATCAGGTTTCACAATTTTTCGCCCTGTGACCTGGTAATACAGCGTTTCGTCGAGCACTTCCACTTTCACGATTGCCCCGTTTTTCAGGGTCGGGAGCTGGTCAAACATTGACGCGTTCACCATCCCGGTGTGGGCGGTGATCACTACGTTGTTCCCTAGCCCGCCAATGGGCAAATCGGATCCGAACATGTGCCCCGCCCCGTGGTACAGCACCGCGGGGCGCGAGGTGTGGGCAATCGGCAGGTCCACGTTGATGGATTCAATCGAGATGCGCCCGAGCGTGCCTTGGGTTTCCGGCGGGTTGAGCGTTGCCATGTACCGGTCGAAACCTGGGGAGCTGTCCTCTGGGGGCATTGCGTGGTGCCCCTCAGTTTCCAGCCACGCGTTGTATTCTTCGGCTTCGCGGCGCAGGCGCTGAATCTCTTCCCGAGGCTCAATCCTTTCGACATTCGTGCTGTATTCCCGGGCTTGCTGCTGCAACAGGTGATCGTTCCACAGCGTCGCAACGATCGGGTAAAGCAGCAGCAGCGCGCCCAGCACGATCCACAACCAGGAGCGTCGTTTACGCTGCTTGCTTTTCGACGCCCGCTGCCCGCTAACTGTCCTCCTCCTCGCGATCACGTCGCCAACGGTACACGCCGTAGCCAAGGATGAGCAGTCCCAGTATCAACACCCACACCAGCGTTTGCACACCGGTTTCCGGCAGTGCCCAGGCAAGGGAATCCATTGGGCGGAACGCACCGAATGAATCGGAAGCTGTTATCACCCCGGCAGAAGCAGTGCCAGTGACGGTGACTTTTCCATCGGACGGCTTGTAGGTGAAGTTTTGGTCATGAGGCTCCGTGATCTTCACCGTGAAGGTACAGGTAGCTGTTGCACCGGAGTTGAGGTCAGTGCCACTCAGCGTACACACCTCAGACGGAATGTTGCCTTCGGCGTCAATGGTGACCTCCGTGCCGTCAGGCTGGATCACGGTACGCCCGGCTAGCCCAGGTTCGACGAAACTGAGCTTAGTTAGGTCGATCGCACCCTTATTTTCCACAGTGTAGGTGAATTCCATGGAATCCTGCGTGTGCGGGATCAAGGCCATATCGGCAACTGCACCCGTCACCGAGCTGATCGGCGCGCCAGCGATACGCTTGGTGATCTTTAGCGCAGGGTACTTGTTAGTTGCAACCAAGGACCATGGCGCCCCACCGGAGGAGGTGTCGGTGGCAGAAGTTACCGGCAGCACCGCCGCAGAAACACTGTGTAGTTCCGCGGTGTCCTGTTCGGTAAAGGCGTTACTCACCTGAATATTGCCCAACCTGTCCCCATGAGAAGTCACCTCCAGGATCGGCTGCGCGTTGTCCAGCGAGTCATTGATTTCAGTGAAGGAGCAGGTCTTAGTTACCGGAACATTGGGCAGCTTGACCGAGTTACCAGCGCTGAGAGTAAAGCTGTTGCCAGCAATACAGTTTGTGGAGAATTCGAAGGAAGGAGTTCCCTCGGGCGAACCAGCCATCTCCTTGGTGAACGTCACATCCACGGTGTCTTGCGGGTAATAAACATCCGCAGCGACCGTCATCACTTCGCCATCAGCGGTAGTGACAGCATCAGAAGGCACGACGAACTTGTGCTCGTACTGTTTCATGGCTGCTGTGACATCAGCAGGAGCAATATTAGGGTTGCTCACCGTTGGGTTGGTATCTGACTTTTTATGACCTACCCAATCACCAAACTGAATGAACGGGGTACGAGTTCCCTGGGTCACTTCTAGCGTGGGCAGCGCCGCTAACGACGCTCCGGAAACCGTCAAGGAACAGGAAGAACCCGCGGGAAGATTAACGATCTGACCAGCAACAGGTGGTGTCGCGTCAGTAACCGATACCGTCGTTTGCGCTTGATTCAATGTTTGCACCACTTCTGCCGTCGTCTGCCGACCATCATCGCACTTGACGTTCAGGTGGTATCCCTCAGGAGAAACTCCATCAAGGAAACCCTCTTTCAGGGCAACCAAACGGACTGGCACCATCTTTCGGGAATAGTTGTTGTCGAAATTGAAAGCTTGCAGTTGATCAGAGTTTTCCACAATCCGCTGTTCCAGCGACGTTCCCTGCTCGCCATTGATGGAAACAGCTTTGGTGAACCCAACGGCATCGGTGCTCGCGCCTACTTCCGTAAACGTACAAAGTGCACCGGAAGACACCACCAAGTCAAAGTTCGGGCGGTAAACCTTGGACACCGTACCGTCTGGATTGCTCACCGTTTCCGTGAACTGATCCACCGTGATCTTGTTTGGCAACATCACATCAAGGTTGCTTCCCAGCTTCGGGCCGATCACGCCCTTGGTGTATCCCACTCCCTCACATCGGTAGGAAAACTCCACGGCGCCACCCTTGGTGACCTCATCAAGCTCAGCCTGGTTTGCGGCGGTGATCTTCTTGGAGAAATCGAGCTTGGCCGGGATGATCTCGTAGTTATTGGTCAGATTAACTACGTTACTTCCATCCTCAGTGGCGAAGAACATTGAGGTGGTTGTGTCATTGGGCAGCTTGTCGTCGTGAAGCGACGTAGCGTCGTTGCGCGTTAAGTCCCAGTCCACGCTGTTTGGACGAAGATGCGTCTGCAAATCACGACCATCCGAGGTCTCTTTCAAATCAAGACGGCCGAAGTTATCGCCGGTGATTTGGCACTCCGCGCCCACGGGCACGCCTTCCACTACCCACTGGCCCTCGCCTTGAATTGAGCCATTAAAGGTTGTCAGCGCTGGACGCGATTCCACCAGAGGATCCACACAGGTCATCGTGAACGCGTGGGTGTGGAATTGATTCTCGTATGCCTTGAGGTCGATCGGGGTGTTAGCGATCTTGTTCAGCTCAACACTGGTTGTGCGACGCTTGTAGGAATTACGGAAAGTGAACTTATTGTTCGCAGCACTATCCTTAATGATGTAGGTAGCCTTCTGATCCAATGCAGAAACATACGGCGAACCATTAAACGAGACCTCTTGTGTCAGATCAACGCCAGCAGGCGTGAAGGCTGTTTCTTCGTATGCAGTACATTTTGAACCAACCGGTATTCCACGGGAAGTGAAGGTCACTTTGCCATCCACCAGGGTCGCAGCGCGATTGCCAGTTTCCCCATACGGTGCTACGCACGGGAAATGAACGACGAATTCACGGTCTTTAGCCACACGCTGGCGTTCTTCTGAAATCAACGACGGTCCAGGAAACGCCACCTGTTTCTCTGCAGAATATGTGGTCCACACGTAGTCATACGAACTGGTAATTGTCACTACCGACTTATCCCCAACCACGATCGACGGCACCGAAAGAGAAGTAGAGTCACTATCACCCGAGAGAGTAGCTTCTGTTCCTAAAGCATTTTCCGGGAAGGTTGCCTCCCACGTCCATCGAATTGGGAAGGTTACCCCGTCCACGGTCCGCGTCTTGTCCGCGGGCATGTATGTATCTGCCTTCAACGAGCATTCAGAACCAGCAGGAATGTCTGTGGCTGAGAATTGCTTGTTTTCGCCGTCGGCAAGCTGGAATGCGCCGTCACCAGGAAGCACCAGTGGCTGACCGTTGTTGGTGCAGCTCAGCTGGTAGCTCAACGTCCCGGCCATCTGCGGGTTCGCCGCCACAACGCGCGTGATTGTCAAGCCATCACCTGATGCGGTGTAGGTGTTCGTGACAGTCGCGGTTTGAGTAGGGCCCGAGACCGTAACTTTCACTGAATTGACGTCGGTGCTCCAGAGAATGCCGGTGGTGGTCAGTTCCGGCCGTGTCTCACTAAAGGTGCAAGTATTTCCATACGGCACCTGCATATTTCCAGCGGCGTCGTTGACAGCTTTGGCAAGTTCGGCATCCGAGTCCTTAAAGGAGAGCGTGCGGGTTCCATTAGGCGAGACATTCACCGTGCCACGCAGCGCAACAGAACGCACGTTGCCCGCGACCTCTACAGAACGCGCACCACAGTCAAAACCGAGGTCGTAGCTAGCAGGCAGCTCCGTAGTGAGTCCCGCTGCGTTTACTATTTTAGTTACATCTACGGTCCCCAGCTTGTTCCGGAACGCGTTAGTAACCACAACCTTGTTTTGGTTCGGGTCAGCAGAATCAACGGCCGTGATAACTGCCGTGCTTTGAGCTTCCGCGTTATCCAGGACGGTTTCTGTGCCATCCAGTTTGGAACCAGCAACTCTGGTTTTGCTCAAATCGACCTGCTGTCCAGCAGCAAGGGGAGGTTCCCACACTCGGCATTCAGCGCCGACACGAATCTCTGGGATTGTCACCGCAGTTCCGTCCGCTGGAAGCTCCACCACTCCGGACTTGTTCGAGCTGGCATCTCCGGGCACAGCGCACTCATAGTTGACGGAAAACGCGGGGTATTCTCCGGTGGCTTTTTCAGCAGCCGGACCGGTAACATGCTTCGACACCGTCAGCGGAACAGTCTTCCACGAATAAGTCGTAGTGATGTCAATGTTGATACTCGTCGGGGCACCTCCGGATGGGTAATCCGGGATTGTAAATGGATATGCATCGAAAGAGTTTGGTTGGACATCGGCGTTCGCTCCCACGTTGAGGACGCGCTTGTCAAACTTTACGGTTTGCCGTTCTTTATCGCTCAAACCTGTCAACGGGGTGATTGTGCAATTGCGCCCCGTTGGCACCCCGTTAAGTGTCGTCGTTCCGCTTAGTGAATTCGTCCCATTCAGGGTGAGTTCAACGGTCTTCCTGAAATTGGCATCCGGACAGTTAATGTCAAAATTGTAGGTCCGTGGCCCGATGATAACAGAACCAACTGGATCTCCCAACACCGTCTTAGACAAATTGACCGTGCCAGTGTGGGCAGTGTACTTGTTTGTAGCCCGAACAGAATTACTTGTGGCCCCTGTGCCTAGCGGGACCAAGGTGACGGTTCGTGCAGGTAGCGTAGCACCGGCAGATGGGGCGAGCTCGGAGCCACCAGCCCAGGACAAGGCGTGATCGACACCAGAATCTGGGGCGGGTTTCGCGGACTCCGCCTCCGTGATGTTACAAATAGCTCCCGACGGCAATCCAGCAATATCGACGGTGTCACCGGACTTCAACTTTTTAGTATCCGTCAGTTTGACAGTGGGATAGGCCTTGGTGAATTCATCACTAGCCTGTTGATCGGTTTTAGATCCATGATGGGGCGGAACACAGCTGTAGGAAATCTCGAAAGTTTTGTCTACAAACTCGTTATACGAAGAAGCTGATCCTTCGCGGATCTTCCCCAAAGTAAGCGTTGCCGGAATAAACTTTGGAGTCCAGTTCACAGTACAGGTGATCGGCTTGTTGTCCGGGTTATCAGCTATTAATTCCGATTTCTTAGTCGCCGGATCATTGGTGAGTTTGTATCCAGCTGGAACTGAACCGGTTTTAATGGTGTCAGTGCGCCCCGGGATGGTACACGTCCACACCGTGTCGTAGCGGTTGAAAACCTGGTCAGCCTGGGAACCAGAAGCGGTAGAAGCAAACACCTGCGGGTCGAGCGAACTCAAGCCATTTTTGGCATCCATGTTTAACGACCGGGTGACCTGAGTGTAGGTATCCGGCCCCTGCCATGGCGCCGGGATAGTGGCGTTTCCGGCACGCACTCCCATGGTGAAATCAAAGCTGGTTTCCTGACCCGTTGCCAGTTTCTCCTGCTGGGTATCCGCCGCAACGTTGCCGCGCATGCGGCCAAAATCCAATGCCAGGGCAAAAGCCTGCGTGGACCAGGAGTAGGTTGACACTTCGATGCGCGTCGCGTTCGGCACTGACACCAGATACATGCCGGCTTTCTGGGAATTGCTCGACAGCACCAGGCCGCTCCATTCCAGGCAGCCAAAATCTGCCGGGCCGATATTGTGCCGGGCATACCACTTCGGATCTGGAACTGGCCCAAAGGTGTTTTCCTGATTGGTTTCTACGGAACACGCAGGCGAATAGTTTTTTAATGCTGGAGTAAAGCGTGCTACCGGGCCTGCAAACACTTCCTCACTCGGTTCGTGGACGGTCAAAACTTCTGAACCAGTACCACGGGCGGTTTGCTGCGCATCAGCAACCATGAATCTAGGGTTGGGAACCTGCTGTCCCGTAGCTTTGTCAATGAGCTTAATCTGGTCGTACACAAAACGGAACTTGCGGGACCATGTCGCGTCATGATTGGTTTTGATCACCGGACGGTTGCTATCACCTGATTCTGGCACAAAGTAGCTCACACCGTTGATGGTGTTTCCGAACAGTGAAGAATCGTCCACATAGGCAAAACCCGTGGTCACTCCAGGCGCCAATGCCGTACTTGCCGTGGTTCCCACAGCAATTCGGCCAGTTTGGGAAGCAGGCTGCTCCCCCACTTGCGAGAGCATGTAGGTCAGCGTGTAACGCCCCAGATCCTTGGTGACCTGCTTGGGCGTAGAACCCAAGCCAAGTGCTTCCTTTTGATCAATCCAGCACAGTTCATCTGAAAATGCTTCTGCTGTCGCATCTCCTGCGGACTTGCGGAAGGAACAATCTTTGTATTTCCATGCTGAGCTGCTCCAGCTTTGATTGCTCGGCGGAGTTGCCGGTGTCACGGCTTCCGCTTGTGGTAGGCGGTCCGCTACGACGGGGAAACCAGCCATGGCCAAGGTACACAGCACTATTGCGAGGAAGGCGTTGATCCGAGTGCGTGTGGTCATGGTCTTTCCTTTCTGCTGTGTCCGTGTTGCTCTGGTGGTCATGAACGTTCCTCCGCGTCGCTACGTTCTCTTTTGCGTTTCCCCAGTAGGAATAGCGCCCAACCGGCGATTGCTAACAGGGCCGCACTGACGATTGCCCACAGCACATTGGCTCCTGTCAATGCCAGGCCTAGGCGTGGCAAAAGTGGCTGCCGGTCAGCCTGGGAAGGAGTGGTGGCAGGTGGCTGTGCGACGGAACTACCCGGCTCGGCGGGGCGTGGAGTAATCGGCAGTGCGGGCCCGCCGGGAATGCCAGGGAACGGCGGCGGTACTTGGCCTGGGAGGCATTTACAAATTGCTACGGGGTTGGAAGGAATGGCCACGCTGTCCAGGCCAGAGAGGCTATCCACCTTCTTATCCGGCAGTGGGAACAGCGCTTGCTGGAAGGTCAAGGTCGGCCGAACCGGGGCGGTTTCGGTAGGTGTCACCCACCAAATCGGCCGAAACGCCTGAGGCTTAAGGTCAAATCCCCATCCGTCGGGGATTAGGTAGGCGGTGTTGGGGACGACTTCCCCTACGGCCACCCAATCGTGCACTGTGGCGTCAAAGCTAGTGATCACTCGGGTTTCCGGGTGGTCACTGCGGGCCGCTGCGAGCTTAGCCAAACCGGCCTCGGTGAACTGGACGAGGACTGAGTTAGTTGTGTCATCGAAGGCAAAGGAGTAATCAGTGTCTACTACAAGTAGAAGATCTTGCTGACCTTGGATCTTCACTTCCAGGTTGCCGAGGTACTTCATCCGCGGATCAATAGGGTCCACGATTGCGTACTGGTGCAGCACTCCATCCCGATCTGGTGCCGGAACACCAGTTACTACCTGCAATCGTGCGGGATCATTCTCGGTGACGCAGAATTTGTCAGTTTCTTTGTATACCGGCAATGGTTGATTCTTCGGCCGAATGACCACGTCGTTGGTTGCCCGCTCCCCAATCGCGGGGACAGATACCAAAAACGGGGTGGCTTCGATATAGTCAACGTTTCCCACCCGATATGGTTGCTCCCGCACCAGATAAACACCTGGTGCCAGGCCAACGAAGCGGGCCACGCCCTCGGAGTTAGTAACTACAGTTGTGGCTGGCCCCATAGGGTGGGGGGAGTCGTCGGTAAGCACGGCAATGTTCTGTTGCGCCATCTCCGCCAGCTGTGCCTGCTGTGTCGGCGGCATGTCGAGCAGCTGGTTAATCTGAAAAGGCACGCCTGATACCGGGGCGCCGTACTCTTGGCCGATGCCGTCCGTTTTCACGACGGTCAGGGTGTAGTTTCCCTGCGCGATGGCGGGGGCTGCCCCAAGCAACGCAAAGACCAACGCAAAGAAGCACGCTAATCGACGACTCATTGGTTTTGTTCCTGACGCTTCTTACGACGGCGCAACATCCACATCAGCCAGAGGAGGTACAGCAGTACCAGCAGCGAAATAATGATCGCTGCGATCATCCACGGTTGCCATGGGCTGCGATATTCTTGCTTCAATTCCGCTGACGGCACTGCGGTCCGGTGTCCCCGTACTAATAACCTGTGGGAGTTAATGCCATAGGGAGTACAGGTGATGAGTGTGACAAGGTCCTTATCGGCTTCCGGCTTGATGTTTTCTACGTCTGCTGGCAGAACGACGGAAATCTGGTCCACCTCATAGGCGAGGGTCTCCCCTGCCACTTCCACAAGGAAGGTGTCGTGCATCTTCATGTGGGTGAGGTTGTCGAACATGGTGAGCGTCGCCAGACCTGTGTGTCCGGTGAGCACCGCATGGGTCCCTTCGCCACCGACGGGGAGAGCCGTTCCATATAGGTGCCCGACGCCGTGTGACAGTGTCGAGTTATCCGTGCCGTGATAAACGGGCAGGTCAATACCTACCGCGGGAATCCTGATGCGCGCGAGAATGCCGCCGACATTCAGCTGCTGTTCGTAGTCTTGGTATCCAGGGGTGGTTTTGTCCACGCCGTTGACCCACGGGTCCGGGGACCCGAACGGGGGAAGGCTCCGGTTGTAATCATGCGCAGCGGCCAACATCGCGTCGCGTTCCTGTGACGAAAGCTCGGTAACGTGCTTTGAGTACTGCTCCGCGATGCGGTGTTGCTCTACGTTCTTCCAGTGCGTGAGCACGACGGGGGAAAGCAACACGATCACCGCGAGGAGCAAGTAGATAATCGAACGCGGGTTGCGACGTTTTTTCACCCCACCTTGAGATGAGTGCAAAGTAACCACAGGGGTTTTCGACCTGCTGTGGCTACTCATTGCTATCCATTCTTTTTCCAGGACCCTTTTTGGGAACACTTCGGTCCCCAGTTAGGTCAACTTACGCAGACTGCTTGTTGTCTTTGTAGGAGGTGTACAGGCCGCGGGCAAGCAGCGCGATACCGACCAAGAACACCAACACAATTCCCCAGGCACCGGTGGCTGGGAGCTGACCGATGATGGAGTCTTTCGCGTTGTTCACCGTGGCGGTGAAAGCACGGCTAGTCGGTTCATAGTTGACAGGCTGTGGGTCTGGGTTACGGACGTACCCCTTTGGTGCCTTGGTTTCCAGCACACAGTACTGGTTTGCTACTACACCCGTAGCGCCACCGGAGAAGGAGGATGCAGGAAGACCGTATGCCTTTGCTTCGGCAGTGCCACCAGTGGTTTCAATGGTGTCCTTCAGGTCTGAGGCTTGCTGATCTCGGGATACCGTGAGGGGCTGACCCAGCAGCTGCCAAGTCGAATCCTCTTGCTTTTGGCACTGGTAGATCTGGAAGGTTGCCCCGTCGAGTTCTGCCTTGTTGTCGCTACCGGTCTTGGTGATGGTCAGGTCACCGAAGGTGGTGGAGGTAGGGCCATCGGGAGTGTTCGGATCAGTATCCGCCGGAACGTCCGTGGTTACTTCCGCACCATTAGGAAGAGAGATGGTGGCGGTGTTGTTGATCTTGCCGTCGGTGGGGATGCTCACTACCTTGGCGTCGAACTTCACAGTGACCTGCAGAGTCGGATCATCCTTACGCGCTTCCTGGAGCTTGTTCATACCTTCGCGGGTGAAGGTAACGGTGACGGTGTTGTTGTCCTCAGAGAGGGTGTAATCCCCCGGAGAAGCGAGCGCCACAGTCGACTTGCCGGTGGTGCCGACAACAATTGACTGAGAGGTCAGCTGCAGGTTGTCAACCAGCTTATCTGTGATGATGAAGCGATCCATTGCCCCAGCAGGAACAGGGGCATTCACGGTGTAGGTCAGGGTTCCGCCGAGTGCGCCCTTGGAATCGTCCACCTGCTTGTTCGGCTGAACATTCTGGTTCTTAGGGGCAACCTCCCGCGTGTAATTCCAATTACCGGATTGCGCATCGTTGTAGGGGAGGGTGATGAGGAATGGTGCGGCGGTGGTGTAGCCAGCACGGTTAAGTTCCGTGATCTTGTAGGCACCGACCGTAAAGTTAGGGGTATCCGCCGTGGATACGGTCGCGGTACCACCGTTTGCTGTGGTCACGGTCTTGATCTCCGTGACGTCGTTAGCGGTCGCTGCGGTCAGACCCGCCAGCTTTTCCCACCCTGCTTGGGTGGTCAGGTCAACATCGTTGAGCTTTTCGATCTTGAATTGGGCCCCATCGAGGCCGTTGCTCGTATCGCCAATTTCACCCAAGTACTTCTTAATCGTCAGGGTTACTTGAGCTTTGGGATCGATTTCGCCGGTCGGGGCGGCCGGCGCTGGAGCCGGAGTTGTTTCGGTACCGGCTTGTGCCCCGGCACTAGGCATAGCGGCGAAGGTACCGCCGAAAGCTAAGGCACCGGCCGCAATGACGGCGGCGATGCGCTGTGAAAAGGTTGACATCTTTACCCCACTGTAGGAACGGTTAGTACTGCTCCTTACCTTTGAATGGGCGATAAAGAGCATGACCTATCAACACTTTAGCTGCACAATCAATGCAATAGATATCCATCTTATCAACTTATTATTTTTACAGTCTTAGCTATGCTTTTGTTTAGCTTCTATTTCCCTCAACCGGACTTTTCTTTTAGATCGGCAAATTCTCCTCAATCAGATCAATAACCTCATCATCTTCCGGGTCGGTCTTGGGTCGGAACCGAGCAATGACCTCACCTGACGGCGAGATCACAAACTTTTCAAAGTTCCACTGCACGTCCCCGGCCTCCCCCTTCGCATCAGGAGTCTCTTTGACGATCTGGTAAAGCTGATGCGCATTCTCGCCATTGACGTCCGCCTTGGCCAGCATCGGGAACGTCACCCCGTAGTTTGCCTGGCAGAATTGTTGAATCTCCTCAGCACTGCCAGGCTCCTGCGCCCCGAATTGGTTGCAGGGCATTCCAATGACGAAAAGGCCTCGCATCATATAGTCGTCGAAAAGTCGCTGCAAACCCTCATATTGCCCGGTCAGGCCGCACTCGCTGGCGGTATTGACCAGCAGCACCAGGTGCCCTTCCCAATCTTTGAAGGTGGTTTCGGTGCCGTCCAACAGGGTTACTGGGGTGTCATAGATGCTCATGCCGCCCAGGCTAGCGGAAGTCACGGTAGTCGCGCGGGGTGAGGCCGAGACGCAGCGCCTTATCGACGCCCTCCAGAAAATCCCGGGCCGTCTTTTTATCCGAGAGATTGCGCGCCGAGATTGACAAGCGGACCGTCCTGCCCTGCGCCGCCCCACGCTCCACCGCGCGGATGATGTTTCGCCGCCACCACTTCGCCGCGCCGTAGCCTTCACCGAAGGACAGGTTTCGGGTCTGGGTGAAGTCCCCGCTGTCCAGATTGTGAATTCCCCGCGTGGAGGAAACGAGCGTGAACCCGAATTCCGGGAGGACCTGGAGAGTCCCCGCAGACAGTCGCCAGCGAGGCGGGGCAAACAGATCAGTATCAAAACCGATCTTCTGCATCTGACGGGTAGCGCCCTTGAGCCGCAGCCGTGCTTCGTGGGACTCCAGGTTAGCGAACTCCGCGCGTCGCCCCTGTACCGCTTGATCGAAGCCATTGAGGATGATCGCGCGATCCGCGCTTTGCTGATCAAGGAGCCACTGCTTGGTGGCCGGGTCCTTGGCTAGGTGCCAATTGCCGTCGATGTGCGGGGCGACCAGCAGCGACACTGGCACTCCCCTGCTGTCCAGGTGACTGATGAGTTTTTCGGTATCGGCACGAGTGGCATCAAAGATGCTTGAGATCGAAACCAACAGAGCGCCGTGCATGAGGGGTATTATCGCACGACCTCGCCCACCCCGCCACAGGAAAAGCCCTCAACCTACTGGCTGAGGGCGCGTTGGGAAACAACTAGTGCCGGTACGCGTCCAGGTCGACCTGCGGCGTCGGCTGCAAAGTCATGTTAGGGGCGTTTTCGACCTCTGGGTTACGAAGGTCAACGTGCGTATCATCCGGCAAGGCAACGTAAGGAATCTTGCCGTTAAGCACGTCCTTGACGCGTTCCTTGTCAATGGACTTGGTCCAGACACCAACCAGCAGGGTTGCCACGGAGTTGCCGGCAAAGTTGGTCAGCGCACGAGCTTCGGACATGAACTTATCGATGCCCATGATGACGTCCACACCGCTGAGCAGCGCTGGGGAGTGAGACTGCAGACCGGCAGCCAGGGTGGCGATGCCAGCACCGGAGACGCCAGCAGCGCCCTTGGAGGCGATCATCATGAAGATCAGCAGGCCAATCTGCTCATTGAGCGACATCGGCATGTGCATGGCATCAGCGATGAAGATGGCGGACATCGTCAGGTAAATAGCGGTGCCGTCCAGGTTGAAGGAGTAACCGGTCGGAACAACAATGCCGACGGTGGACTTGTCCACGCCCGCGTGCTCCATCTTGCGCATGAGGTTTGGCAGCGCAGACTCGGAGGATGAGGTAGCCACGATGAGCAGGAATTCGCGGCCCAGGTAATTGAGCAGCTTGAAGATGTTGAAACCACCGAACACCCACAGCACCAGGCCAAGAACCACAAACACGAACAGGAAACAGGTGATGTAGAAGGCGAGCATCAGCACGGCCAGGGACTTCACGGCAGCCATACCGGAGCCACCCACCACACCAGCCATGGCGCCGAAGGCACCAAGCGGGGCGAGCCACAGGATCATGTTCAGGATCTTGAAGACGACCTTCTGCAGGTGAGCGACGAAACCGAGAATCGGCTCACCGGCCTTGCCCATACCTTGAACAGCGAACCCGAACAACAGCGCAATGAACAGCACCTGCAGCACGGAGCCAGAGGTAAACGCGGAGAACATGGTGTCCGGAATGATCGACTGGATAAAGCCAACCGTACCCGTTGCCTTACTTGGATCCGGCGCGGACTTCGGGTGCTCAACGGCTGCGATATGCAGGTTGGAACCAGGCTGAATGTAGTTGCCCACCATGAGACCCACCGCAAGAGCGAAGGTGGACATGGTGATGAAGTACGCCAGCGCAATACCGCCAGCCTTACCGACGGTGGCTGCAGCGCGAACCGAGCCAATACCCAACACGATGGTGCAGAAAATCACCGGAGGAATGATCATCTTGATCAGCGACACGAACATCGTGCCAACGACCTTCCATTCCTTCGCGTGAGCCGGATCGACCAGGCCGAAGGTGACGCCTGCGACGATCGCGACGATCACCATGATGTACAGCCAGTGGGTACGGTCCTTACGAGGCTTCTTTGGCTCCGCAATGCGTGGGGTGGCGGAGGATGCAGAGAGGCGTTGGGCGGCCGGGTACTCGCCCATATTGTCTTTGTCAGACATCAGTGGTTGTGGTCTTTCTAGGAAGTGGCCACCATGTATGCGGTGGCCGAGTGAACGTAAAGTTCGCTGCTCGACGCACAGCTCCAATTCCCACTTGGTGTGAAACCAACGAGGAGCGCACAGGTCTGTATCGAGGGGCACATCGAACCTTCTGCGAACTGTAGTGCCACGCTGCCTACTCAATCAATGCACAACTAAGCCCCACGAAAACGCCCCCGAAAGCGGGAGGAAAAATCACAAATCAGCTACATCTTCATTTCTGCAGCGTACAGACTTGCAGCCCCCGAAAAGTTCCGATAATAAGACGCAGCGCCATAAACTATGAAACACGCCACATAAGTAACGGCAGGGGTAAAAATACCCCCGTCCACCTGCGCTTTAGGCCTCGAGACCGGACACCTGGTTCACCAGCCACGCGAGCTCAAAGGCGGACTGGCGCCACCGCTCATAACGGCCTGAGACACCGCCGTGGCCTGCTGCCATTTCAGTCTTGAGCAGGAACTGGCCACCAGCAGCGGTGTCCCGCAGCTTCGCGATCCATTTCGCAGGCTCCACATACAGCACACGAGTGTCATTGATGGAGGTCACCGCCAGGATATTCGGGTACTGCAGCGCCGCCACGTTCTCATATGGCGAGTAGGACGCCATGTACTCGTACACTTCCTTGGATTCCAGCGGGTTGCCCCATTCTTCCCACTCCACCACGGTCAGTGGCAGCTCCGGCATGAGGATGGAGGTCAATGGATCCACAAACGGCACCTTCGCGGCGATGGCCTTGAATCGATCCGGGGCCATGTTTGCCACGGCGCCCATCAACAGGCCTCCGGCGGAGCCGCCCTCGGCGCCGAGCAGCTCGGGCGTCGTCAAGCCTGCTGCGATGAGGTCGTCTGCGACGTCGATGAAGTCGGTGAAGGTGTTCTTCTTGGCGAGGATCTTGCCGTCGTCATACCAGCGGCGTCCCATCTCGCCGCCACCACGCACGTGCGCCACGGCAAAGACGATCCCGCGGTCGTACACGGAGATGTACAGATTGGAAAAGCTCGGGTCGATGGAATGCTCATAGGAGCCATAGCCGTAGAGGATCATCGGGTTCGGCTTGCTCAAGTCCAGGTCAGCGCGGTGCACCAGCGACACCGGGATTTTCTGACCATCCCGCGCGGTCACCCACCGGCGCGTCGCGACATAGTCCTCCGGGTTGTAGCCACCGAGGACTTCCTGCTGCTTCAGCAGAGTGCGCGTTTGCTTCTCGACGTCCAACAGGTTCACGCTCGCTGGCTGCGTAAAACTGCCATAGGTATACCGAAAGACCGGGGTATCCCACTCCGGATTGCCACCGGAACCGGCGGAATAGAGCTCCTCATCGAAGCTCATTTCCACAAAACTGGTGTAGCCAGGGTCCAGCTTCATCAGCGCAATCCGGCCGATGGCCTCCCGTCGGTAGCCCAACACCAGGTGGCCGGCAAACGGGTCAATGGCTTCCAGGCGGACATCGCTACGGTGTGGCACCAGGACATTCAGTTCCTCAATCTGGAAAGAGCCCACCGGGCACTCACCGATCTCGAAGTTGGGGCCCGTCGCGTTGTGAATGACCAACCAACGGTCCTCACCATTGACCACCGCATGGTCAACCCCGTACTCGATGCCTTCCTGACGCGGCAGCAGACAACGAAACTCACCGGTCGGGTTATCCAGCTCCAGCGCCCACATCTCCGAGGTCATCTTCGACCCGGCCTCCAGAAGCAAGTACTTTTCCGACCGTGTGGAAGCGACGCCTACCCAGAACCGCTCATCCGGCTCGTGGAATACGCGAACATCCTGCTCGGTCGGGGTTCCGACCTTGTGGCGCCACACCGAATCCGGACGCCAGGACTCGTCCACTCGCTGGTAGAAGAGATAATCATCCCCTGCCCAGGTTGCGCCGTAGGCAATATCTTCAATGACGTCATCGAGTAGCTCACCGGTACGCAGATCCTTGATCCTTAAGGTGAAACGCTCGTCGCCCTTAGTGTCGGTGGAAAACGCCAGGAAATTGCCGGACACCGTGACACTGGACGCCCCCACAGCAAAGAACTCGTGGCCTTCCGCCAGCTCATTCATATCCAGCAGTACCTGCTCATTAGGCTCAGGTTCTTCCGTGATCGTCGGCGGAAGCCACGCATCCTGCCCCTCTGTCACCGGCAGGCGGCAGGCACGCCCGTAGCTCTTCCCCTCCTCCGTACGGGAGTAGTACCAGAATTTCCCCTGACGCACCGGAACCGACATATCGGTTTCCTTAATGCGGCCCTTAAGCTCCTGGTAAAGGTTTTCTTCCAGCGTCTTCAGATGTTCAGTCTGAGCCGCAGTATATGCGTTTTCCGCTTCCAGATATGCCTTGGTGTCGGCCGATTCCTTATCGCGCAACCACTCATAATTGTCGACAAAATCAATGCCGTGATGGCTGCGAGTAATAGGGCGCTTAGCTGCTTTAGGGTACATGAGCTACCACACTACCCGGATACGAGGGATGCGTGCTTCACAGCGGTCCCGAGACACCCTTAGTTGCAATTCCGGTTTCCGAAAATCAGCAGAAAAGATTCATCTATCCTGTGCGTGCCAAAAAACAAGATCCACATTGACCCTCCTACTCCCACTGGCCACAGCAGATACGGGAAATGCGTTCTCCCCGACATTACCCGCCCGAAGTTCGGGCTCAACGGGGCGTTTTTGGGGCATTGTCGGGGGCGTAAAGTCGGGGGCGTAAAGTCGGGGCCAAA